>NZ_RHOA01000020.1 GCF_003946545.1 Levilactobacillus tangyuanensis
AGATACGTTAGAATCCATGTATTAGAAGCTAGCTAATGGGAGAGGACTTCCATTTACACAAAAAATTTGACACTCCCGTCATAATTGTCACACAGTTTGTTTTGCGACTCTTTTTTTGAGGTCAGTCTTTTAGAGGCTTTGGCTTGCAAGTGACAATTTAATTGTATACAATACTCTCGAAAGTAATTGAAAGGAGGCCTGTGCCATGTCAAATGTTTCACCTGTATTATTGGATGAACAGCTCTGTTTCTCCATTTACTCTGCCAGCAAGAAGTTTAACCATTTTTACCAAAGCGCCCTGGCACCCTTTGGTTTAACCTATCCCCAATACATTGCTTTATTGGTGTTATGGGAAGATGCACCACTCACCGTTCACCAGCTGGGCGACCGACTTGAACTTGATAGTGGAACCCTGACGCCTTTGCTAAAACGCTTGGAAAAGCAAGGGTGGGTTGAACGTGTCCGCAGTCGCACCGATGAACGGCAAGTGCTGATTCACCTCACTGATATGGCTACGGCTAAACGTGATGAAGTCTACGCACGAATTGGTCAATGTCAGTCATTGCTTGGCATGTCTGATGATGAAATCAACAGCATGATGACCAAACTGGTGACCGTCAAGCAACAGCTCGACGAAGTCAGCAATAATCGTAAAATCGCTAAGGAAGTCGACAAGACTCTTTAAGTTGTTCTCACAAAGAAGCCTCGCAATTCAAATGAATTGCGAGGCTTCTTCTATCATTTTCTATTTAAGGCTTAGGAACATCAGACCAACGGCAACCAGATTATTAAATGCGTGAAGAATAACCGTACTTTGCAGCTTATCCGTTTTGCGGTAAACATAGGCAAACGTGCCGCCCATCACCGCATAGATCACCCAGCTCACGGGATTATCACTCATATGTGGAATGGAGAACGCGGCCCCACTAATCATAATCGGTAGCCAGAATGAGTTCTGTGAAAAACAACCATCCAGCAAAACCCCTCTAAAAGTCAGTTCTTCAACGACCGGTGAAGCCAAAACGGCCGTCACACTTAGCATGATCATGGTCAATGAGCTCCGACCCATGATTTGTGAAATAGCTTGGTTATTGGCCGTGCTCGTTTCATGGTAGAGCAAGTTGTTCACCAGGCCCAAAAGCGCCTCAACCAACAGAATGAAACCGTAGGCTCGAACCATGAGCCACCAGTCTTTCCTCGTTAACCGTTGCCATGGCCGGGGACGAAAATGCCGCCAGGCCCAAAAACCAATCACGGCGGTTAGAACAAAGCCAACCACATATAAGACACTCCAACCAATTAATTGCCACAGTGGCCCATGCTTCAGAAACAAAGCCGGCAACTGAACAAAGTTCAATAGGACTAAGAGAATCATGACCCAACCCCAGCCGCTAAAACCACCGATTTTCCATAATTTAGTTTTCACTTGTTCGACCCTTCCCTTTTTGTTGTCCAACCTTACTAACATGGCCGAATCGGCCGATCCTGTTAGCGCGCGCTTTCCATTAGTTAGTAACTTAGATGTTTAGTTATTATATATTTTTTGATAGCAATTTCATAAAATGTGCGGTACTATATGGTTGCGGGCATGTATGAGGAAACTTTTACTTGTTCGTGAGGTTTCTGTCCTCATTCAACAGACAGATTTCATTTTACTCCCCCAAAGTAGATGAAATTTTTTTACAACATAATCCCCCAATTATGTTGTAACCTTACTCTTTGGCCATTGCGACTTATCGTAATGGCTTTTTTTGTGTCTCATGGTCATCAACATCCTCATCTTCTCTTGGTGACAATGGCCGATGGCGCCCCCAGGTCAGCCAAAGAGCCGCTAAGTCGGCGGCTGTTGCTGTGGCCATCCCGACCAGTCCGATCAAGGCTTTTAACCAGATGAGATCGGCCCAAGAGACCATTAACCAAATGGTCACGCCAATAATCAATCCCGACAGTGAAACCATCCATAACCAGGCCTTGAACATCTTCACATGCGTCCCCCCTCTCCAATCAATGACATATGACAAATCTTACCACGTTTGGTCAGGTTAATCGAAAGAAAGTAACGAGATGGGTGCTTTCATTTCTGGAAACGGTTACAATTAAATTGAGTTAAAATCTATTAAAGGAGTGACCGTTTATGAAACAAGTGTTAGTGACGGCACCAATCCCTGCAAAGGCCTTAGCAATTTTGAAGGATGCTGGATTGGCAGTTGATAGTTATTCTGGTGAAGGCCTGATTACCAAGGCAGAATTGCTACAACGCATTCCAGGTAAGGACTTTTTAATCACGCCATTGTCCACCCACGTAGATGCAGAAATCATCGATGCCGATCCACAATTAAAGCTCATTGCTAATTATGGGGCCGGCTTTAACAATATTGATGTCGCCTATGCTCGTCAAAAAGGCATTCCGGTTACCAATACACCAGGCGTCTCCACAACCTCTACTGCCGAGGTCACGACCGGTCTAATCATTAGCCTCTCCCATCGAATGATGGAAGGCGACCGTTTGATGCGCGGCGCTGGTTTCTCCGGCTGGTCGCCACTCTTCTTCTTGGGTCATGAGCTGGCCGGAAAGACCTTAGGGATCGTTGGCATGGGCCAAATTGGCCAGGCTGTTGCTAAACGAATGGCCGCCTTCGATATGCGCATCATCTACACGCAGCGGCATCCCTTACCGGACGACGTAGCCGCCGCCATTCCAGCGGAATTTGTCTCATTACCGGAGCTGATAAAGAGCAGCGATGTCCTAACCCTCCACTGTCCGCTGAATGATGCCACCCACCACCTGATCGATGCCAAAGCCTTTTCCGAAATGAAACCTGGCGCTGTCTTGATCAACGCCGCGCGGGGACCGGTGATTGATGAGGCTGCCCTCCTAACCGCCCTGAAAAATCACACCATTAGTGGCGCCGCCCTCGACGTCTATGAAGCCGAGCCAAAGGTTGCCGATGGTTTCAAGGCCTTGGATAACGTCGTTTTAACCCCACACATTGGCAATGCCACGGTGGAAGCTCGCGATGCCATGGCAAATATCGTTGCTAACAATGCCGTGCGCGTTGCCAACGACGATGCCCCTCTGTATGTCGTCAATTAAAATTTCACTCACCTACTTCGTCCAAAACGACGAAGTATTTTTTTATATCAACGGCAGGACGGTATCCAGAGCCACTTAACGTGATGCAATCGGTTGCATTTCCGATATAACAACAATTGCAAAGAAGATAATTTTATCATTTTTCAAGGTGAATAATTGCGATCGCGGTCAATATCCCCTAGACTTGGAGGTGGACAAAGCTTTAATTGTTAGCAGGAAGGATGATGAGGAAGTTTGAAATTAATCACGCTACATGTTTTAGACGATTCACTCGAGGTTAATTATCAACCGACTGACAGTCCCACGCAGCGACAATTTATCATTACGTATAACCCTGAACAACCTATCGGGGAAAACCTAGAGAACCTGCGGACCAAACTTGCCGGTTTAGACGTTGACGGTGGGATCGTCGATAACGCCCTCAGCTATCCATTTTCGGATACCGTTGTCGGCATCAATCATCAACGAATCGATATTGGCTTAGCCATCGCAAACATGCTGAATATTCCGGTTGTTAGCCGCCAAAGCATTGGTAAGGCAGGCGTCAAGGCCGCCTTGGACGCTAAGCGCGAGTACCTGACCTGGCATCTGGATTATTATGGTCAATATCAAGGCAAGCGTAATTATGGTCAGGAAGCCATGTTGACGATTGGCAATGGGTTCTTTGGCCTGCGGGGGGCCTATACCGAGTCACATGCCGACCAGGATAACTATCCTGGCATGTATACGGCTGGCCTCTACGACCAACTCACAACCAATCTGAATGGACGCAACGTTAAGAATGAAGACCTGGTTAACCTGCCCAATGCCCAGGCCCTATCCTTTGGGGTCGATCATCAGTCGCCATTCCAAATTAAGGCAGCGGACATTCAAGACATCTATCGAAGCCTCGACCTACACACTGGGGTGCTGACGACGACCATGCTGGTTCAACTGTCAACGGGGCACTCACTCAAGGTGGAAACCAAAAAAATCGCGGACTTTAAAAACTGGCATCGATTGGGTATCCAGTATCGGATTACCCCACTGAACTTTTCGGGAACCGTTCAGGTGTACTCGGCCATTGATGGCAACGTTATTAATGATAACGTTGAACGCTATCGGGCATTTGACCAACACCACATTCAGGTCACCGGGACTAGTCAGAATGACGATGCCATCTTTCTTGAGGGCCAAACCCGCTCATCGAAAGTCGACGTGGTCTTGGGATCGCGACTTACAGGTGATGGCCATGCCCTTTCCTTACCAGACACCCAGTTCCCTCACGCCGATCAACAGGCGCGGCAGATGCGGACGCTCGATGTTCAGGCTAACCAAACCTACACCTTTGAAAAAAATATTGTGCTCTTCACGAGTCGTGAAACTGACGGGAACCTGCTCGACCACGCCGCTAAGGAAAGTCAGCTGGCCAGCTTCAGGGATACGCTATCCAGTAGCACTCAGTATTGGCAAGACCGCTGGGATGACCTGGATATCCAAATTGACCGTGACATGACCAGCCAAAAACTGATGCGAGTCAATTTGTATCATCTCTTCTCGGCCGTCCAAGCCATCTCTTCAGGGAAGATTGATGCCTCAATCAACGCTCGGGGACTCGATGGTGAGGCCTACCGTGGCCACGTCTTCTGGGATGAAATGTTCGATCTGCCCGTATTCACACTCCACGACCCCCAGTTAACTCGCCAACTACTGATGTATCGCTATCGTCGCCTACCGGCAGCCAAAGAAAATGCTGCCGCGGCCGGATTCGATGGCGCAATGTTTCCTTGGCAATCCGGAACAACCGGTGACGAGCAATCACAAACGGTGCATTTAAATCCGCTGACCAATACCTGGGACCCAGATTACTCTTCTCTGCAACGACATGTCTCCCTGGCCATCGCCTATAATGTCATCATGTACTGCCGAATTGCCGGCGATCAGGACTTCATGCAAAAGTACGGCCTAGAGATGATTCAAGAAATTTCAAAATTTTGGATTAGCAAGGCTAAGTATGACCGCAAGACCAAGCGATACACCATCGACGAGGTGATGGGACCAGACGAATTCCATGAAAATTATCCGAATGCATCCTCAACTGGCCTCGCCAACAACGCCTACACCAACATCATGGTCACCTGGCTCTTTAATCAACTGACCGCCATTCGCCAGGACCAATCTGTGGCCACCCTGAAGGCCGTTGATACCAAGACTGATTTCACGGCGGCCAGCTTGAAACAGATTGACGAGATCCGACATCATCTCAAGCTGGACCTTAATGATGACGCCATCATTGGCCAATTTGAAGGTTACTTCAAACTGCCAACGCTTGATTTTCAGAAATATCGCGCCAAATACGGCGATATTTCACGGATGGACCGCATATTAAAGGCCGAAGGCAAGAGCCCCGACACCTATCAAGTTGCCAAGCAGGCCGATGCCCTAATGGCGTTTTACAGTTTGGATGCCGAGGAGGTTAAGTCGCTGATGGCTCAGTTGGGTTATCCACTGCCCGAAGGTGCCCTCCTTAAGAATCTACAATTCTATTTAGACCGCACCACCCATGGATCGACCCTTTCTCGAGTCGTATACGCGGCTCTAACCGCGATGGCTGGTAACATGGACCAATCCTGGCAATTCTTCTCCCAGGCCCTCCTATCGGATTATTACGACATTCAAGGGGGGACAACAGCCGAGGGAATCCATCTTGGCGTCATGGGCGCGGTGACCTTTCTCGCCACGCGCTACTATGCCGGTGTCGATAGCCTAGCGACCGAGCTGACCATCACCCCGCACCTCCCCTATAAATGGCATGAAATTGCCTTCAAACAACAAATACGGGGAATTCGCTACTCATTCACGATTAATCATCATCAAATAACGGTTTCCGCCGACCACGCAGCAACGCTCACGGTAATGACGAAAGCCGTCACCTTGACCCCTAACAAACCGGTCACAATCACCTATTAAAGGAGTGTTTTTTATGACAAAATTTGCTGATATTAAAGGTTTCGTATTCGATCTCGACGGTGTCATCACCGACACCTCAATTCTCCACGGTAACGCTTGGCATCAATTGGCCGATTCCCTCGACATCGCTTGGAGCACCGAACTGGGTAATGCCCTAAAGGGAATTAGCCGAATGGATTCACTTGAAATGATTCTTAAGGCCGGTGGTAAAGAAAACGACTTTTCTACTGCCGAAAAAGAAAAATTGGCCACTCAAAAGAACACCAATTATATTGCCGAGGTCGATAAGATGACGCCCGCCAACATTCTTCCGGGGATGAAGGACTTCCTTGACAGCCTGCGCGCTAATGGGTATCAACTTTCTCTTGCCTCGGCCTCAAAGAATGCCCCCCGTGTCCTGGGCAAACTAGAATTGGCCGATTACTTTCCTAAGGTGGTCGACCCAGCCAGCTTGACTCACGGCAAGCCCGATCCAGAAATCTACACCAAAGGGGCAGCACTACTCGACCTCAAACCAGAACAATGTATTGGGGTAGAAGATGCTGCGGCCGGGGTTGCCGCCATTAATGCTGCCGGCGAAACTTCTGTTGGGATTGGTAATGATACAGAATTGGCTGCCGCTGACATGGTCTTCAACGACACGTCTGCCGTTACCCTGGCCAACATCAAAGCAAAGTTAGACAACTAATCCAGGCCACTAAAAAAACTTCCGGCACTCAGACCGGAAGTTTTTTAATATCCAAAATTATTTAATTAATCCGAAATGTCGTAGACCGGTAACAATGCCATCCGTCGTGTTGGTTCCGGTGACATAGGCTGCTTGATGCTTCGCCTGATAGACCCCATTTCCCATCGCAATCGGAACATCAACCTCGTCAAACATTTGTAAGTCATTGAATCCATCCCCAAAGGCATACGTCTTCACGCCACTGAGCCCCGCTTCCTTTAGAAAGGTCCGGATCCCCGTCTGCTTGGTAATTCCCGTGAGCATGGTATCTAGGGCCCGCGGATTATTACGAACAAAGCTCAGCGAGCCGGCAAACTCTTCTCGATAGACCTGCTCCTTATCACGATTGAAGACATTTAAAAAGTTAATATCGTGGTTGAGATACCACTCCGGATCGACGACTGGATTCAAGCGTAACAACTTGAAATTATCAGTGGTGTCCGTATTAGACTGACTTAATCGAAAGCCCTGATTATTGAAATAACCAACTGGGTCCCCCTGCTTATTCGCAAACTTAGTCACGGCCGATAAAACTTCCTTGTCGAGAACAGCAGCCGACAACCGATGCCCTTGATACTGGACATAGCTGCCATTTGCACTCACCACCGCATCAATGTTAGTGGCATCGAGTACGTATTGAATTTCAAAAATGTTTCTTCCTGTGGCAATAACTGGTAGAATATGATGTTGTTGCATCTCGTGAATGGCCGCAATGCTCGCGGGTAAAACATGTTTCTCATCGTCGAACAAGGTGCCATCTAAATCAAAAAAAACAACTGCATTTTCCATAAGCAATAACCTCCCAATCCGTTGTCTCTCATGGCTCTATTATACCGCAATGGACAAAGTTAACGAAATGGGCTGATATTTTTCTGCTAAGTAGATGTGGTAGCTGGTTTTTTTATGGTACACTATATCTTGTATTTTGAATAAAAGAGGGGCTATCATGGTGATAATTACAGCTGGAATGATCGGTGTCGGTAAAACGACCTTAACTGGAAAGATTGCATCACATCTGGGTACGAAGGCATTCTTCGAACCCGTCGGTGAGAACCCGGTATTGCCACTATACTACCGGGATCCAAAACAATATGGATTCTTACTTCAAATCTATTTCTTGAACAAGCGTTTTAGCATGATCAAACGGGCGCTAGCAGACGATAACAACGTCTTAGACCGTTCCATCTATGAAGATGCGCTCTTCACCCGTGAGAACAACGCCGAAGGTAACATCACGGATACCGAACTAGAAGTCTACTTAAATCTTCTGGACAACATGATGACCGAACTCGACGAATTGCCAAAGAAGGCACCGGACTTACTAGTCTATGCCGATGCAGACTTCGATACAATCCTTCACCGGATTAAGAAACGTGGTCGGGATTACGAACAATTCGATGACAATCCTGAATTGGAATCCTACTACAAGAAAATGTGGACGGCTTACCAAGGTTGGTTCGAAGACTTTGATATCAGTCCAAAGATCAAGATCGACTTACAAAAATATGACCTCGACGTGCCCGGTAATACCGAACTCGTCTTGGCACAAATCGACGACGCGCTGAAGGATATCCGTTCTGACGCCACCGTTTAGACAAACAAAAATCGCTGACCAATTGGTCAGCGATTTTTTATTCATCAATGGTTTCCGATGGTAATAGAATAATCTGACTATCGCCATCATCATAGGCTAAGACCTTTTCCGGCAAGGTTGTCGTAAAGGCAAATTCCGTATCGAACCCAATGCGTAAGGTTCCATCGGACTCGTCGGCCTGAACATACTCGTAAGTGGCCTTCCCATCCTTATTCTGCAACTCAAAGGTTAACAAGTTACTCAGTGGGAAGAAGCCTTGGAGGTCATGGTCAATGATCCGCCAAACAGCATCGATCATCTCCCCTGGTAAAGCAGCCACCGTTCCGTAGCTAGCATACCGAGCATGGTTTCTTTCGAACATTTCCATCGCCTCCACTTCTCATTTCATCATGGGTCTATTATAACGTATCTGCATAAGTCATGGTTAAAATTAGTCAGTTGATTCTTTCAGGTCACGACTACTTTTCCGGTCAAACCAATTAACCATAAACGAAATGGCAATCAGGATAACACCAGCAATGAAGATGGCGTGTAAACCTTGATACAAAATTCCGTGTAGCGTTGGCAATAAATGACTGGGTAAAGACTTTGCCGTCTGAGGATTAATTAATTGGTTCATCATACTCATATTGGTGTTAGCATGTTGCGCCACACCACGGGTCATGGCAACGTTCATGATAATCCCGAAGATTGACACCATCACGGTTTGTCCCAGCGTCCTGGCCAGCGTATTAAATGAAGTGGCAACCCCGACCTCATCGACGGCCACCTGACTCTGAACGGTAACCGTTGTGGTCGTAATGGTAATCCCAAACCCGGTTCCGCAGACTGCCGCGATCACAAAGAAGGTCCAGAATGGCGTTGTCACTGGCGCAAGCGCCATGGCAATCGCCCCAATCGTCACCAACACCAGACTGATATTAACAATTTGATAGGGAGAATGACTCAAGAGTAGCTTGCCGGCAATGAATGACCCAACAATCCACATTAAGGAACTTGGCGTAATGGCAAATCCAGCCTGCGAAGCCGGTAACCCGAGCAGGCCTTGCGTCCAAGTTGGGAGATAGACTTCAAACCCCATGATGAACCCACTTAACAACGCCGCAATCAAATTTTGAATCACAAAGGTTCGATCGGCGAAGAGGGTCATGGGAATCAGCGGATCGGCCACGCGTTTTTCCTGATGAATGAACAACGCAAAGGCAATAATGGCCAAAACAAATCCACCAACGACCCACATTAGATTCAACTGGCCTTCGCCTAGCAACTGGAAGGTTAGCATCATCAACAACAGCCCCACCGACAACCAAAGGCAACCGCCCCAGTCCATCGTAAACGGCTTACGGTCCATGGTTTCAAAGAGGAAGAACCAGATCAGGGCCATCGTCACAATGCCAATTGGAATATTAATGAAGAAAATCCAATGCCAACTCAAGTGGTCGACGATGAATCCCCCCAACAATGGAGCCACCACGGCCG
Source organism: Levilactobacillus tangyuanensis (assembly GCF_003946545.1). GTDB lineage: Bacteria > Bacillota > Bacilli > Lactobacillales > Lactobacillaceae > Levilactobacillus > Levilactobacillus tangyuanensis. The sequence continues at coordinate 9,844 of NZ_RHOA01000020.1, forward strand.
CGATCCCCCAGGCCGACCCATTGAGTCCCATTACCCGTGCACGCTTCTCTACGGGGTAAATATCGGCTAATATGGTGAAGGAAACCGGCATGATCGCCCCGGCTCCAATTCCTTGAAGAGCGCGCCATGCGATCAGGGTCTCCATGCTGTGGGACATCCCCGATAGGGTTGACCCCACAATAAAAATCAATAGGCCAATCAAGAAGACCCGCTTCCGACCAACCGTATCGGCCAACTTGCCGTAGATCGGTGTTGCCAAGGCATTGGTTAGTAGAAAGATGGAGAACACCCAGTTCATTAGGGCTACACCATGAAGATCACCAACAATGGTGGGCATTGCGGTGGAGACAATGGTCCCCTCAACGGCCGACATAAAGGTCGCGACAAAGACGGCGCCGGTAACGACAGCGACGTTTGTTTGTTTCTTAGACATAATTTCCTCCTGTCGTTGGCCCCACCACACAACGTTTCTGAGTAGCCAAAGCCGCTACTCCCCAATTTCTGATTAAGTCAGTAATAGTCTAATTATCAATGGCCATCGCAAAAATTTCAAGTGATCACGACTGTTAATTTTTAATGGCAGCCGATCCATAAATAACGAATTGACCAGTGAACAAAAATTCCGGCGCCCATTGGGCACCGGAACTCATGAACCGTTAATTTAATTAACGCTTACTTGCAAAATTTTTGTAAATCATCGACCTTGTCAAGCTTTTCCCAAGGCAAGTCAATGTCAGTCCGGCCAAAGTGACCGTAAGCAGCCGTTTGTTCATAGATTGGCCGCTTGAGATCTAACATTTCAATGATACCTGCTGGCCGTAAATCAAAGAACTCACGAACAGCTTCGGACAGCTTGCTCTCGGTTACCTTACCAGTGCCAAAAGTGTTGACGTAAACAGAAACGGGTTCTGCTACACCAATGGCATAGGCAATTTGGACTTCACACTCAGTGGCCAGTTTAGCAGCAACGATGTTCTTCGCAATGTAACGCGCAGCGTAGCTAGCTGAACGGTCAACCTTCGTGGCATCCTTACCGGAGAAGCAACCACCACCATGATGGGCAGCACCACCGTAAGTATCAACGATGATCTTCCGACCAGTTAAACCAGCATCCCCTTGAGGGCCACCGATAACAAACCGACCCGTTGGGTTGATGAAGTACTTCGTCTTGTCATCTAACAACTCGGCTGGAATGGTTGGCTTGATCACTTGTTCGATCACGTCTTGGCGAATTTGGTCCAAGGAGATCTCAGGATCATGTTGTGTACTCAAAACAACCGTGTCTACTCGCATAGGCTTGTTGTTTTCATCATACTCAACCGTGACCTCAGTCTTGGCATCTGGCCGTAGGTAATCAATGGCATCCGTCTTCCGCAACATGGCAATCCGTTGCATTAAGGCATGGCTCAGCGTGATTGGAAGTGGCATCAGCTGTGGCGTTTCGTCAACAGCATAACCAAACATTAACCCTTGATCCCCGGCACCAATTTGGTCCAGTGGATCCGAATCACCAGAACGCGTTTCCAAGGAGTCATCAACCCCTTGGGCAATATCAGGTGATTGTTCGTCGATAGCTACCAGAACGGCACAGTTGTCACCATCGAAGCCGTATTGACCATCTGTGTAGCCAATCCGCTTAATGGTTTCCCGGACGATCTTTTGGATATCTACGTAGGCCTTGGTTGAAACTTCACCAAAGACCAAAACTAAACCAGTTGTCACGGACGTTTCACACGCTACCCGTGAATCTGGGTCTTGGGCCAACATGGCGTCCAAGATGGCGTCACTGATTTGATCAGCGATCTTATCAGGATGTCCTTCAGAAACAGATTCTGAAGTAAATAAATGTCTTTCTTGCAATGGATATTCCCCCTAGATTGAGTTGACGCGAGTTGACCGATAATCTCGCAGTCATTCGGTTACAAGGCAGCTTCACTGGGTTCGTGAATCCTATCGGGAATTGACTCATAACTCAAGAAGTTTAACATAGATCAAATAAAGTTTAAAGCCGGCCACTTGAAATTTTCACAAACAAGCATTGACCCACTCGCCAATAATCACTAAGATAAAAGACATACTATCGACAATCGAAATGGAGCGATTCAATGCCCACACTCAAAGCTCTCATCAAAAACCGAACCCTGCAACAACTCTTAATCTTTGCCCTTACCCAGAACTGTCTGTGGTGGTTGGCTGGATCCACAGCATCAACCGGGACCCCACTTTCAACCTCGGTCAAACTCTTTCTGGTTGGCTATGGTCTATTTATGGCGGCCGGTTGTTTCTTAATCCTACGCCGTCATTTCCACTCGACCTTTGGTCCCCTGTTAGTCTGTATTGCCGCGATCTTTGGCTTATTTGCCGCTCCCAGTGAGGGCATGGTCCAAGCATTTTCCTTCATTATATGTGGCATGCTCATTCTCCTATGTGTGCCCAAGCTGGGGCTACAATCGATCTACGGGCTATTAGTCTTTAGTTTTCTGATCGGCGTTGGGATTCCCGTTATGCTGTTCTTCCTACGTAATCATTACCTAGCCACCCAATTTCTTTGGCCATTGATTCCACTCGTTGCCAGTTACCTGGCTCTGTTCGAGCGCTACTTTTTGCCGACCGCTACCGACTGGCGGTTGACCTTGATTACACCCGGAATTTTGGTCCTATCACTCCTCAGCCTGCCGCTGAGCTGGCGTAGCCTGCTTATTATCGTCCTGGTTGGCGGCCACTGGTGGTTCCAGCAACAACTTAATGCTCGCTATCAACTCATCACCACCGGTATCGTTCAGGTGATCGTGGGGGCTTTAATTCTTATCTAGACGGTTAGGCTAGATAAAAGCCGAACATCCTGGTCAGTATTTTAAAGTTTCGCTAAACTCCCACTTAGAATGCCCGTGTTCCCTAGGGTTCATGCTAAAATGAGGCATCATCTAATATCGGAGGAACCAATATGACAAAAATTAAAGTGATTGGTGACATCTTGATTGGTAAGTATCAGCCAACTTTGACTGGTAACCCCACCGTTGATGCCGCACTAGTCGATCGCTTTTGTCAAAACTTAGCAAATGCCTTAAATCTCGATCGAACCATGATTCAAGCGGAGCATCACTGGGACCTACAGTTGAACCCCGAATGGATCTATTTGATTGATTCTAAAATCCTCCAGGATACTGACCGAATCCGCTCTGCACACAACGTCGTGGGTATTAACCACACTGACCTGTTGCGCGGCCAAACAAAAACGACTGAGCAAAAATTAGCAAGTTTCCTAACGGCCCAATCGTCTCCAAAATAATTGTCCAATCATTCACTTGATTGGACTTTTTCTTTGTTCTAATTCTTACGTAAAGTCCTTAATATGCAGAATTGACCCCTTCAGCCAAAGCGTATGCTCCTCTAAATCTCGTTCCAACATCATGAGACCATCTACAAGTGGAACTGGTTTCCCGGCAATGTAGAATTGCGTTTTTAACCAATATAAATGATGATGGCGAATCTCAAAGGTTCTTCGCAGGCGATAACCAAATTTAGCGTAATTCAGGGTTTCAACAGCAGTTCCCTTCTTAACCTCACATTCATCGGCCTGTTCGAGTTCATCCAGTGAAAACGATAGCTTGCGATGAGAATGCCGGTCCCAAATCTCTAAGTGATACGAGGTCTCGATTGACTCTTGGAGGAAGTAACCGACGGTGGTGAAATAACTCCGGCGAAAGTGGCTCAGATCACTGATATCATGATAGAAGAGCCGCTGTTCTTGGTAATGGTTCAGTGACGTGTGCAAGGAGTTTTCCATGTGTTTGACGATAAGTCGGTAGGCTTCACGAATCTCTAAAAACCGGTCGATCATCTCACACTGCTCCTCTGTTAATGGCGTGTCGTTGTCCGGTGTCCGATGCACCTGGTCACCTGAATCTTTATCATCACTCATAAGTTAGTACTCCTCTTGGTCCAATCGTTAACTTCCGATTGACCTTAAGGGTCACTTTAACAGGTCGTCGTCCACATAGATACTTCCGATTAATGATAAATAATTAGGCGAACCCGTCAAATTGATCATTTGGCCGTCGCAAAACTGGAACAAATCCCCTATTTTGGCTAATATTCACGCATAACATGAGGATTTGTGACGGCCATATGCAGTTTTGCGATAATAACAGAACTAATATTTGCCGCTCAACATTTATTTTCAATTTGGGGTTGCTTGTCTTCAAAAGATAAATTGCGTATAGTTAAAGACGTCAAAGAGGAGGAAATTCTATGGAAACAATTTTAGTGACAACAACCGAGAACATTCCCGGTCAGGACTATACCGTCATTGGGGAAGTGTTCGGTTTAACAACTCAGTCCAAGAACGTTTTCCGTAACATTGGTGCATCATTGAAGAACGTCGTTGGTGGTGAAATCAAGGATTACACCAAGATGCTTGAAGAATCACGAGATATTGCGGTCGACCGTTTACGAGCCAATGCCGCTGCCATGGGAGCCGATGCCGTCGTCATGATGCGCTTTGACTCTGGATCCATCGGTACCGATATGCAATCAGTCGCTGCTTACGGAACTGCTGTTAAATTTCGGGAAATCTGACTAGTATACCGGTTTAATTGGACGCAATGTTCGTTACACCCTAATATTCGTTCACGAGAACGCTTACAGGCATCTCAGGATCGTTGGCACAACAGCCACGACATCTGGGATGCCTTTTTTGTTCCCAAAAAGAGAATATTCCGATAAAAACGTAGTTACCTTTATGGCCACAATCGCCGATGTGTAACCATTTGTCGCATCCATACAGGTGTTTTTTGCCCTTTTATATCCACTTCGCCAATAATGTCCCCATGAAACTGTCCACACTTGCAGAAGTGACCGATCAACTCCTTTGATACCCGTCCTATACTAACCATAGTCAATCAGATAGGGAACAGCTTAAAAATGATTATTCGGATTTAAAAGAAAGCGGGTATTTACAATGTTATCAAAATTTACTAAATGGGCAATCTTAATTATCGCAACCGTCGTTCTGACATTAGCTACTTTCAGTTCAACCATCATCGCATCCGCAACAACCAACACAGCTACTCCTTCTTGGGGCAGTTGGGAAGACACGACTATTACATACAAGACGAGCACTTCTTCTTCATACTACAAGGGTGTTTGGAAGAACGCCGTTAAGCGTTGGAACTCCGTCGGCGTTGTTCAATTAAAGGCTGCCAAGGCCGGTCAAAAGGCTGACATCACCTTAACCTCTTCTGCTTCCTTAAGCACTAAGAGCGGCAAGTTAGCTGGTTACACGAACTACTCCTACTTAAAGAAGAGCAACGATAACGAAATCGTTTCTGCCACTTCTACTTTGAACCGTAGCTTACTTAGCAAGTACCACTACTCCAAGAACCAACGCACCAACGTTGCTACTCACGAAATTGGCCATGCCTTAGGTTTAAGCCACTCCAAGAGTAAGAACAGTGTTATGTATGCTTCCGACCGTTACGCATCAATCGACCACCAAGACAAGGTTGCTTTACAAAACGCTTACACCGATTAGTTAAATCTGACTGATAACATTGTAATATCCGATGAACCCTAGCCGCCCAGCTAGGGTTTTTATTTTGTCCAAAATTTCGACCACCGGTGGTCGACCTTCACCAACCCCTGCTACCACCCGACAACTTCAATACGCAGCCAAACATGGGCAAATACCCCAATCACAGATCAAATGACGCTCATAGTTGTCCCCTGCCGCATTTTATAAACAATCACATGTAATTGCTCGCGGATCGTCTTAAATCCACTACAGGTCGAGACAGCCGGTAAATGCGACGGCGTGAAAATCCACGGCTAATAAAATTCGAGTTAGTCTCCCTCATTTGAACCAGTACGAACATCTCTTTACAATAGAATGAAGTATCAGTAACTTGGGCACAGACCGTAAACCTGTCATCAATAGGAATGATAATCGCCATTATTTAGGCAATATGGAACAATTATCGTGCTTTGCCGGGAGTCGGAGACAATTCTCATCAATTGATCGTCATTTTTCCTACATCAAAGTCAGCTTCCCGTGATTTAGGGAACCGACTGAATATCTTAGAAGTAACCATATTGCGGCCTGTCCTCTGCAAATAAACTCTCAATGAGCTATATGGACTACAACTATGGACGGTGCCGGTACGGCCTCAAATCAACAGGTCGTCCTTGTTCTTCTATACAACAGGCCCTATCAGTCTTCATGTGGTTAGCGTGTGTTACTCAGTACTGGCAACCGAACCACTCAAGACCAGTTGTCTTTACGACCTCTTCCCTACTATACAAATACACACGACCTCGCGCTCACGAAGCGACTGTAATCACATTGTTTTGTGGCCTACGCCGCGAACACGAGGCTTAACGGTCATTCTACTTGTAATGGTTATCATTAATTAGCCAATGACGAATTGGGGCATACGCCTGCACTGCATTCTCATATAGATAGCCATCAAGCAATACCAGACGGTCAGCTAAACCATTCCACTAGCCCTGGAATCATCTAGTACACGTCTAAGCCACTCCGTGCTGTCATTTGTGTCTTTCCCTACTCCATCATTCAGACGTCGTGAGATCGGTCCTGAACGTCCCAAACTTATTAACCATCAACCAAAAACCGATTACAGCACAAAAAAAGAGCAACAACGTCATAACAACGTTGCTGCTCATTGAAACATCTGCATGTTCCTTATCATACCGGAGGTGGGGACTGGATAGAGCTTTCTATCCTTGGTATAAAGGCATTCCAATTATGGATGGGCGTTTTTTGG
>NZ_RHOA01000021.1 GCF_003946545.1 Levilactobacillus tangyuanensis
ACAGGATATCTGTTCTTGATGTTTTTTATTGTCCAAAAAATTTTGAGACAGTGGCTAACTTGATTCTAAAATGCGCGGTTTAGTAGGAATTAATTATATATTTATTAATTTATGATTGCAATCTTTAGTCTAAATTAATAAATAGTAAACGCTTACTAACGATATGTCAGGAATAAACGAGCTGATGGGCGCGACCAAACTGCGAAAGTTAGGGATAATGGCGGGTAAACATAAATGAATGAGTCGTGGTGAGTGACGTTGACTATGGTTATCGGCCACCACAAAGTTCGAGAAGAGGAGATAGTACATATGCTTTTAAAAAACAAAACGTTGGTAAAGATTGTGACCATGTTCGGGGTGGCCGTCAGTCTACTGGGGATTGGTTCTGTTACCGCCAGTGCTTCAAGCAAGCCATATTATGGTAGTTTTGGTTCTCGGAAGATTACTTATCATATCGATTCAACTTCCAAGCATTGGAAGGATAATTGGAATGGCGCTATCAAATCATGGAATAGTCTTCATGTTGTCAAGCTTCGCAGTGCTAAAAAGGCATCAAAGGCTAACATTCGATTGACGACGAAGAAAAGTATTAAAGATGGAGCAGAAATTAGCGGACATTTAAGTGGCCCGCAAGGAATTGGGGGGGTTCTTTCGTCAAAAGTTGTATTGAATCGTCAGGTACTGTCTGAATTTGACGAGAATGGGAAAGAACAAATAGCTTTGACCGGGGTTGGAACTGCTCTTGGTTTAAAGTTTAATCACACTGACAATACAAGTGCTATGTCCATGTTTGCTTCTAAGCCAAATGCTCAGGACAAGAAAAATTTGCAACTGGCATACAAAGGTATTAAGTAAACTTTAGTGATAAAAAAACAAGACACAAAACCAAATTTGGGTTTTGTGTCTTGTTTTTGATTTTAAAGTGGAATGCGTCACAGCCCGAATTAGCGTTGCATTGCCAATTAATTACTTAACGAGTTTAACGGCGTTCTTGGTGTAAACCACGTGCCAGCCCTTAGGCAAACCGGAGACGTGGTTGAACTTCCCATGACGAGAACGGAAGGTTAAGACTTTGCTGCCAGACTTAACTTTGCCAGCAGTCAGCTTCAGCGTCCCAGCCAACTTGGCCGTCTTCTTGATGGTCAGATGACCGTTCCGGGCAAGCTTGATTTGGCCACCCTTAGCGTTTTGGAAGTTACCCTTGACGGTTACGCGTTGGGTCGTCAGTTGTAGCACACCCTGGTTGACCTTGACGTTACCCTTACCAGCGGCATCGCTCGTGGCTAACTGCAGGGCACCACCCTTGACCAACAGACCACCGGCGTAGCTGTTGTGACCACTCAGGGTCAGGCTACCGGTCCCGGTCTTAGTCAGGCGACCACGACCGGCGATATCGTTGCGCCAGTTGTCTTGGGCGTTGAAGCTACCCTTAGATGCGTCCATATCGACGGTGACGTTGTCGTTCAGGGCGCCGTAACCATTGGCTGCTGAGAAGAGGTCGAGCCGGCCCCAGCCTTCGGCATCATCCATGTCAGGGTAACCAGAAGGCATCCCAGTGGTGAAGAGGACATCGCGGCGTTGGGTATCGGTCAGGTAAGGCAGACGCGTTGCCAGCAGGACTTCGGCGCCCTTAGGCACGCGCATGGCTTGGGTGGTATCGCCGCTTTGGTTGAAGCCGTATGTCATCCGGAAACGGTAAGCGTCCCGGTTGGTCTTGTAGTCGGCGAAGTCATCGCTAGCGGAACTGTCCTTAGCGCCCAAGAGGGCGTCGGAGTGGGCAGCCTTGATGGCTTGCTTCATGGTTTCCTGGTTGTTGGCATCGTTTAAGGTTGCGGCGGTCATGGCGGTCCCAACCATCCGGCCACCCATTACGGCTAATGGTGAGTGCCGGCCGGCCAGAATCCGGTCGTAACCAACTTCGGAGGAACGGGTGACTAATTCTTGGAACCGTTCTGGGAAGACGTAGGCCAAAGTTTCACCGGTTTCGAAGGCGGCCGTGGTATGGCCACTGGGGAAGTCGTAGTCATCGTGACCGGCGTTGGCCATGATCTTTGAAAGGGCAGGTAATGGCTTTACGTCGGTACTCTGACGGTATGGCCGTTCGTATTGGACCACGTGCTTGATCGTCCCGGTCCCGGAGAATTTGGAACGGGAGGTCGTGTTGACCAGTTGAACGACGGGCCCCAGAGCGGAAGTCGTAGAGGCCCAGTCCATCTTGATGTAAGGCCGATGAAGTGGCAGTGGTTGGTCGGGCATTGACGTGTAAGGCGTCTTGGCATCGGCATTCTTGATGAAGGCGCCGGCGTATGGCCCAAGGCCGGAGATCAAGTTGTAACGGAGATCCCGGACGTCGGTCAGGTATGAGCGTTCTTCTTCGGCATGCGTCCGTTGTTGTGTGATCTTGGCTGATTGAGAAATGTTAGAGGCTAACATGTCGGGATCCAGCTTCTGACCGTTGGCCCAGTACTTGGCGAAGCCAGACATTTCCCCAATGACCGGGTTGGTCTCGGGGGTCTTGTTCTGACCCACGTTCTGTTGGTATGTATCGATGAAGTAGCCGTAAACACCGGGATGATTTGAGAGGTCATCGGTGCTGGCCTGAGCGGAGGTGGTCACCATGGGAAGCGTGATAGCAGCAAGAGAAATCATGGCCGCAATCTTGCGAGTCCATGTTTGTTGACGAGTTTTCATGAAAATACCTGCCTTTCAAAAGTGAGGTGTCCTTTTCATTTCCGATTACATTCTCATCATAGGTCAGTTCTCAAAGGTTGTCAGTAGGATTAATGAAATCGATACAGCAACCATACAGAACCATTACATTCAAAATGTGGCAAAGCCACCAAAAGATGAGATTGAATTCATGAAAAATGTTGCCATGACGGCAATCAAGCGACCTTTTATGAAAGTGGTTGTGAACGCCTATAAGTCAAGTGTTTTGCTGGTTTTGGGTCGGACCAGGTGACTAAATTTTTAGTGAGTAACAGAATCATTTGCATTTCTATTTCTCCGACCGGTAGTTGGGACTATAATAAAAATTATAGAGAGATTGGAGGCAGTTTTATGCAAAAATATTTGGCAGAATTCATGGGGACCTTTATGTTGGTCTTCCTGGGGACGGGTGCCGTGACGGTTGCGGCCGGTAGCACCCTGACGATTGGGTTAGCGTTTGGTTTGGCCATTACGGTATCGGCCTATGCGTTTGGCGGCATCTCCGGCGGTCACTTTAACCCGGCCGTGACGACGGCGATGCTGATTAATCGGCGAATTGACGGTCGGGACGCCTTGGGCTACGTGATTGCCCAGGTTCTTGGGGCCACCGTGGCGTCGGCTTGTATCAAATTGTTTGTCGGCGGCCTAGGCCTGGCAACAAACCAACTGGGGCAAACGGACTTCCCAAAGATTTCAATGGGCTTGGCCTTCTTGGTCGAAGCCCTCGTCACCTTCCTGTTCCTGTTGGTTATCCTGAACGTGACGAGTGATCGCCATGGTAATGGGGACTTTGCCGGCCTGACCATTGGGGTGACCTTAGCCTTTCTGATCATTGTGGCCCTGAATCTCACGGGTGGGTCCTTGAACCCCGCGCGGTCATTTGGTCCCGCTATCTTCGCCGGTGGGAGTGCGTTGAAGCACCTTTGGCTCTACATCTTGGCCCCCGAAGTTGGGGCGGTTTGTGCCGCTTACGTGGGTCGCTTTATGGGTAGTGAAGATTAATTTCAGTGGAAATCAAATAGCCATCGATGGCCGTTTTTTAACGGTTGTCGATGGCTTTTTCTATTGGTTATTTTGAATCTCTTTTAAACGGAACTGGACCATGGCGTTGATCAACTTTTCCGGGAGCGGCTGGTCGTAGGCAAACTGAACGGCTCCCTTGCTGGTTGGATAGGGGGCCAGCTCCGCCTTGAATTGTACGATGGGACTGCTGGTGGGGTAAAAGCCCAGGTGATGCTTGGCGGCCCCAAAGTACGCCACCGGCTTCCCCTGATAAAAGGCTGGCATGCCATAGCTCATTCTTTCCGTGGCATCCGGTAAGGCAGCTTGTAAAAGATGATACATGGCGGTTAATTGGGCCTGATGTTCGGCCGGAGCTTGGGCGATGTAGCCGGGAATTGGTGACAACCTGGGACCTCCTTAATGGATAACGAGTAGTTCGGAAACGTTGCCGCGACCCTTGGCTCTCGCTGAGATCATCCGCGCCGCTTGAATTCGCTGAATCGTGAAGTCAGCATACAGATCGTCGAAGAAATTATCATCGGGATCGCTTTGGTGGGGATCGGAATTACTTAGGGCGAAGTGGGCCTCCTTAGCGGCTAGTTGCTGGGTAAAGCCGGCCAACTCAACTTGGGCATCGTCGTTGAAGCTAGACTTGGCATAGCTGGTAAAGCTGGCCGAATCGGACAATGGCCGATAAGGCGGGTCAAAGTAAAAGAACGTCTTGGGTCCGGCGTATTGAGCCGTCTGGCGATAGTCGCCTAAGAGGATCTCCGTATTCTGTAAGAGCCGAGAGAAGTCGGTCAGGTTCGTCGCCTCAAATAGGTTGACCTGCTTTCGCTGACCGAAGGGAACGTTGAAGGTGCCCTTCGCGTTGACGCGGTAGAGGCCGTTGAAGTCGGTCTTGTTCAGAAACATGAAGCGGACCGCCTGGTCGACGCTGGCTTCACCGGCCAAGATGCCTTGGTTAAAGGCGGAGCGAACCGCGTAGAAGTTTTCCTTTTGCGTGGCCAAATCCGGCAGGGCGTTGTAGGTTGCCTGAATGGCGGTGAGTCCCGTCATGAGGTCGTTGAGGTGATCACGGACCTGCCGGTAGAGATTGATCAGTTCGGGGTTGATATCCAGGATAACCTGATGCTTGAACCGATACTTGGTGGCCAGGTAGAGCAGCATTGAGGCGCCACCGGCAAAGGGTTCGACGTAGGTATCGATGGTTGAGAAATCAATTTGGTGGCTGGCGGCCTGTTCGATCGTTGGCGCTAGCTTTTTCTTACCGCCGGCCCATTTGATAATGGGGGTGATGACGGGAAATAATTCTGAATCTGCGGCCAAGTTAGTCGCCTCCTTTAGTGGTTACCGTGATTAAAGACCAAACCACCAGTAATCATAGTTATCGAAGAAAATTTTTATGCCATCAATCCGGAGATTATCGAAGTAGTCCTGATAGGCGACTTCGTTCTTGCGGGGTGGGTTGGTGCCGGCCGGAATGGCGTGGTCGAGGCCGTAGATCCACCATGAGGCGTTAAACAACGCCGCAAATTCAACGGTGGGTTTGGGCTCCGTCGGCAGTTGATTGAAGTTGTTTTGATAGAGGCGTCGCTTATTGACGAAGCCAAAAATCTTTTCGTCAACCGACCCAGACTTTTGTTGCCACTTCTTTTCAACGATGAAGATGGTATTGGCATCAAAGTTGAAGAAGACCTCGTCGGGTTTCCAGCGCTTGTGATTTTGATTGGTGACGTGATAGTGCTCGGATAAAATATTATAAAATTGGAGTTGCTTGGTGATGATCCCGACGAGGTGATGGTCGGCCCGGCGGTAGACATCGAAGGCCTTAGACGTTGAGAGGTCCTTCGTGCTTGCGTGTTCAATCAATTCATAGTCAGCGGACAGATCGCGTTCAATCCGGGCAGCCAAATCTGTTTTATTTTCAAAGGCGAGGCCACCACGATTGGTGTTGGCACCGCCAGTTCCACCAGATTTCATACTGATTGCCTCCTTGAAAGTCAGCCTTCGTCTTCTTATTATACGGGACGGCGGCGATTCTTCAACCAGAGTTTGGTCCACTGGCGTTAAAGAATGCGAGGGCTGCTATGACCGGTTTGGGCCGAGTAGGTTCAGCATCGAGATGCCGAGTTGTCGGCGTTCTGGCAACGTGCTCGGTCGAATAATAACTAAAAAAACGACTACCACCATTGCGCCAACCGTGTTAGTCGTTAACTTATAGGAATTACTGATTATCAGATTTTTTGTGAGGGAGTTTCGCGTATTCCTTGTCACCAAGTAGGTGATAGAGGGCTTCCTCACGGGGTTGGTGTTCCTTGCGACCCAGGAAGTAGAATAACAGGCCTAAGCCAATCCAGACGGCCAGCATGATGTATTCCGTGGGCCAAACGAGGGCGACTGGTGACTTCGGATAGAGCGTGCCGATCGCAATGGCCACGGCCAACATCCCCCCAAGGATGCTCGGCCACAGATGCTTTAGCCGAAAGCCAGCTTCTAGGGTCGGATACTCGTGACGCACGCGCCAAAGGGATAGTGCGGTTAGCGCCCAGGCCACGGCGATAAAGAAGCCCCCCAGATCGAGGAAGTAGGTCATGGCGCCCTTGCCCAACCAACCGAAGCCAATCGCAAAGATTAAAACCAAAGCGGTGGCATTAATTGGGGTACTGTGTTTTTCATTAATTTTAGCGAATCGATCTGGTAGTAAGCCCGCTCGTGCCAGAGAAAGGATCAACCGAGGGGCCGCGGTGAAGAGGCCGATGAAGCTGGTCAGCATTCCGAGAAAAGCGATCAGGAAGGCGGCCATCCCAAGAATGGGGAACCCAGCCTTACTGAAGGCGGTAATCGACCCCATCGTGAACTTAGCCGTCTTTTCCCAAGGGTAGACCCAGGCGCTTGCCAGTAACACGATAATGTAATAGCTGCCGGCAATGACGATGGACCCCACGACGGCTTTGCCAATCTTAGCGGGTGCCATGTCGGCCTCTTCGGCCAGGATGGAGACGACCTCCCAACCGGTCAGGAAGGTCATGGCCGGTAAGACAAACCGAACCACGTTAAGTAGGGCGGGCGTTCCCACCTTGAAGGCCGGCCAGAAATTGGATGGTCGCCCCTGAGTGAATCCGGTGACAACCAGTGCGGCGCCTAGGACGACGAGGCCAATGAAGAGACCGGCCTGAACGCCGGCGGTGACCTTGGTGCCCCGAATATTAAGGACGAAGATCATGATGGTAAAGAGAATCCCAATGAACAATTCTAAGAAGGAGACGTGGGCTCCGGCAATCGTGTAACCGGGTCCAGCCGATATTTGTGGGAAGATGGTGGCCAGGAGCATGCTGCTGGCGGTGACGTAAAAGGAGAGGGCGCTGAGGTAGGCGCCCAGAATGGCCCAGCCGGTGGCGAAACCGAGCCGTTTGCCAAAGGCGAGATAACTATAGACAACGGGGCCACCACTCCGGGGAAAGATTGAGGAAAGTTCCGCAAAGGAGAGGGAGGCGAGAATCGTAATAAACATGGCGAGAACGAAGCCGAAGATTTCTCCGCCGGCCCCATATTTATCGAAGAAAATTCCGTTGGTGTAAATCCAACTGCTGCCAATGACGCTGGCGGCACCCAGGACTAACAGGCGAGGAAAGGAAATATGCCTGGACAAGTTTTGCATGATTATCGCTCACTTTCTGAAGATCGCAGATTTATGTACTTGTGAAGCCCAAAGTCTACCTGATGTTAGCGCTTACATCAACGAAAGTGACTTGGTTAATTCACAAAGTTAAGAGTGGTCCAAGAGGCGCTAGGCAGTGAGCATTACCGTCGGAGCGAATAAAATCCCGGGCCTGGATTTTGTTTACTCCGGGGTTAAGCGGAGCTGACTGCCTCTCAGGAGCACGTTTCGGCCAGGTGAGATTGGCGCAGTAACCCTCAATAGAAGGTGAAATCAGGTCATCAATTCTCTAGTGGTGGAAGCCACTCTTCACGTTGTGGGGATCAAAAAAGGCCGCCCAAATTGGGCGACCAGTAAAAGTTAACGTTTAGGTTGAACAACTTCGATGAAGTCGGTGAGCGCTTGTGGGTCCGTCAGTTGACGGTTACATTGGGCGCTGTCGCGGCAGATGTAATTCCCATTGCGGGTGTACGTGCCGAGGCCAGAACGCTTGGTCGTTGAGACGAACAGGGCCACGTTGCCAATGGTTTGGCAGATGGCACAGACACCCTTGACCGTTTCCGGCGCCAGGTCGCCCTGCAGACCAATTAAGCGGTCGTGAAAGGGCGCCACCAGATATTTCTTCTGACTCCCACCATCATTCCACCCTAAATAAGTGAGGGTGTGTAAGTTCAAGCCAGACCATTCGGGTTGCTTGAGCTTCTTCACCTTACGAAACAGCTTTCCCAGTTGTTTGGTTGATAGCGTTGGGAATGGGAACACCAGTGGTTCCAGCATGGGCAGTAGTTCCGCGGCCGTTTTACGAGATAGGCGGTCGGGGATGAGGCCGGTCAAGAAGTCCTTGGCCAGCGGTTCGTCCTCGGGTAGCAATTGGCGAATGTTTTCAATCGTGGTGTCACGAATGACTTGCCGCATGTGCTTGTCGTTGACGGCTAAGTAAGAACTAACTAACTGGTTAACCTGCTGAGTGATGTAACTGTATTGGTAGGCGGTGATTGTTGGATTCATGGATAAATTTCCTTTCAGATTTAAAACCTGACACTTCTCTGAAAGGTGATTAGAAAAGTGTCGTTAACGGACAGCACTTTTCCGTACAAATAACGATGTCAGCATCGTTGATCATCTCCTTTAACCTTCGGGTCATTACCCGGAGTGCTAGTAAGTATACCGAATTTCGGTGGCGGAGGCAATGTTTCGCCATTATATATGATGAAAAAATTGCGGCGGGTCATCAATTCCACTAGAGTAGAGTTAAAGAATCTTTGAAATGGAGGGATCGCGATGCAGGCACCGTTACGTTTCGATGAATCAACTTATGACAAGGCAACAGCGTCCGTGGCAGGCGAGACGGTAACCTACCGGTCGTTTACGCAGATTGATTATGTGAGTCGGCCAGTTGACCCGATTCAACGGTTGAATGTTTTTGTTCCGGAGGCTTATTTCAATGGCGGCCAGGTGAATGGCTATACGCGGGTGTCGGCCCCGATCTTCATGCCCAACACCATTGGGGGGTATCGGCCGGGGCCCAGCGATTTTCCGGGAAATGCGGCACGTTACGGTCATGGCGAGACGATCCTAGCCGCGCTTAAGCAGGGCTACGTCGTGGTTTCCGCCGGGGCTCGCGGTTGGACCTCACGGAATGATAATCACGAGTTCATTGGCAAGGCCCCCGCGTTTATCGTGGACCTGAAGGCCGCGATTCGTTATGTGACGTACAATGCGGGTTGGTTGCCGGGCAATCCCGACCGCATTGTGGTGAATGGGACTAGTGCCGGCGGTGCGGCCGCAGCGTTGTTGGGGGCCAGTGGCGATGCGGATTTCTTCGAGACACCGTTACAAGAACTTGGCGCGGCTCCCGGAACCGACGCCGTTTTTGCGGTCTCGGCCTACTGTCCGGTGATGAACCTCGAACACGCCGATGATGCCTATGAATGGCAATTCCACGGGATCAGCGACTGGACGGAACGGTCATTTAAATTGGTGGACGATCAGCCGCAGATTACGAATCGGTCCAGCCACTTATCTGGCGAAGAACAACGCTGGTCATCCGAACGGCAACAGGCCTTTGTCGGCTACGTGAATGGTCTGAATCTACGAGATGAAAATGACCATGAATTGACTTTGAATCCGAATGGGTCTGGGAGCTTACGCGAGTCGATTGTGAATGACTTGCGGCGTTCCGCGGAAGCGGCTTGGAACGCCGGTCGCGCTATGGGAAATTATGCCGGGGTCACGGAACAGGCGGGTCACGTCATGGCAATTGACTGGTATCGTTATACGGCCGGTCTTGGCCGTCAGAAGGGGTTACCGGCCTTCGATGGGCTTGATTTAAGCCGACCAGAGAACCAATTGTTTGGTAATCGGTTAACGGCCGCACGACACTTCACGGCGTTTGGCCAGGCCCATACCACGGTGCCAGCCGAACGGGCCGATCCCGATTTGGTGGCGGCCATTAACCCGATGACGTACCTCGAGACACCGCAGAGTCAGGTGGCATCGCATTGGCGGATTCGCCACGGGGCGGCCGATGTTGACACGGCCTTCGTCATTCCGAAATTGTTGGCAACCCGGCTGGCTAACCAGAAGTATGAGGTCGACTTTGCCTATCAGTGGGCCACCACGCATCAGGGCGACTATGATTTGCCGGGACTGTTCAACTGGATTAATCAATGTTGTCGCTAATAGGACACCAGGGCTCCCTAACCAGGGGGCTTTTTTGATGGCGTGAGGTTAATTGACAGGCATAACGAGCGGTCTAATTAGTTTATTGCTGGACTATTTGGCAACCAGGATTATATTTGAGCCACTTAGAATAAAGGAAGTGGCAGCCATGCAAAAACTATATCGGTTAGTCCCTTTAATGAATGGGGTTGGCGCGCTGTTTTTCTTATTAATTTTGTCGATTGTTCCGGCCACAACGAGCTTTGGTTGGGACCTGCACTGGCAACCAGCAGATGTCTTGATTGCGGCCGTTTTGGTCGGTATTACCGTCGTGACAGCCTTTGCGCATCACCGGAAATCACAACTGATCGGCCTGACCATTAATATTGGCCTGATGGTGATGATGATTCTGATGCTATGGTGGGCTAATTTGGCGGCGTTAGTGGGGGATTATTTGTGGCTGTGGTCGTTGCTGATGAGCTTCAATGCCGCCCTGATCGCTTGGTGCTGGTATCATCTGAGCAATGGTGACTGACTTGGTTGGCGTTGGTTGGCCACCTCCGGTCGCCAGGCATTTCGTCCGCTGTGGGGACCACCTTCAGCCATAGGACGGGCTTTCGGTTCGGTTGCGAGCCCCGCCAGTCCCGCGGGTCTCGCAACACGTCCCATGCTGTAAGTTGGCGTTCGCCAACTAACACCATCGTCACAGCCGACTGCATGCCTGACGACCTCCGGTTAAGTCGGTGCAACGCATTATCGATGGCATCGATAGCTTCGAATTTTGGCCCTGGTGGCCGGCAGGGGTGGCGCCATAACTTAGTGTTGATAAATAAAACGCCTCCCCGTGGTCAATTCACGGGGAGGCGTTCTGCTTCTGATTTAAATTAGGATGCCATCACAGTGATCGATTTCATGCTGGATGATTTGGGCCACGAAACCCGTAAAGGTCTGTGTCTGCGACTGGAACTGGGCATTTTCAAAGGTGACCGTGATGGAACGGTAACGCGTGGTTGGCCGTTCACCGGTCAGCGATAGGCAACCCTCCTGGGTGTGGTAGGCATCGGCCTTGTCGGTGATGACCGGGTTAATCATGGCCACAGGCAACACGCCCATTGCCACGACGATGATTCGTCGATGGCTACCAATCATGTTGGCGGCCATGCCGACACAGATTTCGCGGTTGGCCCGCAGGGTGTCGAGGAGGTCGGTGACCGTCGCGGCGTCCATGGCCGTGGCCGGCTGAGAAGGTTGACTGAGAAAGGTTTGATCGTGAGTAATTGGTTTAATCATGAGGTGCCTCCAAGATTGTTTTAAGTTTGGTTGTGGTGTTAAAATTTCGCGCGCTCGTCTGTTGATATAGCGGGGAACCCAGAATCTTCGAGTAGAAGGAGCGACTGAAATTGATCTTCAGAGTCGAGGTCCAGAAGATGATGGTTGGCGTGATGACCACCTGATCGTAGTCGGTGGTGCGGTGGGCCATTAACCAGTCATCGTTGGCTGGATCGTAATCGTTGAGCTTGAAGAGGGCGTTGTGCCGCAAGGTGGCATCCGCTCCCCACCAGTCCGGCGCCAGGGAGAGATCTGCCAGGAAGTCGGGACGGGCCAGTAAGCGAAAGGCCAGGGTAAAGTCGTAATGAGCCTGCAGAACTTGGGCGATGGTCGTCTCGCAATCGGCTTGCGTATCGGTACTCGTCACAAATAAGTTACCACTATTAATGTATGACCGGACATTGGTGAAGCCAGCCTGGGTCAATTGGTCCCGTAAGGTTGCCATTGGCACCCGGTGTCGTCCACCAACATTGATACCGCGTAATAGGAGTAGATAATCCATCTTGTCGCCGCCCTTCGATGTTTTCCAGTATAGCATGCCAGGCGGTGACGCTCTTAAAGTTTTTAGCATGAAATGTGAGTCAGGACTCAGTGACTGATGACCGTCAGCAATGTGGTGGTGATTGATTACGGGTGATCTTAGTTTCATCGAGGCTGGATTGCAATTTTTTTTGCGAGTTTGATGATTGAACGAATTTTCACAATCAGGCGTGTACGGGTCGAATGTTTTTTTGACAACCAGGTGATCTTTGCTGCATCGGGGTGCGAGAAGAAGGGTATACTGGGGTCATCATTTAGCAACGGGGAGGTTGTTAGGATGTTTAAA
This sequence comes from Levilactobacillus tangyuanensis, assembly GCF_003946545.1. Classification (GTDB taxonomy): domain Bacteria; phylum Bacillota; class Bacilli; order Lactobacillales; family Lactobacillaceae; genus Levilactobacillus; species Levilactobacillus tangyuanensis. Next base: position 12,189 of record NZ_RHOA01000021.1, read on the forward strand.
CGATTGGTAAGTATCATGGGTTTCTTGGCTTTAGGATTAGGGTTGGGTGGGGCGCTGACGACGGCCCCGATAACGGCATCGGCCGCGAGTAAGTCAACCATGACGGCATTTCCCAAGGTCTATCGGCACACTTGGTATCATTACAGTCAGGGGCACTATGAGACCGTGACGTTTGGCGCCAAGCGGGTCAGTGGCTTGAGTTACTTCGGCGGGGCCGCAACGAAGTATGTAGCACATTTACATGCCCACAAGCTGACTACAACGAAGCTGAAGCAACATCCGTCTTGGAGCACCGCCGTTAACACGACCACACATCACGTGACTTGGCTAAACGTCCGCGGTTGGAACCAGATTATGGGTGCCGGTGATTTCTACAAAGTCATGACAAAATCGGTGAATGGTAAGCATCACCAAGTGTTGAGTCAGGCTGGTGGGGCCGGCGTTTGGACCGACGCTCACTATTACCGTAGCAAGGCCATTGCCAAGCAACTGGGTAACCGGCACTTGTCCGGTGAACGTTACTACTAATTTAGTTGAAACACCCATGACATTTTAGGGATAAATGGTTCAGTGGCAATATGATTATGCTATACTAATCGATGAGAGAACAGCCTGACCGGACGAGTTCGGTCAGGCTGTTTCGGAGGAGGAGATTCGATGAAGGTAGGGGTAAGAATTGCGATGGCCGTTGCTGCTGGGTTGGCTCTGGGGAGCCAGATGGGGATCACGCCCGCAGCTGCCAAGAAGGCTAAAAGTAAGGTTTATGTGGTCACATCGGTTACAAATTCCAATACGACGGCGGGGACCCAAGAAGTCGTGACGCAGGCGGACACCGATGCCACCGAGTATCAAGATGCACAAACGAAAGTGACCATTCCGAAAAATACCGCTTTGACGGTGGTTAAGAAGACGACTACGGGGACGCTGGTCTTAATGCCGGGTAACGATCATCTGTTGGTGGTCGATAACCTGCAACCCTATGTCTATAGCAATAAGGTTACCCATTTGACCAAGGCTCAGTACCGCAAAATGGTTAAGCAATCCAAGGCCTGGGCGGGGACGTTGAGCAAACGGCAACGCAAGGTGATTGGCATCTACACTGGCGACGGGTCGGATAAGCTAAACAACGCGTTACGCTATCCCAAGCGCAAGGCCAGCAAGGTCACGCGCCAACGGGTTAAGGACTTAACCGCTAGCCTGAAGACCTTCAAACTGCAACACGGCATGACGGTCTATCGGGGAACCTCGAATCAGGTGGCCAAGTTGTCGCTGAAGGGGAAGAAGCTGGCACCAGGGGCCGTTTACAGTGATCCGGGATTCGCTTCAACCACCACGAGTCGTGGTGTGGCCACGGGGTTCACCTCGCAAGTGATGCTGCGGATTAACTTCCCGGCTGGTTATCACGGGGCCTACGTCGATCCAATTTCTACATATGAAGGCGAAGACGAATATCTTCTGAATCCACAAACGAAGTTGGTCGTGACGAAGGTTCAACAGGTCACGGTAAAGGCCAAGGTCGAGGTTTACAAGTCGATTAACGGTAAGTCTAAGACCAAAAAGGTCAAGGAAAATGACAGTTATAAATTAGTCACCTTAAACTTAATGAAGTAAATCATGGGTCCACCGGCGCAAGTCGGTGGGCTTTTTTACCGTCTTTTATAAAAAATTGGTGGACGGTTGTTGACAAAAAAACGAGGTGAGTATATACTCACTTTATCTGGTAAGTAAGTAATCACTCACCAATCTAAACTTGAATTTCTGGGAGGCAGTATTATGGCACAAGCAATTATTGATTTAGCACATTTAGCCAAGAAATTTGGTAATCAGACGGTCCTGAAAGATATCAATTTGACGGTTAATCAGGGTGAAATTGTTGGCTTGATCGGGCCTTCCGGTGCCGGCAAGTCCACGGTGATCAAAGTCACCTTGGGAATGGAAGTGGCCAGTGGTGGCTCCGCCAAGGTCTTCGAGACCAAGATGCCTAACCGCTTGTTATTGGGGCGAATTGGCTACATGGCTCAAACGGACGCGTTATACACGGATCTCACCGGGAAGGAAAATTTGACTTTTTTTGGCGAAATGAAAGGGATTAGTAAAAAAGCGCGCATTTTAGAATCAAGTTAGCCACTGTCTCAAAATTTTTTGGACAATAAAAAACATCAAGAACAGATATCCTGT
>NZ_RHOA01000022.1 GCF_003946545.1 Levilactobacillus tangyuanensis
GTTGTGGTGACACCATTAAAGACCTTTATGGGTTTTTCTGTCCACTAATATGTTCAACTTAAATTTTACAATCTACCATATCCAAAAAAACAGCGCCCCCTCCCACGAATGGTTCGTAATAATTTTTAATTTTTGACGGCAAATAACGTTTTATCTCTGGTAATAATTGTCGCTTTCCCCCAGCCCATTTGACAAAGGGCTTAACTAAAGGATTCTTGTGTATTGTCATTATATAAGTTCTCCTTTAGATTCTAATTTTTAATTTAAATACTAATTAAAGATGCGACCAACTTCCAGTAGCATCATTTTTAAGCATTTGTTATTTTACGCCTGTTTCAGGGCTTCTAATCTATTCTGATTATCTCATGTAAACCGGTTCAATGCACATCGAATTTCTTTCGGTATCTGATAAAGGTTGTCCGTTTAATCCCGGTATTACGGGCAACATCTACATCACTCATGCCCGTCTGGTAAAGTTTAAAAGCATGTAGTAAACGGGGATCATCTTCGGCATATTGAGGTTTCCGACCATGATATTTACCCTGCTGTTTAGCGAGGGCAATCCCTTGTTGCTGCCGTTCAATGATCCGCTTACGTTCGCTTTCAGCTTGATATTTATACAGTTCAATAATGAGATTCGTCATGACCTGGCGTAAATTAGGATCCGCAATCCCTGTCATGGACGGCAAGTTTAACACATCTAGGGTGGCCCCCTTATTTTGAATGGTGTTCATGATCTTAGTTAAGTCCTGGTTGTTTCGGCCTAAGCGATCTAATTCAGTGACCAGGACAATATCACCCTCGCGAACATAGGCGAGCATTTTTTGCAGTTCTGGCCGATTAGTGTTAGCTCCACTTAATTTATCCGTAAATAATTTATCAACGCCTTTTAAGGCCGCTAGCTGTCGATCTAAATGTTGCTCTTTGGAACTCACACGAGCATAACCAATTTTAGCCATTGTCAGCACTTCCTTTTGGACAGTTCTAATGAACATTTGTAATTCCTAGTATAGCACAGAATCAAAAAAGGCCACTAGGGTATACCCTAGTGGCCGTCACGCTAATTTATTGAAAAGGGAAAAATTCTCCTTTCCCTAGATTATCTGTATTTAATCTTGAATTTATAACGTTTTGATTTCCATTTACCATTTTTGATAAATCTTCTGGGGCTGTAAAATTTGAATGCAAAGGAGCTTCTTGATAGGCGATTTCCCAATCTCTCAAAATATTATAATCTTTTGAAAATTCTATGTTCTTTTTTACACCCTCAAAATCCGGAAATAATTTGGTACTGATGGCTCCGTTTTCTTTTAAATATTTTTGTAAATCATTTCGATCTCTTTGCGATAGTTTGAAGGTTATTTTTTCTAAAAGAGTTTCATTATTCCATGAGTATTTATCGCCAGATTGCTTCAAAAAGTCATCAGGATTATTAGATTGAAGCCAATCAGCCAATATTTTAATTTGAGAGTTTTGAATTTTAGCATTATCGTTTACTTTTGTGCTATCTATGCTAGATAGCAGCCCCTGCTGTGATTCCATTCTTTCGTTTTTATGATCTGTATCAGATACTATTAGCGGTAATTTAGGATATTGATTCTTTAACTCATCATATAAGGTCTTATTAAGTCTATATATGCAATACTTGTGTTTGTTGAAGTCGTCTCTAAGACAATGCATTTTACAAAGATCGATATGTTGGTCCAAAATATTTTCATCAACAAACTGTTTAATATAACTGGTGAATGCAAAGTATAAAGCTACATAGACCGAATAACTCCAGTCTAGATAACTAGTGCTGAGCCCGTAGTGCTGAGAAAGGCCATCTGCCAGCCCATTCATACCTACTTCTGAATACCCTCGCTCAGCGGCTTTTTTAACAACGTCAGAATAAATATTGTATTGGGCAAAACTGATGTCTGTTTTTAACTTTCTAGCTAGAGTTGGAACTAAATCATATTTTTCAAATGCACACCCTCGATAAATGAAGTTGCTATTATCCTTAGCTTTTGAAATGATTTTTTGTAACGTAGCCAATATTTCATTCCTCTTGTATAATTAAAGTGAGAGCGTAAAATATCTTGTGTAAATGCATAAAAGATTTCTGAATTGTATAGAAATAGGGAATGCCTTCCCTTATGATATTTAGTAACCACAGAAAACATCACAGGAGGCATTCCCCATGAATGAACTTACCACAGAAATTATCGCTGCACTAGCCCAAAAGCAAGATTTGGACGAAGTTTTTCGTCACCACCTCGAAATTGCGATTAACCAGCTGCTTCAAACCGAATTGGCAGAGCTTTTGGGTTACGAACGCTACTCATACGCTGGGATTAACACTGGTAATAACCGCAACGGCAGTTATGAGCGCTCGTTTGATACGAAGTACGGCCAACTTAACTTAACCATTCCTCGAGATCGCAATGGCCGGTTTGAAAATCATACCTTGCCAGCCTACGGTCGGCACAGTGATAATTTAGAAACAACGGTCATTCAGTTGTATACCAAGGGAATTACCACTGCTGAAATTGCCGAACTCATTGAGAAAATGTACGGTGCTCACTACTCCAAAGCCACGGTTTCCAACATGACTAAAGCCGTCAATGAACAGGTTCAAGCTTTCCAGCAACGTCGACTGGCTTCACAATATGCGGCCATCTTCTTAGATGCCACTTACTTGCCGTTAAAGCGGGATCCCGTTCAAAAAGAAGCCGTTCATATTGCGATTGGCATTCGTCCAGATGGTACGAAAGAAGTGCTGAACTACCAAGTGGCGCCAACGGAATCGACTGGAATCTGGACTGAACTGCTGGGAACCTTGATCAAGCAGGGCGTTAAAGATGTGCTGTTGTTTGTGGCCGATGGGTTAGTTGGTTTGGATGAAGGCTTGAATCGGCATTTCCCTAAAGCCAAACGACAACGTTGCCTGGTTCATGTTGGGCGGAATCTGATGAACAAAGTTCGCGTAAAAGACCGCAAGGCCATGATCAGTGACTTTAAACAAGTTCATCGGGCCGCCAACCGTGAAGCAGCCGAACTAAAACTGAATGAGTTCGCCAACAACTGGCATCAGACCTATCCCAAATTAATCAAAGATCTGCTTAAAATGCCGAATTTACTCACTTTCATGGACTTTTCACCAGCTATCCGGCAATCACTATACTCCACTAACCTGATTGAGAACTTTAATAAGCATCTCAAGCGCACCACCCACCACAAAGAACAATTTCCAACGGAAGATTCACTGGATCGCTTCCTGGTTTCTCAGTTTAATGTTTATAACGAGAAGTCTCTGAAGCGGATCCACCGAGGGTTCAAAGGACTCCAGGACACCTTGGAAGCATCATTTATTTAAGTTAGATACATATTATATGTACGAAGGCATTTCATTTACACAAGATTCTTGACGCTACCTCATTTACCTAATAAAATGCAAGTATTCATTCTAACTTTTTTAGTTTTTTTATAATTATATACACTTTTAAGTTGAAGTAAGTAGTATAATATCTGTAGTCTATAGGTGTACCCAAAACATATTGTAAGGTTTTAATAAAGAAAGTAGGAATAGTAATGAAAAATAAAATAGTATTATCAACCACATTATCTTTGTTATTGGCTTTAGGGATTCAGACAAGTACGGTTCATGCCGATACTACCAGCACTACAAGTACTTCTGTGGCACCTGGATCTTTAAAAATTAACTCAGTTCCAAGTATGACATTCAATAGTACAGTTGATGATATTGCCAATTCTACTTCTACCACGGCTAAACTGCAGTCTGATGGTAGTATCTCTACGACAGATGATGAAGGTTATGGGACAGCCACTAATTGGACTCTAGCTGCAACTCCAACTGAACTTAGCTACGCTGGTGGTAATGGGAAAACTAGCAACCTGAGTGTCTCTACATTAACAATAGCCGGGACTCCTATTACCACAATCGATGGTAAAACCAGTACTCCAATTGTTAAGAATGGTACCAACGAAGGGAACACTTCTACTGATTTAACCGCAGACAACACGTCAATTACTTTACCACAAGATAAGCAAGTGTTTGGAGCAGTTTATACGGGTGCCATTACGTGGACGTTATCTGGTAACACTGGAGCTATTGGTGGTACTGCTCAATAATTATGGCTGGCAATTTGAAGAAAGCTTCAAAACTAGTTTTCATAACTATCTTTTCTCTGATTTTAAGCCTACTGCTTACTTCCCATGTAGCACAGGCGCAAACAACTCCCTTTGCGGTGAAAGTTGTTGGTCAAAATCAACAATCCATAGTTCAACGAAAAGTTAATCCTGGGCAGTCAATAAAAATAAAGTTACTTTTATCTAATAATAGTTCTAAAAATCAACATATTTCTGTCACCAGTCATACTGCTTTTACCGGTGATGCTGGAATTATTCAGTATAATTTAAAGAATCCTGGGAAGCGTTATTTTGGGAATGTTGATTTCAACAGACTACTAACCGGCCCCCAAAGAATAACATTGAATGCTCATGAAAAAACAACCAAGATGTATACCTTAACAAGTCCAAATAATCATTTTAAAGGAACAATATTAGGAGGCATATACGTTAGCCAACTTGTTAATCAACAATCAAAAGGTAATGGTTCATCCAAAAAACAAGCTTATGTAGGGTATACAAATATTCTGGCTTACCAAATACCGATTGTTTTGAGACAAAGCAACCGCATTGTTCATACAAAATTGAAACTCAAAAAAGTAGTTTGTCAGGTAAATAACAGCACGCCTGTTGTACTAGCTCGAATTGCTAATATAACCCCTACCGTATTTAGTCGTCTTGAATTAAAAACAAAAATTATCAATCAGCGAAACAAAAAAGTGGTGTTCCAAAGCAACCAAAAAGATATTTCTATGGCCCCGCTAAGTTATTTCGATGATCATTTGATACTTAATAAAGGTTTGTCAGCTGGTAATTATATCTTAAGTATAAACGCGCAGTCAGGAAAAAGGCATTGGTTATTCCGTAAAATGTTCAAAATAAATACCAAAGTGGCACAAGCCACACAAACTAAGAATTATAGACATCATCCTGATTATGTATGGGCTGTAATAATTCTTGGTGTGGCAATACTAATTTTTATGTTAACGTTTGTTTATCGATTGGGAAAACGTCAACGTTAATTATGGAGCGGAGGATATAATTGATAACTAAAGCTAATTTGGAATATATTTTTTTCAAAGCGGTTGGCCCATTTATTATTATGGCTTATGTCGGCGGTAAGCTAAGTAAACATCATCTTTATATTATTGGATACCATGAAAAAATAAATTCTGAACATGCACGTTATCTACTGGATTCTCCTGACATGGTTATTGATAGTAGTTACAACAGTTGTTTTGGTTTTCATTGGTTGAAGGGACATTTTAAATAATCTGATCATTGGTGTATCTTAATTATAACGATCTAGGTTAAATAAGGGTCTTCGTCAACCAGTTTAGAAACTAGTTATATTTAGAAGAGGCTGTGACACAACTAGCTTCTAAACGAGCAAATGGGGCGAGAAACCGAATTTTGGTTTCTCGCCCCATTTGCTCGTTTAGTTGTCCCCCAAAAAGAATCCAATTCGTAAATGAATTGGATTCTAAATACAATTTCATCAACACCGGTTGACAGAGACCCACTAAAATAGCTAAGGTTTATTGGTTTGTTACAGTCAATGAAACCAATGCACCTTATGAAAGTAATTATACAGTTGATTTACTTGAGACGCATAATGTTGTTAACGTTCAATTTTACTTAGGGTTTAGGAAATCTCAATCCGTTAGTGTCTATTTACATCAAATTGTAAATCATCTAGTGGAACAAGGTATTTTAGAACCACAAATACCCACGTATTCAACAGAGCGACAACGGAAAGTCGGCGACTTTAAGTTTGTTATTATAAAGGAACAACCAGCAGATTTAATTGTCAATGATAAGTTAAGCTCGTTAGATAGAAGATTGATTGGCGGGCGCATCTATTTGCAGAAAATTACGGCCTCACCTATTTCATGGTATGGTTTGGAGTTTAGCAATGTCGTAGAAGAAAGTTCTCCGTTATTTATTACTCAAGATCAAGATCAATACTTAATCCAAAAGGCAAATTACAAGTTTAATCCGAACAAGCCCGGAATCTTTCAATGGCAGTCTGTTGATGATGTATTTTTAATGGTCGTTGATTAATTAGTTCAAGTGCTGCTAGGATCTCATCAGTCGTTACTTGGCTAAAATTGGTCTTTTTCGGGAAGAACCAGCGTAACCGTCTATTAAAATATTCATTGGAACCTCGCTCCCATGGTGAATATGGATGGCAAAAATAAACTTTGATCTGATAATCCTGTTCTAAGGCCTGATAATTGGCAAACTCTTTACCATGATCAACAGTAATGGATTTTACTTGGGGACCGAAGGCCCCCATAAACTTGCCAAAGGCGGTGTTTAGAGCCTTAGCCGTTCTATTAGGGGCTTTGATGGCCCATAGAAGTCGGGTCTTACGTTCTACGAATGTAACCAGACATGATCGTGACTCACTTCGACTAGAAAGCACCGTATCTACTTCCCAATGACCAAAAGCTAACCGTTGATTAACAGTTATGGTGATTTGTTGGGACGTGTTGCATTGATACCGGAAGATGATAGGTTTGTACTTAATCAGCGTGTTGCTTTATTGAGACCAAATGCGACCGCTGATCCACAATTTCTGTTCTCCTATATCAATGCACACCAATATTATTTCAAGGCACAAGGAGCTGGAATGTCACAACTGAATATCTCTAAAGGCAGTGTAGAAAATTTCATTTCTTTTGTTCCGATAATTGAGGAACAAAAGAAAATAGGTACCTTCTTTAAACAGTTAGACAACACTATCACTCTTCATCAGCGTAAGCTTGAAAAACTCCAAGAACTTAAAAAAGGGTATCTACAAAAGATGTTTTGCTGATTCTTAATTTGATCAAATTTAGGATCCTATGAAACTCCATGACTTAATTTTTGTTGTGCTTGGTCAATACTTAATTCACCTGTATAATAGATTACGCAGGAAGTTTTAAGGGCGGTGGCTGTCTTTTTCCTTGCGAGGTGAGGCCCATGGGAACATGGAATAATCTTCAGGAAGGTTTCACAGTCAATGAGCGTCTTCCAGACACTCTCGTTGATGTTGCTATTTGCAATGTTTATTTTAGCGTTGCTAACGTACATCGACAAAAGGAACAAATAAAAAAGCCGCCCTGCGTAACTTTGGCCAGTTACAGGGTAGCTTAATGCTGTCTTATTAACTTCGCCACCGCCTTTGAAGCGGCTTGCATGGGAAGTCCTGTCTTCAGCAGGGCTTCCTTTTTCTATTACATTATAGCATGCCCTTTAAAAACTGGCTAACGTTTTAGACTTTGATCAAGTTCGGATTCGGGTTGTTTGATCTCCGGATTCTGTTCAGCAAATGCTTTCAGTTGCTTTTGTGTTAGCTCACTGATTTCTTGGTGCACATCGTTTAACTGGTTTTTAAATTGCGCTTTCTGTTGTGGACTAGTTGCTTGTTGAATTTGTTGTTGCAAGCTTTGATAGGACTGATTAAGATCCTGAGTTGATAGCTTTTTTAAATCATGCTCAGGTTCTTTTTGTGCTTCTTGTAAGCCTAATTGTTTGGTTAACCCGTCACTAAGCTCAATCACTTTGTTGCTAACTTGCTGGATTTCACTTAAAGCACTATGGATCACGGCTTTATCTTTGGCCCAGGTAGCTACATACCCGAGGGAGTAATTGCCTGTATCAACCCCAATGTTTTGCATGGCAACATACGCAACCGCTTCGGCTTGGGTTTCCTGATAGGCTCGTGGCCGATCTTTAAAGGCTGATTTTAATCCGTGTAGCTGGCTATGCGCATATTCGTGATATAACGTCTTTAGTTTCAAAGCATTGTCGGGCTCATCGCCACCAATGACGATTTCATTAGTGCCGGGTTGAAAATACCCCTTAGCCCCATTTAGCGTCGCTAAAGGTACCTCACTGACTTTAAGTTCGGTTTGCTGGTTTAAATAATCTTTGAACGCGTTATATAAGCTTGTCACATTCTGATGATCGGCCAAATTTTCTTTGACAAAGTCTTTAGCGCTTAGGACAGGGTCACCACTAGTTTGTGCCACGTCGAAGATGGGCAGGTAACGATAACCAACAATGGCCCGTTCGTCGGTAGTATCAAGTCGCTTTTGCTCAGCAGGTGTTAATTTCTTAATAATAGGTGCCGCAATTCGAATGGATTTAGCACCCTTATTAACAGTGCGGTTAAAATCAGTTTGCCATTGCTTAAATCCCGCGACTTGGGTCGCTTGGGGATTTTGAGCATAGATCAAGTCAATATTTCTGGCACTGTACTGGTGGAATTTAGCCAGGGTATTGAGATACTTTTTAAATTGGTCACTATCAGTTAATTTTAGGATTTGCTGTTCAGCCTGGGCGAATAATTGTGCTTTCCAGGCTTTAACGTCGGCTTTACTCGGCATTGTCTACCCCTCCTCATCTTCAAAAGTATCATTCAATATAGGGGCTACGTTGATTTGAATCGGGGTCGTGCCATAAAGGGCGATGTAGCCATCAGCTAATTTTTGCCAAGCCACTTGATAATAGGATCCGTTACCAGTGATTTCTTTTAAATACTTGTAGGTTCCTTTAGCCTGCAAAACCGGTAATTCACTCCCAATGACTGTTAATTCGTTATCCATATTTATGATCTCCTTTGCGTTGCTAATCTCACCCGTTGTTTAGGTTTACTTTTAGGGTTGTCAAAGTGAACCTAAATGACGGGTTCACCAACCGGAACGTAGTGTAGGGCGGTAGGCAGGTTCTAATTAAAATCAAAACTTAATTTATGGCCGTCAAGTTTTAGCTTGGCGTCAAACGACTTCCCTTTTTTGCTCTTGAACCCCTTTAGTTTGCTGGTTTCCCCCTTAGTGATTAAGGCTTTGATCGCAGTTTTACCGAGGGTTTTACTGCTCCATTTCTTGGGCAGGGTAAAGTCTTCGCCTTGCTTAGGCTTTACAATGTAAAACTTCTGTTTATTTAAAACGGTCGCTTGCGGTGTTTCTAAGAATACTTCGGCGGCTTTTTGCGCTTGCTGTTGGTGATTGATTTGTTGCTTAATGGCTGCACTGCCAGTCAATTGCGCGGGGACCTCAGCAATCAACTTTGCCACGAACTTTTTGATTTGGTTCAAAAAGTTATCTGGGGTACGTTCTTCGGTACTGATTTGCTGTAACGCTTGCTCCCATTTCGCTGTCATCTCTGGGCTAGTTAACAAGGGTTCGAGTTCGACCGCTTTACATAAAGTAATCCCCGCTTCACTGACGTGGAGCTTGTTCTTTTCAGTAACTAAATAGCCGCGCTTCTTTAACACTTCCAGCACATTGGCCCGGGTTGCACTTGTCCCAATACCTTGCACGTCTTTGAGAATCGCCTGGGCTGCTTCATCATCAAGCGTTTTACCGGCGGTTTTCATGGCCGTAATCAGGGTACCTTCGGTAAAGGGTACCGGTGGTGTCGTTTCTTTTTGCGGCGTTTGCAGGTTTGCTTGGACTTGATCGCCTTGGTGAACGAGCGGTAAAGTTGCTGCTGCTTGCTGATCGGCTTTGTGATCATCAAATAAAGCTTGCCAACCTTGCTTAGTTGGGACCTTACCCGTTGCTTTAAAATTGGCGTCACCAACTTGGGTAATAATGGTAGTTTCCTCGTACTCGTACGGATCAGCAAACATCGCTAACGTTGTTCTTAAAACTAAGTCATAGACTTGATGCTGTATTTTAGGTAAGGTAGCTAATTGATCTTTAGTCGGGACGACTTTAGTCATAATAATGGCGTAATGTTCTTCAACCTTTTTCCCATTGACGTAACGTTTATTTGGGGTGGTATTGGTTAAAGCGACTTGCTTAGATACCAAACCCAGATACTTCGTCAGATTAGCCACTAAATAATCAAATTCTTCATCAGTGATATAAGCACAATCGGTGCGGGGATAACTGAGCAGTTTGTCTTCGTATAAGCTTTGAATAGCCGCTAAGATTTGGCTGGCGCTGGCGTGATAACGTTTATTCATGGCACTTTGGAGACTAGATAGCGAGAATAGTTGGGGACTAGCTCGTTTTTTGCCTTGCTTTTGGACGTCCTTGGTTAAACCGTCCTGTAAGCCCTTCTGAACGTGTTTAGCTTGCATGAATGTCATTAGCCCTGTTTCGCCTTTAAATCGCTGATAGGGGTCTAATTTTGCTGAAATTTTTGCTAATTAGCAAGAATTTCAGCATTTAGTTCAAAATAGGGTATCGGCTTAAAGGTTTTGTTTACCTGGTCTCTTTAATAGACCATACACAAGGCTGGCAGCTATACGTAACTAATCGAGCACGCTCTAATTTTTATCAATATAAAATACTTTATGGGCTACCATTCATACCAATTAACCAGTCGCTAATTTTGTGATTACAAGTGCATGCCCCCATCTTCATGCCGGTTTCTAGTTTGATGTTGCCGCTGCTTTTTCGTCATTTCCCACTCAGTCTCCTTTAGTCCACGTAGTTGCTGCTTTCTGAGATAGTCCGCGTTCTTCGCATATAAAATGGTTATTAAGGCTTCGTCCAAAATATTAGTCAGGTAGTTTTTCGGGCTAGTTGGGTAATAATTAATGGCCTGATAGTCCTTAATTTGGTCTTGCTTATATTGATCAAACCGTGTTGTCTGTTGTTTCAAACGGGCTTGCACCATTTCAATTTGTTTGTGATCCAACTTAGGATCTTGGCCACATTCGCCAATAAACAGTTGCCGGGTGCCATCATGTTTTAAGACCCGTTGCAGTCGATGATCCTGAATATCTTTTAATTCCATTTTACCTAACAGGTAATTTAAACCGGCTTGGTGTTGCTGACTAGTAAAGACTACCGATGGCTGCTGTTGCAATTGACTAAGATCATCGGCGCTTAATGGCTTTAATTCTGGGTCATAGTAAACCACAGCGGTATAGATTTGCTCCTTATCAATCGTCTCTAGCTTATCCAGGTCACTGTCTGGAAAAGCAGTCGTTAGAATGCTGTCGTATTGGGTTTGCACCACGGCTTTAACTTCCCGAATGACCCGTAAATCTTTGACCGCTTTAGAAATGAATTCGAGTTCGCTTGGTTCATAAACGGCTAGTATGCCCCGATCAGTAGGCTTCAAATCGTCTAACTGGTGACCATGTTTGGCTAGTACCGTGGTTAATTGCTTCTCAATTGTTTGGGCCTGCTGATTAACTAACTGCCAGCTGGTATACGGCCGCTTGGTAAACGTCAATAATTGCTGGGTCAGTAAGTCGTTTCGAATATCCGCTAACCGTTCTGCTAATTCGCTACCTTTGAAAATTGTTTGTTCGCTATTAGTCTCTTTAATCAGTTCCCGTCGTTCAGCCGCGGTTGTCTGTTCAAAATTAAGTTCCGGATACAGTTTTTTAGTTGCTCGGTCCACCACCTTATTTAACAACTGATTAGCTTGTGCTAGTGATGTGGTTTGCTGGTCAATAGTCAGCAGTTGCTTGGTCACATCTTCACCAACTGCATGTTTAATTAACAAGCTGTTTTTCCAATTAAACAGCATGCGTTGCTTGTCATCTAAGTGTTCTAAATCGACATAAGTTTTCAGTTGTTGACTTAGGTGGCTAATCGTGTGTTTTTCAGAGAAGGATAGCTCGTCAGTTAACGCGTCAAAATGTTCATGATTTCTTATCTTTTCGTCAAGATTATGATACTTAGCTTGAGTGCTTCTTTGTGCTCTAACTTGTTGATTAAATGCTTTTCGATTTTTTCTTTGGTTGTTAATGCCTTCGTGTTGGGTAGGTGTCTCTTGAATTCCTTGATCGACAAACGATTTTTCACTAATCCGATCCGGAATATTTTTTTGTGCTAAGAACTGATTAACACTCAACGCCCAATTTTTTCGCCATTCATTAATTTTTTCCTTTTTATCCCAATCAACCAACCAAATTTTTCTTTGTTTTGGAAACCCGCTTTTGGTTAAAAGTTGCTTGCCATTCTCATCTTTAATGTACTGCGTCTTTGCTTTTAATCCCCAACTACCATCGGAGTTAAATGGGCGGTTGGTTAACATCACATGTGCATGCGGATTGTCTGGGTGATCGCGATGAATTGCTACGTCAGCTACCATACCTTGATCGACAAAATTTTCTTGCACATATTTTGTCAGTAATTCTTTCTGTTCTGATTCACTTAATTCTACCGGTAAAGCTACGTTAAACTCTTTGGCATATCGTGAGTTTGATTTACGATCTTTCTTTTCAACTTCATTCCACAACTTCTCCCGATCACTCGCCCATTTTGGTGAATTCTTTGGTGTCAAAATAAAGCTTTCTGGCATGATCGATCGGGCATAAAAATAGTGGCGACCTTCCTTATCATCAAATAGCTTTTCACCACTTCGATAAGCGGCACTGGCAATGGCACTGCGTCCTTTACCAGCACTAATATTACTAAAACTCATATGAAATATTGCCATGTTAGTCACCTCTTTAATTTGATCCTATGGGTTTTCTTCTGTTGTCGACATCGGCGACTTCTAATACAGGTTTTTTGGGGGTTAGCACAACATAGAATTTATTCTATGTGTAAGTGCGCATTGACCTCGTTTCACTCGGTCTTCTGATTCTCTTAACTTTAATTTAGTGTATGCCTTCCACTTCGCTATTTCAAATTTTATACTTTGACATAACGTTTCCTATATGATATAGTTTCGGTGATTATTTCTAATATGATTGGAGAGATCGTTATGTCTCAAAGTAACTTAGAAAAACAAGAAGCTAAATTAAAAGCCCTTAATCAAAAAATTAAGGACGAAAAAAATAAGATTGAACAACGGCTAGGTAAACAAATCATCAGTCAAGCCAATTTAGATTATGCTAATTT
>NZ_RHOA01000023.1 GCF_003946545.1 Levilactobacillus tangyuanensis
AGATACGTTAGAATCCATGTATTAGAAGCTAGCTAATGGGAGAGGACTTCCATTTACACAAAAAATTTGACACTCCCTAATGAACCGCAATGACCTTTCTATCACGATCTATTCACAGGAAGAAAGACCTGACAGACCAGCTGTTTACGTTTGTTCGATGCCACAAAAAAGGCCGCCCCGATGTTCGAGGCGGCCGTGAATCTGTTGAAATGACCTGTGTGTCTGTAATGATTTTTGCGGAGCCCCCAAGTCGTTGTGATCTGGCGTGGTTTGCTTTAGCTAACTAAATGGAATTTTTCAAAATGATCCTTCAGGTAATCCAGCGTCAGGCTCTTGGTCGTCTTGATCAGCTGTTGTGGCTCACCACTAGCCATCAACCGGCCACCGGCTTGCCCACCCTTGGGTCCGAGGTCAATCAGATAATCAGCGTTGGTCATCAGGTCGAGGTCATGCGTGATAATGATAATCGTGGCCCCCTTGGCCTTCAGACTGTTAATCACGCCCAGTAACGTTTGCACGTCTTGGGGATGCAGCCCGACGGAGGGTTCGTCAAAGATAAACAGGGTCTTGCCTTGGCGCTTGTTCAAGTGGCTCATGAGCTTTAACCGTTGGGCTTCCCCACCGGACAGGCTTGGCGTGCTTTCACCTAGATGCAGGTAGCCCAGCCCCATTTCATCCAGCAACTGGAGCTGCTTTTCAATCTTCGGCACCGTTTCAAAGACGGCTAACGCCTCACGGACCGATAAGTTCAGCAGGTCGACAATGTTGTGGCCGTGCCAACGAACCGCCTGAATCTCGTCCTTATACCGTGCACCATGACAGTAGGGGCAGACCTCCTCCATATCCGGCAGATACTGAATATCCAAGGTAATGGTGCCCAGTCCGCCACACTGTTCACACGCCCCCTGCTTGTTATTATACGAGAAGTGAGCGATCCCAAATTTCTTAGCCTTCGCTTCCGGCAAAGCGGCAAACAGGCGACGCAGGTTATCCATGATGGTGGTGTAGGTGGCGATCGTCGAGCGTGCATTCTTCCCAATCGGCTTGGCATCCACGGACACCACGTCTTTCAAATGGGTCTTCAAGGTCGTCACCTGCTTGGGCAGGGCGGCCTGGTCATTCGCGGCCTGAATCGCCGGCACCAGGCTGTCCAAGATTAAACTCGTCTTACCGGCACCAGAGAACCCGGTGACCGCGGTGATTTCGTTACCAGGAATGGTCACGGCCACGTCATGCAGATTAAAGTAATCCTTGACCTCAAACTGCGTGGTGAGCTCACTAGCCTTTTGACTAACGGGCACCTTATCATGCATGATGTTGGCTTGCCCCGAAATGTAGGGACCAATCAGTGACTGAGAATTCCCCACTAGGTCCTTGGGCGTGCCCTCGGCAATGATCCGACCACCGGCATCCCCCGACCCGGGGCCGATCTCAATCACCCAGTCGGCAGCCGAAATGATGTCGACTTCATGGTCGACCACGACCAAGGAATTTCCTTGGGCAATCAGTTCCCGAAAGATCCGGATGAGCCCCTTAACGTTATCGGGATGCAACCCAATCGAGGGTTCATCCAACACGTACAGGACCCCCGTCGTCTCCGTTCGAATGGTCTTGGCTAGTTGCAGTCGTTGAAGTTCACCGGTCGACAGCGTATTCCCGTTCCGCGATAGGGTCAGATAGTCTAGCCCCAGTTCCAGCAAGGGCCGCAACGTATCCGTCAGATTCTTGAACAGCACGTCAGCCATGGCTTTCATCTCGGCGGGCAACTCGGCTTGTGCCGCAGCTTGCCACTCGGACAATGAGCCCAAGGTCAGGTCAGACACCTGCGCAATATTTTTACCCCCAACTAGTTGCGTCAAGAGTTCCGGATTCAGCCGCGTCCCGTGACAGGTTGGGCACACCGAGAAGTGGAAAAATTCGTTGACCTTCTTGATGGCTCGATCACTCTTCACCGTCTTCAGGGAATCGTAGACGGCCTCGTGGGCATTCTCATACAGCGTCTTGTCGGTATGGAAGACCCGTCCGGTCGACGTTCGAAAGTCCACGGGGTACTGCTTCTTAGCGCCGTTGAGGACAATATCTTTCTCCCGGTCGGTGAGATCCTTGTAGGGTACATCGATGCGAACGCCCAGCGTTTCCGCCACCGTTGGCATAAAGTTCCGGCCAGGTAAATGCCATGAGGCCACGACGCCTTCGGTCAGGCTAAGACTCTGATCGCCAATCAGTTTATCCTCGTCTAAGGTCTGAACCGTCCCCGTCCCATGACATTCTGGACAGGCACCGCCGGAATTGAAGGCAAAGTCTTCGGCCGATTTCGCCATGAACTCGACCCCACACTCCGGACAGGTCACGATTCCCATCTTGCTGTCCGCACCACCCGGTAAATCCATGGCCTGAGCCACTTTCAAACTGGGGGCAATCCGGTGACCGTTGGGACAAACCATCGAGCCGAGGCGCGAGAAGATGAGGCGGACGACGTTAAACAATTCACTCATCGACCCGACCGTTGAGCGCTCGGAAGGAACTCCTGGCCGTTGCCGCAGGGCGATAGCAGATGGGATGTGCCGAACTTCCTGGACCTGCGACCGCTTGCTTTGGCCGATTCGCCGTCTGGTATAAGTGGATAGCGCCTCCAGGTAACGCCTTGACCCCTCCGCATACAAGATTCCCATGGCCAAGGAACTCTTCCCAGAGCCCGAGGGACCGGAGATTGCCACAAACTGATTTAACGGAATGTCCACGTCAATATTCTTTAAATTATGGACATTCCCACCACGTACACTAATATGTTCACGTTGTTTATCACTTGTTGTCATACTTGCCCACCTTTACCTTTAGTTCCGTTCATGATACTTATCATTTTAAACCATCCGGTAACGTTACAGTCAAGTTTGGGAACCGAAAACTGGTCATTCTTCTTGGCCGGTGCCTCGCTTCAAGGCCCGGGAACTTTTTCGTAAACCAACCGATCATCACTTTAGAAAAATAGGCCTTACCAAATTATACAGCCTACTGTACAATATAAGTACGAGGTGAACACATGAATAGAGACGATATGATTTCGCGGCAACTGTTATTGTTGGCGCGTCGGATTAAGCAACGCCGAAATTTCCACATTAAGAATTTGAATTTAACCACCGAACAGGGGGATGCCTTGCGATATTTTGCGGAAAATCCCCAGCAAACCGTCGCGATGTTTAAGGACTATCAAGGGATTACCCACCAAACCGCCCGAGTCATTGTCCAACACATGGTAACTGCAGGGGTCGTGAGACTAGTGCCCAATCCGGACGACGGCCGCTCGAAGCTCGTCGTGGTGACGTCGCTCGGGGCAACCAAATACGCCCAACTTGATCAGCATGGCTGGCAAACCAGTGCAGAACTTTTCGCTGGCTTTACACCGGAAGAACAACAACAATTTATGGCATTGGCCCGCCGTGCTAATGCCAACCTAGAAGGGAAATGATTTGGCGTGCACACACGCTTATATACCAAAGATGTGACCTTAGTTTTAGTGGCCAGTTTCTTTTATTTAATGGGGCCAATGTTAATCAATCCGATTATTGCTGGATTTTCCGCTAATGTCGGTGCTAGTAGTATCTTAGCCGGCGTCATTGCGGGGGCAATGAATCTGACCGCGCTGGTCTTGCGGCCATTAGCGGGAAATTTAACCGACCGCGTGTCTAAATACACGCTCACGCTAATCGGTGGCATCTTACTTTTGGTAGCGAGCTTAGGCTATACGTTGACAACCAGTGTGGCCTTAATTCTGATTTCCCGAATCATTAGCGGTATTGGCTATACGTTATGTTCCGTCTGTATGGCAACTTGGATGGCCGACCTCTTGCCCGCCGATCGAATTGGTTCTGGGATGGGGATTTATGGGTTGGCCAGCGCCTTAGGAATGGCCGTGGGCCCAGCCATCAGTGTCTATCTCTACCAACACTACAGTTACCAAAGTGTCTTTTGGGTCGCCGCCCTATTCAGCATCCTTATGCTGATTGTCATTCAGTTCGTCGGCAACCATGGCCGTCCCGTTACCCCACGCCAAACGAACACGGCATCCACCAAAAAACTTCAGTTAGTCCAACCCAAAGTCGTTCCCTTGGCGATCATTTTACTGTTGTTCTCATTACCCTATTTTGCCACGGAAAACTACATCGTGAGCTACATTGCTCACCGCCATTTTGCCGTACCAGCGGGCGTCTTCTTCCCCACTTACGCAATTATTTTATTGGTGATGCGAATGGCCTTACGCGATGCATTTGACCACGTGCCCTTCAAGAAGTTCTTCTGGCTCTGTCTAGGCTTTAATCTGTTGGGCATCATTGGTTTAACTGATTTAAACAATTGGTTCATGTTGTTCCTTGGTGCCTTTGGCTTCGCCGCTGGGTATGGCTTGATGTTTTCCATTTGCCAAGCCAAGGCGCTATCGCTGGTGCCAAAATCGGATCGTGGCTTGGCCAACAGTACCTTCTACATTGGCATCGACCTCGGCATGTCTGGTGGACCGATGCTAGCGGGACTCATCACGGCGATTCTCCCTTGGTCATGGCTCTACCCCGTTATGGGACTGACACTGCCATTGATTGTGGTCGTGTACTGGATCGATCGCCGATCGTTGGCTTGATAAGCAATTGAAAAGGCATCGCGACATGTTTAAATTGCCTGTCGCGATGCCTTTTCTGCTGAGCTTAATTAGTTATCCGGTCACAATACTTTGATTGGGTTGAAAACAACCGTTGGGAACATGGTCAATCCTAGCTAGCGTCCGCGTCTTCCGTCACAAACGTATGCTTGTCATCCAGCACATACTGGAACTCCACGGCATTCATCATCAGGCTGGCCTTAAACAACGCCTTGATGCCCTGTTCATTACTCATGACCACGAAAAACTCGCGGTCGGTGCCACTGACACGTTGGAAAGTCTCATACTCGCCGGTGAAGCCTTCCTTACGAAATAGGCCAATAATCTTCATCATTTCAATCTGGGTTACTGCTTTTTCTGCCAAATTCAATCTCTTTTCTCTCGTGAAGTTAGTCGCTAATTATTAACGGCCCCAGCCACTTTGGGGCCACGAAAAAGCCGCCCCACTGTGCGAGGCGGCTCCGAGTCCGTTGGAATTACTTGCCCAACTTCGTCTTGTTAGTCATGTTTAACTTGTCATCAAAATCGTAGACAACTGGTTCACCAGTAGCCATTTCGAGGTTCATGATGTCATCGTCGGAGATCCGTTCGATGTACTTGCTTAAGGCACGCAGTGAGTTACCGTGGGCAGCGATGATGACGTTTTTGCCGTCGAGTAACTTAGGTGCGATTTGGTCTTCCCAGAAAGGCATAACCCGTTCCAGGGTAACCTTCAAGTTTTCACCACCGGGAACGATGTTAGGATCCAAGTTAGCGTAACGGGGGTCCTTAACGGCAGAACCTTCGGCGTCAGCATCCAAAAGTGGAGGTAAAACATCGTATGAACGACGCCAGATGTGGACTTGGTCGTCACCGTACTTTTCAGCGGTTTCAGCCTTGTTCAAGCCTTGTAAGGCACCGTAGTGACGTTCGTTCAAACGCCAAGTCTTCGTTTCTGGAATCCAAAGTTGGTCGGATTCTTCCAAAACGTAGTGTAACGTCTTGATTGCTCGCTTAAGAACTGACGTGTAGGCGTAGTCAAACTTCAGGCCAGATTCCTTAATCTTGTTACCTGCAGCCTTGGCTTCTTCAACACCCTTTTCACTTAAATCAACGTCAACCCAGCCAGTAAACTTGTTGGATAAGTTCCATTCACTTTGACCGTGGCGAATCAGTACTAATTTTGCCATCCCTTAAAACCTCTTTCTTCTTTAGAATACCTTGCCATTTTACACTATCTCGCCCAAAATTTCAGCCTTATTCGTCTTTTCCGTCATCATGATTTCTTGACGGCAAGCGATAGTCCTTCAATTTCTGGACATCGACGTGGGGCGGCTGGTGTAACCCATGAACCGGCTTGACGCCTAGAATATCCAGGAAGAACGTGAAGATTGGCACCCCAACAATCAGGCCCCAGACGCCAAAGAGCTGTTCCCCTGCCAATAACACGACGAAGGTATAGAAGATTGGCAGCTCAGTCCGGCTGGACATGAACTTGGGATTCAAAACGTAGGCTTCCAAGGCATGGACCACGACCATCATGATTAAGATATAAATCACGTAGCGGAAACCGCCAACGGAATACCCGAGGATGGTCAGTGGAATAATTGAGACAATCACCCCGGCCACGGGAATCAGGCTCAGAATGAAAATCATAATGGCCAGCGTTGGTAGCTGTGGCATCTTCATGAAGGCCAGCACGACGGTGGTAATCACCGTGTTGCAGAGTGCGATGAAGAACTGCGCTTCCAAGACCACCCCAAAGGTATTAACAAACTTTGACGCAAAGAAGTTAATATCCTGGAAGACCCAACCATAGGTACTGGTCAGGAAACGCTTGGAGAAGGCCGCCATCTGTTTATTCTCAATGGTGAAGAAGTAACTCAGAATCATCGACATAAACAGGGTGACCCCAAACGACCCAATCGTCGAGATGTAGGTCAAGACAACCTTGGCCCCACTTTGCACCTGACTCATGATATTCGAGTTATTAATATATTCCGTCACATAACGAATAATCTCGTTCTTATCGTTTCCGGGTTGCTGGTAGAACTTATATAGGTTCTCCACCCCGTGAACCGACGAC
The DNA here is from genome assembly GCF_003946545.1 of Levilactobacillus tangyuanensis. Lineage (GTDB taxonomy): Bacteria > Bacillota > Bacilli > Lactobacillales > Lactobacillaceae > Levilactobacillus > Levilactobacillus tangyuanensis. The sequence goes on from NZ_RHOA01000023.1 coordinate 6,714, forward strand.
GTTAAGAGTTGCGGCAGGTACGTGGTGATCGCCCCATACAGGCCCCCCAGAATCAACAAGTACGCGACCGTTACGATGATACCCGCCGGAATCTTCACGAACCGGTGAACAAACTTCACCAGTTGTAGGACCAAGAAGGTGAAAATGAAGGTTAACAGAATCATGTTCATTTCCGACCGAATTAACCACAGGATAAAGATTAAGACGACCAACACCGTAAACCGGCGCAATCTGATATTATCAACAAACCGTTGCCATAAACTCACTTCTGAACCGCCCCTATCTACTTTTTTCGGTAGTTTCATTCTACGCTATTTGTCATTGATTCCCTAGACATTTAACCGTGGACGACAAAAAAGTCCGAACCCGACTGGATTCAGACTTTCAGTCACTCGGCCATCGTTCGGCACCGCTCACTGACGGCATGCCCAACCGACTCGGTGGCCAAGGTCGCTTATGATTCAACTCCCTCTAACACAGCCGACCGTTGATTCCCAAAGGTTAGTTGTAGGTCATCCAATCCCAATGCCTTGTGGATAATGGCGGATGCGCCACCCAGCAATGAGGCTTCTTTAGCATTCTTAGTTAAGAGTAATGGGGCTTTCCGTAAGATGGCCATTTGGCCCACGTAGTCCCGCACTTGGTCCATCAATTCTGGCAATAATTCCAGGATTGGGGCGTTGACGATGATCGCGTCTGGCGCGAAGGTATTGGAAATGTTTCCCAAGACCTTGTCCAGGTAATAGGCAAATTCATCGAGGATCGACAGCAGTTCTGGTCGATGCCCCAGATAGTCTCGCCGAATCCGGTTAACGTCAACCCGGTCAATCTTTTGATAGGCCATGATCCGTTGCAAAACGGGTCCTTCGGCAACGTAATGGTTGACCGTTTCCATATTTTCTTCGTGGTAGCGGTCGGCCAACGGACAAGTACCAATATTGCCGGCTTCCCCATTGTGACCACGGTAGAGCCGGTCATCGGTCACAATTCCTGCGGCCACTTGGTCGCGGATGGTAACCGAGATCAGGTTGTGGTAGAGGCCTTCCCCAGCGAAGTCCCGTTCGTAAATCGCGGATTCACTGGCCAGGTTTTCCAACACAACGGGAACTTGGAACTTGTCGCTAAAGTACTTCGCGAGATCAAAGTTCTTGAACCCCTTCAACGAAGCCGCCAGGATTTGGTTATCGTAAATAACGCCATCCAGGCCAAACGCAATCCCTAACAATCGGTTTTCGTTGGCACTCATCGTGGCCGAGATCCGGTCATCAATCATGTCCAGCACCGTTGTTAAATCAACGTCGCGAGTGGATACACTTTCGTAATTCTCAGACTTCCCGTCCAACCGGCAGGTAATCATAGAGAAGCGTGACCGCAAAATGTTAATACTGATGACATAACCATACCCCACGTTTAGTAATGCCATGACTGGTTTACGACCACCATTCCGGGTACTTACCCCGTGACCAACCTCACGGATTAACCCTTCATGGAGCAATTGACTATAAATATCAGAAACCGTGACCTTGTTTAAACTCAGATTCCGTGAAATCTGACTACGAGAAATTGGTCCAGCGTTTACAATTTGTTGTAAAACTTGCTTTTCATTAGTCGTACGCATGATATGTTTGTTGATAATCATAATTTTCTTGGCAACGTAGCTCCCCCAAATAGCAACGGTGATTCGGGAATCAAATCAGTTTAGGTTGCCCCATCCCCCAAGGTTGGTGCTCACCTGCTATTTTGGGGGCCACATCGCCTAACCCCCCTTGTAGATTCTGATTCTAATATTATAGTAAATCACCCTTACCAATTAAGAAAAGAAAGTGACTTGTGAAATTTAAGCGTTTTCAAATGCCTAATGTACGGGAAATCGTTGCCCCCATAGGCTTCTTACGCCCAAATTTGGTGTTCGACCAATTAATTTGCTTATTCGGTTTATAAATGCATTTGTTTAGTGACTTACCTTTCATGTCAAGTTTTATAACCAAAAGTTTAAGAATGGTTAGTTCAGCAACCAAATTGATCGGGTTCTCCATTTATGACAACGTTCCGTGTTATTTTATCTAACATTTCTGGATTGTTCGTTTTATGTTTATTTGAGCTCGGACTGTCCGCCTACCGGTTGGCCCCGCAGGGGGCTGGAACGTGATGGACACAATTTGAAGCCAGCAAGACCTGGCTGTCTTCAAACTCGGTCTTTGCCTAACCCGGAAGCCCACCGACTAAGGCAAACGACACCACTGAGCCCCCTGCAGGACCGCCCTCACGGCTAAGATCGGTCAATGATTAGCCACTATCTTAGAACAAGTCATCGGACCAACCAAGGCCGTCGACCCACATGGAATTCGACAGTTGTTAAGTAGACATACTTTCACACCAAGCAAAATAAAAAGGCTGGGCGCCATATTCATATCGAGTAGCATAATCTCCAATTCGTATGCTCAACGCCGCTGGCTCTCAACGACCAGTAGGCAGCCAATGGCCGGCCCGGGGCTCAGCCGTGGAACTGCCTTAGCGGAGGAACTTTCTCCGGTTAGGCAGAACTGACTTTTGAGACCGCTCTTGGGCTCAAAATCATGTTCACTGCGTTCCAGCCCGAAAAGGGCCGGCCGTTGGCGAGTCAGCTTAATCTACCTGAAGACAAAATAAAAGCCGGTAGGGATTTACATCCCTACCGGTTCGAATCAGAAATTTACTTGAGATATTGTTGCGTGTACTTGGTCAATGACAACTTCTTCTTGCTAGCGGTTTGCATCGCAACCCGAACGTCTTGATCGCTCATGGCATCGGATTGGCCACCCGCAGCATTGATCGTTTGCCGGGCGCTGGCGATTTGTGCATCCGTGATCGTCTTACCATTTAATTCCTTTTGACTTTGCGTCACGGTGTACTCGTTACTACCCTTGTAGTTCTTAGCAGCTGATTGTTCGGACGACGTCAATGACGCGCTAGAACTGCTGGTATCGGAGCTAGAAGAACTGGAACTAGCCGCAGCGGTCACAGAACTCGTTTGACCGGCATTGTTAGCTTTCCGTAAGGCCAAGGCCTGGTCATACAGGTCCTTGTAGTAAGTCTGACGGAACTTGTCGTTGTTGAATAACTCATCCAAAGTCGTATTGGATTGACCATAGTTCAGCGCCTTGTTTTCCCCTTGCGCCTTACTCAAGATCGTCTTGAATTGCTTAACATTAGCAACCACACCCTTAACCAACTTGTATTGGCTAGTGGCCCGTGTTACCAAGACCTTGTACCCATTCTTGGTGTCCTTGACCGTCTTGTAGTGTTCCTCGGCACTCGTGAACTTCCGTGCTTCCATAGAGTTCTCAGCCGAGACGAACCGTTGCGTTTGCGTTAAATAAGTCTGCGCAGTTGGATCATTTAATTTACGTTTTAAGGCATTCTGAAAGTAACTTTCAGCCTGCGTGTAATGCTTACCTTTGATGGCAGTACGCCCGTTAGCCATTGCCGCTTGGTACTCCTTAGCTGTTGCGTGATGATTCGAATACGCGTAACCGCCAATCAGCAGTGCCACCACGATTGTTGCCACGACCCATACCCATTTTTTCAAAATGAAGACCTCCGCCGGTTAAATATAGTCTCATTATACCATGCATCAGTATAGAAACGACCCTTTTTACCCGGGCTAATTCTAGTGAATAAAAGTTAATGCGCTTACATTAAGACCCCCTCTTACGCTTTACCGGATGAAAGGCGTATACTAAGAAAGTATATTTTTGTTTTACTGCACGCCATGCAGCGAAACCAGAAAGGACTCCTGACATGCTTGAAAAAACTTTTTACAAAACGTTTCTAAGCCACACTTTCAACATTCCCGTTCGAGTCAACTACTGGGACGGTAGCAGCGATGTCTATGGGACCGGCACTCCTGATGTCACTATCACCATTCATGAGGCCATTCCAATAAAGGAAATTTCTCGTAACGCTTCGATTGCGCTCGGGGAAGCTATCATGGACGGTAAAATTGAAATTGACGGGAGTATCGAAGACCTCTTAACGGCGGCCTACGAAAACGCCGACAGTTTCTTCCACAACAAGAAATTTATTCATTTCTTGCCTAAGCAAAAACATACGGAAAAGGAAAGCAAGACCGATGTTCAAAACCATTATGATATTGGAAATAACTTCTACAATCTCTGGTTGGACGACACCATGACTTACTCCTGTGCCTACTTTGAAACACCTGACGATGATTTATACACCGCTCAGATGAACAAGGTTCACCACATTATCCGTAAGCTCAATCCACAACCCGGCAAGACCTTGCTGGATATCGGTTGTGGCTGGGGAACGTTGATGCTGACCGCCGCCAAGGAATACGGGTTGCATGTCACCGGGATCACTTTGAGCCAGGAACAATACAACTACGTTAACCAACGAATCGAAGACGAAGGTCTCCAAGACGTCGCCGAAGTTCGCTTGGAAGACTACCGTGAACTTGGCAACGAGAAGTGGGACTACATCACCTCAGTTGGGATGTTCGAACACGTTGGTCAAGAAAACTTGGGCGAATACTTCAAGTGCGTTCAAGAATACTTGATGAATGATGGTGTTGCCTTGATTCACGGGATTACCCGTCAACAAGGTGGCGCCAACAACGGTTGGTTAAACAAGTGGATCTTCCCCGGTGGCTACGTGCCTGGCTTAATTGAAAACACCACGCACATCATTGAAAATGGCCTCCAAATTGACGACATGGAACCCCTACGTCGCCACTACCAAAAGACGGTAGAAATCTGGGACCAAAACTTCAATGAACACCGTGACGAAGTTGCCAAGATGTTTGACGACCGCTTCGTTCGCATGTGGGACCTGTACCTACAGGCCTGTGCCGCTTCCTTCAAGTCTGGAAACATCGACGTTATCCAGTACCTGATCTCAAAGGGACCATCCGCCCGGATGTTACCAATGACGCGGGACTACATGTATGACGAAACTCATAAAAAAGTAACTGCTAAATAAATACCAGTTAGACGACCGCGGATCGCCTGACGTTAAAGGCTCCCTAACCACCGGATTGATCACCGATGGTTAGAGGGCCTTTTTTATTGGTTAAATTGACTACTACCATATTAAGCATACTCATACTGTTGGTCATTGTTGGGCATAGCCTCTAAGACTATCGATACGATTGTAATCATCAATCCTTTTGCCGGGTTAGTATTTATGCTAACCTCACATCATTGATAATTCTTATGGCCGTCAAATAATGAGGGGGATATGAAATTAATGTTATTCATCAAGAAAATATTTTTACTATTGGTAGATTGTAAAATTTAAGTTGAACATATTAGTGGACAGAAAAACCCATAAAGGTCTTTAATGGTGTCACCACAAC
>NZ_RHOA01000024.1 GCF_003946545.1 Levilactobacillus tangyuanensis
GTGCTAGTGCGCCACGTTGAAAACGTGATAAAGTAGATGTACCCAAAGTAATCACTCCCTATATTGGTTGGAATTAGCTACTACCATTGTAAGTGATTGCTTTGGGCTTTTTAATTCCTGTTCGGATTAATTATAGAATTTGCCGAATGGAAATACTTTCCAACACCAAAAATTCTAGACCCAATGGTTCCACCACTAATCGTCAAGGTATCGTTCGCAATTTGCCAAGTGACACCTCCGTCAAGGGTGCCGCTGTTATTGTCCTCTGCTTGGTCTTGAGTGGCAATAGTTGTGATCGGTGATGTTTGGGTCGTGGAAGTGGGGCTGGTGGCAGCAAAAGCTGGCATTAGAACCCCTGTCAATAATAAAAATGAAGCCCCCACTGAAGCCGCTGCAATTATTAGTAATTGATTCAATTTATTCATAAAAAACAACTCCCTCTAGAAAAATAGCTTGGTTACCACTCAAAAATCCCCCCGGATTATCGAGTGATCCCTTATCAAAGGAATATAACCTCTTTTTCGCCATTTATGTTTGGAGAATTGTCCAAAATTTTTCGGCATTTTTTGGAGAAAGCTCTAAAAGAGAATAATCATTAAAAGCGGCCACCGCCAAAGGAATATATCCCTCCCTTTGGCAGCAGTCGCTTTGTTTGAATCAATATTAGCGGGATCTAATCAGTTAATACCCCTCCGTTGTAAAGTACCAACGAACGTTGTCCCCACTCTTAAGCTTCGTTAAGTTTGCAGCATGGTCAATAAATTTCTTGTTAACACTGAACATCCAACCGGAACCGGCCTTAACGTCATTTTCCTTGAGGCCGTTAATGCCGTTCACGTAAACGGAGGGGCCCGGAATATAACTAATCTTCAGGTTCGTTTGCTTTAAAATCGAAAACGCGTTGGCGCCCTTTTTAACGCGCATCCGCTTCGAATAGAAAACTTTTTTGTATCCATCAACCGTTAAATGGATTTGAATTGTATTCTTAGCATTAGACGACTTTTTAGCCGCATGATGCGTATCCTGAACCACCTTGGTTTCTGCTTTGTGGTTAATTTTACCCAGCTTATCAGATTTAGGGGCATTTGACCGCTTAGTTTTAGCGACCTTGTTAGGACTTGCCTTTGCACTGGATCCGGTTGTCCGATTAGGGCTTGTGCTTGATTGAGAACTAGCAGTTTGGGCCTTGTTGGCTGTTTTTTGAGCCCGCCTATCTGCTTTTGGTTTTGCTTTGCTTGCACCTTTTGCTTTTTGCTGGTGACTTGGCTGTTTAAGATGACTTGAACTTGAAGAAGTCACTTGTTTAGAAGTTGTCGGCTTAGGGGCTGCGTCTCTCGATGAAATCACCTGTTGGGCACCAAAAGCGATTCCAATTGTGAGAATGAACGCAAGAATGAAGCCAATTGCTTTTTTCATATTGTTTTGTCACCTCTCACTCAAAATTTGGCGATTAATTAATTGTGTAAACTGAACGATTCTTTAAAGCAGCTTTATAAGCGGCAACCGCTAAATTTACCTGACCGACACCATAGAGCTGAGTAGCTGCGTTTTTAATTGAACCGGATTTATTGACATAGGTCAGCATTGCATAAAGCGGCGTCCTAGTTTGACTTGTTTTCATCGCCGTGTTATTCACATATTTCTTCATGCCAAAATCATTTGATAGGGCAATAATTGCTTCAGCGGTTGAATTGGCATTTGGCGTTGTTTTGCCATTAAACGTGTAGCCAAATGCACCACTGGGCTGCACAATACCAGTAAGAAATTTTTGCCCCTTCAGCAAGCTGTCCTTGACGTTAGTTGTATTAACCTTTCCTCGAGCCAGACCGGTTAGAACCATGCTGGTCGTGTCGGTATCCCTAACTCCTTGTTGGTTATTATACGTCCAACCGTGATTATTTAATTGAGCTTTCACTAGCCGAGCACTCAAGCTTGCTTTGCTAAACTTCGCTCCCTTTGGCTGCTTGAACTTTGAGCTCATCGAAATGGCAATCAGCACTTGTGCCTGGGCACTTGTCGTTTGTTTGGAAACACTTGTCCGGTACAACTTGGTTACCAGATTGATTCCCTTTTTGTGGCCATATGGCTTATAATCTCTAGCGTTGAGTCCCATCGCCTGAACAGCCATCACGGCATTGGCCATTGTTGCAGCAGGGGTTGTCTTTTTGATTACCAAGTTTTTTCGCAGCAACGTTTTTTCCTTGGTATTAAATTTATAACCGTTTCCCTTGAGCCCTAACAGAAGGTCAGAGTACCCCGCAGTCGCACCAGTATCAGGATTGAGTTTCTTACTAAAAATAGAACTGCTTTGACCGGAAAGTCCGGTCTTATTTTTAATCATCAGATTCTTCGCGTAACGGTAGTTGGCTTTGATCTTGCTATTTTGATAAGCACGACTGGCGGTCTTAACGCTGGCTGCATTGGCGGTGAAGGCTGGTGCGATACTGCCAAATCCTAATAGGGTTGAAGCAGAGATCATGAGTAGCTTTGATGTTAATTTCATTGATTAATCCATCCTTTTTCTATTGGTTTTTATCCGGTAAAATATTGTATTTGGTGACTAAGCGGTGAAACAGCTTCTCCCATGGCTTGTAAAATAGCGCGATGAGAAAGGCATTGGATGCTGCGTGGAACGTGTCAAATGGAAAGAAACTGGCCGCAAAAGCCAAGATAAAACTCTTGATGGTCAGCGGTGATACGTAGGCCAGGGCGTACCAGAGGTCCATGATCCAGCCAAACAAATAGCCCCAGACGCAGGCAAACACGATCATAAAAATCAGACTATGGGACAATCGGGCCTTCATGAAGAGGCCAGCGGTTAACCCCATTAAGCCCCAGGCGACCATCTGCCAAGGCGTCCATGGTCCTTGACCCATAAACATGTTGGAAACCAGTGCCGTGGTAGATCCTGTGATAAAGCCCAGTTCCGGGCCGAGACTGACACCGCTTAGAATTACGACGAAGCTGGCTCCCTGCACACCAGGAATGGCGCCCAGTGGGACCCGGGTGGCAACCGCCAACGCGATCAAAACGGCGACAAACATCAACGTTTGGGTGCTGATTGGATCGTGTTCGAAGCGCCAGTACGCGGGTAAAAGGCTACAGATTAGGCACATAAAGCTAAATAATAGGTAGTGCTTTCCCTTCAATAAGACAATGAATAGCAGAAAAATAAACATTAACAGTAACGCAATTAATAACCGATACCGGTTGAGTAACGAAGATTGTTTCAAGTAACACTCACCCCCTTTCTGGATGGTTCGCCAGCTTCAGATCGACTGGCAGTAGGGCGTCCTTAACCTGATCACGGGCAATCCGGTTAATTGGCGTGGTGAAGAAAAAGTTATCGGCAAAAAATGATTGCGTGGCAAGCAGCGTGTTGAGATGGCCATCAAACATAAACGTGCATTTGTCGGCAAATTTAGCACAGAATTCCATGTCGTGGCTGGCAATCACAATGGTCATACCGGCTTGTTGGTACTGTTTCAGCAGGTTGCCCACCTGAATCTTGGTGTAGGGATCCAGTCCCTTGGTTGGCTCGTCCAGAACCAACAGATCAGGGGTCGCCATCAGTGCGATTGCTAATCCAACCAGCTGTTGTTGGCCGCCACTAATGTCAAATGGATTTTGTTTCTCAATACGGTTCAAATGAAATTGATTAATCATATGGTCAACTTGGGCCTTAGCGTCTGGCAACCGTAATTCAGCCGCCTGAACTTCCAGCTCCTCACGAACGGTATCGGCTGTAAATTGGAGACGGGGAGTTTGCGACAGAAATGCCAGTTTGGCCATTCGCTGGTTAATGGCCATTTTCCAAACTAACTGGTGGACGAAACGAATTTTGCCGTGCTGCGGCGTCATTAGTCCACAAATCAGCGTTAACAGGGTTGATTTGCCGGAGCCGTTTTTGCCGATAATTGCCAACCACGTACCGGGATTAATCGCCAGGTTCAGGTGATGGAGGACGTTATGTTGGCCGTCGAAGCTAAAGGAAATGTTATTGACGGTTAGAATTGGTTTTTCGGCTGGGGGTAATTGCGCAACCTTGCCGCCGGTCGTCCCTGATTGAAATTGAAGATGGTGAGTCCGAATCGCCGACTGGGCATCGGCTACTGAAATCGGCAATTGGGAGGTTCGAATCTGTTGATCTAAGAAGAGCTTGGGAATTGACGGTACGAAATAGGTCAAGTGGGCATCAGTGGTCATTTTTGCCAAGCCGCTGTGGGGATCACCGTCAAAGGTCAGGTGGTGATCCTGCAGGAGAATCATCCGGTTGGCCATGGCTGCTACCGTGCTCAGCCGGTGTTCAGTCAACATAATTGTAATCCCTAATTCTTGATTAATCCGCCCTAAAACGGTGAGAAAATGCTGAGCGGTCAGCGGATCCAACTGGGACGTGGGTTCGTCCAGTAAAATTAATTTTGGGCGCAAGATGAGAACCGAAGCCAGGTTTACCAACTGAAGCTGGCCGCCGGATAATTGATGTATTTGGCGATCGAGGTTTTGATCCAAACCTAAGAAATTTGCCAGTTCGGTAATCCGGCGTTCGATTTCATTGCTGGGACAGCCAATATTTTCTAATGGGAAGGCCAGTTCTTCGATCACCGTTGCCATCACCGGCTGGGTTTGTGGATCTTGGGCCACATAGCCGACGGTTTGGGCACTCACCAACTTCGGCATGTCAGCAACCGGTGTTTCGGCAATTTGAACGTCACCAGTTCGGGCTCCTTTGGGCATGAGCTCCTTTTTCAAATGGTTAAGCAGGGTCGTCTTGCCACTGCCGGTATTACCGGCAATCACAATAAAATCGCCGGGGTCAATGGTGAAGTTGACGTCGTCCAGAACGGAGGTTGATTGATCGGGATAGGTGAACGTGAGATGGGTCACGGTAGCTAATTTTTGCATGAACGATAGACCCCCTCTGAGATTAATGGTAGTAAGAATAGGAGTGCCGTGACGACGATGGGCCAAGTATCGCCCGGCGTAAAAATGGTGGTGAAATTGGCGACTGAACGACTGGTGCCCATTGAAAGAATCCGGACGCCGATAGTTGCAACTAGCATGACGGTGGCAATCGTGATGAACAGCAGGTCACTAAACTGCCAGTGATACGAGCGGTAGTGGGTCCGCTTGGCGGCGCCAAATCCGCGGGCGTCCATTAAATTGGCGGTTTCCATCGCAGAAGACAGGGCGTCCTGCAGAAGAATTTCGAAGATGTGGAGCGTCTTTTGGGTGCGGGTCTTCAATGATCCATTAACCACGTCGACGTTGCGGGTTTTTTGCAGGCGCAAAATCCGTTTGAGCCTATCGGTGAAGCTGGTGACCAGCGTAAACGAAATGGTGACCAGTACTGCCAGCCGGGGCGCAATCGGCGAGAACACGTAGATCAGCTTGCTGGGGGTCAGAACCGCGTTTAGGACTGAAAAAACAAACAGCATTGCGATCAGGACAATTGCCATCGCAATGCCGTACAGAAATGCCGGATACGAAAATTTGAACGTCAGAATGCCCCATTTGAAATGCCAAAGAATCGGCGGAAACTTTTGATTGAGGAGCGTATTGAAAAATAGAATCATTAATAGAAATGAAACGGCGTATTTCAGTTGGCGCGCCGTCTTTCGGCCGCCAAGGTAGTAGGTGGCTGTGATCGTGAGCGCGATGAACTCAGCCACCGCGACCGCCACGTGATTAAACAGCAGGAGGCAGACGATCAGCTCAGTAAAGTACAGCGTGAGCGCTACTGGATGAAGCTGCGAAAAAAACGTCATCTTGATTGGGGTGTGTGTCATGGAAAATCCCGACTTTCTAAGGGTTAGTAAGCCCTTCCAACAGTATATCATCGTTGCCAAGGGTGGTAAACGGCATATCTTGTGTGGTGGCTAGTATTATTTTGAGGCGTTTTTAAATGGTGAAATTTGCGAACTGATTTATCACCTTTTGGATATTATGTACAGCCTTTTTACACCATTTTTACACTAAATTTACCGTGACCTGCTAAGCTGTCATTTATACGGGTTCATCCGAACAAGCGAGGTGGTTAACACGTAAATAACTTTCTGAAAATCATTGAAAGCAAAAGCTGCAACATCCTTCAAGCAACATCCCGAGGCGGAAAAAGTCATCCGTGTCGGGGCTTTGCTTTGGTAAATTTTATAAGCATATTACTATCTCCCTGGTCGACAGTAGCGCTCTACTACTTAGTAGAGAGAAGATTGATAAGCTTCATAGAATTGACCAAGGAGGAATGTTTTATGCCAAAGACTTTGAAGAATTTATTTGCAAGAACCACTGAAAGAAAGAATCGCCGTTCAGGAACCTTGAAAGATGATTTGAATTCACGTCTTTTCTGGAATTCGGTATTGAAAGGCCAACAGAAGTAATCATGGTTAAATTAATAAGTTTTGCGTGACGATCCTCATCAGTTTTCGGACTGAATGGGGATTTTTTGTATGGTGGCTAATACCAAGTGCTGTCCGACACCTTTTGGGTTTTCCAGTGCTAAACTATAAACGTTAGGAAATCGGTAATGTCCAAAGTTCCATGAAAAAGTAGATTCTAATATGGTTTTCATTCAGGTTTGCAGTCTACTACGTGGTCGTAATCGTCAAATGCACCTGACAAGCCGGCCAATGGGTTGGCTCAGCGGTGCCGAGGCGATGGTTAGACGAAATCAAGGCCACTTAAATAAGCCTCGGGTCATTTAAGTTTAACCCATTGGCTTTTCGGCTTGTCAAGTGTTCGCTACCGCCATTTGACGATAACGAACCACCGGGCTCCAATTACCAAAATCAAGCGGTTGGTAGCTGTTCTTGAGCGAGTTTGATGAGTCTCAACCACTTGTCTGGCATGCGGGTAAGTCCCGTTAATTCAGGAACTTCAACTGGTGGATGGTATCCCAGACTTTGATGGGGCCGTAAAAAATTATGGCAGAGTGAATACAGCGTCACGTAAGTGATAGAGCCGCTGGCTGACTTAAAGCCCCCCATTGGGCGATAATTAGCTTTCAGTGAGCGATTTAAGCGTTCAATGGTTTGCTTGGCGGGGCGATATTCCTTTGCCACCTCGGTTTCGTTGGTTAAGCCTTTAACGATATTAAGGTCGAAGTTGATGCCTTCCTGATGTGCATAATATAGTCTGGCCACTCGATAGATGGGATTATCGTCAACCGTGAACCGCAGGTTCTCAGGAATCACTTGATACTTTTTGAGGACTTGATAGATCGCGATGCACGCTGATTCAGTGGTTCGCTTGGGGGTCACGTAATCTGCCAGGATAATTTTTTTGTTCACGTCATAGAAGTAGAACAGATAGTGCCATTTTCCTTTCACGCGCAGATAAGTTTCGTCACCCACCAATTGGCTGGAAAGCTGATACGGATAATTATCCAGGAAGGGTCGAATATTGGCCGCCACGGCTTGTGCGTAATTGAGAATGGTTTGCTTGGAAATCTTGATGCCATGGATGTCGTACATTAACGCGGCAGTCTTGGCAGCGGAGATGCCATAGTTCACACAGTAGCTGAGGATTAATCCCAGCACTTGTGGTGAGGCCTGAATGCGACTGAGGTCAACCCGAGATTGCGCGGATGATTGCGGGGCTATCTGGCGAATTTTAAAAGCGTATTCCCGATAGATGTACCGTAACTTGAATTGTGATGGCCGCTTTAAGTATTCCTGGTATTGACTGGAATTTAGTTTGGCCAGCTCACGTTTGCGATTAGGGCAGTGACGATTATTGCACCGCCAGGCCTTGAAGTTGGCCCGCTGCTTCGCAAGTTCCAGTTTGTTTTGGCAGTCGGGACAGAGAAGTAATGAGCTCTTATCACCACCGCCATTGGCATACAAGTATTGACTTGGTGCGCCACACCCGGGACAGGTTTGTCGCGGGAAGGCAAACGCCTGCCGATGGTTAACCGGTTTTAACGGCTTGCCGTGCTTTGCTTGATAAGCTACTAATAATTCCTGGTAATTCAGTTGGTTTTTGTGGATATTTGCCTGGAGAAGCGGCAGCTTATCATCAGCTTTGAATTGGTTGAAACGTCGATAGGTCGGGCTTTCTAGCCGTGGCGTTTTGGAATGAAGATAAATATTTGCCAGTTGGGTCATTAGAATCAAAATAAATTGTTGTTGAAGCTTGATTATTTTAACTAAATACGCTAATAATTGTGTAAGCGCTTGTCTAGATCCCTTTCTGGTTCAGTTTTTGTGTTTGTGTGGTGCTTACACTATGCTGGAACTTTAGGGGGAAGGATATTTTGAAATAAAGCTAAATATCCCCACCCATCTCTGATACAATCGAAAAGGAACTAAAATTGATTATTATGAGGAGGATTTTGCAATTATTACACAATCAGATCGACTGAAGCGCCTCACCCTAGCCGCCATGCTCTTGGCGCTCTGCGTGATTGGCGCAAACGTCAAAATCATGGGCTCAGTGGCCTTTGATTCAGCCCCGGCATTCTTAGGAGCGGTGTTGCTAGGCCCGTGGTTTGGCGCAACGTTGGGATTATTCGGGCACCTGGTGTCCGCCGCGTTGGCGGGGTTTCCTCTGACATTGCCGATTCATTTAATTATTGGCGTTGCCATGGGGATTTGCATGCTGATATTTGGCCTGGTTCGTAAATGGTTGGGCAAGGATACGCTGAAGGGCGTGCTGACTTCTGACGTGCTGGGCTACGCGATCAATGTGCCAATCGAGTTGGTGCTTCTTTATCCGCTTATGAAGCAGGCGGTTTGGGCGTTCTTTGTTCCACTGACCATCGCAACGATTCTAAACTTAATTGTTTGTGAAGTGATTTATGCGGCACTGCCCCATCGAGTGAAGGATGCGCCGTTTCTGACGCCGCAGAAATAGGGGGAACCGATTAAATGAACCAAATGAACCCACGATTTCGTGATTTATCGGTGGTGCCAACGAGTCCCACAACAGCGCTGGTGATTGCCTGTGACAGCAGTGCGGGGATTGGTGAGAAGCCCTTGGACGCCGTTCAAATTGATTCGGCGATTACCGCGGCGTATTCACTGCGGGTACCGCTATTGGAGCTGCTGTGCTTTGGGGCCCGGCCAATTGCCGTCGTTGACACGGTTGGCAACGAAATGGTCCCAACTGGCCGTCGGGTGATTCAGGGACTTAAGCGTGAATTAACCAAGGCTGGATTTTACGATATTCCATTGAATGGTAGTACCGAAGATAATATGCCGACCCGGACAACGGCGATTGGGGTGGCCGTGATTGGCCAAATTAATCGGAAAGATATTCCCACGACATCGATCGATGACTCTCTGATCGTTTATCAGCTTGGAACACCCTACGTTGGGGAGGCGGTCAAAGCCCATTTGGCAACGATTTTTTCTTACGATCAGGTTCGAACCATTCGCGCCACCCCAGCAGTGGTGGATATGCTGCCGGTGGGCTCAAAGGGAATTGCCAACGAGCTGGCCCAGATGGCCGCCACCCATACCGCAAAAATTTCCGCCGTGGTTGACCTGGCGGATGCTGAATTTACGCAATCTGCCGGACCGGCGACCGTGTTACTAGTTGCCGTGGTGGCCGATAAACGTCAATTATTTGAAAGGCAATTTCCCGAGCTGACCGAAATTGCTCAGCTTCACCAAAACTCAGATTAAGGACGGCATTGATTCTATGTTTGGTTCATTGATATTGTTAACCCAATTTTTCACCAGGATTCCCATTCCGTATGAAATTCCGGATGCAGCGGTAAAGTTCAAGAAGAGCATCCAGTATTTTACCCTGTTTGGATTTTTGATTGGCTGCATCGAGGCCCTCTTTTTCTGGCTGATGACCTTGGTATTTCCCAGCTGGTTTGCTTGGATCTTATTCTGGGTGGCCGATGGGGTTCTAACCGGCGGCTTTCACTTGGATTCCTTGGCCGACACTGCCGACGGTCTTTATTCATCGCGGACGGTGGACCGGATCAAAGAAATTATGAAGGACAGCCGGATTGGTACCATGGGAAGTCTGGCCCTGATCTATTTCTATGCAATTGTCATGGGTGCCGGGGTTGTCTGCAGTCAGTATTTGGCGGCCTGGCAATTCGTTTCATTGGTGGCCTGTACGACCATGGTGGCCAAGACCGGCATGGCGCTGTTATTTTACAAAATGGTTTATGCTGGCAAAACGAAGGGGCTTGGTAATCTCTGGACTGGTGTTGCCACCTGGCAAATCATGATCGCTCAGCTTTTTTCGATTTTGGTACTTGGTGGTCTGTTAGGGACTTTCGGCCTCTGCGGTTATCTCGCAGTGGTCCTGGGAGCTCTTTGGTACCGGCACTACATCACGCATAAACTGGGCGGTTTTACCGGTGACACAATTGGTGCGTATGGTGAGCTGGCTCAAGTCGCGTTTTTATTGGTAGTAACAGCGTTAGTGAGGGCTTTTGGATGAAATTATTAATGACTCGCCACGGTGAGACGCAATATAACAAAGAAAAGAAATATTATGGACGTACGGATATTGAATTGGATGGCTTGGGACTCAGGCAGGCGAGAGAGCTTGCCGATAAGCTGAAGGCCACAACGATCGATTACGCAATCCGCAGTGATTTAAAACGGACTCAGCAAACCATGGACGCAATCATGCAATATCATCCGCAAACCAAACAGATTATCGAAAAGGACATTGACGAAATGCCTTTTGGAATCTGGGAAGGTTTGAACGCTGACCAGGTAGAAGCTCGGGATCCAACAACCTGGGCAGCTTGGCTGCAGGCGCCGTTTGATGTCACCCCCGCTGGCGCCGAACCATACCGAGTATTTGAAAAACGGGTGACGACCGCCCTCGACCATTATCGGGAAACGCTGCCGTCAAACAGTACATTGTTAGTGGTTGCGCATCAGGGGGTGTTGCGAACACTGTACCGTTATTGGACCGGCGGCGACTTTTGGTCGGTGGATTTTAAAGCGGGCTGTTATTCGGTTTTTGAGACGGGAGACGGTGGTGTGTCGTTGGTGAGTCTTAATGACTAGCAAAGCCTGAAAATGCCAGGTTAGTTGATTAATTTTAAAATGATAACCAAAAAGCAGATTTCAGTGAGTAACCAGGAATGGCATGAAAAGTTGAAATCTGCTTTTGAGTAGGCAAATTACAAGTTTAATCCGAACAAGCCCGGAATCTTTCAATGGCAGTCTGTTGATGATGTATTTTTAATGGTCG
>NZ_RHOA01000025.1 GCF_003946545.1 Levilactobacillus tangyuanensis
ATTGGCGAACACCGATTGAGATCTTTTTGCGTGATCTGCGTTACTAAATTTGTTCAAGTTATTTCTTGCAATCTGCCATAAGTAATCGTCAATTGACCATTTTTCTGAGTCAAATAGCCATCTAGATCATGCTGCTTAATCATTTTCCGTGCCTGTGAACTATCATAATGATGAATCGTCACGTTTTTGGTATCGATCACGTTAACCACGGATTGGTCTACATGATGAACACCCAAGCTTGCTAATTGCGTCGTGTTGTTTTGAAATAAGAAATACATCAGCGTCATAATCAGCAATGGTGCCAAAAACATCAGCGCCAAGGTACGCTTATCACGTAACATTTGCTTAAAAACTCGTCTAACGATTGCCATCGTTCGCATCTTGCATCCGCCCCGCTTTCAAAAAGACCTGTTCGATCGTATCTACTGCATACTGTTGTTTCAGTGCCGCGGGTGTCCCCTCAGCAAGCGCAATCCCGTGCCGAATCAACATGAGATAATCACACCGTTCTGCTTCGTCCATGACATGCGTTGTCACGAGCATCGACTTACCGGTATCCTTGAGCTTATTTAGTTCGGTCCAAATTTGTTGCCGTAATTCTGGATCAATCCCAACGGTCGGTTCATCTAAAATCAATAATTGGGGATCCTGAATCAGGGCAATTGCCAACGACAAGCGCCGTTTCATCCCACCCGAATAGCCACTGACCCGCTTGTCTAATTGGGACGTTAAATCAACTAATCCGGCTGCATAATCAATCATTTGTGCTAACTTTATTTTTGGAACGCTCATCAATTGCCCAAACAAGGTCAGGTTTTCACGGGCCGTTAGTGTCTCATACAAAGCGTCACTTTGGGCCATATACCCTACTTGTGCCATTACCGCCCTATTGGGCATCACCGTATCCATGACTTTAACAGTGCCACTATCCACAGCTTCCATCCCTAAAATACTCTTGATCAAGGTGGTCTTCCCAGCTCCTGATGGCCCAATCAAGCCATAAATCATTCCAGCCGGCAGTGTCAAATCAATCTGATTGAGCACTTGCTGATGACCAAAGTGCTTGCTGACCTGCTTGGCGATGACATAATCCGTTGCCATTTTAATAACCCTCTTTCTCAAAACGAGTGTATACTCACTCACTTAATGGCCTTAGTATAATCAGTACATCTCGGTTTGTCAACATTAAAATGAGTTATCACTCACTTATTTTGTTTCCGGCCTATTTGTCACCGCATTGCAAACAAAAATGCGCCACCCCGTTGTTGGGATGTCGCATTTCAATTAAATAGCAGCACTGATATAAGCGTTAGCAATGTTTAAGCCTACCGATTTTTTAATATTATTTTATTCATCAATTTCCGGCGCCGACCCAAGCTCTGCCTGAATCATCCAGATTTTCTTCTCAATTGCGGTTTTGAGACCAATGAAAATATCTTGGGTACTGAAGTCTTTTTCAACATCGGATACTTCAATGCCGTGTTGGTAAAGGTCTTCCAAGTAACGATAGCCATCAACTAAGTGTGCGAGGCGTTCTGGGGTTGTTTTGTCCCATTCACCAGGCCAGTCTTGAATCTTAGTGTTTTCGGCCATTTCTTTTAAGGTCGAGTAAGGACTGCCATCAAGCGCAATCAGCCGTTCAGAAATGACATCGAGTTGGCTGTCAATTTCTTCCATGAACTCATCCATCAAGGGGTGCAACTTCAAAAAGTTGGGTCCACGCATGTACCAATGCGTCTGATGGATAATCATTGACATCTGGCTCAAATCGGCAACGAGTTGATTTAATACTGCTTTGGTTTTCGTATATTTCATTAGATTGATCTCCTTTCGATATGGTTATTATAACTTAGTGGTAGCTTAATCTGAAACGTTATACACTGGCAAATTAAGTTATTTATAGCCCGTAGAATTAGGGGTCAATGGAACATCCATACGAAAAGTAGCGGTAGGATCCCGAACAAAAAATCAGAAACGTTGATTTAACAGCGTTTATGATTTTTTATATTGGCTTTATTTAAAAAGAGCTCTGGAACATTCGTACGAAAAGTAGCGGTAGACTTTAAAAACCGAACAATCTTATTTTTCGTCTGCTTCATCCAATGGTCTTAAATGACCATTTTCTAACGCTTCATTATATTGGAACGTGTACTTACCGACAAAGTTAATGTGTTCAAACATCAGTGGCGATAATTTGCCGATCATGTCGTCAGAACAATCAAACCCTTCTGATTGCATCTGCGTCACAATCTTTTCCAGGTAAACGGTATTCCAATAAATAATGGCATTCGTGACTAAACTGAGAGCGTTTAGTTGTTCTTCCATACCATCAAAATACGTTTGATAAAGCTTCCCTTTCCGACCATAAAAGATGTTTCGACAAAGCGCGTGCCGAGCTTCACCTTTATTTAGCTGTTCCAAAAAGCTCTATTTTTTTCATTCTATTCATCTCCAAAGTAATTGTGATTTATATTTTCTAACCAAAAATCGATAATGATAACCAGAGGCCACATAGGGTAATAAACAACACTGGGATCGTGGTTACAATTCCAATTTTAAAATAAGTCCCCCATTTAGTTTTAACAAAGTTGACAAGCCATTGGAGTAGCTCTTATACTATACATAGATGATCGTCTATGTAATGGAAGGAGAAAAAATGGATTATCAAAATTACGTTCAAATGCTAAAAGCAATGGCTGACCCGAACCGCCTAAAAATCATTGATCTGCTTTCATGTGGATCACTTTGTGCTTGTGATATCCTCCAGCATTTTGATTTTTCTCAACCCACTTTGTCTCATCATATGAAGGTTTTGCAAAATGCAGGTATTGTGTTTGCGGTAAAGGATGGGAAATGGCAACACTATTCCCTACAAAAAAGGTTTGTCCAAGAGTTTAAACAGAATACCGACCAACTGTTAGCCGCTGATGAGCACTGCCTTTGCCAACGGTCTGATTGTGAAAAAGATGTTGCCAATTAAGTTTTTTTAAGCAATACATAGAGGCGTGTCTATGTAAGGAGCTGAAAAATGATGGAAAAGTATTCGCCACAAGAGATTAATTTAACCAAGTACCTATTTTTTACCGGCAAGGGTGGGGTTGGCAAAACCACGGTTGCCAGTGCCACTGCAATTAGCTTAGCTGATGCTGGTCACCGAGTTATGATCGTTTCCACTGATCCAGCTAGTAACTTGCAGGACGTTTTTAAAGTTAGTTTAACCAATCAGCCAAAGCCGATTCCAAACATTTCCGGTTTGTTTGCTGCCAACTTTGATCCGGTCATTGCTGCGAACGAGTATCGCGAGCAGGTTATTCAACCTTATCGAGGCGTGTTGCCCAAAGAAGCCATTCAGAATATGGCTGAACAATTATCAGGTTCGTGTACGGTTGAAATTGCTGCATTTAATGAATTTGCCAACTTTCTAACTAGTTCCAAGATTAATCAGCAATTTGACTATATTATTTTTGATACCGCGCCGACCGGCCATACCTTAAGAATGCTGCAATTGCCTTCTGCTTGGAGTAATTACCTGGATAAGAATGATCGTGGTGCATCCTGTCTCGGACAACTAGCTGGCTTAAATGATAAGAAAGCTATGTATCAAAAAGCGGTTGAAACTTTAGGCAATCCTCAAGCGACGACTTTGTTTTTAGTTACCCGACCACAAAAAGGCGCCCTTCTGGAGGCACAACGCGCTTCACATGAGTTGGCAGCCTTAAACATTAAGAACCAGCAACTAATCATTAACGGTATCTTAAATCAGCCAACCGACGCAGTTTCTCAGACTATTTTTAAACAACAGCAAGCTGATTTGCAGAATATGCCAGTCACTTTAGACCAGCTACCCAAGTTAGCAATCCCATTGCGAGCATACAACGTATTGGGATTAGCTAATTTACGACTACTATTGAAAGACCAGCAGCCGCAAATCACTGAGGAACCGGTTACTGCTAGTCACTTTCCTGATCTGGATGTTGTCGTGAAGAATTTAGTGCAGTCAAATAAAAAAATTATCTTCACCATGGGCAAAGGTGGCGTTGGTAAAACAACCGTTGCCGTTCAAATTGCCCAAAAGATAGCTGCTCAACACAAAACCGTGCACTTGGCTACCACTGACCCAGCTGATCATTTGAAATACTTCAAAATCACAAGTCCGCTGATCAAGGTGAGCCATATTGATGAGAAAAAGTCTTTAAAAGAATATCAAAACGAAGTTCTCACTACTGCTAAAAAGACCATGAAGTCTAATGATGTTGATTATGTCGCTGAAGATTTGCGTTCACCATGTACTCAAGAAATTGCTGTCTTCCGAGCTTTTGCTGAGTTAGTCGCCCAAAATGATAGTGACGTCGTTGTGGTTGATACGGCTCCGACTGGTCATACACTCTTACTGTTAAACTCGACCCAAAGCTATGCTCAAGAAGTTGCCCATACCTCCGGCAGCGTCCCACAAGCAGTCGTTAATCTGTTACCAAGACTACAAGATCCTAAGCAAACTGAAATTGTTATGGTAACGCTACCAGAAGCCACGCCGGTTTATGAATCAATGCGGTTAGATGACGATTTGAAGCGAGCCAGTCTAACTCATACTTGGTGGGTGGTCAACCAAAGTATGTTGGCAACTCAAACCACTGATCCATGTTTGCTGGCTCGAGTGCAAAGCGAAGTTAAATGGATTGATCAGGTAAAAGAGCTTTCGAATAATCATTTTGCTGTTATGCAATGGCAACCAAATTACGAAAAAACGCTTTTAACGGTTTAATTAATTAAAGGAAAAAAATAATTAATCAGTTTAGGAGGTATCATGCAAGTCTTTTTTGCCGTTGGAATTTTCTTACTCACATTATTATTCGTTATCTGGCAACCTAGAGGATTATCAATTGGATGGACAGCCGTTGGTGGTGCAATTTTAGCATTATTGTTTGGCGTGGTGAGTTTTAAAGATGTTGGAACAGTTACCGGAATTGTCTGGAATGCCACCTTATCTTTCGTGGCTATTATTCTGATTTCACTCATTTTAGATCAAATCGGATTTTTTGAATGGGCCGCCTTACACATGGCTCACTGGGCAAATGGTCACGGTATTCGCATGTTTATTTTGGTGACCACCTTAGGCGCCGTCGTTGCTGCCCTTTTTGCTAATGATGGGGCTGCTCTGATTCTTACCCCCATTGTTTTAGCAATGGTTCGTGCCTTACACTTTGATGAAAAGCAAGTTTTCCCTTTTATTATTGCCAGTGGCTTTATTGCCGATACCACTTCTTTACCAATGATTGTTAGTAACTTGGTAAATATTGTCTCTGCAGACTTTTTTGGAATTTCCTTTTCAGCGTATGCGTTAAGAATGTGGATTCCTGATCTATTTTCGCTGTTAGGTAGTATTGGTATCCTGTATCTTTACTTTCGAAAAGCATTGCCACGAAAATTTGATGCCACTCAGGTTGCGGAACCCAGTTCTGCACTAAAAGATCAGCGACTTTTCAAGTTTTCATGGGTCGTCTTAATCCTCCTATTGATTGGTTACTTTAGTAGCGGTTTCTTAGGAATCCCCGTCTCCTTTATCGCACTGAGTATTGCGGCTATTTTTCTGATAGTTGGTCAAAGAAGTTCCCATGTTAATGCGATGGCAGCGATTAAAGGAGCTCCTTGGAACATTGTCTTTTTCTCAATCGGTATGTATGTCGTAGTCTACGGCCTTCAGAACGTTGGTCTAACAACATTATTATCAGGTGTCATTACCGAAATCGCAAAAGGTGGTCGGTTTGCTGCCACAATGGGCATGGGCTACTTAGCAGCACTTTTATCGTCATTAATGAATAACATGCCGACCGTCATGATTAATGCACTATCAATCAAAGGCGCTGACGTTTCAGGGCTCATCCATCATACGTTAGTGTACGCAAACATAATCGGCTCAGATTTGGGACCTAAGATTACCCCAATTGGCTCTTTGGCTACATTAGTCTGGCTACATGTGTTAGCTCAAAAGGGAGTTAAAATTAAATGGGGGACTTATTTTAAAATTGGAATTGTAACCACGATCCCAGTGTTGTTTATTACCCTATGTGGCCTCTGGTTATCATTATCGATTTTTGGTTAGAAAATATAAATCACAATTACTTTGGAGATGAATAGAATGAAAAAAATAGAGCTTTTTGAACCAGCAATGTGTTGTTCAACCGGTGTTTGTGGTCCCAGCGTTGATAAAGAATTGATTCAAACAACGGCCATTCAGCGGTATGTCAGTGTGAATGCACAGGGGCAGGCCATGTTCATTCGTCGTAATTTAGCCCAGAACCCCGATGCCTTTGTTCGAAATCCGATTGTTGCCCAAGAACTAAAACGTCAGGGCATAAATGCTTTACCAATTACGTTAGTGGATGGTCAGTTGGTAAAAACCGGTGAATACCCAACCATTAACGAGTTTAGCAGTTACTTAGACATGGATTTAGTAGCTGCTTTGGTTCACTAATAGTTTAGATGGAGGATTAGTGATGACACAAATTTATTTTCTATGTACTGGAAATGCTTGTCGAAGTCAAATGGCTGAAGGATTCGCTAAAAAAATTTTAGGCAATGATTGGCGCGTTGCCAGTGCGGGAGTCGAGGTGCATGGCTTGAATCCATTGGCTGTTAAAGTTATGGCTGAAAAAGGAATAGATATTTCCCAGCAAACATCAAAGTTAATTGATCCCGATTATTTGCTTCACAGTGACCTAGTTGTCACCTTATGTGGAGACGCTCGTGATCGCTGTCCAGTCACCCCACCAACGGTCAAGAAAAAGCATTGGCCACTTCCAGACCCGGCTTTAGCAGCTGGATCCGAACAGGATAGAATAGTAGTTTTTCGGAAGGTCAGAGATCAAATTGAGCAGCAGATTATTGACTTAGCAAAAGTCGGTAACCTCTGAGGAATCAGTAGGTCCGTAACCAATACGAATTTTAAAATAGCGGTAGAAAACCGTATATTCAGATAACAAACATTCTGAGTGTTCGGCTTCCTACCGCTACTTTTCGTATGGATGTTCCATTAACCCCAATTAAGTCGTTTTGAAAAGATGGAGACGTTATATGGTAGATTGTAAAATTAATCTACAATTGAATTTTATTTACCTTATGAAGATGTTCAAAACGCGTTAAAGGAAAGGGCGCAAAACCCCTTTATACGTAAAAAGGATGAATGGGTAGTGGGTAACAATGAGTGTAAATTAAATAAGGCACAAAAAAGGATGCTTAAGGATAAAGAAATATATAATCATTTCAATTTAGAAAATATTTCCAGTTCCATCAAAACGGAGCTAAACAAGATAGTGCATGACATCGATGACTAATACTTTAACACCAAACAGAAAGGGGCTATGAATATATAGGGTCTATAATTAACAAATAACTCCTCAAAAACGTTGTTAAAATAACCCCCAATATCTATAATGTAGATATTGGGGGCTATTTTAATTTATTTTTTTATAAGTGCCCCTAAACTATAGCTATTGATTCAAGATTTCATGGGAGCCAGTTGCAACCAATAACAAAATCAATTCATCATGATCTAGCTGATAAATAACAATCCAGTTGTCATAATTTTTACCATAGTTTCCATATCTGGCAGGGTGAAATTCACGATAGCCACGCCAATTTCCTTTTAATGCATGATCTTTAATCTGTTTCAAAACAAGTACATCTTGTTCAACAATTGCTTCTAAACAAGGCTTCAAGACAGTTATTGGGAAATGTTTCTTGACTAGTTTTTTTAATTCACGTTCAAAAGATTTGGTCTGTTTAATTTGCATCTAACTTATCGATCCAATCTTCAAAGTCAGTCAATGAACCAATATTTTTGACCTGCCCTGTTTCTGCTTCTTTTTTAGCGGCTAAGGCTTCCGGAGAATCTAAAAAGCTGACTAATCGAACTTCATTATTGGCCGCTTTAACTAACGATAAGCGTATATACTCAGAAACGGTTAGCCCTTGTTTTGCTAGATTAGCTTTAGCCCGTTCACTAATGTCAGGTGTTACACGAGTTGAAATTGTCTTGTTTTTAATAATAGTATTACTCATTCTAATCCGCCTCCTTTAAGTTTACCATCGTACTACATCATAATATTCGATTTTTAGGTTTTCTGCAACTAAATTAATTTTAAAGTAAAGGAACTAACAGCTTATGCAACAAGTTGTCTTACCCATCAAAGATTCAAACGTTCTCAAAGAGGTGCAAGATACCTTACTCAACAACTTTAAAGCTGGCCGGCGTAACTATACAGTTTTTCAAGTTGGCAAAGCGACACTGCTGCGAGTCAGTGATGTCATGCGCTTAAAACAGGCCGATATTTTTAATCCGGACGGTTCTATTAAACAAAATGCATTCATTCACGACCGAAAAACGGGTAAACCGAATACCTTGTACCTTAAACCAGTTCAAACAGAGCTTTTATTGTACCGTCAATGGCTGCTTGGTCATCAGCTGGATTCTGAATGGCTCTTTCCTTCAATTCAACACCCAGAACGCCATATCACGGAAAAACAGTTCTACAAAATCATGAGCAAGGCTGGCGATCTGTTAGGAATTAATTATCTAGGGACCCATACGATGCGCAAAACCGGGGCTTATCGGGTCTACACGCAATCAAATTACAATATTGGCTTAGTCATGAATTTGCTAAATCATTCCAGTGAGGCGATGACTTTAGCTTATTTAGGCTTAGATCAAGCCAGTACCGAAAGTATGTTAGATCAAATTGATTTTGGGTAAATTAGTTTGATTTTGTTGTCGCCAACGGCGACTTCTGATACAGGTTTTTAATGGGTCTAGCACAACATAGAATAAATTCTATGTGTAAGTGCGCATTGACCTCGTTTCACTCGGTCTGCTGATTCTCCTGAATTTACTTTTAGTGTATGCCTTCCGCTTCGCTATTTCAAATTTTATACTTTGACTTAACGTTTCCTATATGATATAGTTTCGGTGATTATTTCTAATATGATTGGAGGGATCGTTATGTCTCAAAGTAACTTAGAAAAACAAGAAGCTAAATTAAAAGCCCTTAATCAAAAAATTAAGGACGAAAAAAATAAGATTGAACAACGGCTAGGTAAACAAATCATCAGTCAAGCCAATTTAGATTATGCTAATTT
>NZ_RHOA01000026.1 GCF_003946545.1 Levilactobacillus tangyuanensis
CGACCATTAAAAATACATCATCAACAGACTGCCATTGAAAGATTCCGGGCTTGTTCGGATTAAACTTGTAATTTGCCAGAGATAATAAAAAGACCCCCCAGCGATAAAACTAAAGGGCCCTTTTAACTCTGCACAAATTGATGAAGGTAGTATCTGAGGTGATTGGTACAAGCAGTATAATAACACGGATTAAGGCATAATAAAAGCCCCTACCAGACCAAGAGTAAGGGCCAACAAATCATACATGAAAGGGCATTTTCATGCACTTAAATACTAACACTTTTTTACGTAATAAAAAAGCACTCTAGCAAGGAAATAGCGAGCTTTTTTAAGGCAAAGATTTTCTGGAATAAAATCCCTCAATTTTCAAGTCAAGTGCAACGATGATAACGAATTCTTGATAGTGGTCTAGGCTGTTAAGCCATGCATCGGTAGTAATCGCATGGGCGAAGATAGTTCAGAATACGTCTGGGACGATGGTTCAGTGCGGATTGGACTGCTTGAATTTCAACCAGGGTAACTGCTCTGAGAGACTTCCCTTTCGGGAAGAATTCTCTAAGCAGTCCATTGGCGTTCTCGTTTGTGCCACGCTCCCAAGGCGAGTACGGATGTGCGAAGTAAATCTGGGTTCCAACAATCTCTGATAACTTGGCAAACTCGGAACCATTGTCAAAAGTGATACTCTCAAATTCCTTGGCCCCGTAGTCGTCGATCGTGTCCTGCAAGGCTTTAAGGCAGGTGCCCGCATGATAGTCAGGAATCTTGACGATGATCTCAGTCCGGCTGTACCGTTCTGTGAGCGTCATTAATGCTGGCTCATCAGCTAAGCGAATACCTTTGACCAAGTCGCCTTCCCAATGTCCCACGCCTGTGCGGTCATTCACGGCCGCAGGACGCAACTCGATTGAGTCGCCGTATATCTTCTTATTCTTGCGCTTGTGGGCGTTCTTATAGCCTTTGATGCGGCGTCGGAGCTTCTTGGGAAGTGTCATGTTGTCTAGCTCAAGCAGCCCGGCGTCGATGTAGCGATACACAGTTGTCGTTGAAGGGCAAGCCTTGCCCTGGTCACGATAGAAGTGTACGAAGCTATCAACGCTGTGTACGCGCGGCTTACGAGTAAGCTCCCTGGCGAGAGCCTTGAAGAACGCACGGCCGGTCTTAAGAAAGGCGTAGTGACCGGTTCTATCGCGTTTACGGTCGTGCATGGCTTGGGCAGTTTCCGAAAGATAGACTTGATGCGAGTGACGCTTCGAGTCGAGCTGAGTTACAGATCCACGCGTGATTTCTCGTGAGATTGTCGCTTTACTGCGATGAAGCTTCTGTGCAATCACGGTCGCGGTGTCACCAGCAGCCTGAAGGGCCTGAATTGTAGCACGGTCGCTAAAACTGAGTTATTGGTAATGCTTGTGGGTGTTAGTCTGAGAGTGGGTCATGAAGATTCCTGCTTTCTTGTTTAGCTAGCACTAACAAGAATAGGTCTTCATGGCCTTTATGGTCTAGTCGTCAGGGTGTTGCACTTGAATTGTAAACTGGAGAAGCTGATCTTTTTTGTCCGAACAGCGTTCGGATTAATTTTACAATCTACCACACAACCAAAAATCCACTCATCTCATCACGAGGTGGGTGGATTTTTTGAGTAAGTTAAGTGACAGCATTGATTGTTATATGATTGTGTATGTCCTAAATGGACACAAGCAACGCTCCTAAGCAAAGCCTGTATGTAATGATTTCAGAAAAGCCCTCTATTCCGCATAATAGAGGGCTTTTTTGTGTGCATTCTGCTTAATTTAAACGGACAAGTATACATCTAAAAGGTGAACGTGTCGTCTGAGAGCACGTGATTATTTACTTTTTACTTTGTTAGCATCGCCGGTTTCCAAAGTCTGTATTTGAGTCGTAAGCGTATTTTGTTCAGACTCAGTTAACGATTCAAAAAAAGTTTTTTGTAATTGGGCTAATCCGTTTTGTTGAGTTGAGCTATACCCTAAAATTACCATAGCTTTCATAAAGTTTTTTAGATGATTGTCAATTCTGAGCGTAGTATCAAAAGTAACACCATCTATTTGTTTAGACTTCGTTTTGTTTGATTCGTTTAGAGAAGATATGGAAATTTCTTTTTGGGGCTGGGGCGCCGATTTTCTAGGAATTATTTTGCTTTTATTTGAGTTAGGATTGTGTAAAAGTTCCACCATGCTAGTCCGCCCTTTCAATAATTTCTTGTGCCACAGAATCGTATAATCTAATTATTTTTTTATCGAATTGATCTTTTAGAAATACACCTCTGATTGAATATCTTTTGATTCTTTCCATATTACGAATTAGGGTTTTTAACATGTTTTCTTTCCCAAATTCTTCTTCTGCTACTTCTAATGTGCTGTGATCAACAGGCGCCCCATTCTTTAATAGCACAGGAAGTATACCGAGTAAATTCAAACTAGGTGCTTCGTATTCATCGATTACCTGTTCCTGTATATATTTTAGAAACGATTCGGCACCCTGAAGACTGTGCTCTTGAGTTTGAAGGATAATCAGAACCCAATCTGAAGCGTATAAGGCGCTATCAGAAATTAAGGAAATAGTCGGTGGCAAATCAAATACCACAAAATCATATTTTTCTTTTAGTGAAGCAAGTAGCTTGCTAAAATATGTAACTCTATCTTTATAATTATTTTTAAACTTTTTTTCCATAATCCGTGGGTACAATGAAAAATCTGCGCTTGATGGAATAAAGTCAATGTTTTTATCCAAAGTAACCAACGATCTTGATAAGTCCTCTTCTTGGATTGATGCAAGCAAGGTTTGATTAAATTTAATATCATCGTGGCCTAAATTAGCCGCGGTTTTAAAGTAAATATCTGTAGCGTTTGCTTGAGGATCGAAATCAATTAATAGCGTTTTTTTACCAGCACGAGCTAGTGCCAGGCATGCAAGCGTGGCATTTGTTGTTTTACCGGTGCCACCTTTAAAATTTCCAAAAGTAATTACTTCACCCATTATACTGACCTCCAATTAAGTATCCTAATATACAAGGATACTTGGATACAAGGATGATAACATACAAAGATACTTGGATACAAGGATACAAGGATACATTTCTTCTCAAAAGCCGTTAAATTAAGATTGACTGCAAGTATCCTAATATACTTAGATACAAGGATACAAGGATACTTAGATACAAGGATATGAATATACAAGGATACAAGGATACAAGGATACATAAAAAGAAATGTTGATTTATCACCAAACAACGAGTAATATTGGTTACATAAAATAGAACATAAAAAAACACCCACCGACGGGAATCGGTGAGCGCCACATAAAAGTCAACTTGTTTAATGACTATTATATCATGGCCGGTGCGATTTTTAAAGCCCTAGGGGACAAGCTGGGGTCTAAATCCAAGGGGACACGTTTGCCAGTGCGACTTCAATAAGTCTGGCTATACCACAACAAGGTTATCTGTACGGCTGGGTGGTGAATGGTGAGCGCGACCATTAACGGCGCGGGTGGTAAAACGAAGCTTCGGCTTGGTGCCACTGATTAGTTGGTGATCGAACAAAAATAAATACGTATTACCAACGCCTGCTAGGGCGTTTTTTAGTAGGTTAAACCGAAAACGTAGGTTTATAATGAGTGGTGGTAGCAATACCGCAATTGTACAGACAAGCGACGGGCGTTAACGACCGACGAACTAGGGGGAAACCTTAGCGTAGAATTGTACTCTGGTTCAGTTATTCCAAATAGCTGATTCCAGGGAACAATTCTGCGCTCAAAACGTCACTCCCTCTAAACTGAATGGAAAACCATAACCCGTCAAGTCAAAACCAACATTAGAATCAAGAAAGTTGATGATTTAAAATGCTTGATTTAAGAGATTGTGAGATTGCTTTTACCGGACGTCTAACTACCATGACTCGGGATCAAGCTTTTAGTTTGGCGAAAGTCTTTGGGGCGAAACCACAAAATTGGGTTACGAAACAGACAGATTATTTAGTGGTTGGGTTAATTGAGACGGCTTTAGGTGAGGAGCCCATCACAAAAAAGTTATTGACGGGAACACCAACGATTTCAGAACGGGATTTTTTGGACTGGTGTCAGGCACGATTGGCGCAATGGTCTAGGAGTTTAGGCGGTTAAATTCACAAAGTGAGTTTACTGATTTTTTGGGGATTTTTCATCTAGACCACTCCTCTCCCGTCAAATTTCACAAAGGCCAAATAATGGATCGTTGTTTTATCAGGGAGTGAGGGGGTTACTTGGGATAAGCCATCTTATGTAAAGTAAGAATTGGTATAGCTAATAGATGAGGTGATCACATGATTAATTGGGTTAATATTGCAGTTTTAATTCCATTCTTAATTTTAATTGGGGTTATTTGTCTAGTTGTGGGGTTCTGGCATGATTTTAAAGACTTAACGATCATTCAAAAAACCGGTATTATCTTGTGTGTAATTGGATACATCGTTCCGGTTGTGTTAAACCAGGTAGTGAGAATTTTCCACTTAAAGGGTTAGTGCTTGTTGTTATACAAAAAAGCCATCTAAGAAGTGGATTGAAGTCAATATTTGAGACAGGTTTTAAGAGACATTCAGAACCGCGTTTACCTTCCACAGCTCAAATAAATCATTAATCGTGATTAATAACTTATTTGAACCCTGGAAAGCATTAAATCAGGCGGCCATTTGGCTCGTAAGTGTTGCGATTTCAACTTGTAAGGGGGTCTGGTAGCCCAGTGAACTATGAATTCTCTTCCTATTGTAGAAAGCATGCACATATTCAAAAAGGACGGCAGCGGCAGTTTCATAATCTTCAAAGACCGGCACTGGATAAACACATTCCTTTTTGAGAGAAGCGTGAAAGGATTCCATTGGCGCATTATCATACGGACAACCCTTACGGCTGTATGAGTGGCGGATATGTAGCTCAGTTAAACGTTGATTGTAATCATCGCTGGTATACTGTGATCCTAAATCCGTATGGATAATCAGGTCCCCAGTAATGGTTCGATTTTTAACCGCGCTTTCAAGGGTCTTTAAGACTAAATCAGTATCCATCTTTTTTGAGAACGAATAGCCGATAATCCGTCGTGAGTGCAGGTCCATGATGGTTGATAAGTAACACCAGCCATTACGCTTCGTTTGAATATAGGTCATATCAGCGGTCCATTTTTGATTTAAACCAGTGGTCGAGAAATCCTGCTTAAGCAAGTTGGGACGCTGTTCAACCTTGGTTTTGGAAGCCGAAGCCGCTTTCCACTTATTGACGATAACGGAGTGGATATCCAGTTCCTTCATGAGCCGGGAAATCCGTCGTGGACTGCACCGAAGCTGCAGTGGTTGAAGTTCCAGATTCAATTCATGGTGGATCTTCATAACACCGTATCGCTGCTTAAATTCCGCAAAGATCCGCAGAATCCGTTGTTTCAAGTCCGCATCTTCGGCCCGGCGTTTTGAAGGTTTGGGGGATCGATAACGATAATACTGAGCTCTGGAAACACCGAGGATTTGGCACATCTTGGTTACCTGGTGGTGATGGCTTTCTTGGTGAATGTAATCAAAGATATTGGTTACTTCTGTGCAAGGAAGCCCAGGGCTTTTTTTAGGATTTCGTTCTCCTCAGACAGCGAAGCCAGTCGCTTTTCCATCGCTTTGATTTCGTCTGGCGATTTACCGGATTGAGTTTTGGCCTGGCCCTGGATCCACTTATGAACTGTTGAATAGCCAATGCCATATTCTCTGGCCAGTTGGGCAGCTGATTCGCTTTGCTTATATAGGTTGATAATGTTTTGTTTGAATTCTTTGTCGCAACGAGTTGGCATGTAAAAATTCCTTCCTTTTGAGAGACGATTTATTCATTATACGCTCTCTTAAAAGTTGTCTCAGGAATCAGCTTACATCCAACAAGCGAACAGCAACAAATCGTTACACGGTTCGAGCTTTGAACCCGCAAACGGGGACACATTTGAATATTCGTTTTAGAACATTTGGTGGGCATGCTAATGTAATGGTGATGTTTGGCAGTCGTGTTTACCGTGGAAAATAATTAGGGGATGATTACTTGAGAAAATCGGTAGTTATTGGATTGATTGTTAGTGGTTTCTTGTTGGAATTTTCAGGGGAAAGTCAGGGTGACTTAGTGCAGGCAAGCACTTGGCATCATGGTATTCCACAAATTCTTAAACATACCAAATGGCATCATGGAACTGGTCGAATTACATTTGGCACCAAATGGTTTTCTCTTTGGGGGCCAACAGGCGGTGCTCGCTGGGGAATTGGTCAAACTAACGTTAAATATGAAGTGGTCGGTCATCATAAATATAAAATTAGTCATCAAGACTCTCACAGCTTTGGACCAACCATTTCTTATGCAAAATATGTTAGCTACCAAAAATTGATTTGGAAGTGGGACAAGTCTTCACAAGCAGTCTCAAATTATCGATATTATCACTGGGGATGAGCGAAAACAATGAAACGGTAGATTGCAAATTTAATCCGAATTTTTGGACAAATTTGTCAGCATAACCTGATACGGTGTTTGCCAGTCGAGTAT
>NZ_RHOA01000027.1 GCF_003946545.1 Levilactobacillus tangyuanensis
GGTAGACCTTTGAAAACTGAACATTGTTTCGACAAACCAAATATGTGTAGGGCGGTTTGATATTTATATCAAACCCAACAATATTTGCGAAGTCAATTCGCTTTTAAAAATGTAACAACAATCGATGAGCTATTCAAGCACATCATCTATAAGATGAGAGTTTGATCCTGGCTCAGGACGAACGCTGGCGGCATGCCTAATACATGCAAGTCGAACGAGCTTCCGTTGAATGACGTGCTTGCACTGATTTCAACATTGAAGCGAGTGGCGAACTGGTGAGTAACACGTGGGTAACTTGCCCAGAAGAGGGGGATAACACTTGGAAACAGGTGCTAATACCGCATAACAACAGAAACCGCATGGTTTCTGTTTGAAAGATGGTTTCGGCTATCACTTCTGGATGGACCCGCGGCGTATTAGTTAGTTGGTGAGGTAAAGGCCCACCAAGACAATGATACGTAGCCGACCTGAGAGGGTAATCGGCCACATTGGGACTGAGACACGGCCCAAACTCCTACGGGAGGCAGCAGTAGGGAATCTTCCACAATGGACGAAAGTCTGATGGAGCAATGCCGCGTGAGTGAAGAAGGGTTTCGGCTCGTAAAACTCTGTTGTTAAAGAAGAACACTCTTGAGAGTAACTGTTCAGGAGTTGACGGTATTTAACCAGAAAGCCACGGCTAACTACGTGCCAGCAGCCGCGGTAATACGTAGGTGGCAAGCGTTGTCCGGATTTATTGGGCGTAAAGCGAGCGCAGGCGGTTTTTTAAGTCTGATGTGAAAGCCTTCGGCTTAACCGGAGAAGTGCATCGGAAACTGGGAGACTTGAGTGCAGAAGAGGACAGTGGAACTCCATGTGTAGCGGTGGAATGCGTAGATATATGGAAGAACACCAGTGGCGAAGGCGGCTGTCTAGTCTGTAACTGACGCTGAGGCTCGAAAGCATGGGTAGCAAACAGGATTAGATACCCTGGTAGTCCATGCCGTAAACGATGAGTGCTAGGTGTTGGAGGGTTTCCGCCCTTCAGTGCCGCAGCTAACGCATTAAGCACTCCGCCTGGGGAGTACGACCGCAAGGTTGAAACTCAAAGGAATTGACGGGGGCCCGCACAAGCGGTGGAGCATGTGGTTTAATTCGAAGCTACGCGAAGAACCTTACCAGGTCTTGACATACTATGCAAATCCTAGAGATAGGACGTTCCCTTCGGGGACATGGATACAGGTGGTGCATGGTTGTCGTCAGCTCGTGTCGTGAGATGTTGGGTTAAGTCCCGCAACGAGCGCAACCCTTATTATCAGTTGCCAGCATTAAGTTGGGCACTCTGGTGAGACTGCCGGTGACAAACCGGAGGAAGGTGGGGATGACGTCAAATCATCATGCCCCTTATGACCTGGGCTACACACGTGCTACAATGGACGGTACAACGAGTCGCGAAGTCGTGAGGCTAAGCTAATCTCTTAAAGCCGTTCTCAGTTCGGATTGTAGGCTGCAACTCGCCTACATGAAGTTGGAATCGCTAGTAATCGCGGATCAGCATGCCGCGGTGAATACGTTCCCGGGCCTTGTACACACCGCCCGTCACACCATGAGAGTTTGTAACACCCAAAGCCGGTGAGATAACCTTCGGGAGTCAGCCGTCTAAGGTGGGACAGATGATTAGGGTGAAGTCGTAACAAGGTAGCCGTAGGAGAACCTGCGGCTGGATCACCTCCTTTCTAAGGAATATACGGAGGCTACACATACTTGTTGAAACAATGTTCAGTTTTGAGGGGCTTACCTCTC
>NZ_RHOA01000028.1 GCF_003946545.1 Levilactobacillus tangyuanensis
TTGTTCTTTGAAAACTAGATATTATCAATTATTTTCTTTTAATTATTTTATTAGATAATTAAACCGAGAACATTGCGTTTTGTTTTGAGTTTTTTAATTAGTTTATATCGCTAATACTCAATTAATCAGCGATTACGAAGTAATCGTTAGGTTAAGTTATGAAGGGCGCATGGTGAATGCCTTGGTACTAGGAGCCGATGAAGGACGGGACTAACACCGATATGCTTCGGGGAGCTGTACGTAAGCTTTGATCCGGAGATTTCCGAATGGGGAAACCCAATCATCTTTACCGATGATTACAACTTAGGGAATACATACTTAAGTTGAGGCAGACGTGGGGAACTGAAACATCTAAGTACCCACAGGAAGAGAAAGAAAAATCGATTCCCTAAGTAGCGGCGAGCGAACGGGGAATAGCCCAAACCAAAGAGCTTGCTCTTTGGGGTTGTAGGACTGAACATTTGAGTTACCAAAGTCAATGATAATCGAAGTGTCTGGGAAGGCACGGCATAGAGGGTGATACCCCCGTAGATGAAATCGTTGACCCTCAGTTCAGGATCCTGAGTACGGCCACACACGTGAAACGTGGTCGGAATCCGGGAGGACCATCTCCCAAGGCTAAATACTCCCTAGTGACCGATAGTGAACCAGTACCGTGAGGGAAAGGTGAAAAGCACCCCGGAAGGGGAGTGAAATAGTTCCTGAAACCATGTGCCTACAATTAGTTAGAGCCCGTTAATGGGTGATAGCGTGCCTTTTGTAGAATGAACCGGCGAGTTACGTTAATTTGCAAGGTTAAGGTGGAAAGACCGGAGCCGTAGCGAAAGCGAGTCTGAAACGGGCGTTTCAGTAAATTGACGTAGACCCGAAACCAGGTGACCTATCCATGTCCAGGTTGAAGGTGCGGTAAAACGCACTGGAGGACCGAACCCGTGTATGTTGAAAAATGCTGGGATGAGGTGTGGATAGCGGTGAAATTCCAAACGAACTTGGAGATAGCTGGTTCTCTCCGAAATAGCTTTAGGGTTAGCCTCGGAGTCAAGAATCGTGGAGGTAGAGCCACTGTTTGGACTAGGGGCCCGTCATGGGTTACTGAATTCAGATAAACTCCGAATGCCACTGATTTATATCCGGGAGTCAGACGATGAGTGATAAGATCCACCGTCGAAAGGGGAACAGCCCAGACCATCAATTAAGGTCCCTAAATACATGCTGAGTGGAAAAGGATGTGGAGTTGCATAGACAGCTAGGATGTTGGCTCAGAAGCAGCCACCATTTAAAGAGTGCGTAATAGCTCACTAGCCGAGTGATCCTGCGCCGAAAATTTACCGGGGCTAAGCATGTTACCGAAATTATGGATGCAACCAATAGGTTGCGTGATAGGAGAGCGTTCTAAGGGCAATGAAGCCAGACCGTAAGGACTGGTGGAGCGCTTAGAAGTGAGAATGCCGGTATGAGTAGCGAAAGATCAGTGAGAATCTGATCCACCGAATGACTAAGGTTTCCTGGGGAAGGCTCGTCCTCCCAGGGTTAGTCGGGACCTAAGCCGAGGCTGAGAAGCGTAGGCGATGGATAACAGGTTGATATTCCTGTACTAGTTAATCATGTTTGAACAATGGAGGGACGCAGCAGGCTACGATATGCGCACGATTGGAAATGTGCGTTCAAGCATCAAGTCTGGTGATGAGTTAAATGCTTATTGCTAAGGACAAGGTGTTACGAGGACCGAATTTTAGTAGGGAAGTATCCGATGTCACACTGCCGAGAAAAGCTTCTAGTTAGTGATTAATTACCCGTACCGCAAACCGACACAGGTAGTCGAGGAGAGTATCCTAAGGTGAGCGAGTGAACTCTCGTTAAGGAACTCGGCAAAATGACCCCGTAACTTCGGGAGAAGGGGTGCTGCACGCAAGTGCAGCCGCAGTGAATAGGCCCAGGCGACTGTTTATCAAAAACACAGGTTTCTGCAAAATCGTAAGATGACGTATAGGGGCTGACGCCTGCCCGGTGCTGGAAGGTTAAGTGGATGAGTTAGCTTCGGCGAAGCCCAGAAATGAAGCCCCAGTAAACGGCGGCCGTAACTATAACGGTCCTAAGGTAGCGAAATTCCTTGTCGGGTAAGTTCCGACCCGCACGAAAGGCGTAACGATCTGGGCACTGTCTCAACGAGAGACTCGGTGAAATTATATTACCTGTGAAGATGCAGGTTACCCGCGACAGGACGGAAAGACCCCATGGAGCTTTACTGTAGCTTGATATTGGGTGTTGACACAGCTTGTACAGGATAGGTCGGAGCCGTAGAACTCGGAACGCTAGTTTCGAGTGAGGCGCTGGTGGGATACGACCCTCGCTGTGTGAATACTCTAACCCACACCACTAATCGTGGTGGGAGACAGTGTCAGGTGGGCAGTTTGACTGGGGCGGTCGCCTCCTAAAAAGTAACGGAGGCGCCCAAAGGTTCTCTCAGAATGGTTGGAAATCATTCGCTGAGTGTAAAGGCAGAAGAGAGCTTGACTGCGAGACAGACAGGTCGAGCAGGGACGAAAGTCGGGCTTAGTGATCCGGTGGTACCGTATGGAAGGGCCATCGCTCAACGGATAAAAGCTACCCTGGGGATAACAGGCTTATCTCCCCCAAGAGTCCACATCGACGGGGAGGTTTGGCACCTCGATGTCGGCTCATCGCATCCTGGGGCTGTAGTCGGTCCCAAGGGTTGGGCTGTTCGCCCATTAAAGCGGTACGCGAGCTGGGTTCAGAACGTCGTGAGACAGTTCGGTCCCTATCCGTCGCGGGCGTAGGAAATTTGAGAGGAGCTGTCCTTAGTACGAGAGGACCGGGATGGACATACCGCTGGTGTACCAGTTGTGCCGCCAGGCGCATCGCTGGGTAGCTATGTATGGATGAGATAAACGCTGAAAGCATCTAAGTGTGAAACTCGCCTCGAGATGAGATTTCCCATTCCTATATGGAAGTAAGACCCCTGAAAGATGATCAGGTAGATAGGCTGGAAGTGGCAGCCCCGTGAGGGGTGAAGCGGACCAGTACTAATCGGTCGAGGACTTAACCAAGTTGTACAAAACAAGGTGTTCTCAGAGAAGAAGATAATTGAATAATATCTAGTTTTGAAAGAATAAGTTCTTTCATAGTGT
>NZ_RHOA01000029.1 GCF_003946545.1 Levilactobacillus tangyuanensis
GTGCTAGTGCGCCACGTTGAAAACGTGATAAAGTAGATGTACCCAAAGTAATCACTCCCTATATTGGTTGGAATTAGCTACTACCATTGTAAGTGATTGCTTTGGGCTTTTTAATTTCTGTTCGGATTAATTATAGAATTTGCCTCCACTGGATTGCAAGGTGCACATCCTGCTGTTCAATGGCTTTTAAAATGTTTTGATGAATGATGGGCTGATCACTGTGAAATTTAAGCTCGATAAACTGCTTACCGAAGCGATCGTTGAATGACTGCCAAAAGTGTTCGTAAATTGTCGCAATCACGCTGTTATGGGCGGCTTCAATAATTGCTTCGTGAAATTTTTCGTCCGCCTGACGATAGGCTTCGATTGAATGACGTTTGGCAGCTGCCGCCCGAATTTCGAGATAATAGCCCAGGGCCTTCAAATCGGTTGCGTTCCGGTTCAGGCAGGCAAGGTTGACGATGCTGATTTCCAAGGCCTTGCGGGCTTCGTAGGCTTCAATTGCCGGCGCTTCCCGTAACGCTTTTGAAATGGTTGGGTCGGGCAGGGTGTCGTGGATTACGGTGGTGCCCTTTCCCTGAATAACCTCGATTAAGCCGAGGTTGGCGAGTACTTTGATAGCTTCGCGGATTGTTGAACGGCCGACATTGTATTGCGCCATTAAGTTCGGTTCGGTGGGGAGCCGATCACCAACTGCTAATTCGTGGTTTAAGATGGCGGCTTCGATTTCCTGGGAAACCTTATCCGCTAAACTCTGGGACTTTGATTGATTGTTCTGGATGGTTGGCACTTCCTAACACCTCATTAAAGCTTACTTTTTTCCTCGTCATAACCTTCCAACAAGTTGGCATAACGAGCTAATGCAAATAGATAGTCTGAAAGCCGGTTCAGATATTCGAGAATTTCTTCATTCAATGGCTGGGCCTTATCGTTGAGTTCAACGACTAATCGTTCGGCCTTCCGAGCTAATGCCCGGGCATACTGCAACGCGGCCCCTGACGGGTTACCACCAGGGAGGATAAACGCTTTGATTACAGGTAATTTGGCCATGATGGCATCGATTTCGGTCTCTAACTGCTTGGTCTTCTCGTCAGTAATTTCATGGTGGCGCTTGACGGTGATGTCCGCTTGCAGTTCGTAAAGGTTGTGCTGGATGAGATTAAGTTTAGGCGCTAATTCTTGAGCTTTGGGTGACAAGATTGAGATCACATAACCCAACCAAGAGTCCAGTTCATCGATGGCCCCAAGCGCTTCAATCTGTAAGTCATACTTTGGGACCATTCGACCGGTGACCTGCTTGGTTTTACCGTGATCACCGACTTTAGTGTAGATTTTTACCATGTGTGTCGCTCCTTTGGATGTAAGGGTCAGTAGATTTATCATAAGCTAATTTTGCGCATTTTGCGATAATTAATTTTGGAAAATGAAAAATTTGTGGCACCTAATGAGGCTGCCGACCGGTAATGATTGCCTGCACAAATGCAGAAAGGCGCTCGTGGCCCATCATAAATAATTTAAAATGGAGAATCCGCATTTCGCCCTTTTCCCGCCGAATTTCGTGATGGTATTCGCGGTTGATTGATTTAATCCGGCGTTGTTCTTCTCGAGGGGAATTTTGCGGGTCGGGCGTGTACGTGCCAAACACGGATTTGTCGATAAAGCGAATATTGCGAAGAAACTCCTCACGCTGTTTTTCCGTCTTCTTGAATGGGTTCAAATGATTACCTCCTCACATAATGGTAATTTAACGCTGCTAATCGCGACCGTCAAGCGCCCAGGACGGGTTTTCGCCAAACAAAAACGGAAACCTTTGGTCAGATTTCCGTTCTTGGATCACCGCCGTAAAATGGGTGATTGGATGATTCAAATTTAAAAGATCATTATTACTTAATTGGGCAGGCGCCGCCTTCACAGTCGGTTTGACCGATAATTTCGGCACCCTTTTGATCATGGTTACCGCTCAACTGTTCAAATGTCCGTTGAACGTCACCGTGGATCTGCATGACCTTTTCTTCGTAAACTTTTGGCTCGATTGGTTCCTTAGGAGCTTGCTTGAATTCGTTACCAACGTAAGGCAATAACGACGTTGACTTAGTGGTGAAGCGGTACTGCTTCATCAGTGGGGCAATCTGGTCGCCTTCATCTGGTTGGAATGTAACGGTACAGCTAACCGCGTTATCGGACCAGTAAGTCTGCAGGAATGCCTGGGTGGCAAATTGTTCAGCAATCGAAACGTTCCCAGCTGAAGCAAAGGCTTTGCTGTCAGCGTGAGCAGCGCGGATTGGGAATTCAGCAACCATGGTGTTCTTGGAGTAAACGTCCTTTTCAACGTGGTAGCCGCAAGCTTTCAATGCTGGCAGCAACGGATCAGAATCTTGGAACCGGATTCGTTGAATCAGGTAAGGGGCGTAGTGGAAGTGCATGCCTTCCGAAACGCCGGCTAATTTAGCAACGGTCCCTGATGGCTTAACGGTTGTGTGTTTGAGGGAGGTGTTGCAGCCTAGTTCATCTGAGTAGTCCTTATCAGCTTTCACAACGGCCTTGTATAAACCATCAACCATTTTAACCGCACGTTTGTCGTAAATCGGCTTCTTGATTGCTTCGCCGGTTTCAGGATCCTTGGCTTCTTCGTAACCAACAACGACCCGGTTACCTAATTCGCTTAAAATCCAGTCTTGAATCCCGGACATTGAGATACCAATCCGGCGATTCTTCTTGATTGCTTTACGAGAAACTTCCCAGTCGTATGGGCTGAAAGTAACCCGTTTGGAGAAACGAGTCCCCAAAGCAAAGGCTTCATCGAGGTCCCAATTTTGCTGGCTGGCAACGTAAGGGAAGACTTCAAAGAGGTTACATGGTTCACCGTTTGAAAGTGAAATTTCACCACATGGGTTAGTCCCCTCAACGTTTGGATCGATGTCCTTTTGCAAGCCGTCGATTTTCCGGCCGTAGTTCTTGGATAATTCCAAGTTCACGATGCCGGGTTCGCCATTATGTTGAATGGAATCGGCGATTGGGCCGTAATTGCTGAATTTTGAGTCAACGGCAACACTGTTGTTAGAAGCCCAACGGTGATGCATGAGCTTTTCTTGGTCCTGCTTCATGGTGATGAAATCCTCATCATCGGCGGAGCCCAATGCTAATTCGGCAGAACGGCGAACGTTTCCGGCAACAACGGTCTTACCAATCATGTTGCCAATATCGGTCATGTCAACGGATGACAAGTGACGACGAACGCGGGCGTTCAAAATCTTGTTAATGTCAAATAGCATTTCAATGAGCGGCATTGGACCAGAGGCAGTTCCACCAAAGCCCTTGATCTTAGCACCCTTTTCACGGATGTCACTCATATCAAGAACCAGGTTCTTTTGACCCTTTGGATTAGTTGAAGCAAAGTGCAGGTCAATCAGATGCGCATTTGAAAGAACCCAGCCTTCGCGGGTATCGGGCAGGCGATAGTAAGCTGCATCGGTAATTGAATGCTTCTCAAAGTAGGCGTCCTTGTCAACGGCCCCCATTTTGAGGGAAGCATCATAGGATTTACTATTCTTGTCAATCACGATGGTTAAGTTGACTTCGTTGTTGACCAACGGAATCTTATGAACGTTTTCTTTAACGACAGAAAAACCGACACCGCCGCCCTTCATTAATTGGTCAAACATGAAGGAGTATGGCATTGAAACGGCTGGCTGATCCTTCTTCAAATATTCGGGCATAATGTGGCTGTCACCGTATGGTTGTGGGCGAATGCCGATAAACCAACAGTTGTTCAGGGCATCTCCGTTGCGAGCCTCATAAGGGGTTCCTGAGATCCACAGGTTTCGACCTGATGGGGTGGCAGCAAGGCCGTAGATTAATTTGTAAAGCTTCTTGGCTTCGTCGGTTAATTCACTGACTACTTGGGGATCCACATTGTTTTGGTGAAGTCGTGGGTCGAGGTTGATATTGCCCTCGACAACCCGCTTAACGGTTTCGTCCCAGTTCTCTGTCCGCTGCTTCTCTGGGATCCAACGGGCGTAAGTTCTCTTATATGTAACCCAGCCTAATTCGCCCCAGTGCGGTGTGATTTCGCTTTTTACTCGATTTATAAATTCATCAGATAGTGAAACTGATGAAAGTTTCATTGCTTGCATAACGATTCCTCCCGTACTTTTCATAAGTATTTCTTGTACTCATATTGACTTTGTTTCAGTCGCTTTTGATCGATTCGACACTATATATAGTATCTCGATGCGGACTGATAAGCAATATATTGCGCCTAAGAGAAATCGTCAGATGAACCGATGAACCGCGAGGCGACAAGGCTTGGCGTGGATAAAAAATATTTTGGGTTTAAAAATGGCAGATTGCAAGAAATAACTTGAACAAATTTAGTAACGCAGATCACGCAAAAAGATCTCAATCGGTGTTCGCCAAT
>NZ_RHOA01000003.1 GCF_003946545.1 Levilactobacillus tangyuanensis
TCCGAATCTGAAGCAGCGTCCGAATCTGAAGCCGCATCCGAATCCGAAGCAGCGTCTGAATCTGAAGCAGCGTCCGAATCTGAAGCCGCATCCGAGTCTGAAGCTGAATCAGAAGCATCAGAATCCGAAG
The DNA here is from genome assembly GCF_003946545.1 of Levilactobacillus tangyuanensis. Classification (GTDB taxonomy): domain Bacteria; phylum Bacillota; class Bacilli; order Lactobacillales; family Lactobacillaceae; genus Levilactobacillus; species Levilactobacillus tangyuanensis. Next base: position 131 of record NZ_RHOA01000003.1, read on the forward strand.
CCGCATCCGAATCTGAAGCCGCATCCGAATCTGAAGCAGCGTCCGAATCTGAAGCCGCATCCGAATCTGAAGCAGCAAGTGAATCTGAAGCAGCGTCTGAATCCGAAGCCGCATCCGAATCCGAAGCCGCATCTGAGTCTGAAGCTGAATCAGAAGCATCCGAATCCGAAGCCGCATCTGAGTCTGAAGCTGAATCAGAAGCATCAGAATCTGAAGCAGCAAGTGAATCTGAAGCAGCAAGTGAATCTGAAGCAGCAAGTGAATCTGAAGCAGCAAGTGAATCTGAAGCAGCAAGTGAATCTGAAGCAGCAAGTGAATCTGAAGCCGCATCCGAGTCTGAAGCTGAATCAGAAGCATCCGAATCCGAAGCCGCATCAGAATCTGAAGCCGCAAGTGAATCTGAAGCAGCATCTGAATCCGAAGCCGCAAGTGAATCTGAAGCAGCGTCTGAATCCGAAGCCGCAAGTGAATCCGAAGCTGAATCAGAAGCATCAGAATCCGAAGCCGCATCCGAATCTGAAGCCGCAAGTGAATCTGAAGCCGCATCCGAATCTGAAGCAGCGTCTGAATCCGAAGCCGCATCCGAGTCTGAAGCTGAATCAGAAGCATCAGAATCCGAAGCAGCATCCGAATCCGAAGCCGCAAGTGAATCTGAAGCCGCGTCCGAATCTGAAGCCGCGTCCGAATCTGAAACAGCGTCCGAATCTGAAGCCGCGTCCGAATCTGAAGCCGCGTCCGAATCTGAAGCAGCGTCCGAATCTGAGGCAGCGTCCGAATCTGAAGCAGCGTCCGAATCTGAAGCAGCGTCTGAATCTGAAGCCGCGTCTGAATCCGAAGCCGCATCTGAGTCTGAAGCTGAATCAGAAGCATCCGAATCTGAGGCAGCTTCCGAATCTGAAGCAGCAAGTGAATCTGAAGCCGCATCCGAATCTGAAGCAGCGTCTGAATCCGAAGCAGCGTCTGAATCCGAAGCAGCGTCTGAATCCGAAGCAGCAAGTGAATCTGAAGCCGCATCTGAGTCTGAAGCCGCATCTGAGTCTGAAGCTGAATCAGAAGCATCAGAATCTGAGGCAGCGTCTGAATCCGAAGCAGCATCCGAATCTGAAGCCGCATCCGAGTCTGAAGCTGAATCAGAAGCATCAGAATCCGAAGCCGCATCCGAATCTGAAGCAGCATCTGAGTCTGAAGCTGAATCAGAAGCATCAGAATCTGAGGCAGCGTCTGAATCCGAAGCAGCGTCTGAATCCGAAGCCGCATCCGAATCTGAAGCAGCGTCTGAATCCGAAGCAGCATCCGAATCTGAAGCTGAGTCGGAAGCATCCGAATCTGAAGCTGCATCCGAATCCGAAGCCGCGTCTGAATCCGAAGCAGCATCTGAATCAGAAGCCGCAAGTGAATCAGAAGCCGCATCCGAATCCGAAGCTGCATCCGAATCTGAAGCAGCAAGTGAATCTGAAGCAGCTTCTGAATCAGAAGAACAATCTGAATCGGAAGATAATTCCGATTCAGACGGTGGAAGTGAAGGTTCAGATGGTTCTGATTCCGATAGTGAGTCTGAATCAGGCAGTGAATCAGAATCCAATAGCAACAACACTGGAGGTTCTGATGGAAACTCAGGTTCTGACGCTAACTCTGGATCTGAGGGCGTAACCGACTCAGACTCTGATGGTTCCGAAAGCACCTCAGAATCTGATGCAGGTGACAACGCTAACTCGTCTGACTCTTCTTCAAGTTCAACTGGCGACAAAGGGAAGGGCTCTGGCAGTTCTTCCTCAACAGGTACTGGGTCTGGTACTTCGACCTCAGGAAGCAATTCCGGTGATGGTACTGGCAGTATAACGGCAACCAACCTGTCTTACGGTAGTAGTAATGCAACACCAGCTTCAGCATCGACAGTTGACCTAACGGCCGATAATAACGATTCTGCAGTGGTGGATGATAATGGTAACGATTCATCTGATACTGACAAAGACAAGTCAGATGATAAGTCCAGCGATTCAAGCAAGAGTACTGTCGCAAAGGGCGGCGATGGTGATCAAATTGTTGGTGACAAGAACAGTGAAGATACAAGTTCTCCAACAATCTTGAGTTCCATTGCAGCAGCAATTGCCGCCGCTACAGGTGGGGCATGGCTCTTCCTCTTTGGTAAGCGTCGTAAGAAAGGCACGGACCAAGGGACGGACGATGACAACAGTCCCAAATAGCATCAAATAGGAACAAAAGTAGGCAGGAACAACGCCTAGCGGGCCATCACAAGTAAAATTGTGGTGGTTCTTACATAACTTAATTAAAGTTATGACTCAGATTGAGAAGGTTTCTCAAAAAATAGTGCTTCTTGTTATTAAATTTTAGGTAGTGATAAGCTGTCTTGATTGATAATGAGCGGTACAATATCAAATGAAAGGGTGGTTTTGTGGTCATTCTAACGTCAATATTTGCCTACCATAATATTCAGCTGTTTCTCCGACTAATGATTTACTTCTTCATGTGGTCGTTGGTTATGGTGTTCAGATTCTTACACCGTAAGAAGACACGAAAGCGAATGGATGAGCGGACTAAATATATGATGAAGCACACTGAAAAAGACAAGGATGGAAAGTACCCTTGGGAAATAAAAGATAATGATTAAAGTCTAGTTGTTAGATGGGAGTGTCCTGATGTACTATTTCGTGAATGAATATATCTTGCAAAAGAACTCAAGTGTTGAACACACGGCGATGAATCGTGTGAAGCTCTTCAACCATTTCCAACGGCCGGCAAAAATCGTGACTAAGATTTATGATCGGTTACTTCACCAAACGCTGACGACCTTTGGATTGAAGGATGATGACGTGGTCAACATGTTTGACTTCTTCCAAGGAACAACTGAATTGGCAGAAACTAAAGTTATGCATACGGATGATCTGCGGCTTCCCGTGGAGTCGGAAGTTAGTGTTGGAGCCAATTTTAGTGGGGTGTCAGTGGGGGATATTCCAACGGGAAACGTTGGCTTCATCCCTGGAACGATTGGCCGAGTCTTTTATCAAGAGTTCGTGGATAGTCAGGGTAATCCTATTGAAACGGACCTTTGGGACTGGCGTGGGTTTAAGTCGGCAACACAATACTTTGGTCAAGACGGTAAATTAATTATGCAAAGGTATTACCAAACGGATGGCAAGATTGTGCTTGAAGAATACTTTGCTCCGGATACGAATGGTAATCCGTTGGCTTCTAGAATGATTTTGAAAGATTATCAGGGGAAGGGTGACCAGTTCTTCCAGAATCCCGACGATTTATTTGACTTCTTCTTGGCTGAATTAAGCAAGCAGGACCCTGATACGACGACGTTTATCAGTGATCGGCCCGGGACGGGTGTGCGGCCACTCTTAGCGTTGAGGGATGCTTCACACAAGTATGTGTATGTGCCAATTAATCATGTGGTCAAACAAGCTGACCCGATCTTTGGACAGCTTGATGGATTCTTACAACCCGCCTTTGATCACTTTAATTCCTTTGATGGCTTCATAACGGCCACGCCACAACAGGCGGCAGACTTGAAGCAACGGTTCCCTAAGGCTGAGGTAACGGCGATTTCAGCGGTTACCACGACCCCATTAGTGAAGGATGAAACGAGTCTGAAACCCATGGCTAATCGATTGGCAGGCAGTCTATTGTATGTTGGGCGCATCTCCGCAGATAAACAGATTGAACAACAGATTCGGCTGTTTGCTTTAATAAAGCAGCGAGTTCCACATGCAACGTTTGACCTTTACGGTTATGGAGACCCGGCGTTTGTCAAGCAAATGACAGACTTAATAGCGGAACTGCAACTACAATCTAGTGTGACCCTCAAGGATTACTATCCAGATATTGATAAGCAATATGATCACTATCAAGTACTGATCAACCTGTCATTTGTCGATGGGGGACCAATGGGTATGCAAGAGGCTATGGCTCACGGTATTCCAGCAATCAGTACGCCATTTAACTATGGCCCGCAAGACTATATTCAAGACGGTGTTAATGGGTATCTCTGCAAACCAGGGGATACGCTGGCAATGGCCGATAAGATTGTCGACTTGTTCACAGACTCCAAGAAATTAACCGCGCTGAGTGAAGGAGCCTACGCAACGGCCCACAAGAGTTGGACTCGGCAAAAGGTCTGGAACCGTTGGCAGAAATTTCTGAAAGATTAGGGGGTCGACTAACGAATGTACTACTTCTTGAACGATAACATGCAGTTTTCAAAGTCTGGGATTGAACACGCGGAGATTAAGCGACTCCATTTATTCCAAAAGAATCAAGTGCCGGCAAAAATTGTGACCCGGATGTTTACGATGGACTTAACGGAAGTCTTGGAACAAGCGGGCATCAATCGAATGAATTTTGTTAACCTTTTCGAATACTTTTGTGGCTCTACGGGTAGTGATCGAAAGTCATTCAGCATGAATGATATTTCCTTACCTGCTAATACCACTCAAACGCGGAAGGATAATCAGGTGCAGGTCTTTGCCCAAGGGAAGATGCTGATGATCATCTACCTTCGCGAGAATAGTAATGAGATTCACAACATTCAATATTTCGATGTTAATGGCCGCACATTAAAGATGGCCTGGTGGGATATTCGGGGCTTCAAATGCCTGGAACAACTCTTTGACTGGGGTGGTAAGATTGTGGCCGAACAGTACTTTGGCCCGGATGGCCAGGTTCATGTGGAGAAGTGCCACTTGTTGAATCGGGCGGGCAAAGAACACTTGTCCTGGCGAGTCCTGAATTATCGTGGACAAAATTGGGTGTTCAACGGAATGAATGCGCTGACACGATTCTTTTATGATGAGCTTAATGATACTGGCGAAAAAAATGTTTATATCTGTGACCGAACTGTTGAATGTGATTGGGCTCTATTTAATATGAAGACCCCGGCCTTCAAGGTTCTACATCTTCATAACGACCATGTCGCCGATCCTAGTGATATGATTCACTCACCTTTGAACAACAATTATCAAAATGCTTTGATGAACTGGGACCAATGGGATGCCGTTATTTCAGCAACACCTGAACAAAGTCAGGATGTGGTTGATCGGTTTGGAACGTCTATTCCGGCATTCACCATCCCGGTTGGTTATGTGACCGATGAAGAGTTGGCCATGAAGCAAAAGCCATTCAGTCAACGTGAAGTGGGCCGGGTCGTTCATGTTGCCCGGTTGGCACCTGAAAAGCAACAGGACCACTCGATTCGAGCTTTTGCCAAGGTTCATGAACAATTTCCGAATGCGCACCTTGAGCTCTGGGGCTACGCTAACGGCGATATTGACAAGTCATTGCATCAACTGGTTGAGACGCTTCATCTAGAAGACGTCGTACAATTCAAGGGATATACCCATGACATCAATGCCGTCTATGAAGGCGCCCAGATTGGGTTGCTCCCTAGTCGTGCCGAAGGCTTCTCGTTGATGCTGTTGGAAGCACAATCGCATGGCCTGCCTATGGTTGCCAACGATGTGAAGTACGGGCCAAGCGATATTATTCAGGATGGGGTTAGTGGGACGTTAACGACTAACGGTAACGTTGATGAGCTGGCCGATGCCATTATCGATCTACTGGGGAATCAAGAAAAGTTGGCTGAATTTAGTGAGGCCGCTTATCGGAATGTTCACCGGTATTCTGAAGACGCTGTATTTGAAAAATGGCAAACACTGCTAACCTACTTTGACGAATTATCTAGCCGAAAGGAAGTTGCTCTGTGAATTACTTTATCGATGAAAACCTAGGAAGCAAATTAACTGGGATCGAAAAAGCCCAGATCAACCGTATCCACCTTTTTGAACAGGGGGGTCTGGCGGCACGTGGTGTCACAATGCACTACAATACGCAGTTGCATCTTTATGCCGATTCCTTTGACGTGCACGGTCGATACTTCTCGATGTACGATTTTTTCCAAGGAACTAAGGACGACGAAGAGGTCGTTGACCGTGGTTGGATTGATTATTGGGAGAATGTGTGTCATTTCCGAGTTCAATATTTACCCAAGACCACGGATGTCCGGATTCATGACGGCGATAACTTTCGGATGTATGCCCACTTCATGGACAAGGACTACAAGACGTTGGATTATGTGAATTACTTCGACACGCATCACGTGAAGACGATGCGGGAAATCTACGATACTCGTGGATTCTGTAGTCAAATTGTCTATCTCACGAATAAGCAAAAGGTCGCTTCAAAGGTCTATTTGAACCGCAAGGGCGAGCGTGTCATGGAAGATCTTTATGATTCATCGCCAGACTTGGAGTCTAAGTGGACTCAGACGGTGGTGAGAAATTTCCGTGGCCGCGATTACTTCTTCGACTCACAAACGGCGTTACGGACATTCTTCTTCAATCAACTCTATGAAGATGGTGACCTCTATATTAGTGACCGGAATCTAAAGCTGGCTGAGCCACTGGACAAGACGGATGATCGCGTCAAAATTTGTGGGGTGATTCACAGTACACATGCGCAGAAGCAGGCGGATGTGGCCAACTCACCAATCAAGTCACACTATCGTTATATGATTGAGCACCCTGATCATTTTTCAAAGATTATCTGTTCGACGGATTACCAACGACGGGATTTGGTGAACCGTTTCCCAGATCTGAAAGACAAGTTTGTTGCGATCCCAGTAGGGTTTACGACGCCGGTGGAGATCGATCCAAGCAAGCGCCTAACCAACCGTGTCATGTGTGTGGCACGGTTCTCTCCTGAAAAACAGATCATGCAGCAGGCAGAGGTTATCAAACGTTTGGTTCCCGAATTCCCAGATGTTGAATTACACTTATTTGGTTATGGTAAAGGTGAGAAAGAGCTCCGGGACTTTGTGGCCAAAAATCATTTGGAAAAGAACATTATTTTCCGTGGCTTCTTGAATGATCTCAGTGAGGAGTACCAAAAGGGTACCGTTTCCTTGTTGACGAGTATTGAAGAAGGCTTTTCATTGGCCACGCTGGAGGCCCAGAATTACGGCGTTCCAGTCATTAGTTATGACATTCGGTACGGACCTCGTGAAATTATTGACGACAACGTCAATGGGTTCCTTATCAAGCCAAACGATCAGGATGCCCTATATGAACGCTTACGGCGCGTTCTTCGTTCGCCACAATTACAAAAAACGTTGAGTGCGCAGAGCGTTAAGCTGGCTCAGCGGTTCTCGGAAAAGGCCGTTCTGAAGCGATGGGAAACCGTTGTGGATGACGTCTTAGCAGAATGATTGGATTAAAAAAAGCCTCGGCAATTTTGCCGAGGCTTTTGATTGTTTAGATCTGTGAATTGAAGACCAGGTTTAGGCCTAATTTAGTTGTGACGGATTGGGTTTCCGTTGCCGTTAGGCTGGCTGGAATCAGGATTAGGCCGGCCTTTTGTACCAATTGATGAGTGGCCAGTAAACCGGCCTCATCGTCATGACTTAAGAGGTAATCGAAGCCTTGTTCAGCGAGCCAATTAAGGGCCGCTTCCCGGTGTTCAGGGGCAATGGCATCGTAGGCGGTGCTGAAGGTTAAGGTCATGCCACCAGCCGCCGCAATGATCAGTTGAAGGCCTTCAACATCGAGTGCATTATCGGTGGTCAAAGCGCCCAGGATGACACCATCGACGCCTAATTGTTGGGCTTCAAGCAGATCGGCTTCCATAATCTTGAGTTCAACATCGTTGTAGACCGGCTTGCCACCACGAGGTGCGATGAGTAGGTCTAGGGTCACCTGGTGGTCGTGCGCATAGCGTACGGCCTCGGCCATGACGCCTTTACTGACGGTGCTGCCACCATCAGCAAGGTTATTGGCTAAGGCAATTCGTTTGTGTCCGGCTTGGATAGTGGCCGCCAAGTCCGTATAATTTTCAATTAGGGGTTCTGTTAAGATCAAAGTTGTCATCCTTTCTTTTGCCATCACCCGTAAAGAGTGACGGTATGTTACAATATACGCATTATTTATCTAGGAGTGAAGCATTTGAAACCGGAAAATAAGCAGCACCGTTCGTGGTTCTGGAACTGGGTGGTTAATAATCGTCTGGTTTCAATCCTAACCATCACCTTACTTATTCTACTCATTTTACTAGTGCTAAGTAAAGTTCAATGGCTGGCAACACCCTTTATTCTAGTCTGGCAAATCTTGGGGATGCCCATTTTGTTGGCTGGTGTGGGTTATTATCTTTTGAATCCAGTCGTTGACTGGTTAGAGAAGCGCCATGTTCGACGAACCTGGTCAATCATTGGGTTGTTCATCGTGGTCGCGCTCTTGATTGCCTGGGGAATTATTCGGCTAATTCCCATGGTCCAGCACCAAACGACCATGTTGATTGCCGAATGGCCGCATTACTGGCGCCAGGTATCGGACCAATTTACGCACTGGCTCAGTGATGACCGTCTGAGTGGGATTCGGGATCAGTTAGACCAGTTTAATCAGAAGCTCAGTAAGGGATCTTCAAGTGCCTTGTCGCACTTTGCCAAGAATACTTGGTCTTCGGTAGGGGGCATTGTGAGCCGGATTACAGCGATCGTGGTCGCCTTTGTCACGGCGCCGTTTATTCTCTTCTACCTGCTGCGCGATGGCCATCAACTTCCGGAATATCTTTCGCGACTTCTACCGACCAAGAAGCGTGAACCCATGATGAAATTGTTAATTGAAATGAATCGACAGGTTAGTAACTATGTCCGGGGACAGTTAGTGGTTGCCTTTATCGTTGCTATTTTATTCTATATTGGTTTCTTAATTGTTGGGCTGCGATTTGCCTTGTTGTTAGGCATCGTTGCGGGCGTATTAAACTTGATTCCATATCTTGGGTCATTCTTGGCCATGATACCGGCCGTGGTTGTGGCCGCCTTCGTGTCGCCATGGATGTTAGTCAAGGTCCTGATCGTGTTTATCGTTGAACAGACATTAGAAGGGCGGGTTATTTCCCCGCTAGTCTTAGGCAGTTCGCTCAAGATTCATCCGTTAACCATTATCTTTATCTTATTAATTGCCGGTAAGGCCTTTGGGGTCTTGGGCGTCGTCCTGGGGATTCCCGGCTACGCGGTCTTACGGGTTATCGTCACAGAAATCTTTCATTGGTATCAGAACTTCGTCGGGGGCTACGAGCAACCGACTACATTAGATGGGGGAACACATGAAGAAAATTGATCAAGCACGCCAGTTCTTGCAGGCCCGGCCAGAGCTCTTCCGGTGTCCAGTTTGCCTGGAACCTTACGACCAGGTCGTTGACCGGAGTCTAGTTTGTCCTAATGGCCATAATGTCGATATCTCTAAGAAGGGAACGGTCTATTTCATGCAGCGCGCGGTGGCCAGTGAATATGATGACGCTATGCTGGCTGCACGACGGCGCATGCTTCAGGCGGGACTCTTTGCCGGCATCACGGATGCCTTTGTGGCTAAGATGCCAACGACGCCACAGACTATTCTGGATGTAGGTTGTGGCGAAGGAACGCCCCTGAATGACGTGTTGGCCAAACGGGGGATTAAAGAGGATGCCGCCGTGGGCTTCGACCTATCGAAGCCGGGAATTAACTTGGCCACACAGTTGGACAATCAGGCTTTCTTCTGCGTGGCCGATCTGGCCCAAATGCCATTTTCAGATGGCCAATTCACCACAATTCTAGATTTGTTTTCCCCATCGGCCTATCAGGAATTCAACCGGGTGCTGGCGCCAGAAGGACAATTGCTGAAGGTCATTCCCAATAGTGACTACCTGATCGAGTTGCGTCAGGCTATCTTCCCGGCCGACAGTGCTCACGCCACCTATGACAACGGCAAGGTTCTCGGCTTGTTCCAAGAACACTATCCTGACGCCACGGCGGAACGCATTCGTTACCAGGTTCCCGTTTCGGCGCAACGATTCGCCGACCTAATGTTGATGACGCCGATGCATTGGGGCGCTACGCCAGAACGGTTGGCGGAGGTCAAGGCCAATCCATTTACCGAGATCACAGTTGATGTGACCTTGCTTACCGCACAAGGGCATTAAGTAAAACGTTTAAGAATCTTATGAAAAAGGCTTGATCGACTGACAGGGCAGTGTTATATTGACCAATGAGAAATCGTTTGGCGGTCGACATCAGCTAGTAACTGTTAGCGGCTGACAAGTAGCACTTCACTAGAGTAGTTCCTCGCCGTGCCCACACCGAGGAACTGCTTTTTTTGTGGCGTGAAAACCGTTGGGCCATGCTTGTCAAAGCCCCGGCCCAACGGCTATAATGAATGAACAGAACGGCAGTTTGCCGAAGAGAACGGAGAGACTGATAGATGACCAACCATATTGCTTTATTTGAACCCTTATTTCCTGCCAACACCGGTAATATTGCCCGGACCTGTGCCGGGACGGATACCGTCCTAGACCTGATCAAGCCTTTAGGCTTTTCGGTTGACGATGCCCATTTGAAACGTGCCGGACTGGATTACTGGGACAAGGTGGATGTTCGGTATCACGAAAATCTACCGGCATTCCTAGAAACCGTCACGGATCCCCAGCAACTTTACTTGGTTTCAAAGTTTGCCGAACGAGATTACACGGAGCCCGATTATCAAGTTAACGATCATGACCACTTCTTCCTGTTTGGCAAGGAAACAACGGGACTGCCTGAACCCTTTATGCGGGCGCACATGGAACAGTGTATTCGAATTCCACAGGATGACGAACATATTCGGGCACTTAACTTATCGAACAGTGCAGCTATCGTGATTTACGAAGTCTTACGGCAACAATCATTCTTGAATCTGGAACGGGTTCACCGTTATCCACACGATAAATTAAAATAGGCTAGCGAAAGGGGGAGCAGTCGGTGGCAACAAAAAGAAAAACAACCCGGCGGCGACCGGCTCGGCGTAAGACGCCGGCCAGGAAGACACCCCGTCGGAAACAGCCATTTCCATATACGAGTAACCTCTTAGGACTAATCCTGGTTGCTTTGGCTGGGCTGGGAGCCTTCAACCTGGGGTTCATTGGGACGTTGTGTGCCAATCTGGTCCGGCTAGTCGTAGGGGATACCTATGAATTTGGGCTAATCCTAATTGGGGCCTTGGGCATCGCTCTGACATTTACTGGAACCTGGCCCCACTTGAAGCGACATTATCTTATCGGCAGTGGCCTAATCTATGGGGGTTGGCTGTTGTGGGTCACGGCAACGCACTTTGTTCAGGTGGACCAACATTGTCAATTCATGGCCACCATCTGGCATGGCGGCCTAGCTGATCTGTTCACCGGTGGGCTGACCACGCAACTGGGTGGCGGATTAGTCGGTGCGCTGGAACTAAGTGTTGTCGCTTGGCTCATTGCCCTAATTGGTGCCCAGATTGCGGCCTGGCTGGTCATGTTGGTTGGGGTTATCGTCTTCTTTCAGATTCCCCTCGCCAAGATTGAACAGGCCCTTCAGGCGACCTGGCAGGGTCTCACCAAGGGGATGCAGGCCAGTGGTTCAGCAATTAAGCGCGGTAGCGAGTTGGCCAAAGAAAAACATGCGGCCCGTCAACAGGAGGCGGCGTCATCCGCTCCTGCAAAGCCTGCGGTGACGTCGACGGCACCAACTTCGACAGCGGTGACACCGTCAGAACCGGCGAACCCTGTCGCTGAGGAACCCAGCTACCACATAACGGTGGCCGCGAATGAGGTGCCTAAGCCACGAGCAGCTTCGGCGGCAACGGCTGAACCTGAGGTGGCAGATTCACCGACCGAGACGGAATTGCTGGCAAATAGCACACCGGTCGATCCTAATTACAAGCTACCAACGGCGGACCTGCTGAAACAAGTGCCACCAACGGATCAAACGGCCGAGGTCAACGCGATCGATGCCAATACCAAGATATTAAAGCAAACGCTGGATAGTTTTGGCGTCGATGCCGAGGTCAAGAATGTGAGTCTTGGGCCATCCGTCACCGAGTATGAACTTCACCCGGCGATTGGGGTCAAGGTGTCACGAATCGTCAATTTGGCCGATGACTTAGCCCTGGCGTTAGCTGCCAAGGGGATTCGGATTCAGGCGCCAATTCCGGGCAAATCCTTAATTGGGATTGAAGTTCCCAATAAGAAGGTTTCCACGGTAGCGTTTCGGGATGTCATTGAGGCTCAGCCGGTTCACCCAGACCGGCCACTTGAGGTGCCGCTTGGGCGTAATGTCACGGGGCAAGTGGTCAGCATGGATTTGACCAAGATGCCGCATTTGCTAATTGCCGGTGCCACGGGTAGTGGGAAGTCGGTGGCTATTAACGGCATTATCACCAGTATTTTGATGAATGCCCGGCCCGATCAGGTAAAATTGATGCTCATTGACCCGAAGAAGGTTGAACTCAGTGTCTACAATGGCATTCCCCATCTGTTAACGCCGGTGGTTTCTGAACCAAAAAAGGCGGCCCGGGCCTTGCAAAAGGTGGTCGCTGAAATGGAACGGCGTTACGAATTGTTTTCTCAATTCGGTCAACGAAAAATCTCCGGGTACAATGCGATGGTGCAGAAGGCCAATCAGGCCGACGATCAAGCGCGACCAACCCTGCCGTATATTGTGGTCGTTGTCGATGAATTAGCTGACCTGATGATGACGGTCTCGAATGAAGTCGAGGATGCCATTATTCGGTTAGCGCAGATGGGTCGAGCGGCCGGGGTGCACATGATTCTGGCGACGCAACGGCCATCGGTCGATGTGATTACCGGGCTGATTAAAGCCAACGTGCCGTCACGAATTGCCTTTGCGGTTTCTAGTGGGATTGATTCTCGAACCATTCTCGACACGAATGGGGCGGAAAAACTGCTGGGACGAGGGGACATGTTGTATCAACCCGTCGATGCCAACTCTCCGGTGCGGGTCCAAGGGGCCTTCATCCCGGATGAAGATGTCAGCAATGTGGTGGACTTCATCAAGGCGGAACAGACGGCCGATTACGATGAGGACATGATGGTGAGCGACGAGGAAGTTCAACAAGAAGCGGCGGGCGATAGCGACGATGAACTATTCGATGACGCTTTGGACTTTGTGGTTGACCAACAAAAGGCCAGCACATCACTTCTCCAGCGGCGTTTCCGGATTGGGTATAATCGGGCCGCCCGGATTATGGATGACCTGGAACAACGAGGCTATATTGGCCCGCAAGAGGGCAGTAAACCTCGTCAGGTTTATAAACAACCCACCAGTGAAGCGACTGGCGATTCGGGGAGTCATCAATCGGAATAAAAATGAGACCAAAAGAAAAGTCCCGCAGCGCTCAAGGCGTTGCGGGACTTTTTAGTCTATTGAATGAAGGCCGTGATTGCACCGAATACAAGTGAACCGATCGTTGCGATAATCATGACCCATACAAAAACGTTGGTAATTTTTTGAAAAGTTGATTTTTTCTTTTTTGCCATGCGGGATTAGCCACCTCTTCGCTTCCAATTATACTCAATTAGTTTACCGTGGCCCTGCGATAATTGCAACCGGGGAGCGTAACTTGTCAATAACCTGTCATAAAAGGCAATTGCAACTCGTCAGAGAAATCTTTATAATAAAACGGATATGAAAGAGGAGGGGCAACACAAATGGACTTTTGGACATCTCCTGGGGGACAATTGGCAATTTTAGCGATTGGCTGGGTGGTTATTCGACTCGTCAAGCAAGTTTTAAGGCGGCATTGGCCACATAACTTACTAACCTGGGATCTCATGACACCACTATTAATCATCTGTTCGGTCATCCTAATTGGGGATGGCGCAGGTAGAATCCTCCCTTGGTTAGTCATGGGATGGATGATTATTGGGGTCATTGTTACCCTAGTGCAAGCCATTCATAACCATGAATTATTGTATAGCACCTTCATTCGCACCTTCTGGCGCCTGACCGACTTATACTGGACGGTCGGTTTCGTCGGGTGCTTGATCGTCTCAATTAGCTGAATGCTTATGCATAACTATAAACGCATTTGATTATAGACTCAGTAATTTATCCGCTCAAAAAGGGCGCTAAGCCACGGTGAACACTTGTTCGCCGTGGCTTTTTTGTGCTTTGTGGGGAAATTTATAAAAATTCGGAAACAATGTGGTAGAAGGTGGGGGGATGTGGTAAACTTGGAAATAGTTACAAATAGGGGGTAATGGCTATGTTTATGGGCGAGTTTGAACATTCAATCGACACCAAAGGCCGGCTCATTATTCCCGCCAAATTTCGTGATCAACTGGGCGACCAGTTTGTGGTTACTCGAGGAATGGATGGCTGTTTGTTTGGCTATCCGATGACCGAGTGGTCGGCATTGCAGGAGAAATTGAAAGCCTTGCCAGTCAACCGAAAAGATGCCCGGGCGTTTGTCCGGTTCTTCTATTCAGCCGCAACTGAATGTGAGCTCGATAAACAAGGGCGGATTAACCTGCCCAAGTCATTACGCGACCACGCGGCGTTGAGCAAACAATGTGTGATTGTCGGGGTGGCTAACCGTTTTGAAATTTGGAGTAGCGATCGGTGGCAGGACTTTTCTACCACTGCTGAAGAAGATTTTGATGACATTGCTGAGAATCTCATTGATTTCGGCATGTAAGTTTGGGAAGGGAGAGTGTTTATGGAAGACTTTCATCATGTTACGGTCCTACTAAAAGAAGCCGTCGCCGGATTAGCCATCAAGCCAACGGGAATCTATGTTGACTGCACTCTCGGCGGAGGCGGCCATAGTCAGCAGATTTTGGAACAGCTGACGACGGGTCACCTGTACGCCTTCGACCAGGACCAAACGGCAATTACCTATAACGAAGATCATTTGAAGAAATACTTAGATGCTGGGCAACTAACGTTCATCAAGGCTAACTTCCGCGATATTCAAGCCGAGTTAGCGGAGCGGGGTATCGACCAGGTCGATGGTGTGCTTTACGACCTCGGAGTCTCCTCACCGCAGTTTGATGAGGCCGATCGTGGGTTTAGTTACCAACACGACGCGCCCTTGGATATGCGGATGGATCAGGACCAGAAATTAACGGCTTGGATTGTCGTCAATGAATGGGAATTTAACGATCTAATGCGGATTTTCCGGCGCTATGGTGAAGAGAAGTTTGCGAAGCCAATTGCCAGAGCCATTGAACGGCACCGGGCAACGGCACCCATCGATACAACTGGCCAGTTAGTTGAAATCATCAAGGAAGGTATCCCAGCGGCCGCTAGACGGCATGGGGGCCATCCAGCTAAGAAGGTCTTTCAAGCTATCCGAATCGCCGTCAACGACGAGTTAGGGGCGTTAGAAGACTCCTTGGAACAAGCCATTGACTTGATCGGGTTAAATGGTCGCGTCAGTGTCATTACCTTCCAGTCCCTCGAGGACCGGCTAGTCAAAACCATGTTCCGTGAACATTCATCCTTGCCGGATCTGCCACATGGCATCCCGGTCATTCCTGATAATTTGCAGCCAGATTATCAGTTAGTTAATCGCAAACCGATCTTGCCCTCTGAGGCGGAATTAGCCGTCAATCATCGGGCACACAGTGCTAAGTTGAGAATTTTAGAAAAAATTAAGTAGTCAAACAACCACTAAAAATCGACATAGGAAGATGATCATTTATGGCGCAAAATAGTTTAGCTGAAGCTGTTCCTCTCATTCAGGAACCCGTCCGCCGCCCAAAGGTCCAGCCACAACCAACTCCACAACAGCAGCCCCAACAAAGCCCTCAAAAACACCGGTTGCCGGTATCTAAATTTGAGAAGTGTTTGATGACGGCCTGTGGCCTTATTCTTGCTGTTCTCATGGTTAGTGTCGTCTCCGCAAAGATCGCGATGAGTAACGCCCAGCACGAGTTGCAAAGCGTGAATAATCAGGTCACTACATATACGAATCGTAATACCAATACGCAACAAGAGATTAACGAGTTGCAGAGTCGGACACGACTTGATAAAATTGCCAAGAAACAAGGTTTAACCTTGCAGAATGCCAGAATAAGGAATGTTAACAAATAATGAATGATTCCCAAAAGCAACCAACATCGAATAGAACGCCCCGCAGAAACCGGAAGCATGTCGGCCAGTTTCTGTTTTTCCTTTTCCTCGGCGTTTTTATCCTGATTGTTGGTCGTTTTTCGTATATATCGATTGGTAAGAAGGTCCAAAACGTTAATTTGAGTGCCGCGGCGCAACAGCTGTACACGGCGAATGAAACGTTAAAGGCAAAGCGAGGCTCGATCTATGATGCCAACGGCCAGGCGATTGCCGAAGATACCAGTGTTTACTCGGTCTATGTTGTCTTGGACAAACGCCAAGTTGGGTTGAATGGGCAGAAGCTCTATGCCACTAACAAGGAAAAGATTGCGACCGTTTTAGCTAAGAACTTACCGATCAGCCGTAAGAAGGTTTTAGCCACGTTGAATCCATCTTCCGGTCAGCCGTTCCAGGTTGAATTTGGGACGGCGGGGCAGAACATATCGTTAACCACTAAGGAGAAGATTCAAGCAGCACACCTCAATGGGGTGAACTTTGTTCAGCAAGAGGCGCGGCTTTATCCTAACGGAACCTTCGCCTCCCACCTGATTGGGTTGGCTCAGGCGCAAACCGCCAAGAATGGGCAGACCACGTTGATTGGGTCAATGGGAATTGAACAGGCCTTTAACAAGGAATTAACGGGGACTAACGGATCACAGAAGATTAAGAAGGATATGTACGGGTATCAGTTGCCCGGAACTAAGCAGAAGGCGAAGAAGGCCAAGAACGGGGACAATGTCTACACAACTTTAGATACACGGTTGCAGACCCTGCTGGAAACCGAGATGAGTAGCGTTCAGAGTCAGGTTAAGGCCAATTCGATGAATGCCGTCCTGATGAATGCGAAAACGGGGGCCATCCTGGCCGCCACGCAACGACCAACGTTTAATGCCACGACCAAGTCGGGCCTGAACCAGGTCTGGCGGAACACCCTGGTACAGGATGCCTACGAACCTGGGTCAACGATGAAGATCTTCACATTAGCCTCATCGATCAACAGCGGGAATTACAATGGGAACGCCACCTATCAGTCCGGGAAGTACACCATCGGTAACCAAACGGTCCCCGATTGGAATACCTCCGGCTGGGGGACCATTACCTATAACAAAGGGTTTGCGGTTTCTAGTAACGTGGCCATGGCCCATCTTGAACAGCAGATGGGTGCGAAGACTTGGAAGTCTTACATCAAGAAATTCCATTTCTTACAAAGCACCAACTCGGGTCTACCGGGAGAACTGCAAGGAAGCATTGCCTTCAAGCGACCAATCGAACAGGCTGACACGTCATTTGGCCAAGGGATTCAGGTCACTGTCTTCCAGATGTTGCAGGGCCTAACGGCCGTCAGCAACAATGGGAAGATGATGAAGCCTTACGTCATTAGTAAGGTCACCGATCCGAACACCAATAAGACCGTCAAAAAGTATTCACCTAAGGTGGTGGGTAATCCCATTTCCAGCAAGACGGCACAGGACGTTCGTAAGCATATGGAGGACGTGGTCTACAAGAGCTACGGTATTGGGAGTGACTACAAGATGAGTGGCCAACGGGTGGCCGTTAAGACCGGTACTGCCCAAGTTAGTAACGGGAGTGGTTACCTGTCTGGGGACGATAACTATCTCTACTCGGTTGCCGCAATGGTTCCGGCTAGCAATCCTAAATACGTGATGTATATCACGATGAAGCAACCTCATCTTGGAAGCAAGACGGCAACTCAGTTGTTGTCTTCCATCATGAAACCAGTGATGGCTCGTGCCTTACAAGAAGAAACCGAAACGAAAACGACGTCCACGAATAAGATGCCAAATGTGCAAGGGAAGACAATCACTGCCGCAACGTCGAGTTTGACGAAGGCGGGGGCGACTGTGACCACATTGGGTTCTGGTTCGAAGGTGGTTAAGCAGTCTGTAACGACCGGGACGAGTCTGTATCATGACCAACGAGTCTTCTTATTGACTGGTGGCAAGGTCACTTTACCAAGTTTGACCGGTTGGTCGAAGGGTGATGTGGTAAAATTAGCACAGTTAGAAGATTTGAAGCTGTCCGTCAGTGGGGATGGGTACGTCACCAAGCAGAGCTTGAAGGCGGGATCAGTCCTGACCAGTGGGTCGACACTCTCGGTCACCTTGAAACAAAATAAATGAGAATGAGGATTGACTAGACAATGATGAATGTGATTTTGCCCCTTTTGGGTGGATTTATAATAACGGTGGCATTTATGCCCGCACTAATCCGGTATTTCCGGGCCCGTCATGAGGGACAAATGATTCGGGAGGAAGGCCCAACTTGGCACGAGAAGAAGTCGGGGACGCCCACAATGGGGGGACTCCTCTTCATTATCGCCATCGTCGTCATGACGCTGGCAACCAGCTGGGGCGTTTCACCCCATCACATGTTGTCCACAACTTGGATTTTATTATTTATCTTGGTTTTGTATGGTGGATTGGGTGCCTGGGATGACAGCATCAAGTTATTCCACCGGCAAAATGAAGGTCTCAAGGCTTGGCAAAAGCTTTTGGGCCAGATTGTCGGGGCATTAATTCTATTTTGGGTTTACACTCACGAACACTTGCCAATGGCGCTGCACATTCCAGGCATGGGCGATTGGACGATGAGT
Source organism: Levilactobacillus tangyuanensis (assembly GCF_003946545.1). Lineage (GTDB taxonomy): Bacteria > Bacillota > Bacilli > Lactobacillales > Lactobacillaceae > Levilactobacillus > Levilactobacillus tangyuanensis. The sequence goes on from NZ_RHOA01000003.1 coordinate 18,661, forward strand.
GGCTGGTATGCCATCTTTGTTGTGATTTGGCTGGTTGGGTTCTCCAACGCCGTTAATTTATCCGACGGCTTAGATGGACTGGTCAGTGGGTTAGCAAGCATTGCATTTGCGGCGTACGGCATTGTTGCTTGGCATCAAATGCAAATGAACATTGCACTATTTTGTTTTGCCGTAGTTGGCAGTCTGCTCGGGTTCTTAATCTTTAACCACAAACCAGCGAAAATCTTTATGGGGGACACCGGATCGTTAGCTTTAGGTGGTGCCTTGGCAGCGGTAGCCATTCTGTTGCACCATGAATTATCATTGCTGTGGATTGGGTTGGTTTTCGTCATTGAGACGGCGAGCGTTATGTTGCAGGTAGCCTCATTCAAGTTAACTGGAAAGCGAATCTTCTTGATGAGCCCCATTCATCACCACTTTGAAATGCTCGGTTGGAGCGAGTGGAAGATTGATTTCACCTTCTGGACAATTGGGTTGATTACCGCGTTAAGCGGTGTCTGGGTCATCTTAGCAAGATAATCGTCAACTGATGGGCCGACTTGCCTATTGGGGTGGAGTGGGTCCTTTTTTAATCATTACAAACTTTCAGAATGGAGTGAACGTTATGAAGCAAGTGACAACGTATACTGGGAAAAAGGTACTTGTTTTAGGGTTAGCCATGAGTGGTGCCAGCGCTGCTAAATTGTTAATGCGGTTGGGTGCCGACGTCACGGTCAGCGACCTGAAGCCATTAGCTGAAAATAAAGAGGCTCAAGAGCTACAGGCCGCTGGTTGCAAGGTGATTACCGGTGAACAAACCCCCGACCAACTAGATGCGGGCTTTGATCTGATGGTTAAGAACCCTGGAATTTCATATGATATTCCCATTGTTAAGCGTGCTTTAGAGCTGAAGCTTCCAATCGTTGGGGAAATGGAATTAGCCAGTGAAGTGGCTGATGCTGAATTAGTGGCGGTCACCGGGAGCAACGGGAAGACCACGACGACGACCATGATTCAAAAGATGTTGGATCATGATCGGCAAGCAGGTAAAGCCGTTTACGCAGGGAACATTGGGGTACCAGCCTCGAAGGTTGCCCAAGAGGTGACGGCCGATGACACGTTGGTCTTAGAAATTTCAAGTTTCATGTTAACCGAAACAACCACCTTCCATCCACACTTTGCGGTGTTAACGAATATCTTCTCCAATCATTTGGACTATCACAAGACGCGAGCCAACTATGTTGCCGCCAAAATGAAGATTACGGCTAATCAAACGGCCGATGACTACTTTGTCGTGAACTTCGATAATCCTGAATGGCGCGACCTCAGCAAGAAGTCGGCGGCCCAAGTGGTGCCATTCTCACGGGAAAACAATTCCGAAGAGGGGTCGTATGAGAAGGACGGCACGCTTTACTTCCGTGGCGAGGCCATCATGCCAGCCAGCGAGGTCAAAGTTCCTGGTGACCATAATATTGAAAATGTGTTGGCCGCCATTGCGGTTGCCAAGCTTGAAGGGGTCAGCAACGCAGCGATTGTTGGCGTGTTACGGAGCTTTGGCGGTGTTCGACATCGGACGCAATACGTTCTGGAGGCCGATGGTCGTCAATACTACAACGACTCCAAGGCCACGGACATGGAGGCCACTGAAATGGCCCTGAAGGGTTTCAAGGCGCCAGTCGTTCTCTTGGCAGGCGGTTTGGACCGGGGGTACACCTTTGAGAAGATGATTCCGGCCTTTAAGGCCCATGTCAAGGCGATTATTCTCTTCGGGGAAACGGCTAAATTGCTGGAAGATACGGCGAAGGAAGCCGGCATTAAGACGATCAAAATGTCTGAAAATGTTGAAACGGCCGTACCATTGGCCTATGAACTAAGTGACCCAGGCGACATTATTTTGCTTTCACCAGCGAATGCTAGTTGGGACCAATATCCTAGCTTCGAAGTTCGGGGTGACCGCTTTATCAAGGCCGTCGAAAAATTAACGGGTAAACAGGAGGAAGCATAACATGCGATTAATGGTTTCGGGCGGTGGAACCGGGGGGCATATCTATCCGGCCCTGGCGCTAATCAAAGCTTTAAAGAAACGGGATCCGCAGGCCGAAGTCATGTACGTCGGTTCCGAACGGGGCCTTGAGAGTTCCATCGTTCCTGCGAAGGGGATTCCCTTCCAAAGTACCAAGATTCAAGGTTTCAAACGATCTCTGTCCTTAGAGAATTTCAAGACGGTGTGGCTCTTCTTGAAGAGCGTCCATGCCGCTAAAAAAATGATTCGTGACTTCAAACCGGATGTTGTCATTGGTACCGGGGGCTATGTGTCTGGCGCCGTGGTCTATGCGGCGGCGAAGCTGCATGTGCCGACGATGATTCATGAACAGAATAGTGTCGTTGGGATTACCAATCGATTCCTGAGCCGATACGTTGATCGCATTGCCTACGTCTTTGACGCGGCCCTCGACCAGCTTCCAGCCAATAAGATGGTTAAGACCGGTAATCCACGGGCTCAAGAAGCTGCAGAGGTTGTCAGTCACTTCAGCTGGGCTGAATATCAACTGAAGGATGATGTCCCCACGCTGTTAATCTTTGGGGGCTCCCAAGGGGCCTTGAAGATTAATGCAGCCACGGTGGCGGCAATTCCGGCCTTCAATGAACGAGATTACCAGGTCGTCTTCGTTACTGGACAGAAGCGGTATGACGGTGTTATGGACCAGTTGAAACACGTCGAGGTTGCCGCTAACGTTGTGGTTAAGCCTTATATTGCCAACATGCCGGAGGTTTTGCCTAAGGTTGCAGCGATTGTGGGCCGAGCCGGTGCTACCAGTTTGGCTGAAATTACGGCGGACGGCATTCCATCTATTCTGATTCCGAGTCCCTATGTGACGGCGGACCATCAGACTAAGAACGCCCAATCGTTAGCGACTGTGGGTGCGGCCGAGATCATTACCGAAGCCGATTTGTCTGCCGACACTCTGTTGGCTAAGGCTGATCAGTTGATGAACGATGATGGCTTGCGTCAAGACATGGCGGCCGCTTCTAAGCGGCTCGGTGTGCCGGATGCTGCCGACCGCGTCTTGGACGTGGTTTTATCACTCAAGCGTGGCTAGCGCTAATCTAAACGGCGGGAGGTCTGCCACGTGAAGTTTCGGTTAAATCGTCATGACGACAAGCAGCAGAAGTCATTGACACCTTGGGAAAAGTATCAGGAGCAACAGGATGAGCAGAAGCGACAAAAGAAAACGCCGAACTGGGTTCATCGGGCCAAACGAATTGGCGACAAACTTCCGAAGTTAAAGCATCAGCGGAATCTGAAACTATATCGTCGACTAGGCCTGCTGCTTGGCGTCTTCACGGTCGTTATTCTGGCGATGGTGTACCTGGTGTCGCCGCTCAGTCATTTTCAGAAGATTACTGTTCGTGGGGCCGAGGCCCTGTCCGCCAAACAGGTTCAACAAGCGGCAGGTGTTCGTCCCGGCGATTCGATTTTCAGTGTGACGGGCCATGAAAGTAAGGTGGCCAAACGAGCCGTGAAAAATAACTCCCGAATTAAGAAGGCCCGCGTTATATTTGCTAAGCCCAATCATCTCACCATTCGCGTGGTGGAGTATGAAACGGCTGGCTATGTGATGCGAGACAATCGTTACGATGAGGTGTTAGAGAACGGTATCGTTAGCCATCAGTCCGTGTCTCAGCCTAAGAGTGGGACACCAGTGTATGGCAACTTCAAGAGTTCGAAGAGCCTGCATAAGATGATTCTGCAGTATGCCAAGCTGGATGCGGACATCAAACGTAGTATTAGTGAGATTCAAGCGTCACCAACCAAATCGAATCCGAACCGCCTGCATTTGTTCATGAATGATGGAAATGAAGTGTATGCAACCATTACCAATTTCTCAACAAAAATGGCCTATTACCCGGGCATTGCTGCCAAAATGAAACAAAAAGGTGTGGTCAATCTGGAAGTGGGCGCTTACTCGTATCCTTTTAAGAAATAATTCATTTTGATTGCAGTGGGGAAAAAGCGTCAATTAGGCTTTTTCAAGTCCTAGTAAATGTGGTAAACTGAAAAATAATTAGGAGAAAAAGCGAATTCATGCAGTGTTGATAGTATAGATTAACTTAGGAGGTTCCTTTTTCTATGGATAATTCAGGGATGTACGTAGGTCTCGATATAGGAACCACCTCAATAAAAGTCATTGTTGCTGAGAATGTTAAAGGGCAAATGAACGTTATTGGTGTGGGTAACGAGCGCTCAAGTGGTGTCAACCGCGGTGTTATCGTGGACATTGACAAGGCAGCTGAAGCCATTCAGCGGGCCGTTCGTCAGGCCGAAGAAAAGGCTAGTATCGAGATTCATGATGTGATTGTGGGAATTCCCGCAAATATGTTAAAAATTGAGCCTTGTAGCGGCATGATTGCTATCGATGATCAGTCACGTGAAATTACGGGACGAGATGTTCGGAGTGTCGCAACGGCGGCTTTGATTCAGAACTTACCGCCAGAACGGGAAGTTGTGGATATTTTAGCCGATGAATTTGTCGTCGACGGTTTCGATGGGATTAAAGACCCTCGCGGAATGGTCGGCGTGCGGCTTGAATTACACGGGACCCTATTTACCGGCCCTAAGACTATCATGCACAATACTCGTAAGGCCGTTGAACAGGCTGGCCTGAACCTGCGGGGAACGGTCATCAATCCAATGGCTCAAGGGATGATGGTCATGAACGATGGTGAGCAAGATTTCGGAACCGTTCTGATCGATCTCGGGGGAGGTCAATCAACGGCTGCCGTTATCCATGATCATCAGCTGAAGTACATTGATGTTGACCAAGAAGGTGGCCAATTTATCACGAAGGATATCTCCGTTGTGTTGAATACTTCCTTGGATAGTGCAGAAAAGCTCAAGCGCGATTATGGTTACGCGGATTCAACGCAAGCTAGCGAAGAGGACGAGTTCCCAGTCGATGTTGTGGGCCAAAGCCAACCAACACCAATCTCCGAAAAATATTTAGCAGAAATTATTGAGGCGCGGCTGACCCAAGTGTTTGAGCGTTTACGCACAAACTTGGATGAGGTTCAAGCCTTGGAATTACCCGGTGGGATCGTCTTGACCGGTGGGGTTTCGGCCTTGCCAGGCATCACAGAACTCGCAACCGAGGAATTTGGCACCCACGTTCGGGCGTATGTTCCGGACCAAATGGGCTTACGTCATCCGTCATTCACTTTGGCCTTGGCGCTCGTTAAATACTTTGGGGGGCTGAGTGAGATCGATCTGCTCATCAAGAGCGCGTTGACCGGCTCCACCCAATTAGCCGACGAAACTGATGAGCTTCGTCAGCGTGAACAAGCCAATGAGGCTGCGACGACTTCGTCCGAGCAACCACGACAGGCTAAAGCAAAGGCAAGCAAACCTAAGAAGAATCGGTCCGAAGGGTTCAAGAAGTTCTTCAGTGACTTCTTCGACTAACGCGAGATGGAGGAATAAGACAAATGGAATATTCACTAGATTCTGCACAGAATAATGGCGCAGTCATCAAGGTGATTGGTGTCGGTGGCGGTGGCAATAACGCCGTTAACCGGATGATTGCTGAAGATGTTAAGGGTGTCGAATTTATCGTGGCTAACACGGATGTTCAAGCCCTGGAGGCCTCAAAGGCCGAAACCAAGATTCAACTCGGGCCGAAACTGACCAAGGGGCTTGGCGCTGGTGCTAACCCTGAGGTTGGTGCCAAGGCCGCCGAAGAAAGCGAAGAAGCAATCACCGAGGCACTTGAAGGTGCCGACATGGTCTTTGTTACCGCCGGAATGGGTGGGGGTACCGGTAACGGTGCCGCTCCTATCGTGGCTAAAATCGCCAAGGAGAGCGGTGCACTGACTGTTGGGGTTGTTACCCGGCCATTCAGTTTTGAAGGCCCACGGCGTGGTCGTTTCGCCGCTGAAGGCGTTGCTGCAATGAAGGAGAACGTGGATACGTTGATCGTCATTGCTAACAACCGCCTGTTAGAGATTGTCGACAAGAAAACGCCGATGATGGAAGCCTTCCAAGAAGCCGACAACGTCTTACGTCAAGGGGTCCAAGGGATCTCTGATCTGATCACGAGTCCCGGTTATGTTAACTTGGACTTCGCTGACGTGAAGACCGTTATGAAGGACCAAGGTTCTGCTTTGATGGGGATCGGGTCTGCCAACGGCGAAAACCGAACCGAAGATGCTACCAAGAAGGCCATTTCTTCACCACTGTTAGAAGTTTCTATCGATGGTGCCGAACAAGTCCTCTTGAACATCACGGGTGGCCCAGACCTGTCTCTGTTTGAAGCGCAAGCTGCTTCTCAAATCGTTTCTGACGCTGCCACTAGCGACGTCAACATTATCTTCGGGACGTCGATTGACGAAGACCTGGGTGATGAAGTTCGGGTTACGGTTATTGCGACCGGGATTGATAAGAAGAAGGAAGAACGCGAGGCTGCTCAACACAGTCGAGTTGCTCGCCGTGAAGGCCAACAACGGGTTGCTTCCAATGACGACCAAGCCGCTGCCAGCGATCAGAGCCAAGACCAAGATCCATTTGGCAACTGGGATATTCGTGAACCAGCGCATCGTCCAGAACCCAAGAAGAGTTCTAGCAGCGATGAGTTTGCTGGCGTTGATAAGCCAGATTTTAATATTTTTAATCCAAGTTCTAATGACACGAGTGCCGCAGATGATCAGAAGGGTGAGGATACCCCACCTTTCTTCAAACGGCGCCGTAAGTAATTCATTTGCTTGAATGCGTATTGAGAGGAGTGGCTAACGATGGCGGAGAAGTTTAGTCTAAGCAAGTTTTTTGGAATGAACGATGATTATGACGAAGACTACCAGGACGATCCAGCTCCGGTAGCGAAGCCAGCACCGGCAGCTCCTAGTCGACCAGTTGATAGTCGGAAGGTGGTTGCGATGCATTCAGCCAAGCCCAACACGAGTCACATTGCAATTTGCGAACCACGAATCTATTCGGATGCCAAGTCCATCGCCAAGCGAATCACGGCGGGAGACGCGGTTATCGTGAACTTCGCCCGGGTTGATGAAACCCAGGCCCAACGAATCGTGGATTTCTTAAACGGCACGGCCTATGCCGTGGGTGGCGAAATCCAGCGGATTGGAGAACAAATCTTTCTCTGTGCGCCGCATAACTTTGAGGTTAGCGGAGACGTTGCAGCTAACTTAGGCACTCAGTTCAAGCAATAAAGGAGCGACGTTGTGGTACAAATTGTAGGTTTAATCTTTCAGGCACTGATCTGGCTGGTGAGCGCTTATACGGTGCTTATCGTGATTTGGGCCTTGCTCAGCTGGTTGCCAGGGGGGTATCAATCCAAGTTTGGTCAAATCGTCGGGCGGCTAGTCCTGCCGTTCTTGCAATACTTTGATTTTATTTCGGTTGGTCCCATTGGCCTTGGGCCGATCGCGGCCATTATCGTGCTGTCGATCGTTCAGAATGGCCTAAGATTTTTGGCACAAATTGTCATAACACACATGTGATATCAGTGAGGGGGTGTCTTGATTGGATGAGAATATTACACAGCATTTCCGGCCGGATGAAGGGCCATTTATTGATGCTGTCGGTGGTTGGATTCAACAGGTTCAAGATGAATATCGCCCCGTTCTTACCCATTTCTTGAATCCTCGTCAGATTTATATTGCAACCACGTTGGCTCATCGAGCCGACTTACATATTCGCTTTGATGGTGGACATGCTGGTGCCGAGATGCGGCGTGGATTATTTTACCCGGATTACTATGAACCGGAGGCTGCCGACTTTGAACTGGCGGCTCTAAAGGTGGATTATCCACTGAAGTTTGCTCGACTGCATCACAGTCAGGTTCTGGGAACCTTACTGGGTGCTGGCATTGAACGTGAAGTTTTAGGCGATATTTTGACCGATGGTGAAGGGTGGCAAGTGATCACCGAACAATCCATGGCGGATTACCTGGTGAGTCAGGTCGATCGGATCGGAAAGGTTAAATCCCGACTGAAGCCGATGGCCCTGGCGGACTTGGTCGTGCCCATGAATGAGTGGGAGAGTGAGAGTGCGACCCTAACGTCATTACGGTTAGACAATATTGTTGGGACCGGATTTCATTTGTCCCGGCACCGTTCCAAGGAGTTAATTGAGGCGGGCCGAGTACGAATCAACTGGGCCGAGACTCAGAAGCCAGATTACGACCTTGACGTGGCGGATATCGTTTCCGTCCGTGGGTTCGGTCGAATTCGGTTGGATGAAGTCGCAGGCAAAACCAAAAAAGATAAGATTCGGGTCACCTTAGCGGTGCTGAAGAAATAGATGCGGAGGTAACAGGGTTATGGTATTAAGTCCATTAGATATTCATAATAAAGAATTTGGAACTAAGATGCGGGGTTACAATGTTGACGAGGTCAATGATTTCTTGGATCAAGTCATCAAGGACTACCAAATTACGTTAAATAACAACAAGGATTTGGAAGAACAGCTCGATGCTGCCAACGAAAAGTTGAAGTATTTTAACGATCTGAAGGACTCCTTGAATCAATCAATCTTGGTTGCTCAAGAAGCCGCAGATAAGGTTAAGGCTAATTCCCAAAAGGAATCCGAAATCATCATTCGTGAAGCCCAAAAGCAAAGTTCCGACATCGTTTCCGAAGCCACGAACAAGGGCAATCAAATTATGGCAGAAGCTTCCAAGCGGGCTAAGAAGTTGGCCGTTGAAACCGACGACTTGAAGAAGAGTACGCGGGTCTTCCGTCAACGGCTCCAAGTGATGCTTGAAAGCCAGTTGGAAGTGGTTAAGTCTAACGATTGGGACAGCCTGTTGAAGGAAGGGTCCATGTCGAGCTACGAAGAAATCAAGAAGGTCGTTGGTGACCGGCTTGACAATGCGGCTGCTCAAGGCGTAGACTCTGATTCAGCGACAGCTGACGTCACAGACCAACCGGTTGCTGAAGCACCGGTTACGGATGCTGCCGACGACAATGGCGAAACGGTCGTTATCTTCCCAGACAACGATGATCCCCATTTCGACCACAATAACGATAAATAAAGCTAGAGAAACGCGCCCTTAAAAAGACGGTTCGAGCGAGTCAGCGACAGTGCAAGGCTGACACCGTAACTTTTTAATCTGGTATCATTCTCATGAGTTGATGACTGAACAAATTAAGTTGTCACGGTCTGCCCCGTTACGGCGTCCGAGGGAAGGTGTTGCGACACTTTCCGAATTTGGGTGGTACCACGAATGACTTCGTCCCTGCTGGGGCGGAGTCTTTTTGTTTGTTGTTAGACCGGAAGTCATCATGAAGCTGTAAATGGTCAGTCGAAAAGAATCAAGAACATAGATAGTTAAGCAGGTCCGGTTGACCGGTGAGCTGAGGCAAGTAACAACCTGAGCTCACCGGTTCACCAACCGATTAAAAATTCAAGGAGGACAAACAGTATGCGAGTAAAAGACACGTTGAACTTGGGTAAGACCAAATTCAAAATGCGCGGTAACTTGCCGGTTAAGGAAGTTGAACGGCAAAGTCTGTGGGCAGAAAACAAGCTTTATGAAGCCCGACAAAAATTAAATGAGGGGAAGCCAACCTTCATTCTGCACGATGGCCCTCCTTACGCCAATGGTCCTATCCACATGGGTCATGCGTTGAATAAGGTTTCTAAGGATATCATCGTTCGGTACAAGTCTATGAATGGCTTTCGGGCTCCTTATGTTCCCGGCTGGGATACGCATGGTTTGCCAATCGAACAACAATTGACCAAGGCTGGTTACGATCGAAAGAAGATGTCTACGGCTGATTTCCGTGATCTCTGTCGTGAATATGCGTTGAAACAGGTTGATTTACAACGCGAAGGCTTCAAGCGCCTGGGTGTTTCCGCCGAATGGGATAATCCATACTTAACGCTGAAGCCAGAGTTCGAGGCCGCCGAAGTTCGGGTGTTTGGTGAATTTGCCAAACGTGGCTTGATCTACAAGGGTAAGAAGCCTGTTTACTGGTCATGGTCATCCGAATCCGCAATGGCGGAAGCCGAAGTGGAATATCATGATGTGACGTCACCATCTGCTTTTTATGGTGAAAAAGTGGTCGACGGCAAGGGTGTCTTAGATGATGACACCTACATGGTCGTTTGGACGACGACCCCATGGACGATCCCTGCTTCAGAAGGAATCACGATCGATGCTGGGATTGAATATGCTGTTGTTCAACCAGCCGGCGAAGACCGTAAGTTCCTTCTGGCTAAGGAATTGGTTGACGAGAATGCTGAGCGGTTTGGCTGGGAAGACGTTAAAGTCTTGAAGACGGTCATGGGTCAAGATTTGGAAAACATTACGGCCCAACACCCATTCATTGCTGACCGTAAGCTACTGGTTATGCTTGGTGACTTTGTCACGACTGACTCAGGGACGGGTTTGGTGCATACCGCGCCAGGTCTTGGTGAAGATGACTTCAACGTTGGTGCACAATATCACTTACCAGTCATCGTACCAGTCAACGACCAAGGGTATATGACCGAGGAAGCTGGTCCCGACTTTGATGGTGTCTTCTATGAAGATGCTAACCAAATTGCTTTGGACAAGCTGAAGGATTCGAACGCCTTACTGAAGTACATGCCTTATGAACACAGTTATCCATTCGACTGGCGGACGAAGAAGCCCGTGATCTTCCGGGCGACACCACAATGGTTTGCCTCGGTTGATAAGATGCGGGACGAAATTTTAGATGCCTTACAGGATGTGAAGTTCCAACCAGATTGGGGCAAGCGTCGTTTGGAAAACATGATTAAGGACCGTGGCGACTGGGTTATCTCCCGTCAACGGGTCTGGGGCGTGCCGCTACCAATCTTCTATGGTGAAGATGGCGAGGCAATCATCACACCAGAAACGGTCAACCACGTGGCTGACTTATTTGGTCAGTATGGGTCCAACATTTGGTTCAAGCGTGAAGCTAAGGATCTATTACCAGAAGGCTTCACAAGTGAACACTCACCTCATGGTGAATTCACCAAGGAAGCCGACATCATGGACGTTTGGTTCGATTCCGGTTCCTCACATCAAGGTGTCTTGGCCGAACGGGATTACCTCGACTTCCCAGCCGATCTTTATCTTGAAGGTTCCGACCAATACCGTGGCTGGTTCAACTCTAGTTTGATTACGAGTGTTGCCGCTACTGGTAAGGCACCATACAAGCAAATCGTGTCCCAAGGGTTCACCTTGGACAAGGACGGCCACAAGATGTCCAAGTCACTCGGCAACACGATTGCGCCTTCAGAAATCATCGACAAGATGGGGGCCGACATCGTTCGTCTCTGGGTCGCTTCCGTGGACTCATCGGCCGACATCCGGGTTTCAACCGAGGCCTTCGTTAAGATTTCCGATAGCTATAAGAAACTCCGGAACACGATGCGTTATCTGTTGGCCAACACCAGTGACTTCGATCCTGAAAAGGACGCCGTCGACTTCGACCAATTGACAACGGTTGACCGTCACATGTTGTATCAGCTTAACGAGTTCACCAAGAGTGTGAAGGCCCATTACGACAACTTTGACTTCCTGAACATCTACAAGGAATTGATCAACTTTGTTGTGACGGATCTGTCTGCGTTCTACCTGGACTTCGCCAAGGATGTTTTGTACATCGAGGCCGAAAACAGTCCAGCTCGTCGGTCTATGCAAACGGTCTTCTATCAAATCGCCGTGTCATTGACGAAGCTGATTACGCCAATCTTGCCACATACTGCGGAAGAAATCTGGGGCTTCTTGAAGGAACCAGAAGACTTCGTTCAATTAGCAGAGATGCCAGTTGTATTGGACATGAGTGACAGTGTGGAAGTTGAAGACGATGACCACAAGTCCGCCTGGGATCACTTCATGACCTTACGGAGTCACGTTCTGAAGGCGCTGGAAGAAGCACGGGATGCTAAGCTCATTGGGAAGGCTGCCGAAGCTCACCTGGACCTGTATCTAGATGCTGAAACCAAGGACCTGCTGAACACCTTGAACGTTGATGTGCAACAAATCTTATTGGTTTCTGGCTTGGATGTGGCTGACTTAGACGCTGCACCAGCAGATGCCCTAAGCTTTGATCACCTAGCCGTTAAGGTAACGTCAGCGGCTGGTGAGGTTTGTGAACGCTGTCGTTTGACGAAGGAAGACGTGGGGAGCGATTCGGATTACCCTCACTTCTGTGCCCGCTGTGCCGCGATTGTTCGGGAAAATTATCCTGAAACGGCGACCGAAGGCTTTGAAGAAAAATAATGTAACCGACCCAAATTTTTGGGCGAGCGGTCAGGACATTGTCCTGGCCGCTTTTTTTCGATCACTGTCGGAAAAGAGTTGTGAGAACCATCGTTTGCGGTCGACCAGTCAAGCGAGTATAATTTGTGCTATGTATGGGAGGGAATACCATGTTAACCGGTAAAGTAAAAAGTTATAACGAACAACGGGGGTTTGGTTTCATCACCACCCCTGAAGATGGCGACATTTTTGTCTATTACACTGGCATCGTTGGTGAAGGCGAAGGTTTCCGTAAATTAGAGGCTGGTCAAACGGTCCAGTTCGTGATTGTCGAAGGCAAACGTGGCCCCCAAGCGGCAAAGGTAACACCAGTGGTTACTGGGTCGACCGAGGAGGTTTAACATGGACTTAGAAGAACACGTTGAATCAACCGAAGTCCTCTATGACGGCGTGATTGTCAAACTAGAACGCCAACAAGTCCGTTTACCAAATGGTGACCAAGCCGCCAGAGAAATTGTCCGTCATTCTGGCGCCGTGGGTGTCTTGGCATTGACGGCCGATAATAAAATGATTTTGGAACGACAATGGCGGGCACCGATCGCGGCCGCAACCTTGGAGATCCCAGCAGGAAAGTTGGACAGCCGGGATGCCGATGATGTGGAACACGCCGTGATTCGTGAATTAAACGAAGAGATTCGTTACCAACCCGGCCAATTAAAACGAATTACTGGTTTTTATTCTAGCGTCGGTTTTTCCGATGAATACATGACGCTATTTTTGGCGACGGATTTAACGCCCGTTACCACGAAGTTGCCCCGGGACCAAGGGGAAAATCTGGAGTTGTTAACCGTCACCAAGGATCAAGCACAAGCGATGATCGCGAGTGGTGAGATTAACGATGCCAAAACAATTACGGCCATCTATTACTGGCTATTACAGAAGTAGGTGAGCGCAATGCATTCAGATGATGAACGTGACAACGACCGGCCAAAGACCCGGGCCGACTATCGGCGTGAACAAGAACAAGCGGAGAAAGACTTTCAAGAACGGGACCGAAAGCGGGTTCAGGTTGAAAAGGAGTATGCGCGGACCCACGGCGGTTCGCTGCCGGCTGATGACTCAGGCGACAGCGATCAACGGGTAAAGCCCGTTGACAATAAGCAACAGCGCTTGGGCCGACGGTTGAACTGGGCCATTTTTTGGCTGGTACTATTAATTATTGTGGTCTACGCGATTTTATTTTTTGTGGACTAAGAGGAGTGGAAATTTAGCATGACATTTGGCATTATTTGCGCCATGGAAGAAGAAATCAAGGAACTCCGTGAAGCCCTTGACGACCCTAAAACGACAGATATTCACGGGATCATTTTTTATTCAGGTACCATCAACGACCAAGCAGTTGTGATGGTTCGCTCTGGGATTGGTAAAGTTGAGGCTGGCTTAACGACCGCCTTATTAATTACGCAATTCAACGTTGATCTGGTCATCAATTCCGGGTCTGCCGGGGCTTTAGCCGGCGGTCTCAAGATCGGGGATGTTGTGGTCTCTACGGAGACGGCGTATCACGATGCTGATGCCCGGGCCTTTGGCTACGAATATGGCCAATTACCCCAACAACCCGCTCGCTTCACGGCTTCCGAAAAATGGGGCAAAGCGATTGTGGCAGCGGCGAGTGAAACGGGTCTGACGACCAAGTTAGGCTTGATCGTTTCCGGTGACCAATTCCTTAATGGCCCAACCGCGGCCAAGACGATCCTTGAACACTTCCCAGATGCCTTATCTGGTGAAATGGAAGGGGCCGCCGTTGGTCAAGTTGCCCACCAATTTGACATCCCTTACGTCGTTGTTCGGGCCATGTCTGACAATGCCGATAACAATTCTGGCGTTGATTTTGATGACTTTATTATTGATGCGGGCCACCGTTCCGCACAGATGTTACTGGCCCTGCTAGCCGATCAGAACTAGCGGGCTCATTCAGGAGGTTTTAAAGGTGCAAGAGGTTCATGTAGATAACAATCAGACTGCCCAGGAGATCTACCTGGACAATGCTGCCACGACGCCCATGGCGCCCGAGGTTTTGGCCGAGATGACGGATAAGTTGGCCAATGTCTATGGCAACGCGTCAACCCTTTACGGTCTTGGCCGTCAGTCCCACACGCTCATGGAAAACAGTCGTCAGGTCATTGCCGACAGTATTCATGCCGACAGCGATGAGGAGATTATTTTCACGAGTGGTGGGAGTGAGAGCGATAACACGGCGATTACCCAAACGGCGCATACCCGCCAGGCGTTGGGGAAGCACATTATTACCACGGCAATCGAACATGAGGCCGTGCTACGGCCGCTTCATGCCCTCGAAGAAGATGGATTCCGCGTGACTTATCTGCCGGTTGACGAGTACGGTCGGATCAGCCTTGACGACTTCAAGGCAGCCCTCGATGACGAGACCATTTTGGTGACGATCATGATGGGCAATAATGAAGTCGGGAGTCGCATGCCGATCCATGAGATCGGTGAAATCTTGCAGGACCATCAAGCGTGGTTCCATACGGATGCCGTTCAGGCCTATGGATCGCTAGACATTGATGTTGACCGCGACCATATTGACATGTTGTCAACGTCCGCTCACAAGATCAATGGGCCCAAGATGATTGGGTTCCTGTATAAGCGCGAAGGGGTTAACTTCCCAAGCTTGATCAAGGGTGGCGACCAAGAAGAGAAGCGGCGTGCTGGGACCGAGAACGTGCCTGCTATTGCTGCTTTTGCGACTGCCGCTAAGATCTTAACGCCCGAGGCTAAGGCTGAGAAGCGCGAACGGTTCCATGGTTTCAAGAACCAGGTTGTGCAAGGCCTACGCGATAAAGGCGTGGACTTTGAGATTAACGGCTCTCTCGAAGGGGAGAACCTCGAGCACGTCCTGAATTTGTGGATCAAGGGTATTTCGACCTATGTCATGCAGACCAACCTGGACCTGGCGGGCATCGCCGTTTCCGGTGGCTCGGCTTGCACGGCCGGGTCAATTGAACCCTCACACGTGCTGACCGCCATGTTTGGTGCCGACAGTCCACGGATTGCCGAATCAATTCGGTTGTCCTTTGGCCGGCAGACGACGAGCGCCGAAATCTCGGCATTTGTCGACAATGTGGCCGCAATTGTGGCTAGACTTTCTCACAGCGAGGTGAAGTAGAATGTTATTTGGTAAAACCATGAAAATCGATGGTGACACGGATACTTATGAACTCCATCCCAACATTAAGTCCTATGCTTTGAAGGATGTCGGGTTTCAAATCTCGAATGCCGGCAACTACGTGTTGGCACGTTCCGTGGACCCAACGTCACCCTATAATAAGAATCAGATGTTACGCGTGACGGTTGCCAAGGACCTGAGTGGCTTCAAGATGGCCACGACGAACGCCTCCGGTAATAGCCGTGTCAACATCTTCAAGGGGACGCATGCTGAAGGTAATGTGGAACAATATCACTTTATTCTCCAGAACCTAATCGATCGCGAAATCTTACAAATTAAAGACTAATTGCTTAAGCCCGGGATTAATTTCTGGGCTTTTTGTTTGCTCGTGGGGAGGGAACACCAGGCTTGCAAAACACCGGTATAATGGGTAAAATTAACCATACTGGATTTATGCGACCTTCAAATCGTAGATTCTCCAGAATCTGATAGAAATGATGGTGATACCATGCAGGACAACAGTAAGATTCGGGTTGTCGTTGGTATGAGTGGTGGTGTCGATTCCTCCGTCGTGGCCTTGCGGTTAAAGCAACAGGGTTACGATGTGGTCGGCGTCTTCATGAAGAACTGGGACGATACGGACGAGAATGGTGTCTGTACCGCTACCGAGGATTACAAGGACGTTGCGAAAGTTGCAGCGAAGATTGGGATTCCTTATTACTCAGTCAACTTCGAAAAGGAATACTGGGATCGTGTGTTTACCTACTTCTTGGATGAATACAAGAAGGGGCGGACGCCGAACCCTGACGTTATTTGCAACAAGGAAATCAAGTTCAAGGCCTTTCTCGACTACGCTATCGAGTTAGGTGCTGACTACATTGCAACGGGTCACTATGCACAATTGACTCGCGATGAAGATGGTCATGCTCACTTGATGCGTGCCGTTGACCAGAACAAGGACCAAACCTACTTCTTGAGTCAATTATCAACGGAACAATTAGACCGGGTAATGTTCCCAATTGGTGACTTGGTTAAGCCACAGGTTCGGGAAATTGCTAAGGAAGCAGGCCTGGCAACCGCTGAGAAGAAGGATTCCATGGGGATCTGCTTCATCGGTGAAAAGGGGCACTTCAAGGACTTCCTGAACCATTACTTACCTGCCAAGGCTGGTAAGATGATGACCGTTGATGGCGAAGTGAAGGGCCAGCACGCAGGCCTGATGTATTACACCATTGGCCAACGTAAGGGCCTCGGTATTGGTGGTGACGGTATTGATAACGAGCCTTGGTTTGTTATCGGTAAGGACTTGGAGAAGAACGTGCTCTACGTCGGCAAGGGTTACCATAACCCACACCTGTATGCCACCCATCTGTCCGCTTCTGACATTCACTGGGTGAACACGATTGACCGCGGTTCCGATTTCCATTGCACGGCGAAGTTCCGTTACCGGCAAAAGGATACGGGCGTGACCGTTCACTTGAGTGAGGATGGCCAACAGGTCACGGTGGAATTTGATGACCCTGCTCGGGCAATTACGCCGGGCCAAGCCGTTGTCTTCTACAGTGGTGACGAGTGCCTTGGGAGCGCCATTATCGACGCTGCCTACAACAGGGAACGCGAATTACAATTAATTTAACTTAAACGGGTCCGGGGACGATGAACGTCGTTGCCGGGCTTTTTTTGACCGAGAATTCTTTGAAATCCGGGGTAAAACTGGCATAATAGACTGTATGTATGACGCGGAAAGGAAGCTGTTTTAAATTGAAATTATACTTTGTGCGTCACGGCAAGACGCAGTGGAACCTAGAAGGTCGTTTTCAGGGGGCTGGCGGCGATTCACCATTGCTCGATGAGAGTTATCGGCAAATGGTCCAAGTGGGGCAGTTCCTACGTGCAGTGCCGTTTCAACACGTCTACTCGAGTCCGATTAAGCGGGCGCGAGTGACGGCGGAACATATTCTAACAGAACTCGACCAAACGATTCCCTTAACCCTGATGAGTCGGCTCGAAGAATTTCATCTGGGAAAATTAGAGGGAATGCGCTTTGATGATGTTCAAGCCCAGTTTTCGGCGGAACTCGATGGGTTTCGCAATCATCCCGACCAGTACAGCACGGACCGAATCGGTGGGGAAACCTTTGATGAGGTGATTCAGCGCATGACCCCCGCAATTGACGCGATCGTGGCGGCTAATCCCGATCCTAAAGATAATGTGTTAGTGGTCAGTCATGGGGCAGCACTAAATGCGGAGGTCAATGCCTTGCTAGGCACGCCGCTGCCCGACCTGCGGCACCGCGGTGGCCTGCGAAACACGAGTGTGACCATTTTAGAAACGGCACCGGGGAAGCCCTATCAGCTCATTGACTGGAATGATACCAGCTTTCTGACAGAAGCCGCAGATCCCACGGATACGATATAGGAGACGTTATGACAGATAAAAATAACAATGGTCGTGAACAAGATAAACAACGCTCTGAACAATTGGTTCACGAACTCGTTCAGAAAATTACGTTAGAACCAGGCAATAGTGAAGCCTATTATGAATTGGCAACGGTCCTTGTCGATCTCAATTCCTACGCACAAGCAGAGGAATTGCTGATGAAGGCGCTGGGACTCTTTCAGGCCCAGCCAAAAGTGGTTGAGCGGTTGCACTATGGACTGGGCAATGTGTACTATGCCGCCCAGGACTATGGTAAGGCCATTGCCGAGTTTGATCAGTTGAGCCAGGACTTAAAGGCCGCCGGCTACCTGATGGTTGCCCAGAGCTATATGGGTAGCGGTGACCATAAGCGGGCATTGGCATTTGCGCTGACCGCTTTAGCCAATCAACCAGAAGATCCAGCGACCCTGCAAGTGGTTGCTGGTAATCTATTGGCAGTGGGAAATATGGCCCAAGCAGCAACGTATTACGACCAGCTATTACAGTTACAACCCACTAACGGCGCCGCTAACTTTGACCGGGGCCTCGTCGCGATGGTTCAAGGCGAAGCGTATAACCACTATTTCACGTTAGCCAAGCAACAAGATCCAAGTTATTTTGAAAAAGGACAGAAACGTCTCGCCGATATTGAAAAATTTGTGCAGACGCAACGACATCCGGATAAAGAATAGGAGGGACAGTTTATGGCAACCGAATCACTCAATCTATTTGCGGGCGACGACGGCCACCAAGCGGATTACGTGGTGGGTTCCGTCAGTGCGGTTTTCTTTGCTAGCAATGATAGCTTTTATAAAGTGATGTTAGTCAAGGTTGCTGAGACCAGTCTCGATTGGCATGAGGATGAAATCGTGGTTACCGGGAACTTCGCGGATATAAAGGATGACGTGCAGTACCGCTTTACCGGTAAGCGCGTTGAGCACCCTAAGTATGGGGTGCAGTTCCAGGCTGATAATTATCAAAATGAAACCCCGACCTCTAAGGAGGGGTTGATTGCCTACCTCAGTGGGGATGATTTTCCTGGCTTAGGCAAGAAGACGGCTACCAAGATTGTGACTGCTCTGGGGGCCGAGGCTATCGATAAAATTTTGGCCGACAGTTCGGTTTTAGCCCCACTTCATTTATCGAGCAAATTGTCGACAATGTTGGTTAGCCAGCTGCAGACTAATAATGGGATGGAACAGATCATCATTGGGCTCAATGGTTATGGCTTTGGGAGTAGTTTGGCGGCAGAGATTTACGCCCGTTACGAAGAGAAAACGCTAGACGTCATTCATGAGAATCCGTACCAGTTGGCGGAAGATATTCGCGGGGTGAGCTTCAAACGAGCCGATCAGATTGCCACCCAACTGGGGTACGCGGCCGATCGGCCGGAACGATTACAGGCCGGGCTACTACAAACGCTGACGGATTTATCGGCGGCCAATGGGGATACCTATACAACGGCCAAGCCTCTGCTAGGTCAAACCCTCGCGCTGTTAGAAAACTCCCGGAATGTTGCCCTTGATCCCCAGATTTTGGCGGACCAACTGTTAACGCTGGCCAAACAACAGAAGGTGGTCGGTGACGACCAGCGGATTTACCTAAAGGGCCTATACGATGCCGAATGGCAGATTGCCGAGCACCTACAACGGCTGTTAAAGGCCCCAGATGAGCCGCTGAGCTTCTCCGATAAGGCCTTGACTAAGCAGTTACGGGTCGTTGAGAAACAATTAGAAATCGATTATGATGACTCACAGATGGCGGCACTCAAGGCGGCCATTCAGGCGAGGGTGATGTTACTCACCGGGGGGCCCGGTACCGGGAAAACGACAATTATCCGTGGTCTGGTGAACCTTTACGCTAAGGTTCACGATGTGTCGTTGGATATTAATTCATACAAGGATCAACCGTTTCCAATCTTGTTGGCGGCACCGACAGGTCGGGCGGCCAAGCGGATGAGTGAGACAACCAATCTTCCAGCCAGTACGATTCATCGATTGCTCGGCCTAACCGGGCGGGAGACCGATCTGGATGCGGCGGCGACCAATGATTTGGAAGGTGGGTTACTCATTGTCGATGAGGTTTCCATGGTCGATGTATATCTGATGAAGACCTTGCTCCGAGCCGTTCCGGTTGGGATGCAAGTGATCTTTGTGGGGGATAAAGATCAACTCCCATCGGTGGGACCTGGACAGGTCTTCCATGACTTGCTGGCCAGCGATCAGTTACCGAAGATTCAACTCGAAACGATCTATCGTCAAGGGGATGGGTCATCGATTATTCCGTTGGCCCACGCCATTAAGGCGGGGACCCTGCCAGCCGACTTCACGAAGAATCAACCGGACCGGTCGTTCTTCGCCTGTCATGCTGGTCAGGTGGCGACGGTCATCCAACAGGTGGTGCAGAAGGCCCACGCCAAGGGCTTCTCGGCCAGTGACATTCAGGTGCTGGCACCCATGTATCGGGGAGCCGCCGGGATCGACCGGTTAAATGAGATGTTGCAGGACATTCTGAATCCCCATGAAAATGACCGGCAAAAGCAAGTAGAGTTTCGAAATCAAAAATTTCGGATTGGCGACAAGGTGCTGCACCTCGTTAACAGCCCAGAAAATAATGTCTTTAACGGTGACATCGGGGTCATTACCGGGATTGATCTGGCTAGTGACAAGCACAACGATGTGAAGACGGACCAATTAACCATCGCCTTTGAACAGACTGAGGTCACTTATTCTCGTCAAGATTGGATTCGATTAACCCTGGCCTATTGTATGTCGATTCATAAGTCGCAGGGGTCCGAATTTAAGCTGGTCATCCTGCCCATGGTTAGTCAATTTCAACGCATGCTTCAGCGTAACCTGCTCTATACCGCGGTGACGCGGGCGGCAGACATGTTGATTCTGGTTGGAGAACCGCAGGCCTTTGAGACCTGTGTGACCAATCTGTCCGTCAACCGGCGTACCACGCTCACCGGGCGGATTCAGAAGGTTCTGGCACCGGACGAACCGGCCAAAGAGGTGCCGGTTCCGGCAGCTCCCGCGACTGATACCGGTGACGCGATGGCAACGCCATCGGAAACTGAGCCTGTGACGCAGGACCCAGAACCGGTATCCGAGCCACATGATTATCGGTTGACGACGGCGTTGGTTTTGGCGGGGGCAATTGACCCCATGATTGGGATGCAGGGCGTCACGCCGGAACAATTTAGTCATTCGTCCTAATTTGGTCGCGTGAGCGTTGCGTTTCGTAGCAAAGATTGCGATAATAAAGACAGAAAAATATTAACGATTGTGGATAGTCCACTGGGAGGCTGTTATGGAAAACGTCGAAGCTGGCAATATGAAAGTTTTTGCTCTGAATTCTAATCGACCGTTGGCAGAAAAAATTGCTAAGGCTGCTGGGGTTGAATTGGGTAAAGCGACGATTAATCACTTTAGCGACGGTGAAATTCAAATTAGTATTGATGAAAGCATTCGGGGCGACGAACTCTTCTTGATTCAATCAGTCTCGGATCCGGTCAACACCAATCTGATGGAATTATTGATCATGGTGGATGCAGCACGCCGAGCTAGTGCTGCGAAGATTAACGTGGTGATTCCTTACTACGGTTACTCACGGGCTGACCGTAAAGCCCGGGCCCGTGAACCCATTACGGCCAAGTTGATTGCCTCATTGATGCAAATGGACGGGGTCGATCGGGTGATCGCTTTAGACCTGCATGCCGCCCAACTTCAAGGATTCTTTGACATTCCCGTGGACCATTTACAAAGTGACCAGCTGTTGATCAGCTACTTTGAAAAGAATCCTAACTTGGCGAATGAAGACATCGTTGTCGTCGCACCCGATCATGCGGGTGTCAGTCGGGCCCGTCGCCTGGCCGAGTTACTGCGGGCACCTATCGCCATTGTGGACAACCGAAGCGATACTGAAAATGTCGCGCAACCGGAAGCCGTGATTGGGGATGTTCGGGGCAAGCATGCCATCCTCGTTGATGACATTATTGATACCGCGATTCGGATCACCGTTTCGGCGGACGCCCTGAAGAATGCCGGGGCAGCGGATGTCTATGCCTGTGCCACGCATGCCGTTCTCTCTGGTGATGCCACGCAACGGATTAACGACTCCGTGTTGAAGAAGGTCGTGATTACGGACTCGATTCAGTTGCCCGAAGATAAACAATCCGATAAATTCGTGATTGAATCCGTGGGTGAACTGTTTGGCAATGCCATCGACCTGATTTACCATGACCAACCAGTCGATAAGCTGTTTGGACGAGTTCCTCACCGTCAAGGACAATAAGAGTGACTGAGAGCTGACCTGGAAAGGTTGGCTCTTTTTTATTGGGTTGACAAGTCACCCCAAAGTTTTCAGGATAGATTTCCTGAAAATAGGATGTGGGTCGATGTTATCTTTGAAATTAAGAAACGAAAATAAATCTAATTTGGTCTTTTAAAGAAAACACGATTGAAATTATTCATGAAAGATGGTATACCTAGAGTAGACTCAATGAAAGCGAATACATAGCATGCATGAAATGGAAGTTGGAGGCCGACATTATGCAATTTGAAGACTTACTAACAGAACAGCGCAATCATCGGTCAATGCACATTGACCGTGAATCAACGCTTGAGATGGTCGCGACCATTAATCGTGAGGACCACCGCGTTGCCCGGGCGGTTCAGAAACAGTTACCCCAGATAGCTGCGGCGATTGATGCCGCGTTCCCACTGTTTGATGAGGGCGGGCGCTTGATTTATGTCGGGGCCGGGACTTCCGGTCGACTGGGGGTCATCGATGCGACGGAGCTACAACCAACCTATGGTTTAACTTCGGACCAAACCTTTGGCTTAATTGCCGGGGGGCAATCCGCGTTAACCGAAACGGTTCAATCCGCCGAAGACTCGGTTGAGTTGGCCCACGAGGATATGACTGCCGTTCATTTGACGGATAAGGATATTGTTGTGGCAAGTGCTGCTTCTGGGCAAACGCCGTATACGTTGGCGGCCTTAAGATTTGCGCAGGAGCAAGGGGCCATCGGCGTTGGCTTCTCTTGTATCGAGGGCAGTCCGTTAGCCGAATTGGCGGACTATCCAATAACGCCCGTAGTGGGGCCCGAAATTATTACGGGGGCCACGTTGCTAAAGGCTGGTACTGCCGAAAAGATGGTCCTGAACATGTTGTCAACCGGGATCATGATCAAGTCAGGGAAGGTTTACCAGAACCTGATGATTAATGTGGTGCCAACGAACGGTAAGACCTTTGAACGGGCCAAGAAGATTATCGCCGAGGCGACTCAGACCTCGACCTTGGCAGCAGAACGAGCACTCGACCGGGCGGGCAACAATGTCCCATTAGCGATCGTGTTGATTGAGACGAAGGGCACCATTGCTGAGGCTAAGGAGCTCTTAGCGGCCACCAATGGTCACGTTTCACAAGCGGTTAAGCTGAGTGACTCTCGGCATTAGCCAGCGGATAACTTGACTGGTCCACACCAATTTCTTATACTTACCTGTAGGCATAAGAGAAAGGGATGTGGCGTCATGTATCTTGCAAATGAACATCGATATGATAAAATGCCGGTACGGCGGGCGGGTAACACCGGCTTCCAGCTACCGGCTATTTCTTTTGGAATGTGGCATAGTTTTGGCGAACAGGCCAACTATGCCGATGCGCGCGACGTCATTTTGGCGGCGTTTGACGCAGGCATTTTTAGTTTTGACCTGGCGGCTAACTACGGTCCAGGGTCCTACGCAGCAGAAAGTTTATTTGGACAGGTCTATGCCCATGAATTGAAGCCCTATCGTGACGAGCTGGTGATTAGTAGTAAGGCCGGTTATCACATGTGGCCAGGGCCTTATGGGCAGATGAGCTCGAGAAAGACCTTGATGGCATCGTTGGACCGTTCCCTGCAAGCCATGGGGTTAGATTACGTCGACATCTTTTATAGTCATCGGTTTGATCCGGATACAAATCCGGAAGAAACGGCGGTGGCATTAAACGACTTGGTTCGCCAAGGGAAGACCCTTTACGTGGGGATCTCGAATTACACGGCAGAGCAATCCTTGGCCATGATCAAAATTTTTAAGGAATTGCACACGCCGTTTGTGGTTGACCAGGTCTCGTATAACCTATTGAATCAGTCCGCGGCCGATGACGGTTTATTTGACCGTTTACGGGAAAATAACGCCGGGGTTGTGGCCTATGGTCCGCTGGCCGAAGGCTTACTGACGGATAAGTATCTGGATGGTCTTCCTGAAGATGTTAATATTCATTGGTCAAACCAATCCTTGCTCGATGGTCAGGATGGTCGGCAACGAATGGTTGCTAAGCTCCAGGCGCTGAATGAGGTTGCCAAGAGTCGGGGGCAAAAGCTGGCCGACATGGCTTTGGCCTGGTTACTTCACGATCCCGTGGTCACGAGTGTGATTACCGGGGCTTCACGCCCAGAACACCTGAAGGAAAATATTCAGGCGGTGCAACAACTAGATTTTGATGACGAACAATTGGCAAAAATCGACAAAATCCTAAAGGCGTAAGCCGTTTGGCGGCCTGTCGCAGGTGTCGTTCTGCGGGAGGCCTTTTTATTTTGTCGAAAATCCCGGTTGCAAATCTCTATGATGGGGTATAATAGTGAATAGGAATAAATGACTGTGGAGGGTACTATGACACGCAAAGTAACGATTCGAGATCTCGCAGAAGCAGCAGGCGTTTCGGTGACAACAGTTTCACAGATCTTAAATGGTAAGGGTGAACGCTTTAGTCTGGATACGCGGCGACGGGTTCATCAATTGCAAGAAGAGATGGGCTACGTGCCGGACTTCAATGCGCGGAACCTGATTATGAAATCCGCCCAGACCATCGGCGTGCTGGTGCCTAATCTGGGGAACCCTTTCTTTAGTATGTTTATTCGCGGTGTTCAAGAGACGAGTCGGGAACGCCATTTTATTCCGCTGATCTTTGGCGCCAATCATGATGAAGAGCTCGAGGGATACTATCTCCAGGAGTTGATTAAGCGGGCAGTGGATGGCTTAATCATTGCCAGTGCATCGATTACTGGGGAAGCCATCGACAACATTTTAAAAAAGAATGGGATTCCTTATCTGTTGATCGACCAAAATGGTGGTCCTAGTCTGGACCGAATTCACGTGGATGATGAACAGGGGGGTCAATTAGCGGCGAACCACCTGTTGTACCTGGGTCACCGCAAACTGGCGGTTGTTATGCCCGACAAACCTACACAAAACCTGGTTATCCGGTTGAATGGATTCAAGGAAAAACTGGCTGCGTCAGGCGTCGATTTGCCGGATGAGGCCATCATTCATTCACCAATGACCAAGTTGGGGGGCTACCAGGCCACCGATGCGGTCTTGAATCAACATCCTACCGCTGTTTTTGCCATCAATGATGAAACCGCGCTCGGATTGATTCGGGGACTTCACGAGAAGGGCCTTAATGTGCCGAATGACATTTCCGTCCTGGGCTATGATGACATTGACCTGGATGAATACGTGGTTCCTAAGCTAAGTAGTATCCACCAACCGATGGTGACGATGGGCCAACAGGCCACCGAGATGCTGATCAACCGAATTCAGGATCAGCATCAGGCGGCACAGAGCTTGGCATTGCCGGTAACCCTGCGTCAACGGGAGAGTACGAGTCCAATTAAAAAAGTTTAGATGGGGCTTGTAAGCCTTTTCGAAAAATGATACGCTAGAGCAATGAAAAACGGTTGCCTCGGTGTGTCAATACAAGGTAAAACGTTTTACGAATAACCAAAAACCGGTTAAGGAGTGAAGGTTAATCATGTCAAACAAAGTAACGGTGCTGGGTAGTTTAAACGTGGACACGACATTACGCGTGGCGCGGATGCCACAACCTGGTGAAACGCTGTCAACTGAAAATAAAACCAGTGCTGCAGGGGGTAAAGGGGCAAACCAAGCTGTTGCCGCTGCCCGTTCCGGTGCTGACACTAGCTTTATTGGTAAGGTCGGGAATGATGATGCCGGCCGGTTCATGGTCGAATCATTAAAGAATGACCAAATCGATACCAGTGCGATCATTACGGACCCCGTTGTTGGGACTGGCTCTGCCTTCATTCTCTTAGATGAAGCCGGTCAGAACAGTATCTTGGTCTATGGCGGATCTAACCAGCAGTTAGAGGCTGATGAGGTCACTGCTCGTGAGGATGAAATTGCCAAGGCAGATATCCTGATTGCCCAATTCGAAACGCCACAGGCGGCCACTCTGGCAGCCTTTACGGTGGCTAAGCAACACAATGTCATCACGATCTTGAATCCAGCACCAGCTGCCGAAATGGATCCGGCAATCCTGAAGGTCACGGACTTAGTGGTTCCTAATGAGACGGAAAGTGCTGAACTGACCGGGATTGAAGTGACCGATGAGGCCTCGATGGATGCTAATGCCAAGAAGTTCAAGGAACTCGGCGTTAAGAACCTGATTATCACGGTTGGGAGTAAAGGGGCGTACTACGCCACCGAAAAACAATCTGGCTTTGTTCCAGCGTTTAAGGTTAAGGCTGTGGATACGACGGCGGCTGGCGATACCTTCATTGGTGCGCTAAGCTCCCAATTAAAGGCAGACTTCAGCAACATCGTTGAAGCGTTAACCTTTGCTCAGCGGGCCAGCTCATTGACGGTACAGGGGTTGGGTGCCATGCCATCAATTCCAACGTACGATCAGATCAAAGCGGCTAGCGAAAAATAATTTTCAGAAAGCTTCTTCAAAAAAAACAATCTTTTCGAATTTTTTCGGAAAAGATTGCTTTTTTTTTGCTTATTTTGACAACCGGTTGCAACTCAACAAAATCGGTATATTAGACGTACGGCAGCTGTTCTAACAAACAATCGCCGCCGTTAAAGCAATCTATTGAGGGGTTGCAAAAAATAAAAGCAATTGGTATAGTTAGAAAAGTCGATGAGTGATGTCGATTCTACCGGTAAAATGAACACAAATAAACCATCAACCATAAACGGTGGCCGACAAAGGTCTGGCCAAAATAAGCGAGGTTAATTGAGATGTTGAATGAAGAAGTAGTACGTGATCAAACGAGTTTCGATGCAGTTGATACCAAGGCAGTGAACGCCGTCCGAATGTTAAGTATGGACATGATCTCGCGAGCAAAGTCAGGTCACCCGGGATTACCTTTAGGGGCTTCACCAATGGCTTACGTTTTGTTCTCACGGCACCTGCGGGTTGACCCATCTTTCCCACAATGGTTCAACCGCGATCGTTTCGTCTTATCGGCGGGCCATGGATCTTCCATGCTCTACAGTTTGTTGCATCTTAGTGGCTTTGCCTTGAGTCGTGATGACCTGATGAACTTCCGCCAATTAGGTAGCAAGACCCCCGGTCATCCGGAATATGGCGTGACGCCTGGTGTCGATGCCACCACTGGTCCATTGGGCCAAGGGGTTGGGATGGCCGTCGGGATGGCCATGGCAGAAATGCATTTGTCTGCGCAATACAATCGACCAAACTTTAACGTGGTTGACCATTATACCTATGCTATCTGTGGTGACGGGGACCTCATGGAAGGGGTTGCCGCAGAATCCGCTAGCCTGGCTGGTCAATTGAAACTCAACAAGTTAATCGTGCTCTATGATTCAAATGACGTTTCTTTGGATGGTCCATTGACCAATGCTTGTCATGATGATGTTGCGAAGCGCTTTGAGAGTTATGGCTGGAATTACCTTCGGGTTGCCGATGGGAATGATTTAACCGAAATTGATGAGGCCATCTGCACGGCCAAAAACAATCAAACCGGCCCAACCTTAATCGAGGTTAAGACGGTCATCGGTGCAGGGAGTCCTAATGCAGGGACGAACAAGGTCCATGGGGCACCTTTAAACGAGGACGACCTGGCTGCCACGCGTGACTATTATGACTGGGATAACGATCCCTTCACGGTTCCTGAAGCGGTTACCGACCGGTTCATGTCGACGATTAAGGCCCGTGGGTGGGCTGGTCATCAGGAATGGTCGAACTTGATTGCTCACTATTCCAATGAAGAGCCAGAATTATCGGCTCAATTTGCTCAAGGTATTAGTCAAACGTTGCCAGTTAATGTGGATGATGACTTACCAACATACTACAAGAAGGATGCCTTGGCTTCTCGTGCGAGTGGCCATGAAATTCTGCAACGGATGAGTGAGGATTGCCCAAACCTTTGGGGTGGTTCAGCCGATCTGTTCAGCTCCAATAAGACGGCAATTGCCGATGATGACCGGTTTAGTTCAGAGAATCCAACTGGCCGTAACCTTTGGTTTGGTGTTCGGGAATTTGCCGAGGCGGCTGCCATGAACGGGATCGCCTTACATGGTGGGACCCGGGTTTACGGATCAACCTTCTTCGTCTTCTCTGATTACATGAAGCCAGCTATTCGTCTGGCGGCCCTGCAACAATTGCCAGTGATTTATGTTTTCACTCATGACTCTTTAGCCGTTGGGGAAGACGGACCAACCCATGAACCTGTGGAACAACTGGCCGCATTACGGGCCATCCCAGGCCTGACGGTTTACCGTCCAGCCGATGGCAATGAAACGGCGGCTGTTTGGCAAGAAGCCTTACACGCGACCGATCATCCGACGGCGATCGTGTTGACACGTCAAGGGTTACCAACCCTGCCAAAACCAGCGGCCCAAGTTCACACCGGTGTGCATCGCGGTGGCTATGTGGTGGCCGATGCCCAAGATGAGGCTGAAGGTATTCTGATGGCCTCCGGTTCCGAAGTCCAACTGGCTTTGGATGCACAGGCTCGACTCCTTGAATTGGGCCATGACGTTCGGGTGGTTTCGGTCCCAAGCTTCGAGAAGTTTAACGCCCAATCGGCCGAATATCGCGATGCTGTCTTGCCAGCGAAGCTCCGGCGACGCGTGGCCATCGAAATGGCTAGCGGTCTGGGCTGGTGTCAATATGTTGGACTCGACGGGGCAATGATTACCCAAGAACAATTTGGTGCGAGTGGTAATGGCGGTAAAGTTGTGGCCATGGCCGGTTTCACACCAGAGAATGTTGTCCAATCCTACCTTCAATTAAAATAATGATAAGCAGAACAGGGATTGGGGCCAGCGGGTCTCAATCCCTGTTTTTCCTTCCAGAACGGCAAACTTGCCGTAGAATCTAGTAAGTTTGTTCATTTATTGGTATATTGAAGGTAAACGTAAATTGGAGGCGGTTTTAGTGGATATTCGGCGAGTTAAGGTAGCAACGGCCCTCGTTTGGGCACAACCGAAGACGGTAACTAAGAATGACCAGACATTTCTGAAGACCGGGGACTTAGACCAGTGGTTAGTGGACCTAAGTGCTGCGGATCGGGAACAATTAGCCGATGAGGACTTGGTCGTTACAGAAGCATTATTCAACGACCAAGTCGTTTTGGACCGGATTGAAGGCCAGTGGGCTCACGTCTTTGTTCGGCGGCAGGCCAACCGAATGGAGCGCAGAGGCTATCCGGGCTGGTTACCACTTAGTCAATTAACTGATAGTGATGAGGAATTGGATTACCCGACAACGACTGTTCGGTTAGTTCAGGTCTCAACACCGTTATTAGATCAGGATCGACAGCCGGTCATGAACTTACCACTGGGGGCCTTGTTAACGACGACTGGTCAAACGCCAGAGTGGTTACAGGTGGTCACGCCCCTGGGTAAGGGCTGGGTGACGGCCTCCGCCGCCAAGTTGAGCGCCACGGGTGCCGACCGGGGGGACCTGTTACTCACAATTGGCAAGAAATTCATTGATACCCCATACCTCTGGGGTGGGTTGACGCCCCAAGGCTTCGACTGCTCAGGATTGGTTTATGCCTTACACCGTGCCGTGGGCGTCTGGATTCCGCGGGACGCGCAGGATCAATTTGCTAATGGCTACCCGGTGGCCCCTGAACAATTATCGGCTGGCGATTTGGTCTTCTTTGCCGAAAAACACGGCACAGGTACGGTGCATCACATTGGCATGTACGCCGGTGACGGTCAAATGCTGCATGCCCCAAAGCCGGGTGAAAATGTGCAATTAACACCAATGGCGACACCTAAATATGCAGCTGAATACGTTGGTGCACGGCGGTTCTGGTAACCCGATTATTGAAGAATTCTCTAAGGTCAATGGGTGAATGAGTTGACCAAACCTAGAGATGCTATAATCTTTGTGGGGGAAAGAACTTGTGTGAAAGAAGAGGAAAATTCATGAAAATTAAACAGATTGTCTTAGGACTCGCTGCAGCAATGATGGTTGTCGGGGTCGGCAGCACGCTGACTCGGGCGGCTGCGGACACGACTGATTCCACGAATAGTAGTGCCACGACGGATAGTGACTCCGCTTCAAGCGGCAGTACCGTTCAGACGAAAGCCCTGTCCAAGGCCTATGTGGTCTACGGTGCTGGCCTGGCCAGTGAAGATAAGGACAAGGTGGCTTCGGCGCTGGGCGTTAAGTCCAACTACACCACCTTATCCGCAACAGGTAGTGATTACGCCAAATACTTGAACTCTGCCGGGACATCGGATGCTAGCATGATTAGTTCCGTTGCCTTGGCGCCGGCTGATCCCGGTACTGGCGTTAAGGTTAACATCGCTGACTACGATGGGAACAATAACATCACAGAAGTTACTTCTCAGCAATATGCGATGGTTGCGACGATGGCCGGGGTTAAGGACGTCATCATTACCGTGACTGCCGATAAGTCAGTGTCAGGGGAATCAGCTCTGACGGGTGTTTACAAGGCCTTGGCTACGGACGGCTTAACGCTGAACTCGGAAAACACCCAGGCTGCCAATAGCGTCTTGGATGCCACCCAACCAGCTATCGATTCCAACAACAATGACAAGAAATATCCTGGTAAGTTGATGTCTGCCGTTGGGTCGGTTTCGTCCGACCTGGCTAAGCAACGTCAAAACGGGGATGACTTAGCCACGAAGGCGGACATCGAAGCGATGTTGCAAAAGGCCTTGGCTAAGCAAGGTATTGACGACAAGACCAATTCAACACAGGTGACAAACATCGCGGTTGCCCTGAGCAAGGTTCAACAGGCGCCGGTCTCGACATCAAAGACGTATATCAGTAATGTCACGAATGTTGCCAATAATCTGGCCAACAGTGTCGGAAACAAGATGGCTAGTCTAAAGGATTTCGCCAATAGTGCCGATGCCAAGCAAGCCGAGAACTTTATCGTGCGAATCTGGAACAGCATTACAAGCTTCTTCCAGGGATTATTTAGCGGGACCAACTAGTTAAGACAATGAAATAACAAAGGGCGGCTAAAAAAGCCGCCTTTTTTTGTGATCTTTTTTAAATTTCACAAGTGAGCCGGTAAACTGGTCACTTGTAGGATACAGAAAGCGAAGTCAATAATCACTTGTAAGATACATATATCAGTCAAATCAACGTTTTCAAAAAATGGCGGTATCACACAATTTTTGTGAAATGGATAGAAACAGAACAAATGTTTTCAAGTGAATAAGGGCGCTAAGACTAGTGAGGGCGGTCGGTCTGGGTAAGGGCTTTCATTTTTGGACCGAACAGGTAGAACAAGTGTTCAATGGCCGAAATCCGTTAATAATTACTTAATATTTCACAAGAAACTGGGAAAACGTGTGTTAGTATTAATTTGTAATTCGTATTTACTATAAACCAACGGAGCGATGGCTGGAGGTCATCAATGTTTCCGAACGTTTTAGCTAAAAAATTTCTGTCATAAAAGGACGTGTTGGTGAAGATGAGTAAAGCACAACGAACAACCAAAGCAGTCGTTGGCGTCGTCGGTGCCATTGGAGCTTTTGCCGCCGGTGCAACAATCACGGCAAACGCTGATAGTATCCAAGTTAAACAAGGCGACACAGTTTGGGACCTTTCACAAAAATTAGGGGTTTCCGTTCAGGATTTAGAACAACAGAATTCGATTGATGCCAAGACTGACTTAATCTTTGTCGGGCAAAAGCTCCAGGTTAAGTCGTCAAAGGCCACACAGAGTTACACCGTTAAGTCTGGTGACACGCTTTGGGACCTGGCACAAACCTATCATTTAACGGTGGCACAACTGCAAAAGGCTAACGACTTGAGTGGCGATATGCTGAGCGTTGGTCAAACGCTGGTGATTCCACAGGCTGGGTCGACCGCTACTAAGACAACGACCAGCAGCAGTAACCCTTCAACGACCACCACGACTAGTGCCAACCAGCAAGCGACTAATAAGGCCAATGCTGTTCAAGCACAAATCGTGGCGGCCCAACAGGCGGCTGCCAGCAAGCAAAAGGCTAACCAAGCCAAGGCTTCCACAAGCACATCGACCAGCAGTACGAGCCAATCAAGTACCACCAGCTCAAGCAGTTCAGTGGTTGGTAAGCAAAATCACGAGAATGCCAATGTGACGAGTTCACGGTCTTCATTGACGCGTTCGGCAACGCCGGCCGCATCAAGTTCAGCACCAGCTGCTTCTGCACCAGCCAGCTCAGCACCATCGAGTTCGGTGTCTGCTAACTCGACAACGACGAGTTCAAGTACGGTCAGTCGGACCGTGTCTAGCTCGTCAGCACCGCGCTCATCAGCGTCATCAACGGTTACTAAGACGACCAGAGCCGTTGCACCATCGACGACCTCGAGCGTTTCTTCAAGCGCAAGCAGTCAGGCGGCTACACCAGCAACTGGCTCACAAAACGCTACGGCGACGACCAGCACAAACAGTACGAGCCAAACGACTACGCCAGCCGCTAAGCCAGCACAGAAGGCGACCAAGACGACTTCTACGGCTAATGTGACGACCAACGCCTCGTCAACGAGTAAGACGAACACCGCTGGTTTGACCAGTGGTTCCGTCACCAGCCTGGCTTTGAAGTTAGCTTCTGCCAAGATCCCATACGTTTGGGGTGGGTCCTCTCTTAGTGGGATGGACTGCTCAGGGTTGGTAGCCTATGTTTACCAACACGCCATGGGTGTCAGCCTGCCACATAGTACCGTTGCACAAGAAGCTCGCGTAACCACGCACTCCGTTGGTTCAGCCAAGCCAGGGGATATTCTCTTCTGGGGAAGCAAGGGGTCGAGCTATCACGATGCCATCTACTTAGGTAATAATCAGTATGTTGCTGCACCAGCACCTGGACAAAATGTCAGTGTTGCTTCGATCAGTAAGTACTTTATGCCTTCATTTGCCGGGACACTTAAGTAGGAAGATGACTAAGCCGCTCAATAGATTATCGGTTTAGAGCTTAATGAGATTTAAAACCAGCACCCACTTTTTAGCGGTGCTGGTTTTTTATTGTCTTGAGGTTGGTCGCTCCCTAAACCATTAAAAGGTCATGAGAAATTCACAATATTTGAAAATGGAAGCGTTTTATTTGAAAGTGGGTATTGAAAATAGCTGGCCGGGGTGATAACGTAGTCTCATTAGTTGCGGTTGCCTTAAGAAGCTTAAATTTGAGCAAAGTAGAGCTGATTCGAGTCGCGCTGGTAAAACGTCTTAGCCGACTTGAAAACCGCAGCATAATAGCCGAAGGAGTTGTTAATGTTGAGTAATCGAACTGAGATTTTAGAAGAATACCGTCAAGCCAATGCACAACTTGCTACCCTGAAACAGGAAGAATCTGCGAGCGTCCAGTCAAGTTCTGCCACCGTGACGATTGAACCACGCTTCGGCAACGAGATGAATGCGTTGTCCAGTAAGTGCGCCCAGCTAGACATGATTCTCGAGGCTATGGAAGCTTCAGAAGATTAACTAAATTAAACCTAAAATAAGGCCTTACCACAGAAGTGGTAAGGCCTTTTATCAACTCATTTTTAAATAGTCGTGTCGAACCAGAAGGGATAGCTCGTGAGACCCGCATAAACGTCGAAGAAGCGCCCGCCCATCTCTTCTCCGTCTAACTGACCATACTCGATGGCAGGAACCGTTAGATGGAGTTTCTCGGCCTGATAATAGTGGACGGACTTCGAGGTCAGGTGCTTCTTAAAGACCAGCCGCATGGCAAGCCACAACAGCTTGAAGAAATTCGGCTTCTCGATGACCACGAGGTGAAGTCGGTGATCCTTCAGGTTAGCATCTGGGGCGATCCCGACGCCACCGCCAAAGTAGGGGTGATTGGTCGTGGTCACGAGAAAGGCATTCGGGTAGATGTCACGCTTGTTCCCGACGTGAACGGTCAGGGTGAAGCCACTCTGGTTATAGTAGACGCTTAGTGCTGAGGCCAGATAGGAAAGGGAACCCAAGTGGTGCCGATTCAGCCAAACCTTAGAGCGCGACTGATTGGCCTGGGCAATAATGGCCGCGTCAAAGCCAATCCCGAGGTTATTCGTGAATACGCCGCGTTCCTTTTTGATGGTCTCATTATAGGTGCCAATGTCGTAGTTCGTGGCATGGGTACACTGGATGACTTGGTCAAGGGCCTTCTCCCAATTGAGGGAGAGACCGGCACCGCGAGCAAAATCATTACCCGATCCGATGGGCAGGTAGGTCACGGGAATTGGGTAGTCGCGATGTTGACTGCTAAGGCCGTTAAGGACCTCATGCAGGGTGCCATCGCCACCCAAGGCGAGAACAACCCAATTCTGCCGCGGCTTGTCAGGGAGTCGCTTGGCGAACTGTTCGCTGAGGAGAACAGCATGTTGAGCGTACTCTGAAACGACGACCTCATATTGGACTTGGGCCGCCACGAGTCGCTGCCGGATTTGAGGCCAAAGCGTTCCCGCCTGACCACTCCCAGCGTGTTTATTTAAGATAATATAGAACCGGACACTCAACAGACTGCACCTCACAAATTTTAATCCTTTTTATTATAATCGAAATCGTTCAGCCTGCCTAGTATTTCCATGAGAACTTAGCATTGTCATAAGAAAAAGGGATGTGCAACTTGCACATCCCTGATTAATCTTCAATTACTTAGTCATGATGAACATTGGCAGAATCATTGGGTGACGCTCAGTCTTCTCAAATAAGAAGTTTTGCAGGTCATCAATGACGGCGTTACGAATCGAAGCTTCGGTAGCCTTGGGATTGCGCATGGCCCGTCGAATGGTCTGGAAGACCCGACGACGTCCTTCATTTAATAGTTCACCGGATTCACGCATGTAGACGAATCCACGAGATAAGAGGTCGGGGCCGGCCTTGATTTCCTGATTCTTCAGGTCGATCGTGGCAACCACCACAACCAAGCCTTCTTCGGAAAGTAACTGCCGGTCGCGAAGAACAACGTTACCGATATCACCAATACCAGAGCCGTCGATGTAAACATCGCCAGCGGTAAAGTGACCAGCAACTCGGGCGGAGTCCTTGGTCAAGGCTAGGACGTCCCCGTTTTGTAGAATGAAACTGTGGTCTAATGGCACGCCACATTGTTCAGCGAGTTCGGTATGAATCTTCAGCATCCGGTATTCACCGTGAATTGGCATGAAGAACTTAGGCTGCATGAGCCGTAACATTAACTTTTGTTCTTCCTGACCACCGTGACCAGACGTATGAATATTGTTTACCTTACCGTGAATAACGTTGGCACCGGCTTCTTCTAGCTCATTAATCACCCGGTTAACGGAAATCGTGTTCCCAGGGATTGGGTTACTCGAGAAGACAACGGTATCATCCGGCTGGATGGAAATTTGCCGGTGGGTGCCATTAGCAATCCGTGAGAGGGCGGCCATTGGTTCCCCTTGTGACCCGGTACAAAGAATCATAACCTTGTTAGCGGGTAGGGAACGAATGGTATTGGCATCGACTAACGCTTCGTTAGGGATGTTCAGGTAGCCTAACTCACGGCCGTTAATAATTGCGGCTTCCATTGACCGGCCAAAGACGGCAATTTTCCGTCCATGGGCCAGGGCCGTTTCACAGGCCGTTTCGATCCGTGAAATGTTAGAAGCGAAGGTGGCAAAGATAACCCGGCCTTCGACTTGGTCAAAGATCTTACGGATGGATTTACCTACCCATTTCTCTGACTTCGTCCAGATTGGTCGTTCGGCATTGGTACTGTCTGACATCAAGCAAAGGACGCCATCGGCACCAAGCTTAGCCATCTTTTGCAGATCAGGCGGCTGGTTCGTAACAGGGGTTAAGTCGAACTTATAGTCCCCCGTTTCGACGATTGTTCCGACCGGCGTATGCACGGCAATCCCTAAGGTATCAGGAATGGAGTGGGTCGTCCGGAAGAAGGAAACACTCATCTTACGAAACTTAAGCACAGTATCATCGTCAATTGTGTGTAACTCAGTTGATTTAAGTAATCCGTGTTCTTCAAGCTTGTTCTTAATCAGTGCTAAGGCAAGGGGACCTGCGTACACAGGAACGTTCAGTGCCTTTAACAGATAGGGGATACCCCCAATGTGGTCTTCATGGCCGTGGGTGATCACTAGCGCTTTGATCTTGGCCTGGTTTTCAACGAGGTATTGGTAATCGGGGATAACGTAATCGATTCCTAATAGTTCGTCCTCTGGAAATTTAATCCCGGCATCAATCAGGATGATTTCATCCTGGAATTGAATACCATAGGTGTTCTTCCCGATTTCACCCAGTCCACCCACGCCAAAAATCGCCGTTTCATTATTTTTGACGTTTAGCTTGTTCATTCACCGAACTCCGTCACCTTATAATTCGGATTCTGTTGTTCGTAAGCTAAAGAATTTCCTTCGATGGCTTCAATGAATTCGATGTTATGTTCCGTGTGTGCTTCTACTTGGGCACGGGCTTCAACCTCGGTGTCCGCCTCAACGTAGAGTGAATGCGTATCCTCGCGCTTAGGATTACGCTTCTGATCGTTTTGAAAATAGACTTTATAAATCAAGTGGCAAAACTCCTTTTAAATTACTAATTTAATTCGGCCTGTTGAACAGGTGACGAATCATTTATGTCCCTCCGAACTGCGGGTTGCTCACACAACAATTAGCACAATTTTAGCATAGTTTCTGATGATTGTATAGAATTACCCCTAGACGGCAAAACATGCTATGATTATGCTAGAGTGTAGTGAACGGAGGGATCAAGATGGCCCCATCATTAATTATTGAGATAATTATCGGGATACTCATTGCCATAGTTGTTTATGAACTGATTCACCGTTCCATTGTCCAGCGGGCAACGCGGATGGTTCGGCGTTCTGCCCAGGATGACACGGACGTTGCCGTGAAGGCCGCCATTCGTCGGTTAGTCAATGACGACGTGTTGACTGACGCGGAAAGCCAAATTAGCTCGATTGAAACGGTAGCCGATGTTTGGGGGCGTGGTGTCATGGCCTTCGAATACGTCTTGCCGGTGGGGATGGATGCAAAGCATCGTCTGCGGGCATTGGAAGTGGCCTTTAACGACGCCTTGGCTAGCTTTGGTGCCGACCATGACCTGAAGGGGATTAACGACGGCCCAGCCTTTGTTGTCAGTGACATCTGGGTCTACGAAGGACGGCTGCACGTTGATGTGGCTTATCTGACGAATGAATCTACGGTTGAATATTTGAAGGACTTAAAGAAGTTAAACGATCCAGCCGTGCGTTAGTTTCTTCTATATAAAGATATAAATTCTTACTTGAGACTAAAATGATAAAAAAGAAGCCCCGACTCGTCAAAAGTCGGAGCTTCTTTTTAGATTACTCAATCATAATCATATCTTCATTGGTTTCGAAAGGATGGTCCTTGTTAATGTGGTCGTAGAACAGCATGCCGTGGAGATGGTCGATTTCGTGTTGGCAGACGATGGCCGGATAGTTCTTTAGCCGAACCTGATGTTTCTCACCGTTGACGTCGAAGTAACGCAGGGTGATGCGGTCGTGGCGGGGAACAAAGCCAGGAACGTCTTTGTCGACGGAAAGGCAACCCTCACCCTCCGTCAGGGCACCGGCCTGAACGGATTCGGACACGATGACGGGGTTAATAATTACATCGGTAAAGGGTGACTTGCCGCCTTCTTCTGGGGCAGGGACTAAGACGGACGCCATTTTTTTGGACACGCCGACTTGGGGAGCCGCTAAACCAACGCCTGCTCGTAAACCGTACTTCTTACATTGTTCTGGATCCTGTGAAACAACCAGGTATTCCATTAAGTCTTTTGCTAACTGTTGGTCTTCCGCTGACAAGGGAAAGGCGACATCAGCCGCTTCCTGTCGTAAAACGGGGTCGCCGTCGCGGACAATATCTTTCATGAGAAACAAGCGCATTACCTCCACATTTTAATCATAATTATCACTAATTGTAACATACCCCTTGTGAAATATGAAATGAAAAGAAAACGGTTGCGGCTTTCAGGAAAGTAGGAAAACAAACAATCACAAGTGGCTCAAGCGATTTGGTCCAATCCCTTTATTTATCGCTATGAAAGGGCTTGCAAGCGTTGTGAAAAAATGGTACTTTATAAGCGTAGTCAGGAAACGCAACGTTAACTCACTTTTAGTTAACAATTTCATATTTAGTGAAAGGAAAGTGTTACTTATGGCTAATGGAAGCAAACAGATTGTAGACTTTGCCAAGATCAAAGCTACGATGGCCGATCCATACAAACACCCGGTACAAGTGATTGATCGGGAAGGCAAGGTCGTCGATCCAGACACGTTGGCAAAATATTCAGATGACCAACTTGTCGACTTCATGAAGAAAATGGTTTGGGAGCGTACGCTACACGAACAAACAATGAACTTCTCCCGTCAGGGTCGTCTCGGTTTTTATGCTCCAACGGCCGGTGAGGAAGCTAGTGAAATGGGAAGTGTTACCGCATTTAAGAAGCAAGACTTCCTATTGCCAGCCTACCGTGATTTACCACAAATGATTCAACACGGGACTACCGTTGCCAAAGGTTTCTTATGGTCAAAAGGACATGTTGAAG
Source organism: Levilactobacillus tangyuanensis (assembly GCF_003946545.1). Lineage (GTDB taxonomy): Bacteria > Bacillota > Bacilli > Lactobacillales > Lactobacillaceae > Levilactobacillus > Levilactobacillus tangyuanensis. The sequence continues at coordinate 57,263 of NZ_RHOA01000003.1, forward strand.
GTAATCAACATGAAAATCCTAACATGATGTTCCCACAAATTATCATTGGTGCCCAATACGTTGAAACCGCAGGGGTTGCATTGGGGATTAAGAAGAATGGCGACGAAGATCGCGTTGCCTTTGTCTACACCGGTGATGGTGGGACTTCTCAAGGGGACTGGTATGAAGGGGTTAACTTCACCAGTGCCTATCAAGCACCAGCTGTCTTCTTCGTTCAAAACAATGGCTGGGCAATCTCAGTTCCACGCTACCAGCAAACCGCTGCCGAAACCTTGGCACAAAAGGCGGTTGCCATGGGTGTTCCTTCCGTCCAAGTTGATGGGATGGATATCGTGGCCGTTCACGAAGTTTCCAAAGCAGCTCGTGAATTTGCTGCTGCCGGTAACGGGCCAGTCGTGATTGAAACGCTGACTTACCGTTACGGTGCTCACTCCTCAGCTGGTGACGATCCTTCTCGTTACCGGACCGACGAAGAAACAAAGCCTTGGTTCGATGCCGACCCATTGATTCGGATGCGGAAAGTATTAACTGACAAGGGTGTTTGGTCACAAGACCAAGAAGACAAGTTAGTCGAAGAATACAAAGACGAATTCAAGAGTGCAATGAAGGATGCTGAAGCAGCTCCGGCACAAAAGGTTTCTGACTTCTTGAAGTGGACTTACAACGTTCCTACTCCAGCTGTTAAGAAGCAAATTGCCGAATTTGAAGCAAAGGAGTCGAAGTAATCATGGCTAAAATGACGTATATTAAAGCGATCACTTCTGGTCTAGATCAAGTCCTAGGCGATGACCCTAAGACCCTGATCTTCGGTGAAGACGTTGGTAAAAACGGTGGTGTGTTCCGGACTACGGTTGGCTTACAAGACAAATACGGTGAAGACCGGGTCTTCGATACGCCATTGGCTGAATCCGGGATCTTAGGCTTGGCAATCGGGTTATCCTTAACCGGTTGGCGGCCAATTCCAGAAATCCAATTCATGGGGTTCACGTTCGAAGCGATGGATGGGATTGTTGGCCAATTAGCCCGTGATCACTACCGGTTCGGTGGCCAAAAGAACTTCCCAGTTACGGTACGGACACCATTTGGTGGTGGGACTCATACCGCCGAAATGCATGCAGATAACTTGGAAAACTACTTCGTTAGCACCCCAGGGTTACGGGTGGTTACACCTGCCAACCCATACGACGCTAAGGGCTTAGTTATCTCGGCTGTTGAAAGTGACGATCCGGTTCTATTTATGGAAAACCTGAAGCTGTACCGTTCAATGAAGGATGAAGTTCCTGATGAAAAGTACACGGTTCCATTAGACTCCGCTAAGGTCGTTCGTGAAGGAACTGACATCACGTTGGTTGCCTACAGTGCCGAAGTTAATGAAGCTTTGACGGCGGCCGATGCATTGGCAAAGGACAACATTTCTGCCGAAGTTATTGACTTGCGGTCCTTGTCACCAATTGACACAGACACCATCTATGCTTCTATTGATAAGACCCACAAGGTTGTTGTCATTCAAGAAGCTCAACGGATGGCTGGTGTTGGTGCCGTGGTTGCTTCCGACATTGCTGAAGACAAGATCATGTCCTTGGATGCCCCAATCGGCCGGGTTGCAGCGCCAGATAGCGTTTACCCATTTGCTCAGGCCGAAAACGATTGGATTCCAAATGCCGATGACATTGAAGCCAAGGCACGTGAAATCTTCAACTACTAAAACATCAATTAACTAAAATGAAAATTAACAATGTGGGAGACACCCTGCATTAGATGAAAGAAAGGAAGTTTTCCCATGGCTTATACGTTCAAACTCCCAGAGCTTGGTGAAGGAATGGCTGAAGGCGAAATTTCTTCATGGCTAGTAAAAGAAGGAGACACGGTTAAGGAAGACGACACATTAGTTGAAATCCAAAACGATAAGTCTGTTTCGGAATTACCATCACCAGTTGCTGGTACTATTTCACAAATTGTTGCTAAGGAAGGCGACACCGTTGAAATTGGTGACCCATTGATTGTGATTGACGATGGTTCAGCCGCTGCTCCTGATTTGGCTAAGGGCGGCGACGCCGATGCTGCTCCTGCTGAAGATGCCGCTCCGGCACCTGCTCCAGCTCCAGAACCAGCCGCTGCACCAGCGCCAGCACCTGCCGCAGCCCCAGCTGCACCAGCAGGCGTTCCGGCTGCTTCTGATCCAAATAAACTAGTTATGGCGATGCCTTCTGTCCGTCAATACGCACGGGACAAGGGTGTTGACATTACTTTGGTTGCCCCAACTGGTAACCATGGTCAAGTCTTGAAGGCCGACATCGATAACTTTAATGGGGCTGCCGCTCCAGCTGCTGCACCCGCAGCCGCTGCCAGTGACACTGGTGCCGTTAAGAGTGCCGGTGGCAGTGCTATCAAGCCTTGGAAGGCTGACCGCCCTGACCTTGAAACTCGCGAACCGATGTCAGCAATGCGGAAGATTATTGCTAAGAGCATGCGAACTTCAAAGGACATTTCACCTCACGTCACCTCATTCGACGAAGTGGAAGTATCAGCCTTAATGGCTAACCGCAAGAAGTACAAGCAAGCCGCTGCTGACCGGGACATTCATCTGACGTTCTTGCCATACATCGTTAAGGCCTTAGTTGCTGTTATGAAGGACTTCCCAGACCTGAACGCATCCATTGACGACACGACTGAAGAAATTGTCACGAAGCATTACTACAACATCGGGATTGCGACGAACACTGAACATGGACTCTACGTTCCTAACATTAAGAACGCTGATTCCAAGGGCATGTTCGAAATTGCCAAGGAAATTACCGAAAACACCCAAGCTGCTTACGACAATAAGTTGAAGCCTGACGCAATGTCTGGTGGGTCCATTACCATCAGTAACGTTGGTTCCATCGGTGGTGGCTGGTTCACACCAGTTATCAACCAACCTGAAGTGGCTATCTTAGGTGTTGGGCGGATTGAAAAGGCACCTTACGTTAACGATGATGGCGACATCGTGGTTGGCCGGATGCTGAAGCTTTCCCTGAGTTACGACCACCGGTTAATCGACGGTGCCCTAGCTCAAAATATCTTAAACGAATTAAAGGCATTGCTTCATGATCCAGAAATGCTGTTAATGGAAGGGTAGGAATAATATGGCAGATGTTGAAAAAAAGGACACCGTCATCGTCGGTGCCGGACCCGGCGGCTACGTTGCCGCAATTCGGGCTTCTGAATTAGGCCAAAAGGTCACTTTAGTAGAAAAATCCGATACCTTGGGTGGTGTCTGCTTGAATGTTGGCTGTGTACCTTCCAAGGCCTTGATTCAAGCTGGTCACCGTTTAGAACAAGCCAAGGATGGATCCACTTATGGGATTTCGACTTCCTCTGCCGTCATTGATTTCAAGAAGACGCAAGAATGGAAGCAAACCAAAGTGGTTGACCGGATGACGAGTGGGGTTAAGATGCTGATGAAGAAGCATCACGTTGACGTTGTCAATGGTGAAGCGGTCTTCCTTAGTGACACTCAACTTCGGGTCATGCCTACCGGTGAAAAGCAATTTATGTCCACCGATACCGGTCAAACCTTTGAGTTTAACAACATCATTATCGCTTCTGGTTCACACCCAATTGAAATCCCTGGGTTCAAGTTCGATGGTCGGGTGGTCGATTCCACCGGTGGTCTGAGCTTGCCAGAAGTTCCTAAGGAATTTGTTGTCATTGGTGGTGGGTACGTTGGAACCGAATTGGCTGGTGCCTATGCCAGCTTAGGTGCTCACGTGACGATCATTGAAGGAACGGGCTCGATCTTACCTAACTTTGAAAAGGACATGGTTTCTGTTGTTCTGAAGAAGCTGAAGAAGAAGGGCGTTGACGTCATCACGAATGCGATGGCTAAGGGTTCTACTCAAGATGACAACAGTGTCAGCGTGACCTATGCAGTTGATGGCAAGGAATCTACGATTAAAGCCGATTACTGCATGGTAACTGTTGGACGCCGGCCAAATACCGATGACTTAGGCTTGGAATACACCAAAGTTAAATTGGATGACCATGGGCTGATCAAGGTGGATAACCAAGGTCGGACCGACTCAGAACACATCTGGGCCGTTGGTGACGTTGTTCCTGGCGCTGCCTTGGCTCACAAGGCCTTTGCAGAAGGCAAGACGGCTGCCGGTGCCATTTCCGGTAAGAAGACGGCTAACGACTGGCTGAGTGTTCCTGCGGTTTGCTTCTCTGATCCTGAAATTGCCACTGTTGGCTACAGTGAATCAGCTGCTAAAGACAAGGGTATCAAGGTCAAGACGGCGAAATTCCCATTTGCTGGGAATGCGCGGGCGGTTTCTCTGGACTCACCTGATGGCTTTGTTCGCTTCATCTACACGGATGATGACAACAAGAACATCGTGGGTGCCGAAGCGGTTGGCCCTGAAGCCAGCACCATGGCTGGTGAACTCTCAACCATTGTTAACGACGGTTTAAACGTTGAAGACGTTGCGTTGACCATTCACCCACACCCAACATTAAACGAACCAATTCAAGAAGCGGCTGACATCGCAATGGGCTTCCCAACACACATCTAGTGTGACGGGCAGTTGCGAGCAGTCTTAAGGGGTCACTCTTCGGAGTGACTCCTTTTTGGGTTGAGTGAGCGTTCCAGCTTGCTATCCCTGATGGTTCACCTATAATAAGTCTATGTGAGAATTTTACGTAAAAAAGGGGGCCCATCATGAAACCGACGTTAATCATTCAAGGTAATTTAGAACAAGCGAGTCAATTGATTCAATTATTATTAGTTGCAGATTTGCCGGTGGACTGTGTGGTTATGCCCAATACTCTGGACGACACACCACGTTATCAGTCGTTGGTTGTTGCCAGCACGGTGTGTGCTCATTTGAGTCTCCGCGTGGGAACGGCGGCTGACTATGGGCAAGCCCATTGGGTGGTGATTCTTGACCGGTCCGAAGAACATACACCTCAGGTTGAACGGGTTGCTGAACTTCGACGTCTGTTGAATCACATGGTTGAGAATGGCTTCAAGGGCCAACTGGTCTTTGCTGGCCGCGAGGATGACGTATTAACCAGCTTTGCGAGTCATTTTTCAGGATTACCGACGGAACAAATATGGGGATTGGGGACTTATCCATTAACGCGATTATTGGCTCATCGATTGGCCGATCAATTGGGGCTAGGAGCCGCAGCGATTCGAGCAACGGTGGTCGGTAGTGCCGCCAATCCAACGGTGGCCTGGAGTCGAACCTATGTCGGGCCAACGCCAATTCTGATGTATCTGGCCAATGAGGACGCCAAGTTTAGTGGTGACGATCTCAGCAAGGTGGGGAATTGGTTACGTCGTGAGGCGACTGAACAATTAGAAACGTTACGGCTACTCGGGCTCATTCATCTCTTACAGGCCATTTTAGCCGAGCAACCCGTTATTGAGACCGTGACTAATATTCAGCCGGGTGAAGAGACGTATGCGGCGGCTACACCAATCCTGGTCAATGCCACGGGCGTGCATCGGCTAACAAATCTCGTGCTGTCCGAAGACGAACAACAGGATTATGCGGCCGGAATTAGTGAATTAAAAACAACCATTACGGCCATTGAAGGCCAACAAACGGAGGGAAAGTAAGGCATGGCAACGAGTTCAAACTATGAGTATCCATTATTTCCAGACTGGTCAACGACTGATATCGTGGCGGTGACCAATCTTTATCAATTGGTTGAAGCAGCCTATGAAGATGGGCATGGCGTGGCAGCCAACGACTTAGTGAGGGCCTATCGTGATTTTCAGAAGGTCGTTCCACAAAAATTTGAAGAAAAGCAGCTGGACCGCGATTTTGAGACGGCATCGGGATACAGTATTTATCGAACGGTTAAGGCTGCACGACAGAACGATGGTCAGATCAAAATGAAGGAGCGCAACTAATGGCAGAGGAATGGCAGCAACTGAATAAACAGGTAACTGATCTATTGAAAACGGCCAGAGAACAGGTTCTGACAAAGATGCAGGCACCATTGACCGTCAACGAGAAGACCAATCGTAAAGACCTTGTGACTAACGTCGACAAGTCAAACGAGCAATTCTTAATTAAGCAGATTCACCAAATCGATCCGACCGCCCGCGTTTTAGGTGAAGAGGGCTTTGGTGATGCCCTTCAGGACCTGAAGGGTCGTGTATGGATTGTCGATCCCATCGATGGGACGATGAATTTTGTTAAGCAACGTGACAATTTTGCCATTATGATTGGGATTTATCAGGATGGAGTTGGCCAATTAGGCTACATTTATGATGTCATGCAAGACGTCTTGTACCATGGCGGACCGGCCTTAGGCGGTGTCTATGCCGATGAACGACGTTTAGAAGCGCCGGCCAACATTGCCTTGGCTGATGGGTTAATTGGGGCCAGCGGCCCGTTGGTCGTCCATGACGTCAGTCATATGCAGGCCATTGTCCATGCCAGTGCCGGAATGCGGGTCTATGGTAGTGCCGGGATTGAATTAATTAATATCATGTTAGGTAAGACGCTGGGCTATATTTCCTATCTCAAGCCCTGGGATATTGCGGCCGGAAAAGTCCTACTGGAAGCGTTAGGGTGTCAAGTAACAACTATTGACGGGCAACCGCTCGATATGTTATCATCTAACCTTGTACTAGTAGCGACGGAAAAGGCGCAACGTGATATTCTCCAAATTGAAGAAGATGACGTCTCACTGTGACACTGTCACAGTTTTTTTATGCGGCCGGCTGGTACGGATGGACTTTACCAGTTATAGACGCTACACTAAGCGTACTTACTCAGTAAGCATGCCGTGATTCCATCTAATTCACCAAGCACGAAAGGAAGAAATACACTTGAAAATCAGAGATGATATCCGCAACATTGCCATCATTGCCCACGTTGACCACGGTAAGACCACCTTGGTTAACGAAATGCTCAAACAGTCCGATACGTTAGACGAACACGCGTCTATTGAAGACCGTGCCATGGATACTAATGCTATCGAAAAGGAACGGGGTATTACGATCCTGTCCAAGAACACTGCCGTCCGTTATGGCGACAAACAAGTTAACATCTTGGATACCCCAGGACACGCCGACTTTGGTGGTGAAGTGGAACGGATCATGCGCATGGTTGACGGCGTTTTGCTTGTCGTTGACGCCTACGAAGGAACGATGCCACAAACTCGTTTCGTTCTGAAGAAAGCCCTCGATCAACATTTAACCCCAATCGTGGTTATTAACAAGGTTGACCGTGAAGGCGCTCGTCCATCCGAAGTCGTTGATGAAGTCTTAGACCTCTTCATCGAATTGGGTGCTGACGAAGACCAATTAGACTTCCCAGTTGTTTATGCTTCTGCCATGAACGGGACCTCTAGTTACGAACCAGAAATTTCTTCACAAGAACACACTATGAAGCCAATTTTTGAAACCATCATCAAGCACATCCCAGCACCAATTGATAACAGCGACGAACCATTACAGTTCCAAGTTGCTATGTTGGACTACAACGACTTCGTTGGTCGTATCGGGATTGGCCGGATCTTCCGTGGGAAGATCAAGGTCGGTGACAGTGTTACTGTTATGAAGCTTGACGGTTCTAAGCAAAACTTCCGGGTTACCAAGTTGTTTGGTTTCTTCGGTTTGAAGCGTTTGGAAATCAACGAAGCCCAAGCGGGTGACTTGATTGCCGTTTCCGGGATGGAAGAAATCAACGTTGGTGAAACGGTGGTTGCGCCTGACCATCTTGAACCACTTCCAGTTCTGCGGATTGACGAACCAACCTTGCAGATGACTTTCCGGACCAACGACTCACCATTTGCTGGTCGTGAAGGTAAGTTTGTGACGTCTCGTCAAATCGAAGAACGTTTGAAGCGTGAACTTCATACCGACGTTTCCTTACGAGTTGATGACACCGACAATCCTGGTGCCTGGGTCGTATCCGGTCGTGGTGAACTTCATTTGTCCATCTTGATCGAAACGATGCGTCGTGAAGGTTACGAATTACAAGCATCTCGCCCAGAAGTTATCTACAGAACGATTGACAATGTTCGTTGCGAACCATTTGAATCCGTTCAAATCGATACGCCTGACGAATACACCGGTTCAATCATTGACACACTTTCTCAACGTAAGGGTGAAATGAAGAACATGGAAGCCGTTGGGAACGGTCAAACTCGTTTGACTTTCTTAGCACCTTCACGTGGGTTAATCGGTTACTCAACTGAATTCTTGTCCTTGACTCGTGGTTACGGGATCATGAACCATACCTTCTCGAAGTACCTCCCTGTTATCAAGAACTGGAACCCTGGTCGTCACAACGGGACTTTAGTTTCCATCAACTCTGGTAAGGTTACCACGTACGCCATCATGGCCGTTCAAGACCGTGGGTTAATCTTTACCGATGCTGGGACCGAAGTTTACGAAGGGATGATCGTCGGCCAAAACAGTCGTGATAACGATATCTCCGTTAACATTACGCGTGGTCGTAACCAAACCAACGTCCGGGCCGCTGGGTCTGAAGATATTGCTAAGGTTAAGTCACCATTGAAGATGTCCTTGGAAGAATCACTTGAATTCATCAACGAAGATGAATACTGTGAAATCACCCCAGAACATGTTCGTTTACGGAAGACTATCCTGAACACGGGTGAACGTGAAAAGGCTGCTAAGAAGCGCCGGACCGCTGCTCGTAAGTAATCTTAACTTTAAATAAAACTTTACCGGTAACAAACGTGGTCAACCACGGGTGTTACCGGTTTTTTTATCCAAAAATGGCCGCGGAGCTATGCTATAATATAAACATTCGATTACCGTAAGAAACGGTAGATTTGGAGCGAACTGATCGTATGCGAAAGTTAAAATATTTAGATTATTGGTTATTAGTCCCGTACCTGATATTGAGTATCTTCGGGATTGTTATGGTATATTCCGCGAGTGCGGATATCGGTAGTCAAAATGGCGGTAGCCCATTTAGCTACCTGGTTAAGCAGACCATTTACGTTATCATGGGGCTGTGCATTCTGGCCTTTATGACGATGATGAACATTAATAAACTCCGCAATAAAAATGTCTTGAAGTATGCCGGGTATGTTGCGTTAGGATCCTTGGCGCTCTTGTTGGTCATGGGACAGACGATCAATGGGGCGGCCGGTTGGTTCCACCTGGGACCTATCAGTATCCAACCCGCCGAATTCGTGAAATTCTATGTGATTATTTGGCTGGCCAACGTCAATGCCAAACGGCAGGATGAGATTCAACTCGAGGGTTGGTGGGCGACGATGCGGTGGCCACTGATCATCTGCCTGGGTATCGTTGGCCTAATCTTCTTGCAACCGGACCTTGGTGGGGCAACGATTAATGCCAGCATTATTTTCGTCATGGTCTTGGCGAGTGGCTTCAATTGGAAAGGGGCCATGCTGATTTTTGGGGCGGCCTTTCTTGCGGTGGTTGGGGTTCTTTTCCCAATTGTCGTCAAGGTTTCGGAAATGGGCTTCGCCAAAAATAATTATCAACTACAACGAATTGTGGCTTTCATCAATCCGTTCGAACATTCCCAATCGGTTGGCCAACAACTGGTTAATTCCTACTATGCGCTTAGCAATGGGGGGATCTTTGGGGTGGGTTGGGGAAATAGTATTCAAAAAACAGGCTATCTACCTGAACCCAACACCGATTTTATTATGGCGATTTTAGCCGAGGAACTGGGACTCATTACGGCCCTGGGAATCATCGCCCTTTTATTCCTGATTATTCTCCGGACGGTTCTGGTTGGTATTCGGAGTAATTCAACGTATCAATCATTGATTTGTTACGGTACCGCCACGTATCTGACCGTTCAAACGCTGTTTAATTTAGGTGGGGTGCTGGGAATGCTACCTATTACCGGGGTTACCTTCCCATTTATCAGTTACGGGGGGTCCAGTACTTGGACGCTGGCCCTGGTCATGGGGGTTGTCCTTAATATTAGTACGCGTCAGAAACATTATCGATTGACCCATTAGGAGGTGGACCAATGGCATTTGAAATGCAAGAACGACAAAGCTTAGTTGTTTACACCTATAGTCTCAAACAAACACGGCAGTTAAAGCGTTACGGAACGGTCATGTACGTCTCCAAGAAGATGCGCTACGTGGTGCTTTACGTGAACCGTGATGCAGTTCCGGCGTTGACGGAACAACTGAGCCATCTACGCTTTGTTAAGCGCGTGGTGGCTTCAAAACGCCCGGACATTAGAGAAACTTTTAATGGTGTCGCGGAAGATTTACAAACCCCAGATTTAAAGGATGAGGAAGAATGAGAATTGTTGCAGGAGAGTATGGCGGACGGCGATTAAAGGCGGTCCCTGGCATGGCAACTCGACCAACGACCGATAAGGTTAAGGAAGCGCTGTTCAATATGATTGGCCCCTATTTCGATGGTGGTCGGAGTCTGGACTTATTTGCTGGCTCAGGCGGTCTGAGTATTGAAGCGGTCTCCCGGGGTGTTGCTGAGGCCGTCCTGATTGACCGGCAATATGCGGCGATCAAGACGATTAAGGACAACGTCGCGGTGACCAAGGCGCCAGAAAAATTTGAAATCTTGAAACGTGATGCCAATCGGGCTATCCCCGAATTGGCCGATCGAGGGGACAAATTTGACCTAGTCTTCTTTGACCCACCATATGCTCAGCAAAAGATCATGGCCGAAATGGATCGTCTGCGGGAGCTCGGATTGTTGAATAGCGGCGCCCGAGTTATCTGTGAGACTGACCAGCAGGCACAATTGCCTGACGACATTGCTGGGTTCAACCTGATTGAACGCCGGGACTATGGCATTACTGAAATCACTATTTATGAACTAGGAAGTGATGTGGGATGACACTCGCTGTTTTTCCGGGAAGTTTTGATCCCTTAACCAATGGCCACCTGGACCTGATTCAACGGGCCAGTCGCCTTTTCGATCAGCTGATCGTGGTGGTTGGTCAGAATACCAGTAAGGCCAGCGTGTTTACACCGGCCGAACGGGTTGCCTTCATTGAAGCCAGCGTTCAAGATCTGGTCAATGTGCAGGTTCGGATTGAAGCTGGTCTCACCGTCGACTTCATGAAGCAAGTGCATGCCACGGCTTTGGTTCGGGGCTTGCGAAACGCAACGGACTTTGAGTATGAACAGGGCATCGCGGGGATGAATCGGGCCTTGGCACCTGAGATTGAGACCGTTTGTTTGTTAGCAGATGGTCGCTATCAGTTTGTCTCGTCCAGTCTGTTAAAAGAGGTCGCCAAGTTTGGTGGCGATTTATCCAAGCTAGTGCCACCGGCTGTGGCAACGGCCTTGGTGGATCGATTAGAAAGTGGGCGGACACGTGATTAAACGAGTATGGCAGCGAGCAGGTCGGCAGATTTTAATCACCATTGCCCTTGTTGTGGCGGTCTTGGCCTTTTTCTTTTGGCCATTGCCCAAATACATCGAAGGCCCAGGTAGCGCCGATGATTTGAAGTCGTTCGTTAGCATGCCAGGTCATGCCGACAAGCGCGGCGGGAAGTTCATGATCACATCGGTTGCCTTGGCTCAGGCGCGACCGGCTTCCTACTTGTACGCTAAGTTCAATCCCACTTTTAGTGTTGAAAGTGCGGATGCGGTCACCGGTGGGGAAAGCAATGCGACCTATGATCGGGTTCAGAACTTCTATATGCAGAGCGCCATTAACGAATCTATTTATACGGCTTATAAGGCCGCAAATAAGACGGTTAGTCGGCAGTATCTAGGCATCTATGTCCTTAATGTGGCCAAAAATTCACCGTTTGCCAAGTCGCTGAAGGTTGGCGATACAGTTACCAAGGTGAATGGCCGGCATTTCAATTCGATGGTGGGATACCAACACTACATTCAGAAGCAGAAGGTTGGCCAACGGGCGACGGTGACCTACCAACATAATGGTCATACCCGTCAGGCAACGGCCAAGCTGATGACCTTACCAGGTACCAAGAAGGCAGGAATTGGGATTACTCTGACGGATAACGTCAAAGTCACGGCCAAGCCCAAAGTCACGGTTAATCCGGGAAATATTGGGGGACCCTCCGGTGGACTGATGTTTAGCCTACAGATCTATACCCAGGTGACCGGAAAGAATCTGCGCCAGGGACGGAAGATTGCCGGAACCGGTACCGTCGACAGCAACGGTGATGTGGGTGAAATCGGTGGAATTGATAAGAAGATTATTGCCGCCAAAAGAGCGGGGGCCACGGTTTTCTTTGCGCCATACGTGAAGCCTACCAAGCTACTCTTGAAGTATGAAGAACATCATCAGACGAATTATCAGTTGGCCAAGTCAACGGCTAAGAAGTATGCCCCAAATATGAAAGTCGTTCCGGTTAAGAACTTTAATGATGCCGTTAAATACTTGGAAAAATAAAAAGATTGCCAGTGATGGCAATCTTTTTTGTTGTCGGAAAAGTTTTTAAGCGTCGCTGACGGAGCTAAGAGGTATAGGAGGCGAGGATGTGCAGCGAATCAGCGATTGGTGGCGGCGATTACCGCGAATATGGCAGATAGGGATAGGGGTAGCGGTTGGCATGGCAGTTGTTTTAATGGGGTGGGGGTTGTTGACACCCCTTAAGGCCAGCCCGCCTGGCGTCGTACCAACGATGAGATCGAGCTCTGCGACTGGCAACAACCAGACTGGGGCACGCACCCCACTCAAGAGTGGAGAGTCGCATTCGGGAAGTGAGGTGAGCCATCCCACCCGGATTTTTGTCGATATCCAGGGAGCAGTTAACCATCCAGGGCTCTACCAGTTTACCAGTGAGATGCGAGTCGCTGATGCCTTAAAGGCGGCCGGCGGGCTGGTACCGCGAGCCGATCGCCGTCAGGTGAATTTGGCGGCGCGACTGACCGACCAGCAGCAATTATACTTGCCACTGAAGGGTGAAAAGGCTCCCGCGGCGGCGACTCAGACGACTGGCACGAAGACGACCAGTGAGAGTACCACAACGGTAGTTAATCTGAACTCGGCATCAGTCACGGAGCTTCAGCAGCTCACCGGTATTGGCGAGAAGAAGGCCGAAAAAATTGTGGCTTATCGAAACGATCACGGCTCTTTTCAATCCGTGAAGGACTTGGCCCAGGTGCCTGGCTTTGGTGATAAGACGGTGGCCAATCTAGCCGATCAGTTAACCACCTAGCGCGTGGTATACTAGCCAATAAAAATAAATGAAATGGGGTCATGACGGTGGCAGAGAAAAGAATTCCATGGGATCAATATTTTATGTTGCAGGCTTTGGTGATTTCGACGCGGAGCACCTGCAACCGTTTGTCAGTGGGCGCGACGCTGGTTCGTGACAAGCGGATCATCGCGGCCGGTTATAACGGATCGGTGTCCGGTGATGATCACTGTTTAGACGAAGGGTGTTATTTAGTTGATGGCCATTGTGTTCGGACGATTCATGCCGAAATGAATGCGGTCTTGCAATGTGCTAAGTTTGGCGAGGCGACTGATGGCGCTGAAATTTATGTGACGGACTTTCCATGTTTGCCATGTACCAAGATGCTGCTACAGGCGGGAATTAGGAAGATCAGTTATCTGCGGAATTATCATAACGATCCCTATGCGGAAAAATTAATTGCCCTTAAGCAGGTGGACTTACATCAAGTGTCCGTTGATCCCCAACTTTTAAACCAATTGAAGGCTGATTTGCCAACGGACGACTAGTGACGCTGGCGTGTTTCTTTCTAAGCCTAACGCTCGCGGCGATTAGTGTTTTGGCCGGTGGTCACCTTTGGGGCGGGCTGGTCCTCCTGCTGGTGGTGCTATTCCGCGTTTTGACCTTGAAGTCTCGCTTAGTTTTAATTGTGACCGTTATTGGTGGTGGCCTGTTTGGCGGTTGGCTTTGGGTCCATCAGGAACGATTGAGTCACCGTCAATTAGCTCTTGGCGTCAAACAGGTTCAGTCAATGAAAATTCGGGTACAACCGGATGCGATTGTTTTGAGAGGGACCGGGTATTATTTTGTGGGGCAGGATATGACCAGTCATGACTGGGTAACCGTTCATGGTCAATTACGATCGGCTAGTGAACAGATGAGTCTCCAAGCGGTCGACCGCCCGCAGACCTGGCAGGTAACGGGGGAAGTCACGGGCTTGTTGCCGGCCACTAATTTTAATCAATTTGATGCAGCGCGTTATTGGTTTCATCGAGGCATTGTGCGATCGGTAAAACTAACCGCGATAGATCGGCGACAAGCAAGCGTGCAGACGATCTGGCAACGATGGCCAGATACATGGCATCATTGGCGGGCCAGGCTCATCCATTACTGTGAGCGGCTTCCTAGCGCCTTATCCGTCTATGCGCTGGGACTATTTCCTGGCAGCAAGAGCAGCGCCTTTGTCGAGGAGATGCAGGGGATGAAGAGCCTAGGATTACTCCATTTATTTGCCATCTCCGGGCTCCATGTGGCCCTATTTCTAGGGGCCTTGGAATGGTTGGCCGTGCACGGTCGGCTGCCCCGAGAATGGTGGGAATGGGGACTTGTGGCGAGTCTACCAGGCTATCTAATCTTGGCGGGCAGTGGTAGCGGTGTTTTGCGGGCGTGCCTGATGCATGGGAGTCGATTAATGGGGAAGCGACTTGGCTTTCGTCTTGATCGGTTAACCAGTTGGTCGCTGGCGCTGGTCATTGGGTTAGTCGTCAATCCAGGGTTGCTGTTTGAATTAGGTGGTCAGCTAAGCTATGGTTTGTCGCTTGGCCTAATTCTATGGGAACACGAATCACTTTTTTGGCGACAGTTAGGGCTTACCTTGCTAAGCCTGCCAGGGATTCTGACCGCTTTCTTTCAGTGGCATCTATTAACGGTGGTCGCAAACTGGCTGGTCGTCCCCTTATTTCCGACGGTTATTTTGCCACTGACGGTGGTGGGGACGGTTAGTTTTCCCTGGTTTCCACGGGTGAGTTGGGCCTGTAGTCGCCTGTTGGGTGGTTTTGACAGCCTCCTACGGTTAGTTGGGCAACTGCCGGGTAATCTGCTCGTGGGGAAGCCCATCTGGTGGGTGGCCTGGTTGTGGGTCGTGCTGACCTGGCACCTGTTCAGCCGACCCGTCAAGGCACGAAAAATGTGGGTTGGCATTCTGATTGTGACCTATGCCGGAATGTTTGGCTGGAATCATTGGCCGCTGACGGGTGAGGTGGCGTACTTTGATGTTGGCCAGGGCGACAGTATTCTATTGCGTGAGCCCTTTAATCGCCGGGTGAGTTTAATTGATACTGGCGGACGATTAGCGTTTCCACAACCGTCATGGGCTAAACGGGTCCCAAAACGATATGGTGCAGAGACGACGTCGATTAATTATTTACATAGTCGGGGCATTCATCGGATAGATGACTTGTATCTGACCCATCATGATACCGACCATATTGGTGATTTGCCGGCCTTCTTAAACCAGATGCAAGTGACACGAATTCTGGTTCCTGCAGGAATGGAGCGAGAACCCAGCTGGCAGCGGGGGCTGAATCTACAGGGCGTCCAGTTATTGCCGATTAAAGTGGGGATGCCCCTGCCGGTGCTGGTTCGCCATCCGTATGAGTCGGCTCCCGCCGAAAATGGGAACTCCTTAGCGTTACAGACCCAGGCCGGCGGCTTGAACTTCTTGTTCATGGGCGACCTGGATCGGCCGGGAGAACAAAAGATGATGACGGCCGATTCCCAGTTGCAGACTGACGTGTTAAAATTAGGACATCACGGGAGTAAAACCGCATCGGCTCCAGCATTTATTCAACAGCTTCAGCCACGTCTGGCCATCATTTCTGCCGGTCGGGATAACCGTTATGGGCATCCCAATCCGGAGACGTTAACAACGTTGGCACAGGCTCATTTGCCCGCCCTGAGCACCCAAACCAGTGGGATGATTCGCTATGTTTATCGTGGCGAACGGGGGCAGTGGCAAACCAAACTTGGAGGGAGACCATAAGCGTGTCAATTACGGAACTTTTAAAAAGCCTACAGGATCAGAAATCACTAACGCCGGTTTATCTTATCTTAGGACAGGCGGACTATTTACAACGACGGATTAAAGCGGGTCTAAAGCAATTGGTTCCAGCAGAGGAACAAACCATGAACTTTGCCAGTTACGATATGGACACGGTTCCCTTAGCAGTCGCCTTGGATGATGCTATGGCGGCACCGTTTTTTGGTGAACGCCGGGTGGTCTGTATTGATAATCCACAATTTTTAACTGGAGAGACGAAAAAGCAAAAGGTCACGCATGATATCGATAGTTTGCAGAAATATCTAGAATCGCCGATGCCCAGCACGATTTTGACTTTCTTTGCCCCATATGACAAATTAGATGGTCGAAAAAAAGTGGTTAAACAATTGAAGAAGATTGCGACGACCATCGACTTAGGAAAATTCAATGAACGGGACACACGCCAGTTTATTCAGTCACGACTCAAGGCGGATGGCTATACCCTGGCGGAAGCAGCACTCAATGAGCTCATTCAAAGGACGGATGCCGATCTGACCTTGATGATGAGTGAGTTGCCAAAACTTGAGCTCTTTTCGTTACCGGATAAAGAGATTAAGTTGATCGCGGTTCAGGGGTTGGTGACGCAGACCCTGACACAAAATGTTTTTGACCTGGTCAATAAGGTTCTAGCAAAGGATACGGCCGGCGCCGTGACCCTGTATCGTGAGCTGCTTCAGGCAAAAGAGGAGCCACTCAAGATTAATGCGATTCTTCAAGGCCAGTTCAGACTGCTAATCCAGACTAAGGTCTTGGCCAAGCAGGGCTATAGTCAGGGAAAGCTGGCCAGCATCCTAAAGGTTCATCCTTATCGAATCAAGCTAGCCTTACAATCACAACGTCGGTTCCAGCTAACGGATCTTAATCGAGCTTACCTCGGGCTCTTTAGGGTCGAGAAACAAATGAAATCAACGCCACTCGACCCAGAAATGCTATTCTCACTCTTCATGACACAATTCGCCGGACAAACCGTTCGGGCTTAATCGTAACCAAAAAGGGCGTCAACCATATTGGTTGACGCCCTGAATGTATCATCTAATCGTTTGATTAATTGATTATTTTGCTAAACGTGCAGCCATCCGTGACTTGTCACGAGATGCCTTGTTCCGCTTGATTAAGCCCTTTGAAGCAGCCTTGTCAACGGCAGCACTAGCTTGGCGGTATAATTCTTCCGCGTTGTCAGCACCGGCAGTCTTAGCAGCTTCGAAACGCTTAACAGCAGTCCGCATCGTGCTTAATTGTGCGGAGTTCCGTTCGTTAGCCTTAACGTTAGTCTTGGCACGTTCGATAGCAGATTTGATAATTGGCATGAAAATTTCACCTCCGAATGAGAAATCCTGGTACCGGAAATCTTAATTTCAACGTATGTAATTATACAGAACGAAAAGACTGAATGCAATACTTTTGGCAGATAAATGTAAAGTAATTTTACTTGATAGGCGGTTTGCTAAAAATCCTTGCTATTCGAGGCGAACTTCAGTATGATAGATAACTGTGCTAAGCACAAACCTCTCACTTAGTTCGCTCGCCGGCCACCGACGACTTACTCAGTTTGAGGCACTTATATTGAAGGGTGGTACATTTACCATGGCTATTAGTCAAGCAAAGAAAAACGAAATCATCAACCAATACGCACGTCACGAAGGCGACACCGGTTCTACCGAAGTCCAAGTTGCTGTATTGACTGCTGATATCAACGAAATCAACAACCACATGAAGATTCACCGGAAAGACTTCCATTCACAACGTGGTTTGATGAAGAAGATTGGTCACCGTCGTAACCTTTTGGCTTACTTACGGAAGACTGACGTTCAACGTTACCGTGAATTAATCAAGAGCTTGGGCCTTCGTCGTTAATCGACTGCCTTGCTCGAACCCATTCTCATTGGAGGGTGGGTTTTTTTGTGTCAAAATTTTTTTGCCAACGGGCTTTTATCTGCCTGATTATACTCGATGCGATAGGAAAATCTTAAAGGGTGGCTCACAAATAAATGTGGGCCACCCTTTATTTCTTGATTTTCCATACGTGAGAGACGGCCGTTTTGCCTTGGTGTGATGTATGGGGAAGTGTGGATGACGACCCTCTGCGATGCCGGTGAGAGCTGTCTAGCCACGAGTAACTGAGGGCATTTAGTGGTCGCAAGACTTTGTAGATTGACTGAATAACGGCAATAGAGTCAACAATGGTTTTAAAAGTGAGCCAAATGGGGTACACTAAAGAAAGCTTGATCACGGACGACTGGGGCTTTTTTTAAGCTCTGAAGATTCTTTCGACGAATAAACTAGTCGAAAAATAAATTGAAACTATCGAAGATACTTGAGGTGAACTTATGAGTGCAAATATTAAAATCATTCCGTTTGGCGGTGTCCGCGAAAACGGGAAGAACTTGTACGCTGTAGATATTAACGGCGGTATTTATATTTTAGATTGTGGGTTGAAGTACCCTGAAAACGAATTATTAGGGATTGACGTGGTTATTCCAGATTGGTCCTACTTACGGGAAAATAAAGAGCGAATTGTTGCGGTCTTCTTGACCCATGGGCATGCCGATGCAATCGGCGCCTTGCCTTACTTCCTCAGCGAATTTAAGGTTCCTGTGTTTGGGTCGGAAATGACCATTGCACTGGCCAAGCTGGGTGTTCAGTCAGAAGATAAATTGAAGAATTACGACGATTTCCATGTCGTCGATGAAAAGACTGAAATTGACTTTGGTGACGTGACCGTTTCTTTCTTCTCAACAACCCATTCGATTCCAGAATCACTTGGGATTGATTTGAAGACCGACGAAGGCCAGATCATTTACACCGGGGACTTCAAGTTCGATCAAACGGCAAAGCCTGGGTATCAAACCGATTATGCGCGTTTAGGCGCCATTGGTCAGGCAGGCGTCCTGGCCTTGCTTGGGGACTCGGCAAATGCTGAGAATCCAACCATGAACGCTTCTGAGCAAGCGATTGCCGAGTCAATTGAGGAGACCTTCCACTATCAAGAAGGTCGTGTGGTCGTTGCCTGTGTGGCTTCCAACATCTTACGGATTCAACAGGTATTTGATGCCGCTGCAGAGACTGGCCGGAAGGTTTGTTTGACCGGGCAAGACCTGGAAAAGATTGTCAATACGGCGATGAAGTTGGGCAAGCTACAATTTGACGATGACCTTTTGGTGACGCCAGAACAACTTGATAGCCTGGCACCTAACCAGATTGTGATCTTACAAACGGGTAAGATGGGTGAACCCATTAAGGCTATTCAACGAATGGCTAACAAACAGGAAAAAACCATTAATATTCAAAAAGGTGACTTGGTTTACATTACCACGACGCCTTCACACGCCATGGACACGACCGTTGCTCAGACACGGGATATGATTTACCGTGCTGGTGGTGAGGTTAAGGCCATTTCTGATGAGATGAATTCATCGGGTCACGCCTACAAGCGCGACTTGCAATTGATGTTGAATCTCTTAAAGCCCCAATACTTGATTCCTATTCAAGGGGAGTATCGCCTACTGAATGCTCATGCTCAGGCGGCAATGGAATTAGGCATTCCGGCTGACCATATCTTTATCTTGGCTAAGGGCGATGTCTTAACCTATGCTAACGGGCAAATGGGCCTGGGTGATGGTATTGACGTCAGTGACACCATGATTGATGGTATCGGCGTTGGTGATATCGGTAATATTGTCTTGCGGGATCGGAAGGTCTTGGCAGATGATGGGATCTTCATTGCCGTTGTGACGATTGATCGTAAGAAGAAACAGATTGTCGCAGAGCCTAAGATTACGTCTCGTGGCTTCGTTTACGTGAAGGCTAATAAGGACTTGATGCAAGAGAGTGCCCAAATTATCCGTAAGGCCGTTCAAAATAACTTGGATAACAAGGAATTTGACTGGGGCCACTTGAAACAGGATGTGCGGGAACATTTGAGCCATTATCTCTTTGACCAAACGCATCGGCGTCCAGTGATCTTGCCAGTTATCATGGAAGTGAACCAGCATCATCGTCGGACCACGCCTAAGGGTAAGGGCAAAGATGATAAGGAAGCGACACCAGCTAAGGAGTCCAAGGCTAAGGAAAGTAAGGCTGCTAACAAACCAGCCAACAAACCAAGTCACAAGGCTCATCGTAACCGTAAACATCATCGGCCAGAAAAGGCTGAAACAACCGACCAAAAGAAATAATTTCATGGACCGAGAGCCGATTAGGCCGTCGGTCCATTTTGATCCCTGCAATCAGCGAGGAACATAAGGAGGAAATTGACGTGCAAGAACAACCAGATAAGTTCATGGACCAAGCGGCCTTTAAAAAAGCCGTCAGCGCCTTTGAGAGTGAGCATTATTCAGAGGCCAGCGCCGCCTTTGAGGCCTTATATCAGGAGCAGCAGGTGACGAGTCTCAATCATTATCTGGTGGCGAGCCTCTATCATGACCAGCAGTTTTTGGCGGCCGAACAGTATGCGGCGGAAACGGATGCCAGTTACCTGAGTTCCCAGCGGTTATTTGAATTGCGGTTACAGGTGGCCTTGGCGAATCAACAGTTTATCTTTGCTCGTGAGTTTGTGAATCTTCCGGCAGTCAAATCGTGGCGTGCCAAGGGACTTGCAGAGATTGCCGCTGAGGAGCAAGTGACACGGCAATCGTTGGCCGCTAAGCAACGGGTAATTGCCAAACAATTTTCTCATTTGGGGGATGTATCGTTTGGTGAACAGCGACGACGCTATGAGCGAGCAAAGCAGCTTCCACTTAAGGAATTCATGCAGGGACTCAGATTCTTATTGGTTGATCCGTTCCTACACCCATTGATGAAAGCGACCTTACTGGAAGAACTTATGCGGTTGCGGGTCGCGGATACGGTCCAGCTAACCTGGATTGATGGGACAACGGCCAGCGTGGCCACGAATGACTTGGAACCGGTGGGAAAGAGCCAAGCCGCCCAGACTATTCAACGGTATCTTCAGGTTGAATTGGGGCAGCAGGATCCGGTCAAGGCGGCTGGGCTGCAACAGACCGTGACACTGCAACTGATGATGTTGTATCCTTACATTGATCGCGTGATCACAAGTCCCTTAGCCTGGATTCAAAATCTAGCAGGGCGACCACTTGATCCAGAGGTCACCAGTGGCGAATTAAAAGCGATTTGCGACTGGCAGCGACGATTGGAAGGGCTGATTGCCGATTTATTAGGGCAAATGGGGCCGGAAAGTGCTGAAAATCCCGAAAAACCGTAAATTCATTGATTTTTTAGTTTACAAATAATTCTTCAGCATATATACTGGTCAAGGATTCTTTTTTGAGAGGGCTCCAGCTTTCCCTTTCCGAAAAGAAGTAGTATAATTTTACGCAAAGGGTAGTTAGTTTTCTTACGATGACTAGTTATCCTTGCGATAAAATACAGGAGGGTTTCATTAATGGCTGAAAAAGAACATTATGAAAGAACTAAACCCCATGTAAATATTGGTACTATTGGCCATATTGACCATGGGAAAACGACGTTAACTGCTGCAATCACTAAGGTACTTGCTAGCAAAGGTTTAGCAAAGGCCGAAGATTACGCTGATATTGATGCAGCTCCAGAAGAACGTGAACGTGGTATCACGATCAACACTGCCCACGTTGAATACGAAACTGAGAAGCGTCACTATGCGCATATCGATGCCCCAGGACATGCTGACTACATCAAGAACATGATCACCGGTGCTGCCCAAATGGACGGTGCTATCTTGGTTGTTGCCGCAACTGATGGTCCTATGCCTCAAACTCGTGAACACATTTTGCTTGCTCGCCAAGTTGGTGTTGACTACATCGTTGTCTTCTTAAACAAGACCGACTTAGTTGATGATGACGAATTGGTTGACTTAGTTGAAATGGAAGTCCGTGAGTTGCTTTCAGAATACGATTACCCTGGTGATGACATTCCTGTTATCCGCGGTTCTGCTTTGAAGGCTCTTGAAGGCGACGAAGAACAAGAAAAGGTTATCCTTCACTTGATGGATGTTGTTGATGATTACATCCCAACGCCAGAACGTGAAAACGACAAGCCTTTCTTGATGCCAGTTGAAGACGTCTTCACGATCACTGGTCGTGGGACTGTTGCTTCTGGTCGTATCGACCGTGGGGAAGTCAAGGTTGGTGACGAAGTTGAAGTTGTTGGTTTACATGACGACGTACTGAAGACGACTGTTACTGGTCTTGAAATGTTCCGTAAGACGCTTGACCTTGGTGAAGCTGGGGACAACATCGGTGCCTTACTTCGTGGTATTAACCGTGAACAAGTTGTTCGTGGCCAAGTACTTGCAAAGCCAGGTTCGATCCAAACCCACAAGAAGTTCAAGGGTGAAGTCTACATCTTGAGCAAAGAAGAAGGTGGCCGTCATACGCCATTCTTCTCAAACTACCGTCCACAATTCTACTTCCACACCACTGATATCACTGGTGTTATTGAATTGCCTGATGGCGTTGAAATGGTTATGCCTGGTGACAACGTGACGTTCACTGTTGAACTGATCCAACCAGCTGCCATTGAAAAGGGTACTAAGTTTACTGTCCGTGAAGGTGGCCACACTGTTGGTGCCGGTACTGTTACGGTAATCGACGACTAATTAACTCGATTAATTAGTTGTACCTTAAAGAGGGACCGAGAAGCTATGCTTCTTGGTCCTTTTTTGTTGGCCTGACATTGTCAGTAAAAGAAGATGGTTGGGTCAACCGTAATCTGACGAGAACGTTGCGGTCAGATTGAACGTGAATTTATGGGACGGAATTACGGGAAACCGCGCCATTCACGGCATTTCAGCAAAAATCATTTTACAATTTTGGCCGTATAAGGTACACTAATACAGTATGCAATTGCTAGAATTGTAAATAGTAATATCTTTCATTTCGGAGGGAAAACAATGACTGCAAAGTGGGAAAAACAGGAAGGCAACAAAGGCGAATTAACCTTTGAAATTGCCCCTGAACAAATCAGTGAAGGTTTAGACAAAGCCTTCCAACGGACTAAAAAGAACTTATCTGTACCAGGTTTCCGTAAGGGCCGGGTACCTCGCCAAATCTTTAACCGGATGTACGGCGAAGAAGCATTGTACGAAGATGCTTTAAACATTGTTTTACCAGATGCTTATGATGCAGCTATCAAGGAAACGAACATCAAGCCAGTTGACCAACCACAAGTCGACGTTTCTTCTATGGACAAGGGCAAGCCTTGGGTATTGAAGGCCGTTGTTACGGTTGAACCAGAAGTTAAGCTTGGTGAATACAAGGGCTTGAGCGTTACTAAGCAAAACACCCGCGTTTACCAAAAGGACATTGACGCTGAATTAGAAAAGCAACGTCAACAACAAGCTGAATTGGTTCTTAAGGAAGACGAACCAGCAGCTAAGGGCGATACGGTTGTTATCGACTTTGAAGGTTACGTTGATGGCAAGCCATTTGAAGGCGGCCAAGCTGACAACTACTCCCTTGAATTAGGGTCTAACTCCTTCATTCCTGGCTTTGAAGACCAATTAGTTGGTCACAAGGCTGGCGAAGACGTTGAAGTTAAGGTAACCTTCCCTAAGGATTACCAAGCCGAAGACTTACGTGACAAGGAAGCAACCTTCAAGGTTACCCTGCACGAAGTTAAGGAAAAGCAATTACCAGAATTGGACGATGAATTTGCCAAGGACGTTGACGAAGAAGTTGACAGCTTAGACGAATTAAAGGCCAAGACTAAAGACCGTTTGAAGGAAGAAAAGGTTTCCGGTTCCCGTGAAGCCATCGAAGACGAAGCAGTTAGTGAAGCCACTGACAACGCTGAAATCGGCGAAATTCCTGCAACCATGATCGAAGCCGACATCAACCGTCAAGTCGAACAATACCTTGCTAACATGCAACAACAAGGGATTGAACCAAAGATGTACTACCAATTGACTGGGACTACCCAAGATGATTTGCGGAAGCAATTCGCTGACGGTGCTGAAAAGCGCGTTAAGACGAACATGGTTCTGGAAGCCGTTGTTGAAGCTGAAAAGATTGAACCAACGGAAGACGAAATCAACGCAGAAATCAAGGACTTAGCTAGCCAATACGGTATGGAAGAAAGTGCTGTTCGCAGTGCCCTTTCAGACGACATGTTGAAGCATGACATCACAGTTAAGCACGCCGTTGACTTGATTGCCGATTCTGCTAAGCAAGACAAGAAGAAAGATGCTGACGACAAGGACTAATTCCAAGTTGAATGAATCTGAAACCGGGATGACAGTCAGTTGTCCCGGTTTTCTTTTTGGCTAGTCTAGAGAAATAGTCAACGAGGCCAATTGATTTTCTAAAAGCGTCAGTTGTGGTATAGTACACGATTGACAGGGAAATCGGTTAGTTTGCCGCGCTTACTGACTAGATTATAGGCAAACTAATCCGATTTTTTAAGCCGAATGAGAAAGGGTGAGTTTATTGTTCGAAAACACCGAAACTGATGGCACAGTAACCTGCTCGTTCTGTGGTAAAACACAAGATCAAGTTCAGAAGATCGTTGCTGGCCCAGGTGTTTACATCTGTAATGAATGTATTGACCTATGTAAAGAAATCGTTGATGAAGAGTTTAACCAAGACAATGCCCAGGAGACTTTGGAAGTGCCTAAGCCTGCCGACATCGTTAACACGTTAGACGACTATGTCATCGGTCAGACTGAAGCCAAGCGAACGCTTTCTGTGGCGGTTTATAACCACTACAAACGAGTTAACGAAATGGCCAAGGCCGACGCCGAAGACGGTCCCGAATTACAGAAGAGTAACATCGCTGTCATTGGGCCTACCGGTTCTGGGAAGACTTACTTGGCTCAAAGCCTTGCTAAAATCTTGAATGTGCCATTTGCGATTGCGGATGCCACGACCTTAACCGAAGCCGGCTATGTGGGTGAAGACGTTGAAAATATCCTTTTGAAGTTGCTGCAAAACGCCGATTACGACGTTGACCGGGCTGAGAAGGGGATTATCTATATTGATGAAATCGATAAGATTGCCAAGAAGGCAGAAAACGTTTCGATTACGCGGGACGTTTCCGGCGAAGGGGTACAACAAGCTCTTTTGAAGATCTTGGAAGGGACAATTGCCAACGTTCCACCTCAGGGTGGACGGAAGCATCCCCAACAGGAATTTATTCAAATTGATACGACGAACATCCTGTTCATCGTTGGTGGGGCCTTTGATGGGATTGATGGTATCGTTAAACGGCGTTTGGGTGACCAAACGATTGGTTTCGGTGCCGACTCCAAGGAACAAGATGTCTTGGCATCTGGCGATAGCCTGATGCAACACATCATTCCCGAAGACCTCTTACAATTTGGTTTGATTCCAGAATTCATTGGTCGGTTACCTATCTTAACTGCCCTTGAAAAGCTCGATGAAAACGACCTGGTTCGGATCTTAACTGAACCTAAGAACGCGCTGGTTAAGCAGTACGTGAAGTTGCTGTCGTTGGATGGGGTCGACCTACAGTTCCAGCCTGATGCATTACGCGAAATGGCTAAGCTGGCGATTTCACGCAACACCGGGGCTCGTGGGTTGCGCTCGATCATCGAAGACGTTATGCGGGACATTATGTTTGACCTGCCAAGTCGTGACGACGTGGACAAGGTCATTGTGACCGCTAAGACTGTGACGGATCATGCGGAACCAGAATTGGTTCTAAAGGACCAGAAGGCTTCATAAAAAGTTTCCTATAATCAACAAAAAAGATCGGCGTGAGCCGATCTTTTTTTATGGGGTGAAGGCGTGTCGCGAGTGGCTTTAGCATCTCGGGTGAAAAATGATCCCCGGATTTTTGGCTTTTCTGTGTTAGAATGATGAAAGATATTTTGGAGAGGATGACA
Organism: Levilactobacillus tangyuanensis; assembly: GCF_003946545.1. Classification (GTDB taxonomy): domain Bacteria; phylum Bacillota; class Bacilli; order Lactobacillales; family Lactobacillaceae; genus Levilactobacillus; species Levilactobacillus tangyuanensis. The sequence goes on from NZ_RHOA01000003.1 coordinate 83,073, forward strand.
CGAACGAATGGAAGTCAATCATGTTGAATTAGTGATGAGTGCGGTTGATCCCGCCCAGTACCCAACGACGGGGTACCCAGAGATTGCCTTTGTTGGGCGGTCAAACGTTGGGAAGTCGTCCTTGACCAACGTTTTAATCAATCGGCATTCCTATGCGCGGACATCTAGTCAGCCCGGGAAGACCCAGACGTTGAACTTTTATAACGTCGAGGATCAGCTGTATTTTGTGGACGTGCCCGGATACGGCTATGCGAAGGTGTCTAAGGCGGAACGTGAAAAGTGGGGCCAGATGATCGAAACCTATTTAACGCAACGTGAGCAGCTGCGTGGGGTCGTTTCGTTGGTCGATGCTCGTCACGCGCCAACCGAAGCAGATGTTCAAATGTATCAATGGCTGGCTTACTATGATTTGCCAACGTTGATCGTTGCCACCAAGGGTGATAAGGTCGCCCGAGGTAAGTGGAACCAAACCATGAGTCAGATCAAGAAGACCATGGATTTGCCTAATACGGACAACATCGTGGTCTTCTCAGCACCCAAGAAGATTGGGAATGACCAGGTTTGGGATTGGATTGAACAACAGGCTTTCGGGGGGCAAGAATAGTGGAATTTAATGATTATCAAAAGGCGGCAAACCGGACCTTATACGGCAATGAACAAGTCTTAACCAATTGTGCTTTGGGGCTGGCCGGTGAAACGGGTCAGGTCGTTGACCTCGTTAAGCGCTACACGTTCCACGGCCAAGACTTGGACCATGAAGCGATTGTTAAGGAAATGGGCGACGTGCTCTGGTACCTGAGCCAAATTGCCCAATGGGCCGACATTGACTTTGATGAAATTGCTCAAGACAACATCAAACGTTTGAATGCCCGTTACCCAGATGGCTATCAACCTAATCATTAATAAAAAAAAGCTTGGCGCAATTGCGCCAAGTTTTTTTAGTCATTCTTTTTGGATGCGTGTTTTGATTTGTCATCATCGATGAGGCCCTTGGAACGTTTGTTATCCTTGTGAGCGTCATCGCGCTTGAGAAACTTGTCACGCTTAACATCGGTGGGGTCCATTTCGGCAAATTTACCAAACATGGAATCCAGGTCGTCTTGCCGTTTAACCTTTAAAGCCAATTCAGCCACCTCCTTGCCATTTCCAGTAATCATAGCAGAATTTTTGGCATTTGTCATGGATTGGTCAAGTCTCGAGGGGTGGGAGTGAATTGCTTGCACCAAACACGCATTCGGCCTATACTTTATAGGCTAATTAACGATTTGAACAGGAGGGATTGTCCGTGGCATCAGAATATTTAGAACATAAATTGGCGTTGTTACCGGGACTGCCCGGTTGTTACCTGATGAAAAACATTAACAGTCAGATTATTTATGTGGGTAAGGCCAAGAATTTAAAGAACCGGGTGCGTTCCTACTTCAAGAGTAGCCATACCGGTAAGACCGCTCAACTGGTGAGTGAAATCGTCGACTTTGAGACGATTATTACCACGACGGACAAGGAAGCCTTCTTGCTAGAAATCACGCTAATTCAGAAGCATCAACCGTATTTCAATATTAAGCTTAAGCGGGGGACCGGTTATCCCTACATCAAGATAACCAAGGAGCGCGACCCCCAAATCCTTTTAGTCAGTGATATTCGTAAGGACGGGGCCTATTATTTTGGCCCTTACCCGAATGTCTACGCCGCCGAGGAGACGATTCACTTTATCCAGAAGGTTTATCCTTTGCGCCGGTGTACCGGCTTTCAAGGCCGGCCGTGCTTGTATTATCATATGGGCCAATGCCTGGGGGCCTGTTTTAAAGAGGTTCCCGAGGAAGATTACGAGCGGCAGATTACGAAGATTAAGTCGTTTCTAAATGGAAACGTGGGTCGTGCCGAGAAGGAACTGACGACCCGGATGGAAAAGGCCGCGGCAACGATGGAATTCGAACGGGCCGCCGATTTGCGCGATCAGATTCGTTACATCGAGGCCACCGTTGAAAAGCAAAAGATTATTTCCAACGACAGCACACCAAGAGACATCTTCAACTTTTATCTGGATAAGGGTTGGCTGTCGATTCAGGTCTTCTTTATTCGCCAGGCGCGGCTAATGAAGCGCGAGAAGCGACTCTTCCCGATTGTTAACACGGCGGAAGAAGAAATTGCCAGCTTTATTGTGCAGTTCTACCAGCGGAAGAATACGGTGTTACCACGAGAAATTCTGGTACCGGCCAGTGTGGATGGGGATGTCATCGAAGAGTTGTTGCATGTCCCGGTGCGGACACCACAACGGGGGACCAAACGGGACCTGTTGGAGATGGCCGGGAAGAATGCCCGACTAGTCCTCGAGGAGAAGTTCCGTCTGCTGGAGCTTGATGAAAGCAAGACAACGGGAGCCATGAAGGAAATCACCGACGCCCTGGGAATTCAGCCGGGGCATAAGATCGAAGCCTTTGACCACTCCCATATTCAAGGGGCTGACCTGGTTTCGGCAATGGTGGTGTTCGTTGATGGACAACCCAATAAGAAGTTATATCGTAAATATAAATTACGGACGGTGGATCATGCCGACGAAACAGCCAGTACCATCGAGGTCATACGGCGGCGCTATACGCGGCTTTTAAAGGAACATGCGGCCATGCCGGACCTCATTCTAATGGATGGGGGCGACATTCAAATGAATGCCGTCAAGGACGTCTTAGAGAACGAATTGGACCTCCATATTCCGGTTGCCGGGATGGTCAAGAATGACCACCATAAGACGGCGGATCTCCTATTTGGTGAGGACGATCACCATATTCATCTCGATCCTAAGAGCCAGGGGTTCTACCTGGTTCAACGGGTTCAAGATGAGGTCCACCGCTTTGCCATCACGTTCCACCGACAGGTCCATTCAAAGCATTCCCTAGGTTCCCGGCTCGACCGGATTTCTGGGGTTGGACCCAAGACACGCAACAAGTTATTGAAGAAGTTTGGGTCGATGAAGAAGATCGGCGATGCGAATCTGGAGGATCTTCAGGCTTTAGGAATCAGTAAGACGGTGGCGCAGACCATTCGCCTGAGCCTTCAGGCCGATCCGGCCGAGGTTAAGAGTCCTCGGACGCCAACGAACCTTTGACGTGCCGGGTCTTTGCCGGTATACTGTCAAACAGGAGTCTCAGCGCGAAGACGGGGATGACCGTCTTAGAAATCGAGGAAAATTAATATGTTTGTAGACCAAGTGAAAATTAATGTAAAGGCCGGGAATGGTGGTAACGGGATGGTTGCCTTCCGGCGTGAAAAATTCGTGCCCAACGGTGGCCCAGCCGGCGGTGACGGTGGCCGTGGTGGTGACATTGTCTTTGTCGTCGACGAAGGCCTACGGACCCTGATGGACTTCCGGTACCAACGGAAGTTCAAGGCCAAGAGCGGTGGCAACGGGGCAATTAAGTCCATGACCGGTCGTGGTGCCGATGACACGATTATCAAGGTTCCTCAAGGGACCACGGTGATGGATGATGAGAGTGGCCAGGTCATTGGTGATCTGGTGGACAATGGTGATTCTGTCATTGTAGCCCATGGTGGTCGTGGTGGCCGGGGGAATATTCATTTTGCTTCCCCAAAGAATCCCGCTCCCGAAATCGCTGAAAACGGTGAACCCGGTGAGGAAAAAGAGATTCGGCTAGAGCTAAAGGTCTTGGCCGACGTTGGGCTGGTAGGCTTCCCTTCAGTTGGGAAGTCGACGCTGTTGTCCACGGTGACGAGTGCTAAGCCTAAGATTGCCGAATATCACTTTACCACGTTGGTTCCCAACCTGGGGATGGTGCGGTTACCCGATGGTCAAGACTTTGTGATGGCCGATTTACCTGGGCTGATCGAAGGGGCCGCCACCGGTGTTGGACTGGGCTTCCAGTTCTTACGGCACGTTGAACGGACGCGGGTTATCCTGCATCTGATCGACATGAGTGGTGTTGAGGGCCGCGATCCTTATGATGACTTTGAAAAGATCAACCATGAGTTGGCAACCTATGATCCAGATATCTTGAAGCGGCCCCAGATTGTGGTTGCCAACAAGATGGACATGCCGGATTCGGCAGACAACCTGGCGAAGTTTAAGGAAGATCTGAAGCAAGACCAATTGCTAGCAGAAGAACCAGAAATCTTTGCGATTTCGGCTTTGACGCACGATGGCCTAACGCCATTAATGCAACGGACTGCTGAAGTGTTGTCTGCAACACCTAAGTTCCCAGTCAAGCAAGAAGAAGTTTCCACGGAGGCCTCCTATGAATTTAAGGAAGCCCCAGCCTTCACGATTGATCGTGATCAGGATGGGACCTGGGTTCTTGGTGGCGAAAAGCTCGAGAAGTTGTTTAAGATGACGGACATCAATCATGATGAAAGTCTCTTACGGTTTGCTCGGCAAATGCGGGGACTCGGCGTCGATGACGGCTTGCGTAAGCAGGGCGCCAAGAACGGGGATTCCGTTCAAATTGATGACTTTGTCTTTGAATATTTAGCCTAACTAAAAAAAACGACGATGACCGCGGTCATCGTCGTTTTGTGTTTAAAGCGTTAATTTTAACCAGCCAGTGGGATTAACCACTTGTTGATGCTTGCTGTCGAAGGCCGCAGCAAAGGCAATCTTGATCGTCTTAAAGTTGGGCTTCGTCTTCTCATTGGCCAACCCGGTGGCGAAGGTGTTTAGCTTGCCATTAGCTGGGATGGTCTTGCCGGCGCTGGCATCACTAAGTTGGCCGGCGGCGTTCAAGTCATGGTCGGCGCTTAACCGGATGGTCTTGATACCATCGGTGGTCAACGCCTGATTTCCGCTATTAGAAATGGTAAACTTAACCTGAATCGTGTAATAGGGGCTCTTGATCGAGGATAAATTGAGGGCCGAAGCGGCCATTCGCTTGGCAGCGGCCGTTTCGGCGGTGTTCTTGATTAACCGAACGGTTGTTACCTTGTAGGTGAGTTTGCCACTCTTGATGGTGGTCTTAGGGTGACTGACGCTGGCTAATTGTAGCCGGGTGCCGACCTTGTCAAAGGTATACTGGCCCGTCTTCTTGAGGTTACCGGACTTAACGTACTCGGCACTCTTGGTGGCCGAAGTTTTTGGCTTATAGGTCTGGGCTTCCTTCTTGGAAGATGACCCGGTGACGGCTGCGTCCGGTTCCGGTGCCTTATAGCTACTACTGGTTTTGCTGGAACTATTCTTGAAGCTGGCGGTGCTCTTAGCGGCATTGTCTCCGCAGGCCGTTAAACCCAGAGTCAAGAGACTAATTCCCGCGAGAACCATTACTTTTGAAAAACGCATGAAAATAAACTCCTTTCAGCCAAACAAAATTTGATGGGGGACCAAACGATAGCCATAGAGGCGTTGCGGTGGGCTTCCAGCGATGAAGAGGTTAGCGTGACCGCTTACTTGTTGCACGCGGGCCCGAAACTGGTCGAGCGTTAACGGTGTCTGACCGTCAGTCGAGAGCTGGAGCTGACCGGGTTGTACCTGAAGATCCGTAATCGGCAATTGCTGACCGGCATGCTCCCAGAATAGTTTTAGACTGGGATGCAGGTCAATGGTTGAGAGATTGAAGTCGGTTAGTTGCATAGTGGGACTCCCCCGAATTGAACTTGTTTCTAGGTCAAGTATACCTAATTTTTTCGTGGAACCCTAATGATATTTTGACCAAAACGATCAAACGGGGGAAAAGTTGCGCTTTACGCAGAAATCCCCTAAAATAGTGAACGGACTTTAATTATAGAATAGGATCGAAAAAATATGGAAATTGAATTTTTAGGGACGGGCGCTGGCTCTCCCGGAAAGTTTCGCAATGTGACCAGTACGGCGTTGCGTTTGCTTGACGAACGTAACTCGGTTTGGTTGTTCGACGTTGGTGAAGCAACGCAGCATCAAATCTTACGAACCACATTAAAACCACGAAAGATTGATAAAATTTTTATTACCCACTTACATGGTGACCATATTTTTGGGTTGCCCGGTTTGTTAAGTAGTCGTTCGTTTCAGGGCGGCAATGAACCACTGACGATATACGGACCAAAGGGAATCCGCAACTTTGTGGAGGTCAGCCTACGGGTGTCCGAGACAAAGCTTTCCTATAAGATTCATTATCAAGAGTTGAGTACTGACGGCATGATTTTCGAAGACCAAAAATTCCGGGTCTACGCGCAACACTTAGATCATCGGATTGAATGTTTTGGATACCGCATTGTTGAGAAGGACCATCCGGGTGAGTTGCAGGTTGACCAGTTACGGGCCGACCAAGTTCCCTCTGGCCCCATCTATGGCGATTTGAAGGCTGGGAAGACGGTAACGTTACCGGATGGCCGGCAAATCAATGGCCAGGATTACTTAGGGCCTGCTCAACCAGGGCGGATTGTCGCCATTCTTGGTGATACCCGACAGACACCGAATGCCGAACGACTGGTGAAGGATGCCGATGTCTTGGTTCACGAGAGTACCTTTGCCAAGGGTGAAAGTAAGCTGGCGCATTCCTACTACCATTCTACCAACATTCAGGCGGCGGAATTGGCCAAGCGGATGCACGTGAAGATGTTGTTGCTGAACCACATCTCGGCCCGTTATACCGGGAAGATGGCGGTTGAGCTCCAGCAGCAAGCCCGTGATGTCTTTAAGAATACGCGGGTTGTGAAGGACTTTGATGAGGTTACCGTGCCATTTCAGAAGTCACCAGCCCAGGAGGCTAAATCATGAAAAATCAATGGCGGATCGTCGTCACCATTCTGTTAATTATTGTTGTGGCTATCTTTGCTATTCTTAATGTGGAAAGCGTGCCGGTTTCCTTTGGCTTTACGACCGTCCGCTGGCCGCTAATTCTATTGCTACTGGTCTCCATTTTGATTGGTGCCGTCTTGGTCCTGTTGTTCTCGGCCATTACCAGCGTCCAACGGAATCGGGCCTATAAAGAATTAGAACAAACGACCGACACCAAGATTGCCAACCTGACGGATGAGAATGACCGGTTAAAGATGCGGTTGCAAAATTCTTCGAGCAAGCAGGCTAACGGTCAGCAAACGAAGCAAATTGAGTCATTACAAAGTGAAGTTGCCAGTTTGAAAGAGCAATTGGCCGCTAAATAGGCAACAAGCGTGGAGTGGTGTGGTGAGCACCACTCTTTCAAGTTAGAAAGGATGTTTTGCTGGTGATTACGCCACAGTACCGTTGGCAGATTAAGAATGTCGATCAGCCGAGTTCCGCGGCTCAAGAATTGGCAACGGCGGAAAGTATTTCGCCGTTGGTGGCTCAGATCCTGTGGAATCGCGGTTATCAGTCCCAATCCGCCGCACATGAGTTCTTAAACCCAGGGCCAGAGCAGCTTCATGACCCAAACTTACTGCATGACATGCAGAAGGGGATTGAACGAATTGAACAGGCGATTGGGGATGACCAACAGATCACGATCTATGGTGATTATGATGCGGATGGGGTCACCAGTACGGCCATTCTCTACGAGACATTGAATGAGATGGGTGCCAAGGTGAACTACTATATTCCTAATCGATTCACCGACGGTTATGGTCCGAATACGGCGGCCTTTAAGCGACTCATCGAAGCGGGGACGCAATTGTTTGTCACCGTTGACAATGGGGTGGCCGGCAACGAGGCCATTGCGGCGGCTAATGAGGCCGGCGTGGATGTCGTCGTGACCGATCACCATGAGTTACCGGCAGAATTACCGGCGGCATATGCGATTATCCACCCCCGATATCCGGGTGCCGAATATCCATTCGGTGGGCTTTCCGGGGCTGGGGTGGCCTTCAAGGTGGCTCAGGCGATTCGAGAAGAGATTCCCCAGGATGTCCTTGATTTGGCCGCCATTGGTACCGTGGCCGATTTGGTACCACTCGTCGATGAGAATCGCGTGCTGGTTCATTTTGGCCTCCAACTCTTACAACAGGACGAACGGCCAGGCTTACAGGCGCTGATGAAGGGGGCCGGACTGAATCCGGCAGAGTTGACCGAACAATCGATTGGCTTCGGCATCGCCCCACGGTTGAATGCCCTTGGCCGCTTGGACGATGCCAGTCCTGCAGTTGAGCTATTGACGACCCTGGACGATACCCAGGCCGAAGCACTGGCGTCAACGACGGAACAGAAGAACCGGCAACGCCAGGATCTGGTCAAGTCGATTAGTACGAGTGCCCTTGAGCAGGCCCAGGATGCCGATCACCTGGATCGGCCGGCCTTGGTCATTAGTGGTCATGACTGGCACGAAGGGGTCTTAGGCATTGTCGCCAGCAAGGTGGTCGAAGCAACTGGGAAGCCAACGTTGGTCTTAAATGTGAACGATGACGGTCGGGCCAAAGGGTCTGGCCGCAGTGTGCCGGCCTTTAACCTATTTACGGCCTTAGACGGCCATCGTGACCTGATGACGGCGTTTGGGGGACATCACATGGCTGTCGGACTAACGGTCCCAAGCGACCAGCTAGGTCCCTTAGCGGACGCCTTAGATCAAGAGGCGGCGACGCAGAAGCTGACCGAGAGTGGTCCCAGCGAATTGACGGTGGCCGCAACCTTGAAGGTTGACCAGGTCACGACGAGCCTGTATCAGGAGCTGGCCAAATTGGCGCCCTTTGGGACGGACAATGACCAGCCACTGTTTGCCTTTGAAACGGCTAATGTGACCCAGGTAAAGGCCATCGGCAAGGATCACACCCACCTGAAGTTTCAATTGCAGGAGGGAACTCACCAGCTTAATGCCATTCAATTTGGGGCTGGGGCTGCGGCTGCGGTGGTGGCACTCAATGACGCCAATAGTCAGACGGCCGTGGTCGGTGCGATTGAGGACAACGTGTGGCAAGGTCGTCACACCTTACAATTGATGGTGAAAGACCTGAAGGTAAGTTTGCCACCGGTGGTGGATGCTAGAACAAAACAGCTCTCAGCGGGGTTATTTCAAGCACCAGGGACCTATTTATTCTTCCATCGCAATATCTATCAGCAATTAGTTAAACAGCTACCAGCGAGCGCTCAGGCGGTTCTATACGATGGTCGTCAATTGACCGAACAAACTGGTGGGACGCTGTTCTTGGTCGATTGTCCAGATGCGACAACTGATTTGGAACAGGTTCTTAATCAATTACAACCGCAACAGGTGACGGCTTACCTTTATAAAAAGGAAAGTCTTGAGCAATTAGGGATGCCAACCCGCGAACAATATGCTAAACTATTTAAGTTCGTTGAATCCCATCAACAGGTTGATGTGGGGCATCAATTGGCGGAATTGGTCAAATTTTTGCAGATTCCGCGAACCCAGTTGGTATTCATGATTCAAGTCTTCTTTGAATGTGGTTTTGTGACAATCGATCATGGTATGATGAATGGCGTGGCCCATCCTGAACATCGAGATTTGGCCACGGCACCGAGTTACCAACTTCGGCAACAACAGATGCAAACTGAAAAAGATCTATTACTCTGTTCAAGCGCTGACTTATTGCAGCGTCTCCATGCCCCATTGAACTAAAATAAAGGAGCTACACATTCTTATGGCAACTGATTTTACGAAGTTTATTGCAAGCGTTCCGGACTATCCTGAAAAGGGCATCATGTTCCGGGATATTTCCCCATTGATGGCAGACGGTAAGGCCTTTCATGCCGCTACCGATGAAATTGTGGCCTATGCGAAGGATAAGGGCGTTGAAATGGTCGTTGGACCAGAAGCCCGGGGCTTCATCGTTGGTTGCCCGGTTGCCTACGAAATGGGCATCGGGTTTGCTCCTGCCCGTAAGCAAGGGAAGTTGCCTCGCGAAACGGTCAAGGCAACCTATGACTTGGAATACGGTCAATCCGCCTTGTACATGCATAAGGACGCTATCAAGCCAGGCCAACGGGTTCTGGTGACCGACGACCTTCTGGCTACCGGTGGGACCATTCAAGCAACGATTCAATTGGTCGAGGATCTTGGTGGTATCGTTGTTGGGACGGCCTTCCTAATCGAATTGGCTGACCTGCACGGCCGCGACAAGCTTAAGGGTTACGATATCTTTACTTTAATGGATTACTAAAAATGAGTTGACGGCGATTTCCCAGAGATGGGAGGTCGTCTTTTTTTTGACAAAAAAATCGCCAGAGCTGCGTGGCAGCCACTGGCGATCTTGCGTTATTTTAAAATTTATTCGGTAATTGAACCATGCCGTTGAATCAGCACGCCGGTCGCGGTTAGGGCAACGGCACAGGCCGCCATGATCGCGAGGACCAGGACCCATGACTGAGTGAAGCCGTGAATGAACCCAAAGACCAGTGGGCCAAATGCGGCCAAGAGGTAGCCGGCCGATTGGGCCATTCCGGATACCGCGGCTGTTTGATAGGGATTGGTGGTCTTCTCTGTGAAGAAGAGAATGGCCAGATTAAAGGCAGCACCGGAACCAAAGCCGATGACTAACGCAGTGATGGTCAGGATGACCAGTGATTGCGTGTGGATGATGAGTGATAATGGCGCAATCACGTAGCCCAGGCTCATGATGCCCAGGAGGATGGTGACGCCGTGGCGCTGGCCATAAAGCAGTGGCACCATGAAGGATAATGGCAGGCCGCTGAGCTGTAGTAACGTGAGTAGATTACTGGCGGCGATGGTTGAAACACCATGGGTGGTGAGAATCGCCGGCAACCAGGTGATGATGGCGTAGTAGACCAACGACTGTAACCCGAAGAACAGGGTGATTAACCAGCCTTGACGCTGCGTCCACACACTGTGATAGTGGGGGCGCTCAATCGGATGATCAGGGTCGGTGTCGCGTTGGTTGGCCCGCAAGTTTGGGACCCAGGCCACTAACGCCACGATGCTGATGGTGGCCAGTAGACCTTGGGTCACGCCAAATGACGTGTGTGAGATAAGCAGGCCGGCCACGGCGGTCCCGATGGCGCCGACCAGTAACATGGATAAGGTGTACAGGCTCATGCCCAACCGCAATTGCGTGGGCATGTGGTCCTTGATGAGGGCGGGGACCAGGACATTCCCGCTGTCGATCCCAATACCGACGAGGAAGGTTCCCAGAAATAGGGCCAGTGTCGTGGGAATAATCCGCACGTAGGAACCGATGACCAGGAGCGTAAAGAGCCCAAATACCGTGAGCTCGTTGCCCCATCGTTGGGCAATCTTCACGATGATGGGTGAGCAGATGGCAAAGGTCACCAGCGGGATGGACGTGATTAGACCGGCCATGCTGCTGGGTAACCCGAGGTCGCGCTCGATGGCGGGCAACAGGGGTGGAATAATGGTGATGGGTAGTCGGAGATTGGCAGCAATGAGCATCATGCCGATCAGGAACCACCGTCGCTTTGAATCTGACAAAATTGTTTCCTCCTACTTATTATGATTTGTTTCTGTGAAATTCTAGTATTTATAGTTTCAAAATTAGAGATTAAATGCTTCACCTCGGAATCGAACCTAGGCGAGTCACCAGACTGAAGCTATTGGCTGATACTGTCGACAATGATATCCGACCTAAGTGTTTTTCCATTAAGTTTCACAGTTTTCGTCAGACCACTACCTTTGATAGTGACTTTGTCACCAACTGAAATATGATGTGTGTGCAGCTTTTCCGTTTCAACTTCAGTTACGGTGCCAAGGGTATAATCCCCATTATTGAGAATAACATAATCTATGGTACGGTCATTGGGTTTGTGTTGGATATAAGAAACATTTCCTGTGGTTTTGATATCTTTGCCATTATAATGTTCAGGATCATTAATGAAAGAATCTAAGGAGACACGTTTATAACGAGAACGATAGCTTGGCTTGGTAGAAGAGTAGACGGCATTTGCGGCCTTATCCCTTGAGCTTTGTTTAGAAAGGTAACTGGATGTTTTAGACTCTTCAATGGAGTGTCTTTTACTTACAGAACTTTTCTTTGATTCGGAAATTGAGGTGCTTTTATTAGATGCTTTTCTGTCTTTGCTACTTATCGAAGAAGCATACTTTAAATATGTGGTGGAATAGTTAGTAACAAGAATACTGTCATCGTAAGCTTTCTTTGAATCGGCCTGAACTTTAATAGTGACTACGCTACTCTTTTGTTTATCTCCTAGTTTGATTAGGAAAGAGAAGTGGCCTTTGGAACTAGCCTTGGTTTTCCCAGAACGTATTTGTTTTGATTTATCGAATTTATAATTAACATGAGCGTTTGGATTGGTTTCACCCGTGACAGTATAAAATCCTGAATCATCTGTAGCAATTTCAGCAAGATGTGTCCCGTCAATGGAAAGTTTGGTGGTTGCTTTAGGTTTGTTTGAACCACAGCCAGTTAATATACTTAGTAACAATAGGATACTGAGTATGGAACTCATTGCTTTTTTGTGCATGATAAATTCTCCCCGCTTATTATGTACGGCTTTTTACGTCATCAGTTTTGGACGGTAAAACTAGTTTTGCAGGATTATCCAAGGAAGAGTGTAAAGGAATAAGGAACGTGCAACAAAATCATCATGAGGATAATTGTTCAGAATGTACACGATTATTTCAAGATTTTCCACGAATTGAACCAAAGATAGTTTTTTAAGTCTAAGTGATATGGCTTTAATATTGCGTAATTAACGCAGGATAAGGACAAGTTTCTTCAGGATTAGAGGATTAGCTAGTATGTTTGCGAGGCCCATAGTTTATGTAATCAATGTTATTTAAGAAATTTTCGTAAATTATCATTGAGGAGAGTTGAACTTGATTACTGGTTATAGTCTTCTTCAGAAGGATCTTTCTTGAGATGGTTTAGTGCGTGTAAGTAAGAAAAACATTTCAAGTGTGAGGACTTGAATGAATATATATTTAGGCATTAGGATGCATACTAAAAATCAATAAAAAATCCTGATAGATGTTGTTCTATCAGGATAAATCTGAAGCTAATCTATCATTATTTTTAGAAATTAAGGAGAGTACAGGATTTGAACCTGCGCGCCGGTATTAGCCGGTTCGACGGATTTCGAGTCCGTTGCATTACCACTCTGCCAACTCTCCAAGTGACTACTAATATATTTTACCAATAATGACACTAAATGCAAGGAGAGTTTGATGAAATTACTTATAATCATTTGAACCTACTTACAAAAAAGGTGGCCTCAACAGGGCCGCCCTTAGTCATTCAACACTATTTTATTTCTTCCCAGCACTCTTTTCATGAGCGGCTACCGCTAATTCAGGGAACCAGATGGCAATTTCATGGTGGGCGTTTTCACGGCTATCTGACGTGTGGACCACGTTACGGAGAACACCGTCAGGGTAGGAGTGGGCGTAGTCGCCCCGAATCGTCCCTGGTTGCGCATCGTTTGGGCGAGTCTTGCCAGCTAGATTGTGAACCGCCTTGACGATGTCGGTTCCAGTGGCGATAATAGCGACCAGTGGACCTTCTTGCATGTAAGTTTCAATTTCGTGGAAAAATGGTTTGTCGACTTGGTCAACGTAGTGCTTCTTCAATTGGTCGGAAGTCGCGTTAACCACCTTGAGCGCGGTAATCTGATAATGTTTATGTTCCAAACGGCTGATGATATCACCAATGTGGCCTTCAGCGACCCCATCCGGTTTGACTAACAGTAACGTTTTTTCAGAATTTGCCATGACAGAAACCCCCTTGAATTTTTAAACAATGCAAAGGCAATCGTTTAGCTTTCAACAAGTTGCTATCTTAAATTGTAAATGAAAACGCTTCCACAGTCAACTATGTTCAGTAGAAAAGCGTGCCAGTGTTAACCAGCACGCCCAGTGAGGATTATTCGGGATCACCCATAATCATCCACAGAATGAGGTAGGCGATTAAGCCAGGGAAAACTGGGGTGATGGCGAGCACGATAAATAACAGCCGGGCAACGCCAACGTTCCAGCCATAGTGTTCGGCGATGCCGCCAATCACACCGGCGAAGATCCGATTATCTTTTGAACGATGGATATTTTTCATAAGAACGCCTCCTAGGATTGAAAGTCCGTCTTGTTAAAGAAGATGACGCGAATATTGTCATCAGTAATTTCCAATTTGGTAATACTGCCGTTGATAGTGGCGATGCCTTCATCGAGTTCCGGTGTGTAGCGGTCCACGATGGAGCGGATGGTCATGCCGTGGGAGACAACCAAGACTTCATCGCCATCCTTTGAGTTGGCCCGTAATTTGTCGAAGCCCCGGTCCAATCGCTTCCAGAACATGGCGTTATCCTCGGCGTCGCCATACAGGTCGGCCTTGTGGATGAGATCCCGGGCCCGTTCCAGGCCGTAGGTGCCTAAGACATCGGATTCGGAGGTCATCTTGACCTGTTCACCGACGAATTGCCACATTTGATTGGCATCGTTGCCTTCAAAGTAACCGTGACATTGTTCCCGGAACTCGGGGTATTGGTAACTCACAATATTCATATTATTCGGATTTTCGCGAAGGGCGATGCGCGCCGTCTCGATGGCTCGACCGGAATCGCTACTGTAGGCAGCGGCGAAGGGGATGTTGCTGAGTTGTTCGCCGGCCCGTTTCGCATCGGCACGACCCTTTTCAGTTAGGGGGGAGTCAATCCACCCTTGGATTTTATTGTAATGATTGAGCATGGTTTGTCCGTGACGAACAAAGTACGCAGTGACTTTTTTCATAGCCTAACGACTTCCTTTCATGGAACTTCATCAATGAATCCACTTTCAGTATAGCAAGCCACCGCCGGGATTGCGAAATTTTTGCCATAAATTTTCAATGGTCAATCATTCAAACATGCAAGCCTTTTCAAGTCGGGTGGAACATGCTACAGTTATGGCATAACAGGAGATGATTGGTATGAGCACGGAAGCAAGTTATCGGTATACCGGTGAGATAGGCATCGACCTTAGTCAGTTGGCCACCCAGGTCGGGCGCGTTCCTGAACAAGCCATTATTGAAAATGCGCTCCAGGCTAATGGGGTGAAACTCGCCGACTTGCAGGGCCGCCTGTATTCGGAGAAACAGACTGGCGTGATTATCATTTTACAGGGGATGGATACCGCTGGTAAGGATGGTTTAATTCGGCACGTCTTTACCGGATTGAATCCCTCTGGGACCAGCGTGGTCAGCTTTAAGCAACCCACGCAGGTTCAACTCGACCATGACTTCTTGTGGCGAATTAACCAGGCGCTGCCCGAGCGGGGGGAAATTCGAGTCTTCAACCGGTCGCAATATGAAGATGTCTTGATTAGCCGCGTACATCCGGAAATGCTGCTACACCAAAATCTCCCAGGCGTTAATGAGTTGACGGATGTGGACGATGCCTTCTTCCAGAAGCGTTACCATGATCTCCGTCACTTCGAAAAGTATTTGCGACACCAAGGGTTCGTGACAATCAAGTTTTTCTTACACTTGTCGAAAGAAGAACAGACCCGGCGCTTCGAACGCCGGATACAGATTGCCAGCAAGAATTGGAAATTCTCGCCCAGTGACATGAAGGAACGCGCGTTTTGGGACGATTATCAAATGGCCTATCAACAGATGCTAGAGAATACCGCGACCAAGAAGAATCCGTGGTATCTGATTCCGGCAGACGACAAGGGCATTGCCCGGCTTATCGTTTCTAACATTCTGGTTAAACGATTGAAGGACCTGAACCCGCAATATCCCGCCGTGAGTGATGATGAACGGCAGCGGCTGGATGACATTTTAAAAGACCTGAAATCCGGCAAATTGTAACTAACAATTTGCCAACCAGCAGGAATACAAATGTTGATAAATTAATAAGATTGTTAGCTACAACTAGTGAACAGTTGCCGAGAACCGGCCTTTAATGCTAGAGTTGACCTTAATGAAGTTAGCCCGTTTGGGCACAAGGAGGCGTCAGTTGATGAGCGTCAAGGTCGGAATTGACCAGATTGGGTTTTACACGCCCGACCAGTATTTACCATTAGCCGATTTAGCGGTGGCTCGGGGAGACGATCCCAACAAGTACCTGATTGGCATTGGCCAAACGAAACAGGCGGTGATTCCGCCTACTCAGGACGTTGTGACGATGGCGGCAAATGCGGCAGAACAGATATTGTCTGATACAACTAAATCTGAAATTGCCATGGTGCTTTTTGGCACCGAATCCGGGGTCGACAACTCCAAAGCGAGTGCCGTTTACCTGGCACACTTGCTCGGGCTCCCAACCAATACTCGGGCAATCGAAGTGAAGCAGGCCTGCTACGGGGCAACGGCCGGGTTACAAATTGCGGCGGACTTTGTCCGGGTTCACCCAGCGGCCAAGGTGCTGGTGATTGGGGCAGATATTGCCCGGTACGGCTTGCACAGCGCCGGTGAGGTGACTCAGGGGGGTGGTGCCATCGCGATGATGGTCACGGCCAACCCACGGGTCTTAACGTTGGATGCCGTCAGCAGTTACCATACCGAAGACGTGATGGACTTTTGGCGGCCAGTCTATCGAACGGAAGCCCTGGTCGATGGTCGGTACTCGACCAATGTCTACCTCAAGTTTTTCGAGACGGTTTGGCAGGACTATCAACGTCAGACTGGCAAAACCATTGCCGACTTCACGGCCTTTGTTTTCCATCTACCATTCACTAAAATGGGACGGAAGGGGCTGCGGCAAATTCTGCCCACCGCATCAGCTGACCAGCAGGCGAGTCTAACGGCTAACTTTGAGGCTAGCCAGGAGGACAACCGCAATGTCGGGAACCTATACACCGGATCTCTGTACTTGAGTTTCTTGTCCCTGCTGCGTCATGGCCAGCTACAGGGTGGCGAGACGGTTGGGTTCTTTAGTTATGGTTCGGGCGCCGAGGGCGAGTTCTTTAGCGGTACCGTAGAACCAACCTATCGTAAGGGGTTCGCCGAAGCCAAAATTGCGGCGATGCTGGACCAGCGGACGGCGGTTACCGTCGATGAGTATGAGGAACTCTTCAATGAACAGTTGCCCAACGATGCTGAGGACGTGCGCTTGCCGGTTGGCACGGAACATGCACGGTACTACCTGGCTGGCCGTCGTGGCGAACAACGGTTGTATCGGCAACAAACAACTTGTTAAATGAAACGATTGATCAACAAGGGCGGCTGAGAATTTATCGCGGCCGCCCTTGTTTAAGTCATGTTCTAATCAAATTCGTTTTTCGTCACGGCACCGTCTTTAAAGACCAATACCGGTGATTCGTTCTTTAGGCCGAGGGTTAAGGTGTACCCATCCCCGAGTGATTTTTGAATGGACTTACTGGTCTTTGTGAAGTTGCTGGTGAAGCGGGGCCATTTGGCCTGCTTGGCCTGACTAGGGTCCTTCTCAAGTGCTTGGATGGTCTTGATCAGATCCTTATTGGTCACGGTGATGGCATAGGTCTTGTTGTCGCTGTTGAAGCTGATAGTTCCGATTGATTTTAAGGCCTTACCGAGTTGCTGACGAATGATTTTTTCGGCCTCGGGCCGAGTCATGGTTGAACTCGATGAGGCGCCAAAGGTTTGACTACCGCTAGAACTCATCGATGGCTTTTGCGACATGGATGTCGCCGGTTTTGAATCCGAATTCGACCAGTAGGGGAGCTTCCAGATAGAAAGCCCCGTGCCGATAACGGCCACCGTGAGTAGCAGGGTGGCGCCAATCCAGGAATCATGTTGCTGAATGGCAGTCATTAGGGAAAAGGCTGCGATAATGGCGATAATCGCCCCAAAAATAGCAAAACCAAGAAACATAGTAAACCTCCCACAACACAATTTAAATCAAGTATAACACGTTGATAAAGCGCGAGACCCTCGGTTAGTAAATTTGAATTAAAGTCGAATTATTTCCAATATAAATGTAATTATGACGGCCTAAGCGAATTATAACCGAATATTAATGTTAAAGTTGTCGCCAAAAGTTAATCTTTCCAGTATAATATTCGTATACCAGAGAAAAGAGGAGATTAGTGTGACCAATATCTATTTAGCAGGACCATTCTTTGATGATGAACAGATTGAGCGAATCGAACGGGTAGAAAAGGCCTTAGCTGCCAACCCGACAATCGGCCATGTCTTTAGCCCTCGTCTAGACGAGATCCCAGGGCTGACCATGGGCACGCCCGAATGGGCCACGCAAACCTTCCAAATGGACGTTTCGCAGATCGATAAGGCCGACGTTGTCGTGGCCTTGTCAGATTTCGTCGACGACCAAGTGGATTCCGGTACGGCCTTTGAAATTGGCTACGCCTTCCACAGTAAGAAGCCGGTCGTGCTTCTGCATGAGAAGAAAACAATTCTGAACTTGATGCTGGCGGAAAGCCTCCACGCCCACCTGACTGATGCTGCTGAATTGGCAACGTATGACTTTTCTACGCTGCCTGAAAGCCATTATGAAGGCAAGGTTATCTAAACTCGAGTCATTAAAAAGGCCGCTACCATATTGGTAGCAGCCTTATTTTTTTACATTTAGTGGACGTCGTCGCGGAACAGCCCGACAACCTTACCCAACACGCTAACGTGGTTCAAGATGATTGGCGCCATGGTGTCGTTTTCCGGTTGCAGACGGAAATGGTCGGCTTCCTTAAAGAAACGTTTGCAGGTTGCTTCATTTTCCTCCGTCATGGCAATGACGATGTCGCCATTGTCAGCGGATTGTTGCCGGCGAACGATGACTTGGTCACCATTCAAGATGCCGATGTTAATCATACTTTCACCGCGAATGGTGAGCATGAACAATTGATCATCGTCACGTTCAAATTCGGGTGGAATGGGGAAGTAGTCCGTCGCTTCTTGCACGGCCAGGATGGGTTCCCCGGCGGTAACCGTCCCCAGCACAGGAATTTGTGTTTGCTTTTCGTGGACGCCTAGTTCGTCCAAACCGGCAGGGGTAACTTCGAGGGCCCGTGGCTTCGTGGGGTCCTTCGTCAGTAAGCCTTTCTTTTCCAGTCGGGCGATGTGACCGTGAACGGTCGACGTCGAAGACAGGGAAACGGCTTCGCCAATTTCACGAACCGTTGGCGGGTATCCTTTTTCGTTAACGCGTTCCCAAATGAAGCGCAGAACCGCGAGTTGTTTACTTTCTGAAGCTTTGCTCATCTTATTTTGCCACCTCATTCGTCAGTCATAGTTTGGTTTAAAGCAATTGTAGCATAGGGTTACGGCTTTTTCAAACAGATGTTCGGGTAGATTGGTTGAATTCACGAATCAACCCTGATATGATATGAGCTAGTGAAAAATCAGTGAAAATAATAAATTTGACGTAGAGGAGTAGATTTGATGGCTGAAACCACGATGGATACCCTGTTGGTCCGGATTAACGAACTGGCACATAAGGCAAAGGATGAAGGATTAACGGATGCCGAAACGGCAGAACGGGCCGATCTTCGTCAACAATACCTAAAACTTTTTCGTGAAAGCTTTAAGAGTCAGATTGAAACGATGGCGGTCTTTGATAAGGATGGGAATGAAGTTACCCCTAAAAAAGTCCAAGATCTACAGCGGGCCAAGGGACTTCGCGACAATTAAATGGTTGAGTGAGTCTTTTTTTGAAGATTCACTCTTTTATTTTGCGTTAGATTTGTGTAAAATTGGGAGTTGAATGACTTCAAGCGAGGAGGAACACGCTTTGGCTAATATTGCACCTTGGATTTGGATTTTGATTATTATTGTGGTTGCGATTGCAAGTGCGGTTGCCGGATTCTTCGGCGCCCGTAAGTACATGCAAAATTACTTAAAAGATAATCCACCAATTAATGAAGACCAGCTGCGGGCAATGATGCTGCAGATGGGTCAAAAACCATCTCAACGTAAGCTGCATCAAATGATGACGGCTATGAAACAAAACGCTCACGACAAGTAGGCGTTGACTTCTTGAGGCTCACCATGCCAGTTCTGGCGCGGTGAGCTTTTTTAGTTGCATTTTGCAGAAAGTTGGGTAAACTTATTAAGTCTGTAATAATTTTAATCGTATTCTAATTTAAGGAGGGATCGACATGAGTATTTTTCGCAAACTAGCGTGGTATTTCCGGCTTGAATGGCGGCAATACCTGGTAGGGATCGTGGGTCTCTTACTGACCGCGATCATTGCGATTATCCCGCCACGGATTATTGGGAACCTGGTCGATGGTATTCACGGCCAATCGATGACGGGGCGGCAATTAGCCACCGACATCGGCTTTATAGTTCTGGCGGCCGTTGGCCAATATGCCACACGGTACATGTGGCGCAATGCTATCTGGGGCGGCGCAGCTCATTTGGAGCAGCTCCTCAGAAACCGGCTGTTTAATTACTTTATGCAAATGGACCGGGTCTTCTATCAGAAGTATCGGACGGGGGATTTAATGGCCCACGCCACGAATGACCTTGAGGCCATCCAGCGGGTGGCCGGTGGTGGGATCTTGCAATTTGCCGATGCCATCATTACCGGTGGGACGACACTGATTGCCATGATGACGCTGATTGATTGGCGGTTGACACTTTTAGCTATTATTCCTTTCCCATTCCTAGCGGTTATTTCCCGTTACTTAGGTCAAAAGATTCATCGGGCCTTCAGTGCTTCCCAAGCGGCTTTCTCACGGCTGAATAACAAGGCTCAGGAAAGTATTAGTGGGATTAAGGTCATCAAGGCCCTGGGACAAGGTGAGGCCGATGTCGCTGACTTTGATGAACAGGTTGACGAAACCATTAAGATTAATCGGCGGGTCAACCGGCTGGATTCCATGTTTGACCCAGCCATCACACTGGTCATTTCGATTTCCTATGTCGCCACCATCGTTCTTGGGGGGCTCTTTGTCACGCATCACGTGATTACGATTGGGAACCTGGTTTCCTTTATCAGTTACTTGGCCATGATGGTGTGGCCGATGTTTGCCGTGGGGATGCTGTTTAATACCATGGAACGGGGCAATGCCAGTTATGACCGGGTCATGGAGCTTCTGGAACAGAAGACTCATATCATCGACCGGAAGAATGGCTTAACGGTTCGGCCAACCGGGACGGTTGACTATCATATCAATCGGTTCGATTACCCCGACAATGCGGGTGCTAGTCTCAAGCAAATTGATTTTGATTTGCCGGCTGGCCACACTTTAGGGATTGTCGGTCGGGTTGGCGCCGGAAAGTCTACCATTATGAAGCTATTGCTACGTGAGTTTGATCAATACGATGGCAATATTTCATTCGGTGGGCATTCCATCAAGGACTATGCCTTAGACAGCTATCTGCCCGCCATCGGGTATGTGCCACAAGAGAGTTTTCTATTTTCGAGCACTGTTTTCGAAAATATCCGCTTCGCTCGGCCCGACGCCAGCAAGGAGACGGTTGAAGCGGCCGCGGCCAAGAGTGACCTGGCCGGGCAAATCGACCAGTTACCGGATGGCTATGAAACCCAGGTTGGCGAGCAAGGGATTTCGCTTTCCGGGGGCCAACGACAACGATTGGCAATTGCGCGGGCGCTCTTAATTGACCCGGAATTGTTAATCTTGGATGATGCCTTGTCCGCGGTTGATGCGGAGACGGAGGCCGAAATTTTACAGAATTTAAAGGAAGAACGGGCCAACAAGACCACGATTATTTCGGCTCATCGACTGAGCTCGGTGATGAACGCCGATGAAATTCTGGTATTAGACGAAGGCGCCGTGGCCGAGCGTGGGACTCACGCAGAACTCATGGCCAAGGGCGGTTGGTATCAAAGAATGTTTACTGAACAACAGTTAGAGACCCAAGCGAAGGGAGGGATCACCAATGGCTGATAAAGCTCATCAATCTGCGTGGGCCAAGAGCATGACCACGAAGGAACAGCTGACCGTGGTCCGTCGCCTGATGGGCTTCGCGGGACCCTACAAGTGGTTCTTCATCTGGTCGGTGGTGCTCTCCGCCGCCATCAGCGCGGTCAATGTTTTTCTTCCTTGGCTGTTACAAACTTATATGGACCGCTACTTGAGAACCAGTAATGCCACGATTCAAATCATGTGGATGTTTGCCGGATTTTACTTTGGTGGGATGTTGGTGCGGGCCATCATGCAATTCTGGCAGAACTATTCGAGTACGATGGGTGCCGAATACATGTTGGAAAATGTCCGCCGGAAGTTGTTTAGCCAGCTCCACACGAAGGGGATGCGGTACTTCGATCAGACGCCAGGTGGATCGATTCTGTCACGATTGATGAACGACACCATGACGTTTGCTAACTTCTGGGCGTTACTGAACACGCTGATCCTGGCCCTGTTTGCCGTCGTGTCGTCCTTCATCGCCATGTACCTCACCGATGTTAAGGTGGCGCTGTGGACGCTGGTCTTAGTGCCATTCCTGGTCGTGACGATCTGGTATTATCAGCACTACAGTTCCAAAGTCTATCGGCGAATGCGGGAACGCTTGAGCCAGTTGAATACCAAGTTGGCCGAAGCCATTACTGGGATTACCGTTATTCAGGAATTTCGGCAGGAAGATCGAACGTCGAAGCAATTTGAAAAAACCAATCAGGCCTATTACGCCACGCGCAAGGCCATGATTAAGACCAACACCTTACTATTAAGCCCAATGATTAATCTGTTCTATGCGCTGGGCACAGCCCTGGTCTTGGGGTTATTCGGTGTCCGTGGCCTCCATGAAATTGTGGCGGCCGGAGTCATTTATGCCTTTATCACGTACCTGAACAATTTCTACAGCCCAATGAGTAATATGATGGACAGCCTCAGTGACTTTCAAAATGGGATGGTTGCCGGCTCTCGGGTTCTGCGGATTGTGGATGATCAGACACTGGCACCCAAGCAACATCCTGTTGCCGGGGCAACGATTACGCGCGGGAAAGTTGAATTTCGTCACGTGACCTTTGCCTACGACCAGGAGCATCCAGTGCTGAAGGACGTGTCGTTCGTGGTTGAACCCGGACAGACGGTGGCATTAGTTGGCCAGACTGGGTCGGGGAAGACCTCGACGATTAATGTCTTGATGCGCTTCTATGAATTTCAGTCCGGCGAAGTCTTGGTCGATGACCGAGACATTCGGGACTATCCAGCAGAAGAATTGCGTTCAAAGCTCGGTTTGGTTCTTCAAGAGCCACAGTTGTTCTACGGTGATATTCAGACCAATATTCGGATGTATAATACCTCGATTTCCGATGAGGAAGTTCGGCAGGCGGCGCAATTTGTTCAAGCGGACGAGTTCATTGAGCGGCTGCCACAAGGCTATACAACGCCCGTGCTCGAACGGGGGACTGAGTATTCTGCCGGGGAACGGCAACTGATTACCTTTGCTCGGACCGTGGTGACCGATCCCAAGATTTTAATTCTGGATGAGGCGACGGCTAACGTCGATACCGAGACGGAAACGATGATTCAAACGGGTCTCAACAAGCTTCAAGAGAACCGGACGACCATCGCCATTGCTCACCGGTTATCCACGATTCAGAATGCCGACCAGATTCTGGTGTTGCACCAAGGCCAGATCATGGAACGGGGAACCAATGATGAGTTGATGGCCCAAAAGGGTTATTACTACGACATGATTCAACTCCAGAATGCCGCACATGACCATTAATTGTTGTATGCAAAAAGGGAACCAGAGACAATCTCCGGTTCCCTTTTTTATTTGAGGTTATTTGAGCTTAGATTGTTCTTTGGCGGCTTTTTCTTCCCCGGTGACGTCCACGTAGTGAAAGTCCGGATTGATTTCTTTATCCAGGCTGTCAAAGGCAGCTTGCATCTGTTGTTCAATTTGTTTTTGGCCGTCTTCGTCTAGCTTGAGCTTCCGGTCAATGGTGATTGGCTTGCCAAAGGCAACAGTCACCCGTTGGCGCGAGAAGAGCCGCTTGAAGGTCAATGGCCCCTGGTAAACGGCGGGAACGAGGGGCACGCGGGCCATCTTAGCAATGACGGCGGCACCACCCTTGAGCTCGGCCGAGTGACGCGACCCCGAGGGAAACATGATTAAGGACAGGTCGCCCTGGCGTAGAATACGGACAGGTGTTTTGATGGCCGACGGGCCGGGATGATCACGATTTACAGAAAAACCATTGACGCGAACCAAAATCCATCGCAAAATTGGATTTTGGAAGAGTTCTTCTTTAGCCATGAAGCTAAACTTGCGCGGGCTCGCGGCCAGCGCAAAGTAGACGGGGTCGAACCAAGTCCGATGGGGGCCCACCAAGACGTAGGGGCCGTCGGGCAGATCGTCACGGTGTTGATAGGTGGCCCGTCCGTTAATTAGAAAGAGTAAGGCGCGGATAATCCCGCGCAAAAACGAATAAAACATGAGTGCACTCCTCTCGCAGCGTTTCTATATTAGACTAGTATGCAAAAAAAATGCTGGCGTTGCAAGTGATCTGCGAGGGTTTGCCGAGAGGAAGAGTAGAATGACCAGCTTAAAAGCCGATGAACGAATCGACCAACTTTATAGTCAGGATGTTCAAATCATCCAAAGCCCCAGCGTTTTTGCCTTCTCGTTGGACGCCGTTTTACTAGCGGACTTTGCCACATTACCTGCCCGAGCAACCAGCCAAACGGTCGACCTGTGTGCGGGAAATGGTGCCGTGGGCCTGTTCATGAGTGGGAAAACGCATGGCAAGATTGCTGAGGTGGAGCTACAGCCACGCTTGGCCGATATGGCCAGACGGAGTATCACCCTGAATGATTTGGACGACCAAATGACGGTCTATGAGGGTGACCTGGCCAACGTCAACGACTGGATTCCCAAGGACTCGGCCGACGTGGTGACCTGTAATCCGCCATACTTTGCCGACCTGCCGGATAGTCAGAAGAATCCTAATCAATATTTAGCCATCGCGCGCCATGAGATCACGACCAACCTGGCGACAATTGTGGCGACAACGAGTGGCCTACTTAAGATGAACGGGAAGGCTTATTTTGTCCATCGGCCAGACCGGTTCTTAGAATTGACGCAGTTGATGGCGGCCAATCGGCTCGCGCCCAAGCGGGTTCGACTGGTTCACCCTAAGCCGGGTAAGGAGGCCAACATGGTCCTTGTCGAGGCGATTAAGGATGGCCATTCGGGCGGCATGCGCTTCCTGTCACCGCTGACGGTTTATGACCAGAAAGGGGCGTATTCGGCGGAAGTGGAGGCGTTGCTCTATGGCAACCATTGAGGCCGATAATTATTTTTTCTACGTGTTGCTATGCGAGGATGACTCGTTGTATGGCGGCTTTACCACCGATGTGGCCAAGCGATTTGCCACTCATTTGGCTGGCAAGGGGGCCAAATACACTCGGGTTCACCGGCCAGTAAAGGTTCTGTTCAGTCAGGGGTTCGATAACAAGCATGACGCCCTGCATGCCGAATGGGCATTCAAGCACCAAACTCGTCAGCGCAAGCTGGCCTTCCTGGCGGAACAAGGGGTTCACTTAACCAAGTAGGTCTTTGACTAAGCAAACAACTCGGGCTGTGTTAGAATGAAGCGGTACCGATTAATGAAACACCTATGACCTAATTAAGGAGGAGCTTACTGTGAAAATTATTGCTTATGGCATCCGTGACGATGAACGCCCATACTTAGATCAATGGTCCAAGGACCAAGGGATTGAGGTTAAGGCTGTCGGGGAGTTATTAGATGACTCGACGGTGGATCTTGCTAAGGGCTATGACGGGGCAGTGGTTTACCAACAAAAGCCTTACACGGCTGACGTCCTTGATAAGTTAGCTGCCAATGGCATTACTAACCTGTCCTTACGTAACGTGGGGGTCGACAACGTCGATGCCGACGCGGTTAAGCGTAATGGCTTTAAGGTGACTAACGTGCCAGCCTATTCACCAGCTGCCATTGCCGAATTTACGGTGACGGAATTAATGCGGTTGTTACGGCGAACACCAACCTTCGATCGCAAGCAGGCCGCTGGGGACTTAACCTGGGCCCCCGACATTGCCGATGAACTCAATTCGATGACGGTTGGGATTGTGGCTACTGGACGGATCGGTCGCGCGGCGATGAAGATTTACCAAGGCTTCGGTGCTAAGGTGATTGCTTACGATGTTTACCACAATCCGGAATTGGAAAAGGCCGGGATTTACGTTGACTCACTGGATGATCTCTATGCCCAAGCCGACGTTATTTCCTTACACGCGCCCGCAACGAAGGATAATAACAAGATGCTTGATGATGCGGCCTTCGCCAAGATGAAGGACGGCGTCTGGATCTTGAACCCAGCCCGTGGGGCCTTAATCGATACCGATGCCCTGATTCGTGCGCTGGACAGCGGCAAGGTCGCCGGGGCGGCCCTGGATGTCTACGAAGACGAAGTTGGTCTTTTTAATGCCGACTTCAAGAGCTTTGAGGATATTCCGGACGAACGCCTGAAGAACTTGATGCGGCGAGATAACGTGCTGGTTAGCCCACACATCGCTTTCTACACCAAGACGGCCGTTAAGAACATGGTTCAATTTGCTTTGAATAACAATAAGCAATTGATTGAATCGGGTCATGCCGAAAACCAAGTCGAGTTCTAGAGCCACTGAATCAACGACACTATTATTTAATTGAAGGAAGGGCCCGAGCCAGTCATTTCGGGCCCTTTGGCTTGTCTGAATGAAAATTTGACAAAAGTCAGATTTTAACTTGTGTTTAGACGGCTAGTTTTGTATAATTACTTTCGGTGCGTATGCGCCAATTCACACCTCATGTGATGACTGAAGGGGTGCTCGGAAGAGTTCTTTGGTCGTGTGAGCATGGGGGAGGAAATCAAAAACTATTTGGAGGCATTTTATCATGGCTGTTATTTCAATGAAACAACTGCTCGAAGCCGGTGTCCACTTTGGTCACCAAACTCGTCGTTGGAACCCTAAGATGAAGCAATACATCTTCACGGAACGTAACGGTATCTACATCATCGACTTACAAAAGACGGTGAAGTTAATCGATGCTGCTTACAACTACATGAAGGACGAAGCTGCTAAGGGCGCCGTTGTTCTGTTTGTTGGGACTAAGAAGCAAGCACAAGACTCTATCGAAGAAGAAGCTACCCGTGCTGGTCAATACTACGTTAACCACCGTTGGTTAGGTGGGACTTTGACTAACTGGGAAACCATCCAAACGCGGATCAAGCGTCTTAAGTCATTGAAGAAGATGGCTACTGACGGGACGTTTGATGTTCTTCCTAAGAAGGAAGTTTCCTTGCTTAAGAAGTCTCAAGATAAGTTGGAACGTTTCTTAGGCGGTATCGAAGATATGCCTAAGCTTCCTGACGTTATGTTCATCGTTGACCCTCGTAAGGAACAAATCGCTGTTCACGAAGCACAAAAGTTGAACATTCCGATTGTTGCTATGGTTGACACGAACACTGACCCAGATGAAATTGACGTGGTTATCCCATCTAACGATGACGCTATCCGTGCCGTTCGTCTGATCACTTCTAAGATGGCTGACGCTATCGTTGAAGGCCGTCAGGGTGAAGACCAAGTTGACGAAAAGACCTTCGATGGTCAAAAGTCTGCTGCCGCTGATGGCGACAAGAAGGCTGCTGACAACTCGATGGAAGACATCGTCAACGCTGTTGAAGGCGACAACAAGTAATTAAATGCAAGGTACCGGTAACGGTACTTTCCAAATACTAGATTTAAAGCACCTTAGGCTGGCTTAATGTTTAGGACCGTTGATGGCCTGAGATATTGAGTCAGTCTTTTTTGATGCCTTGAATGAAATGAAAATAAGGAGGCCATTACACATGGCAAGTAAGATCACTGCAGCACAAGTTAAAGAGTTACGTGACAAGACTCAAGTTGGGATGATGGATGCTAAAAAGGCCCTTGTTGCTTCTGAAGGCGACATGGACAAGGCCATCGACTTCTTACGTGAAAAAGGGATTGCTAAGGCTAAGAAGAAGAGCGGCAACATTGCTGCTAACGGTTTAGCTCGCGTGAAGGTAGACGGTAACACCGCTGCCATCATCGAAGTTAACTCCGAAACCGACTTCGTGGCAACTAACGATACCTTCAACGGTTTAGTTGATGCTATCTCTAACACCATTGCTTCTAACCAACCAGCCGACATGGATGCCGCTTTGGCATTACCAACTGCCGATGGGGACACGGTTAACGAAGCCATCATCAAGACCACTCAAGTTACGAGTGAAAACGTTAAGTTACGTCGTTTCGCCGTTGTTAACAAGACTGACGGTCAAGTATTCGGCGCTTACTTACACCAAGGTGGCCAAATCGCTGCCGTTGTTGTCTTAGACGGTGCTGATGAAGCCACTGCCAAGGATGTTGCCATGCACGTTGCTGCTATCAACCCTGAATTCGTTTCTAAGGATGACATTCCTGCCGACCGTTTGGACCACGAACGTGAAGTCCTGAAGCAAGAAGCATTGAACGAAGGCAAGCCTGAAAAGATCGTTGAAAAGATGGTCGAAGGTCGTCTTCACAAGTTCCTGTCAGAAATCAGCTTAGCTGACCAACCATTCGTTAAGGATGGCGACCAGACTGTTGGCCAATTTGTTGCCAGCAAGGGTGGCAAGTTAGTTAGCTTCGTTCGTTACGAAGTTGGCGAAGGTATCGAAAAGAAGACGGTTGACTTGGCTCAAGAAGTTCAAGACCAAATCAACGGCTAATTTAAACTTTTTACGGCGTGGATTTCCTTTGGGAGACCCACGCTTTTTTTGTGAATTTGGCGGCGGAGTCGGATATGGGACGGTGAAATGCCAGATTTGGACAGTAATTTGTTAGAAATCAAGGGTTTTCCTGTTGCGTTACTATCACTCATCCGGGGTTTATGATAAAATTGTTGTCAGAATACAATAGGAGGAAACACAATGGCGGACGTAAAGTATAAGCGGATTATGTTAAAGCTCAGCGGCGAAGCACTAGCCGGTGACAAAGGATTTGGCATCAATCCGCCAGTAATTAAAACCGTAGCGGAAGAAGTAAAGGATGTCTATGAACTCGGCATTCAAATCGCTATTGTGGTTGGTGGCGGTAACATGTGGCGTGGTGAAGCTGGCGCGCAAATGGGCATGGAACGCGCTCAAGCCGACTACATTGGCATGTTAGCGACGATCATGAATGCCTTAGCACTTCAAGATAACTTGGAATCGATTGGGGTGCCAACGCGTGTTCAGACTTCTATTGAGATGCGGCAAATTGCCGAACCTTATATTCGGCGCAAGGCCATTCGGCATCTTGAGAAGGAACGCGTCGTGATTTTTGCCGGTGGAACGGGGAGCCCATACTTCTCCACTGACACGACGGCTGCGTTGCGGGCGGCAGAAATCAATGCCGATGCCATCTTAATGGCAAAGAACGGGGTTGATGGGATCTATTCAGCCGATCCAAACAAGGATCCCAAGGCCGTTAAGTTTGACCAACTGACACAGTTGGACATCATCAACAAGGGCTTAGACGTCATGGACACGACGGCTAGCTCACTTTCAATGGATAATGATATTCCATTCGTCGTCTTCAACTTGAACCAACCAGGAAACATCCGACGAGTTGTCGAGGGCGAAAATATTGGGACGACAGTTAGGGGTAAATAATAATGGCAGATCAGATAATTACGAATGCTCAAGATAAGATGAAGAAGGCTGAGGATGCCCTGACCCGCGAATTAGGGACAATCCGGGCCGGTCGGGCCAACGCTAGCATCTTGAACCGGGTCATGGTGGATTACTATGGCGCCGCGACACCACTGAACCAAGTGGCTTCAATCACGATTCCAGAACCACGGATCTTGATGGTAACGCCATACGACAAGTCCGCCTTGGAAGATATCGAAAAGGGTATCATGGAATCCGATGTCGGGATTACGCCAGCTAACGATGGGACCGCCATCCGCTTGGTTATTCCTCAATTGACTGAGGAACGTCGTAAGGAAATTGCTAAGACCGTTAAGGCTAAGGCAGAAGAAGGTAAGGTTGCCGTTCGTAACGTTCGTCGCGATGCCATGGATAGCATCAAGAAGGGCCACAAGAACGGGGATTATACCGATGACGACCTTCACAACCTGGAGGACCAGGTTCAAAAGGTGACGGACAAGGCGATTAAGGGTGTCGATGCGATCGCCGCAGCCAAAGAAAAAGAAGTTATGACCGACTAAATTTTCATTTAAAAAGTGAGGAGTGCTTAGAATGGCAGAAGAAAATAACCAGGATAACATTGAAATCACCCCAGGTTCCAAGGAATTTGGCAAGATGGTCTTCCGTTTAAACAACCCAGTAAATGCGGAAAACGTTTCTAGCTTAAACTACAACGGGGCAGAACTTGAAGAAATTCAAGATGGCGTATACGCGCAACCAGCCTTTGTTAGTGATGAATTTAACTTATTCTTCGTCGTTACCCAATTAATCGGGGATGACTGGATTATTGCCTTCTCTAAGGCAACGATTGAAAACGATAACGAAATTACCGATCTTTCCGACCCAATCCCAACCGGTGAAGGTCTGAACATGTTAGGTGATGCTAGTGCCGATGACGCCAACAACTTGTTGAGCTACTTCGGGACCTTAGTTGATGCCAAGCGTGGGGAATGGCGGCTAATCGAGTAATCTTAAAGATTTCGCTCAATTTGAGGGCCGGGATAGTTTCCCGGTTCTTTTTTTGTTATGATTAGGGGTTGTAGCGACCAATGGAGGTGCACTGTGTTTTCATTTTTAAATAAAGATCAAGTTACCGGCGAAGTCGCCGAGCAGGCGCTAGACGAGTCTAAGATTCCAGCGCACATTGCAATCATTATGGATGGTAATGGTCGATGGGCCCAACAACGGCATTTGCCCCGCATTGCTGGTCATAAGCAAGGGATGAATACGGTTAAAACGGTGGCCAAGGCCGCCAGTCATCTGGGGGTTAAGGTGTTAACCCTCTATGCCTTTTCAACGGAAAACTGGAAACGACCGACGGCAGAGGTGAATTACCTGATGAAGTTGCCCGTCGATTTCTTCAGTACCTTTGTGCCGGACTTAGTGAAAAACAATATTCGCGTTAAGGTCATGGGGTACACGGATCAGTTGCCAGCCTCAACGCAGCAGGCCGTTCACCAGGCCATTGCGGATACCGCGCATTGCACGGGGATGGTCTTAAACTTTGCCTTAAACTATGGTGGCCGGGCCGAGATCGTGACGGCTGTTCATGGACTGGCGCAACAGGTAAAGAACGGCGAGCTCGAACCTGATGACATTGATGACGAATTAATCAGTGACCGACTGATGACGGCCGACCTAGACGAATTGCGAGATCCGGACTTATTGATCCGGACCAGTGGTGAGCTTAGACTGTCGAATTTCATGCTCTGGCAGGTGGCCTACAGTGAATTTGTCTTTACTGAACAACATTGGCCCGACTTCGATCAGACGTCGCTAGAGAGTGCCATATACGAGTATCAACAGCGCCACCGTCGCTTTGGCGGCCTGGCCCCGAAAAAAAGTTAATTTAGAGAATTGAGGAGCAATTAAAATGAGACAACGGGTTATTACGGCGGTTATCGCCTTGATTATTTTCATACCCATCATCATCGCGGGTGGCATCTGGATCGATATCGCCGGCTTTGCCTTGGGATTAGTGGCCTTGTCAGAAATCTTGGTCATGCGAAAGAAATTGTTAGTGAGTCCAGAGGCCATTATCTCTGGTGTTGGGATTCTTGTGGTGATCGCCCCACAGAATTGGTGGAATCACTTACCCCATTTCTTAGATCCCTGGTACATCGTGTACCTGTTTATCCTGTTATTGTTAATGCGGACGGTCGTTTCACGAAATCGTTTTTCATT
Organism: Levilactobacillus tangyuanensis; assembly: GCF_003946545.1. Classification (GTDB taxonomy): domain Bacteria; phylum Bacillota; class Bacilli; order Lactobacillales; family Lactobacillaceae; genus Levilactobacillus; species Levilactobacillus tangyuanensis. Next base: position 114,626 of record NZ_RHOA01000003.1, read on the forward strand.
TGATGATGCGAGTGTCATTACGTTAAGCATGTTATACATTGGGATTGGTTTCCATTTCTTTATTGCCGCTCGTGGGGTTGGCTTAACGGCATTATTGTATGCCTTATTCATTGTTTGGACGACCGATTCCGGGGCCTACATGATTGGCCGGAAGATTGGGCGGCATAAGCTGGCGCCCCACATCAGTCCGAATAAGACCTGGGAAGGGTCGATTGGGGGCTCATTAGTGGCCACCATTGTTGGGAGTGTCTTCTGGTACTTCTTCCCAATCGGTCACTTTAACCTGCCTGTCATGATTATCCTGACGTTAGGTTTTTCCGTCGTTGGTCAATTTGGGGACCTGGTTGAGTCGGCCCTCAAACGGTACTACGGGGTTAAAGACTCCGGCAAGATCCTTCCCGGTCATGGGGGCATCTTGGACCGATTCGATAGTCTCCTCTTAGTCTTACCAGTTATTCACCTCTTCGGTTTGATTTAGGCCTTAGGCAGGGGTGGTGCTTGCGCCGCCCGGGGTGCTTAGGGTATGCTAAGGAACAGACAAATTTGTTGCACACTGCAAGACTGAAGAAGGGACGACATCTGTGATTACAACGATTATTACCTTTATCATTGTTTTCGGAATCTTGGTTATTGTCCACGAGTTTGGCCACTTTTATTTTGCCAAGCGCGGCGGCATCCTGGTCCGTGAATTTTCAATTGGGATGGGTCCCAAATTGTTCTATCATCGAGGCAAGGATGGCACGACGTATACCCTACGATTGTTACCAGTCGGGGGCTATGTTCGGATGGCCGGTGCCGAAGAGGACGAAGAAGAATTGAAGCCTGGGACGCCTGTCAGCCTGTATGTTGGGGCAGATGAACGGGTTCAACGGATTAACACGAGTAAGAAGTCGACGTTATTTAATGGGATTCCCCTTGAAGTCACGGCTACCGATCTAGAAAATGAACTCTGGATCGAGGGCTATGAAAATGGGGACGAGTCCGAAGTTAAACGTTATTCGGTCGATCACGACGCCACAATTATCGAAGGCGACGGGACCGAGGTTCAGATTGCCCCCAAGGACGTTCAATTCCAGTCGGCTTCTTTAGGTCGGCGGTTAATGACGAACTTTGCCGGTCCAATGAACAACATCTTCTTGGCCATTGTGGCCTTCATGCTGATGTCGCTGGCTCAGGGCGGGGTCGCCATGGGAACCAACCAGGTTCAGGTCTCGAAGACGCCCGTATCTGTGGCTAAGAAGGCCGGGGTTCGGCCGAATGACAAGATTATTGCCGTTGAAGGAAAGACCACCAAGACCTGGACGGATTTGAGCACGGCCATCCAACCACGGGCCAACAAGCCGACGAAGTTAACCATTCAGCGTGGCAAGCAGACCAAGCAGTTAACGGTGACACCAACGGGTCAAAAGTCTAATGGCAAAACGGTTGGGATGATTGGGATTACTCAGGCCCAGAATAAAAACGTGGGGGCCATCTTGGCTTCCGGGTTTACCCAGACGTGGTCGATGACTAAGACCCTGTTTGGCGCACTTTGGCGCATGGTCTCCGGTCACTTCAGTTTGAATGACCTGGGTGGTCCAGTGGCCATTTTTGCCACGACGTCACAGGCCACTAAGTTTGGGTTGGTCGGGGTCTTGAACTTCTTGGCTTTCCTATCCATTAACCTGGCGATCGTGAATTTAATTCCGATCCCAGCGTTAGATGGTGGTAAAATATTATTAAACATTATTGAAGCTATTCGTCGCAAACCGTTGTCAGAGAATGTGGAAGCGGGCATTACTCTGGTGGGGGTTGGGTTCTTGGTGCTGTTAATGCTCCTGGTAACCTGGAACGATATTGAACGGTACTTTATCCGCTAATAGTAAAGTTGTTACGAGAAGGGATTATTTGACTATGAAACAATCACAAATGCTCATCCCAACCTTAAAAGAGGTTCCGAATGATGCCGAAGCTTTGAGTCACCAGATGATGCTGCGGGCTGGCTATGTCCGTCAGATTACTGCCGGAATGTACGCCTACTTACCATTGGCTTACCGGGTGTTAACCAACATTGAAAAGATTATCCGGGAAGAAATGGAAAAGATCGACGCCGTTGAAATGTTAATGCCAGCCGTTTTGCCAGCCTCGCTCTGGCAAGAATCCGGCCGGTATGAGACATACGGTCCAAACTTATTTAAGTTTAAGAACCGGCACGACAGTGATTTCATCCTGGCACCAACCCATGAAGAAACCTTCACCATCTTGGTACGAGACGCCATCAAGTCCTACAAGCGCTTGCCATTGGTGATGTACCAAATTCAACCAAAGTATCGGGATGAAGATCGACCACGCTATGGTTTGTTACGGGGCCGTGAATTTATCATGAAGGATGGGTATTCCTTCTCGTTAAACGACGAAGATTTGGACCGGATTTACAATCAAATGGCCCAAGCCTACGAAAATATTTTTGATCGAGTTGGCTTGAATTATCGGGCCATTGTTGGTGATGGGGGCGCCATGGGCGGTTCTGATTCCAAGGAATTCTCCGCCATTGCACCAGTTGGTGAAGACACCATTGTCTACTCGGATTCTTCCGACTATGCCGCCAACTTGGAAATGGCCAAGAGCCTCTTCATCAGCAAGAAGTCGCATGCGGCTATGGAAGATCTGAAGAAAATTTCGACGCCAGGCGCTCACACAATCGATGAGGTTGCCGAGTTCTTGGATGTTAAGCCTTCAACGTTGGTCAAGAGCATGCTGTATGTGGCCGATGAAAAGCCGGTCATGGTCTTGGTTCGTGGGGATCACGAAGTCAATGAAACGAAGCTCAAGAACTTCTTGGGTGCCGACTTCTTAGACCCAGCCACACCCGACCAGGCCCAAGAATTCTTGGGGGCTAACTTTGGTTCCCTTGGTCCCGTTGGTGTTGGTGAAGACGTTAAAATCTTGGCCGACCAATATGTTGGCGACATGGTTAACATTACCGTGGGTGCCGACGAAGACGAACATCATTATTTGAATGCCAACGTTGACCGTGACTTCCGGGTCGACGACTACGGTGACTTCCGCGACGTCCAACCGGGTGACCTGTCACCAGACGGTTCCGGGGTCCTGAAGTTTACCAAGGGTATTGAGATTGGCCATATCTTCAAGCTAGGAACACGCTACTCCGATGCTTTAGGGGCAACGGTTCTTGACGAGAATGGCCGGCAAAAGTCCGTTGTCATGGGGAGCTATGGGATCGGTGTGAGCCGGTTACTCTCCGCTATCGCCGAACAGCAGGCCGATGAAAATGGTCTGGTTTGGCCACGGAACATTGCGCCATTCGATATTCATTTGGTTCCCGTTAACCTGAAGAAGGAAGACCAAGCCAACTTAACCACCGAACTCGAAAGCGAATTAACCGCTAAGGGTTACCGGGTCTTGACCGATGATCGGCAAGAACGGCCTGGCGTTAAGTTTGCCGACTCCGATCTGATGGGGATTCCGGTTCGGATTACCATTGGTAAGAAGGCCGGCGAAGGTATCGTTGAAATTAAGATTCGTAAGACTGGTGAAACAGTCGAAGTCATTAAAGACGAAGTTGCTAGCACCGTGGAAATCCTATTCAAGGACATCGACTAGCTCACTGTAAAGACCAGCGAGACTTGCTGGTCTTTTTTCGACAAATGAAAGGAGTTTCCTCGTGGACGAAGATCGCCATGCATTATTTGACAAGCTATTACAACAATTAGATTTGCAGCCCACCCCTGAACAGGCGGTACTGAAGACGGCGGCCATCGACCATCTGACGGTGCACGAACAGTCTCGCCGTTGGCATTTTTACTTACAGGCTTCTGAGATCTTGCCGTTCGTGACCTTTGCGGAGTTCTCGCAACATCTGCAAGTTGCCTTTCAGGATATCGCAACGGTTGAGGCCACCTGGTTGGTCGACAAACCAGAAATGACCAACCGCCTCCTGGGCGATTACTGGGAATGGATTGTTAAAAACAGTGGGTTGACTGGGAGCCTGGTTCAAGAGCTCTGCCAGTCACAGGTTCCCCAATTAGACGATGACGGCCGGGTCCTGTTATACGCCCAAAATGAGGTCGTCAAGGAATTTTTGAGTAATCAGGCATTGGGTCCCATTGAAGCCAGCTATCGGGCGGCCGGATTCCCTAAATTCAATATTCAAGTGATGGTTGACGAAACCAAGTCACAAGCAAAGATTGAGGAATTCCGCGCGCGGCAAGAAAAGACCGATGCACAGTTGGCCCAACAGGCGGCCGCGGCCATTGAAAAGGCTAATAAGCAACGGCAAAGCGATCAGCCGGTAGCCGCCAGCGGACCAACCCAAATTGGGAAGACCATCAAGGGCGATCAGCCGTTGACCCGGATGGTCGATATCACCCAAGAAGAACGTTCCGTCATTGTTGAAGGCTATGTCTTCGATAAGGAAGTTCGTAAGTTGCGGTCTGGCCGGCAATTGCTGACGATTAAGATTACCGATTATACCTCATCAATTGTGGTGAAAAAGTTTTCCCGGGGTGCCGAGGATGAGGCCCAATTTGCCGGTGTTAATGAGGGTAGTTGGGTTAAGGTCCGTGGGAGTGTCCAAGAGGATAGTTTCATGCGTGACCTGGCGCTAAATGCCTATGATATCAATGAAGTGAAGCATGCCAGCCGTCAGGATACGGCGCCAGAGGGCGAAAAGCGAGTAGAGCTGCATCTCCACACCACCATGAGCCAAATGGACGCGACCAATCCGATTGGGGACTACGTTTCTCAGGCTAGCAAGTGGGGGATGCCCGCCATCGCCATTACCGACCACGCCGACGTTCAAGGATTCCCAGGCGCCTTTAATACGGCGGCTAAGGCTGGCATCAAGATGTTGTATGGTGTTGAGGCTAATCTGGTGGACGACGGGGTGCCGATCGGGTACAACAGTGCCCATGAGGCCCTTGATGGCGCGACCTATGTGGTCTTTGATACTGAAACGACCGGTCTGTCGGCCATCTATGACAAGGTCATTGAACTCTCTGCGGTTAAGATGCAGCATCAGAACGTGATTGATCAATTCGAAGAATTCATTGATCCGGGCTTTCCACTGTCGGAACAGACCACGAACCTGACCAGCATTACCGATGATATGGTGGCCGGTTCCAAGTCCGAGGAGGAGGTCTTCAAGGCCTTCCGTGAATTCTGTGGGGATGCCATTATCGTTGGGCATAACGTGACCTTTGATATGGGGTTCATGAATACCGGTTATCAGCGTCATGGCATGCCGGAAATTCCTAATCCCATCATCGATACGTTGACGCTGGCACGATTCCTTTACCCAACGTTGAAGAGCTATCGACTGAACACCTTGGCCAAACGATTCCACGTCAGCCTGGAACATCATCACCGGGCGGTCTACGATGCGGAATCAACCGGTCATTTAAATTACTTATTCCTAAAGGACGCCGAGAAGCGCTACAACATCCAGTACCATGACCAACTGAACGACCACATGACGGATAACGATGCCTATAAGCACGCGCGTCCTAGCCATGCCATTTTGATTGCCAAGACGCAGGAAGGCTTGAAGAATATGTTCAAGCTGGTCTCGGCTTCGAATGTGGATTACTTCTACCGAGTGCCACGGGTGCCACGCAGTGTCCTTGACCATTACCGTGAGGGAATTATCGTTGGTTCGGCCTGTTCGTCCGGCGAGGTCTTCACCGCGATGATGCAAAAAGGGCAGGTTGAGGCTGCCGATAAGGCCAAATACTATGATTACCTCGAGGTGCAACCGAAGGCCGCCTACCAGCCGCTGATTGATTCGGGACTGATCGCGGACGAAGCTAATCTGGAGGAAATCGTTAAGAACATGGTTCAACTGGGTCATGATCTCAATAAACCGGTTGTGGCAACCGGGGATGTCCATTACCTGAATCCAGAGGATTACATTTATCGAAAAATTTTGATTCATTCTCAGGGGGGTGCCAACCCGCTCAATCGGCAAGAATTACCGGAATCATACTTCATGACCACCAACGAGATGCTGGATGACTTTGCCTATCTGGGTGAGGAGACCGCCAAGGAAATCGTGGTGACCAATACCCAGAAGATTGCCAATGACATGGACGATGTCCATCCCTTGAAGGATAAGCTTTATACACCACGAATGGATGGTGCCGAGGACGAAATTCGGCAACGAACCATGGATACAGCGCATGCCTGGTATGGTAATCCGTTACCAGAGCTGGTTCAGCACCGAGTTGACCGGGAATTGAAGTCGATCATTGGGAACGGGTTCTCCGTGATTTACCTGATTGCGCAACGGCTGGTAGCCAAGTCCAACAAGGATGGTTACTTGGTTGGGTCACGGGGGTCCGTTGGCTCCAGTGTCGTGGCCACGTTTACGGGCATTACGGAAGTTAATCCCTTGCCACCACACTATCGTTGCCCGAATTGTCAGTATTCACACTTCTATACCAAGGGTGAATACAGCTCGGGTTATGATTTGCCCGAAAAGAATTGTCCAAACTGTGGCACCTTAATGATCGGTGACGGCCATAACATTCCGTTCGAAACCTTCTTAGGTTTCAAGGGAAACAAGGTGCCCGATATTGACCTGAACTTCTCCGGTGACTACCAACCCATTGCCCATAACTACACCAAGGTGTTGTTCGGTGAGAAGAATGTGTACCGGGCTGGGACGATCGGGACGGTTGCCGATAAGACCGGGTATGGTTACGTAAAGGCCTATGAACGAGACACCGAGCAGACCCTGCGTGGGGCCGAGGTCGATCGATTGGCCAAAGGGGTCACCGGGGTTAAGCGGAACACCGGTCAACATCCCGCGGGGATTATTGTTGTGCCGGACTACATGGACATCTATGATTTCACGCCAATCCAATATCCAGCCGACGACCAGATGGCCGCCTGGCAAACGACCCACTTCGATTTCCATTCGATCCATGATAATATTTTGAAAATTGATATCCTGGGGCATGATGATCCCACGATGATTCGGACACTCCAAGACTTGTCTGGGGTCGATCCGCAGACGATTCCGATGGATGATCCGGGTGTCATGGCGTTGTTCTCCGGGACAGATTCTCTAGGCGTTACGCCGGAGCAAATTCAGTCGAAGACTGGGACACTGGGTGTGCCTGAGTTTGGGACGCGATTTGTCCGGGGGATGCTGGAGGAGACGCATCCGCAAAATTACTCACAATTGCTGCAAATTTCTGGTCTTTCTCATGGGACCGATGTGTGGTTGGGGAATGCCGAAGAGCTGATCAAGAATGGGACCGCAACGATTGCCAACGTTATTGGGTGTCGGGATAACATCATGACCGACTTGATTAACTTCGGCCTGGATTCCGAAACGTCGTTCCAAGTCATGGAACACGTGCGGAAGGGCCGAGGAATTCCCGATGAATGGCAAGAGAAAATGAAGGAGACCGATTGTCCCGATTGGTACATCGACTCCTGCTTGAAAATTAAGTACATGTTCCCACGGGCCCATGCCGCAGCCTACGTGTTGATGGCGTTAAGGGTGGCTTACTTTAAGGTATACTTCCCAATCATCTACTACGCGGCCTACTTCTCCGTGCGGGCCGATGACTTCGACGTGGTTGCCATGTCACAAGGCAAGCCCGCCGTTAAGGCAGCCATGAAGGCGATCAATGATCAGGGGATGGACGCCTCGGCTAAGGACAAGAACCTGTTGACGGTCCTTGAGTTGGCCAATGAAATGTTGGAACGGGGCTTCAAGTTCAAGATGATTGATCTGAACAAGTCCGATGCCGCCGATTGGATTATCGATGGGGATACCCTAATTGCCCCATTCCAATCTGCACCTGGCCTTGGATTAAACGTGGCCAAGCAGATCGTGGCGGCTCGTAACGACCGACCATTCCTGTCGAAGGAAGACCTTGCCAAACGGGGAAAGGTCTCCAAGACGTTGATTGATTTCATGACGGAAAATGGTGTTCTAGAGGGGCTACCAGATGAGAACCAATTGAGTTTGTTCGATGATTTAATGTAGAGAACAATCGGTGTGGTAACGCTTACATTCAGCCGAATTCATGTTATAATATGGTAAGGACTAATAAGACCATTAACAACTCGACTGAAAGTAGGTGTTCATCATGCTGCAGCGATTTGCGAGGTTACCAGATGGTTGGTTATTCTTGGCAGGTTACTGTTTGATTGGGCTCGGTTATCTTGTATTTGGTTTGTTAGCAACAGTTACGGCGGTTCCGTTCTTAATCGTCGTAATCGGGTATTTCTTGGTGGCGGCCGTGTTAACCGCGATCAAGTCGGTGAGTTTACGAAATATGGACTTAACACGATTAAACTTTTTGATTTTCGAATTAGTGACGGTGGCTGGCTTCTTGATTTTGCTCGTCACAATCGAGCGCTAACCCCCGTAATAGTTGCAATCACAGGCTAGATGTAGTAAAGTAAAAGTTGTAGTTAAACTCGTTTTTTAAATGAGTGAGCAGTCTCTGCTCACTCTTTTTAATGGATAAATGTAGGAGGCGGAAATCTTTGAGTAGTGTCGTCGAGACGGTGACGGCTTTGGCCAAACCCATTGTGACGCAACATCAGTTTGAATTGGTGGATGTCGAATTTGTCAAAGAAGGTAAGAGCTGGTATTTACGGCTATACATTGATAAACCCGGTGGAATTAACATCGAAGAGTGTGCCATGGTCAGTGATGAAATGTCAGAAAAAATGGATGCCTTGGATCCCGATCCAATTCCTCAGGCCTATTTTCTAGAAGTGTCCTCTCCAGGTGCCGAACGGCCACTGAAGAAGCCCGCGGATTTTGAAAAAGCAGTCGGTGATTATATTCACGTCTCGCTCTATCAAAAGATTGGTCAAAGTAAGGTCTATGAAGGAACGTTGTTAAACTTAACGGCGGACAGCATGGATCTTGAAGTCAACTTAAAGGGACGGATTAAGACCTTGCAGATTCCACGGGACGCAGTTGCCCAAGCCCGGTTAGCGATCAAGTTCTAACTAAATAAGGAGCGAAACAGACAATGAGTAAAGAATTATTGGGCGCCTTAGACGTGCTCGAAACTGAAAAAGGGATTGACAAGGAAGTCGTTATCGACGCCTTGGAAGCAGCCTTGGTTTCTGCCTACAAGCGGAACTACGACCAGGCCCAAAACGTTGAAGTTCAATTCGATCCAAAGAAGGGTGACATCCACGTCTTTGCCGTGAAGAAGGTCGTGGACCAAGTCTACGATTCCCGCCTGGAAGTTGGTTTGGACGAAGCGCTGACGATCAACAAGGGTTACGAGTTGGGCGACGACATCAAGTTCGAAGTCACGCCTAAAAACTTTGGTCGGATTGCTGCCCAAACGGCCAAGCAAGTCATCTTGCAACGGGTTCGTGAGGCCGAACGTAACATCATCTTTAACCAATACAGCCAATACGAAAATGAAATCGTGACGGGTGAAGTTGAGCGTCAAGACTCTCGATTTGTTTACGTGAGCTTGGGCAAGGTGGAAGCGGTCATGGGTCGTCAGGACCAAATGCCAAATGAAACCTACCGGATTCATGACCGGATTAAGGTCTATGTGACGCGGGTTGAAAACGCCACGAAGGGTCCTCAGGTCTTCGTTAGCCGGACACATGCGGACCTGTTGAAGCGGCTCTTCGAACAAGAAGTTCCTGAAATTTATGACGGGACCGTTGAAATCATGGCCATTGCTCGTGAGGCCGGTGACCGGGCAAAGGTTGCCGTTCGTTCGAACAACCCTGACATCGATCCAGTCGGGACCAGCGTTGGTCCTCGTGGGCAACGGGTCCAAACCATCGTTAACGAACTTGGCGGTGAAAACATGGATATCGTTGAATGGACCGATGATGAGGCTAAGTTCATTGCTAATGCCTTGAACCCGGCCGAAGTCCTTGATGTTATCTTTGATCCTAACAACGAACGGGCTTGCGAAGTCATCGTGCCAGATTATCAATTGTCCTTGGCCATTGGTAAGCGGGGCCAAAATGCTCGTTTGGCGGCAAAGTTGACGGGTTACAAGATTGATATTAAATCAGAATCTGAAGCTTCTGCTATAATGGAGGCTGATGAGGGCGCGGATGACGCTACCGCACCGGCAGAAGATGCCAGTGCCAGTGACACGTCAGCAACTGATGACGACGCAGCTTCAACTGTTGACGACACGCCGGCAGCCGATGACGTTGCCGAATCAGCCGCACCAGCTGACGATGAACAAGCGACCGACTAACCAGAATTAAAGGAGGTTCGGGTCCATGAAACAGCGAAAGGTTCCCCTGCGGAAAGATATCGTGACCGGGGAAATGGCACCTAAGAAGCAACTGGTCCGCGTTGTGCGGAACCAGGATCAAGAGGTCAGCATCGACCCTACCGGCAAGCAATCAGGTCGAGGCGCATACATCTCGCTTGACGTGAAGGTTGCCGAAAAGGCCAAGCATGAAAAGACTTTTGACCGCGTCTTTGGCGTCAAGATTGATGACCAGTTCTATGATGACCTGATCGCATACGTTGACCACCAGCAGGCTCGTAAGGAATTATTCGATAATGACTAACTCCGATAAGGCTTTGCAGCTCTTGGGTTTGGTTCGTCGGGCCGGTAAGCTAGTGACGGGTGAATCATTCGTCTTAGCTGCCGTACGCGATGGCTCTGCCAAGATGGTCTTATTGGCAAACGATGCCGGTAAGAGTAGCCAAAAACAATTTCGTGATAAAACGACCAGTTATCAGGTCGAATTAATAGAAACATTTACTAAAGACCAGTTGAGTACTGCCATTGGGGCGGCACGCACGGTTATAGCCATTACCGATCCGGGTTTCGTCCGGAAGTTACACCAGTTGTTGTCAGCGTAGCCGCTTGACGTTCTCGCGATCGATAGAATATTAAGGAGAGTGAAGATATGGGGAAAAAGCGAATTTATGAACTCGCAAAAGAAATTAATGTCTCCAGTAAACAGATCATTGCGAAGGCCGAAGAAAAGGGCTTTCCAGTGAAAAACCATATGTCTACGCTCGGCGAGAACGAAGAACGTCAATTGCGGGCTGCCTTTCAAACAAAGGGTCAAGCCACGAAGCCAGTTGCTAAACCAGCAGCCAAGCCAACGCAGGCGGCTAAGCCAAGTCAATCAACGACTCAAGGCCACAGTAAGCCTGCGGCTAAACCTGCTCAGTCCAATGGGCAATCACGGGATAATCGAAATGCTACTAACACGCATGCCCGTTCCCAGAACCAGCAAGCGTCTCATGGCCAACAGAGCCAGCAGACGAGTAACAAAAATAACAGCCAGGCCGGCAGTAATCACAGTGATTCACGAAACTCCGGCACCGGCAGATTTGGTGGAAGTTTGAATAATAATACTAATAATAGCAGCAGTAACCGGCGTGGCGGCAATGGCGGCGGCAACAGTCGTGGCGGCCGTAACAACCGAAATAACCGGAACAACCGTCGTCGCAACACTAACAATAACAACCGTTACAAGAAGAACCAACGGATTAAAGACACGAACCAGCACAAGGGCGCCCCAGAACGGAAGAACAAGGCTTTACCAGAAACCTTAGTCTTTACGGATGGGATGAATGCGCAGGACTTGGCAAAAATCTTGCACCGTTCATCAGCTGAAATCGTCAAGAAGCTCTTCATGTTGGGTGTTATGGTCAACCAAAACCAATCCCTGGATAAGGATACGATTGAAATTTTGGCCGATGACTACGGCATTCAAGCTGAAGAAAAGGTCGAAGTCGATGTAACCGATATCGATAAGTTCTTCGATGCCGAAATGGCTAACACGGATTACCTGGAAACCCGGGCACCTGTCGTCACCATCATGGGACACGTTGACCATGGTAAGACGACCTTACTTGACCACTTACGTCATTCTCACATTACCGAGGGTGAAGCCGGTGGGATCACGCAAGCCATTGGGGCTTACCAAGTCCACTACAATGACAAGCAGATTACATTTTTGGATACGCCAGGACATGCTGCCTTTACTGAAATGCGTGCTCGTGGGGCCGAAATTACCGACATTACGGTGCTGGTTGTGGCTGCTGATGATGGTGTCATGCCACAAACTATCGAAGCCATTCACCATGCGAAGGCCGCTGGGACACCGATTATCGTTGCTGTCAACAAGATCGATAAGCCAGGTGCTAACCCTAACCACGTCATGGAACAGTTGACGGAATATGAATTAATTCCTGAAGACTGGGGTGGCGATACCATCTTCGTTGAAATCTCTGCGAAGTTTGGTAAGAACATCGATGAATTACTGGATATGATTCTCTTACAATCCGAAGTGCTTGAATTGAAGGCTAACCCACGTCAAAACGGGGTTGGGTCTGTCATCGAAGCGCGTTTGGACCAAGGTAAGGGTTCCGTAGCCACGTTGTTAGTCCAACAAGGGACGCTTAAAGTTGGGGACCCAATCGTGGTTGGGAACACCTTCGGTAAGGTTCGGACGATGGTTAACGAACGTGGTCGGCGGATTAAGACGGCGGGTCCATCGACTCCTGTCGAAATTACCGGTTTAAGTGACGTGCCAGAAGCCGGGGATCGTTTCGTGGTCTTCGATGATGAAAAGACGGCACGGGCTGCTGGTGAAGAACGGGCCAAGGAAGCCTTGGTCAAGGAACGGAACAACACCAGCCATGTCACGTTAGACAACCTCTTCGACTCCCTTAAGGAAGGCGAAATGAAGGAAGTTGACGTGATCATCAAGGCCGATGTTCAAGGGTCAGTTGAAGCCTTAGCTGGTAGCTTGAAGAAGATTGATGTCTCCGGTGTTCGGGTTAACATCATTCACTCCGCCGTTGGGGCCATTAACGAAAGTGATGTGACCTTGGCCGAAGCTTCAGACGCCATCATCATTGGGTTTAACGTGCGGCCAACGCCACAAGCACGGGCTCAAGCAGATTCCGACAAGGTTGATATTCGTTTGCACAATGTCATTTACAATGCCATTGATGAAATCGAAACGGCCATGAAGGGGATGCTGGAACCAACCTATGAAGAAGAAATCATCGGCCAAATTGAGGTTCGAGATATCTTCCATGCATCGAAGGTCGGCACCATTGTTGGTGGGATGGTAACCAGTGGTTACGTGACCTCCGAAAGTGATGTTCGGTTAATTCGTGACGGCGTGGTCATCTACGAAGGTAAGCTTGGTAGTTTGAAGCGGTTCAAGGATGATGTTAAGCAAGTTAAGCAAGGTTTCGAATTAGGTTTGACCATCGAGAATTACAACGATGTCAAGGTTGATGACGTCATCGAAGCTTACGTTATGAAGGAAGTTCCTGTTAAATAAATAATCGGAGGCAATCGTAAATGGCACAATATCGAGTTGGCCGGTTGGAACAAGAAATCCAACGGGAAGTAACGGATATTCTACTGAAGCGCGTTCGGGACCCACGGGTCGACGGCGTGACCGTTATGGGTGTAGAAGTCACTGGTGATTTGCAGGAAGCTAAGGTTTACTACAGTATTCTTTCCGACAAGGCGTCATCTGTCGAAAAGACCGCTGCGGGCCTTAAAAAGGCGACTGGATTGATTCGGTCCGAATTGGGTTCTCGGCTTAGTATCTATAAGACGCCAGAATTAACGTTTGAACAAGATCAATCGGTTCGTTATGGTAGCCGGATCGATGAGTTACTCAACGATCTCCATCATCAAGAATAATGCTAACCAGATAATGACACAGAAAAGACGCTGGTCCGAGGGGATCAGCGTCTTTTTATTGGCGGCAAGGTAACGGCTAGAAACGGAGGACGCAACATGAATGGAATTATTCCGTTGTATAAGGAACGGGGATTCACCAGCCACGATTGCGTGGCGAAGCTTCGTCACATTCTGCACACGAAGAAGGTTGGCCATAGTGGGACCCTTGATCCCAGTGTGGATGGGGTGTTACCCATCTGTATTGGCGCAGCTACCAAGGTTGTGCCATACTTAATGGCATCGGGCAAGGTGTATAAGGGTACGGTCCGGCTAGGCTTGGCCACAACCACCGAGGATCTCGATGGCGAAGTGATTGAGACGCAACCGTTGGCTAACCCATTCTCGTTGGCTGACTTAGAGGCTGCGGCGGCGAAATTAACCGGAACGATTCAACAGACACCACCCATGTTCTCCGCGGTTAAGGTGCATGGACGCCGGCTTTATGAATATGCCCGTGCCGGTGAAACGGTTGAGCGGCCAACGAGAACCATTACCGTTGATCGCTTTGATCTGGCCGATGACGGTGAATTTGATGTTGAAGCGGGGACTCAGACCGTGGCATTTGAGATTGCCTGTTCCAAGGGAACCTATGTCCGGACACTGGCGGTTGATCTTGGTCGCCAATTGGGGGTTCCCGCGGTGATGTCATCGTTAACCCGCCTGTCCAGCGGTGGGTTTAGCCTGGACCAGACGGTTACACTGGAGCAAGTGGCGGCTGCCATGGAGAACGAAGATTTAGCCAGTATCTTGCGGCCCTTGGACTATGCCTTGAAGGATTATCCTCAAGTTGATCTGCCGGAGAAGGTCTGGCACCTGGTTCAAAACGGGGTTTGGTTGTCTCGCGATGAGGTGGCTAGTTCCGAGCCGATCGTGGCACTGCGGTTTGAAGATCAGATCAAGTGTCTTTATGAGTGGCATGAAGAAAAACAGGCTTATAAGCCCTTAAAAATGTTTAGCACGAAGTAATTAGAAAGGGAGTCGGTTATGGAAGTTATTCGCATACATCATCCATTGGACCAACGACAAATTCCCGCGGATCCGGTTGTATTGGCCATGGGCTTCTTTGATGGTGTCCATCGCGGCCATCAGGCTGTGATTCAGCGGGCTAGGGATATTGCGCAAGCCAAAGGGGTTAAGCTGGCCGTTTTGACGTATGACCATCATCCGGCCATCGTCTATCGCCCCTTAACCTTGGACGACCAGAAGTATCTCAGTACCACACAGCGAAAGTTACAGTTGCTGGCCCGCTCTGGGGTTGACCGGGTATTTCTGGTGAGCTATACGGGGGCGTTCTCTGCCCAGAGTCCACAACAGTTCGTCGACGATTATCTGGTTAAATTTCATACCGTCACGGCGGTGGCTGGCTTCGATCATACCTATGGGAAGAAGGATGTGGCCACGATGAGTCGGCTACCCGAATATGCCCAGGGCAGGTTCGATGTGGAGACGGTCGCTCCAGTCGAAGAGACTGACCAAAAGGTTTCCTCGACCCGGATTCGCCAGGCCATGGTGGCCGGTCAGATTGACGAGGTCAATCAACTCCTGGGCTATCAGTACCGATCGACCGGACTCGTGGTTCATGGCGAGGCACGTGGTCGGGAGCTGGGTTTTCCCACAGCTAACGTCCTGACACCGGATGACGAATGGGTACCAGGGATTGGGATCTATACGGCCCGGTTGAAGGTTGGGGCCATCTGGTACCCTGGGATGGTCTCTGTGGGCCGGAACGTCACCTTCGGGGATCATCGGCCCATAACGATTGAAATCAACCTGTTGGACTTCCAGGGCAACTTGTATGGGGAGTCCGTGACGGTGGAATGGCATCACCGGTTGCGAGGCGAAGTGAAGTTTGCCGGGGTTGAGCCCTTAGTTGCTCAGCTTCAACAGGATGAGGTTGCCACCCGGGCTTACTTCAAACAATTAGCGGCAGATTAAAAGTGAAATAATGGTGAAAACGGTTCAGACTAGTCGGTCTGAACCGTTTTTAGCACTTAATAGGCGAGATTGCTAAAAATTCTACCGGATTTCTTGACATAAAATCGCGGTTTTGCTACATTATATATGTGTCTTAGCACTTGGTTTGTTTGAGTGCTAAAAAAGGGGTGATTGTGATGCTTTCAGAAAGACAAATGATGATTCTGCGAGCTGTGGTCCGCGACTTCACCAACACCGGTGTGCCGGTGGGGTCGAAGGCCCTTGCGAAGCAGTTGCCCATTCATGTAAGCTCAGCAACAATTCGTAATGAGATGGCCGCACTTGAGGAACAGGGCTTGATTAAGAAGACCCACTCCTCATCGGGGCGGATTCCTTCCGTTGAAGGGTATCGGTACTACGTCGACCATTTGGTCAAGCCAGATCCATTGCAACCAAATGATATTGATGTGATTCAAACGTCGTTAGGTGGGGATTTTCATAAGATTGACGAGATTATTTCGCAATCGGCAACCATCCTCTCTAATCTCACGAGTTACACCGCCTTTACCTTGAAGCCAGAACTGAAGGACAGTCGTCTGAGTGGGTTCCGGTTAGTGCCATTGGGTAAGCGCCAGGTCATGGCCATCCTAGTGACGGATAGCGGCGATGTGGAAAACCAAACGTTTGATGTTTCCGAGGCGGTCTCAGGTGATCAGCTGGAGGCGGTCGTACGGCTCATCAATGACCAGTTGGTGGGGCTCACGCTGCCGGATGTCTTGCAGAAATTGCAGACGGATATTCCGCTAAAAATCGCCAATTATTTACAGAGTCCTACGGGGTTCTTGGATATCTTTGGCGACGTCTTAACGCGGGCTGCGCAAGAGCGCTTCTACGTTGGTGGCCGACTAAATCTCCTGAACTTTTCTCAGGATAGTGATGTGGATTCGTTGAAGTCGTTGTACTCATTGATCGATAAGACCGATGATATTGCGAATGTTCTGGGGCCACCGAGTGATAACATTTCCGTGCAAATCGGGAATGAAATGACGAACGATGCCTTACAGAATTTCAGCCTGATTACGGCGACCTACGACGTGAACCAGCACGGTCGCGGCATGATTGCCATCCTGGGACCGACGCGGATGCCATATTCACGAATGTTAGGAATTGTTGGTGCGTTTCGTGAAGAGCTCGCCAAAAAATTATTAGATTACTATCGAAACTATGACGAGTAAAGAAAGGGAGGGTTTTTATCGTGGCTGATAAGCATCAAGCAACCACCGATGATCAAACCGCGGCTAAGGCCGCTGCAACCAAAACGTCCTCAGCCAAGGCTGATGTAAAGGACGCGTCCACGGATCAAGCTAAGGCCAAGGCAGTCGAAATGACCGCTGAGGAAGCGACCGCACTCAAGAAGCGGGCCGATGACTTTGAAGACAAGTATTTGCGGGCGGAAGCCGAAGTACAAAACATGCAAACGCGTTTTCAAAAGGAACAGGCCACGCTGATTAAGTATGATGGTCAACAATTGGCAAAGGATGTGCTCCCTGTCATTGATAACTTGGAACGGGCGCTAGACGTTGAGGCTGCTGATGAAGCGGGAACTCAACTGAAGAAGGGTGTTCAGATGACCTATGATCATCTGGAAGATGCCTTGAAGCGTAACCATGTGACCGAGATTATTGCCGAGGGCCAAAAGTTTGACCCGACGCAACACCAAGCGGTCCAATCCGTTCCTGCCGAAGACGGTCAGGAAGCGGATACCGTGGTCAAGGTTTTACAGAAGGGTTACCTGCTGAAGGACCGAGTTTTACGGCCAGCAATGGTCATCGTTGCTCAATAATTAATCATAAAAAATAAAGATAAAAGAGGGAATTTTTGATGGCAAGTAACAAGATTATCGGAATTGACTTAGGGACGACTAACTCAGCCGTTGCCGTTCTTGAAGGTAGCACGCCAAAGATTATTGCAAACAAGGAAGGCGCTCGTACGACGCCATCCGTTGTCGCTTTTAAAGATGGCGAAACTCAAGTTGGTGAAGTGGCCAAGCGCCAAGCAATCACTAACCCTAACACCATCTCATCCATCAAGAGTCACATGGGTGAAGCTGGTTTCAAGGAAACGGTTGACGGCAAGGACTACACGCCACAACAAATTTCTGCAATGATTTTACAACACTTGAAGGCCTTCGCTGAAGACTACATTGGTGACACGGTTGATAAGGCCGTTATCACGGTGCCAGCTTACTTCAACGACGCCCAACGTCAAGCTACCAAGGATGCCGGTAAGATTGCTGGTCTGAACGTTGAACGGATTATCAACGAACCAACAGCTGCAGCCTTAGCTTACGGTTTGGACAAGCAAGACAAAGATGAAAAAATCATGGTTTATGACCTTGGTGGTGGGACGTTTGACGTTTCTGTCTTGGACTTAGGGGATGGCGTCTTCGACGTTCTGTCTACTAACGGTGATACTCACTTAGGTGGGGATGACTTTGACCAAAAGATTATGGATTGGTTAATCGCCGGCTTCAAGGAAGAAAATGGCGTTGACTTGTCCAAGGATAAGATGGCCGTTCAACGGTTAAAGGATGCTGCTGAAAAGGCTAAGAAGGACCTCTCTGGGGTTACTGAAGCCCAAATCAGTTTGCCATTTATCTCCGCTGGCGACAATGGCCCATTGCACTTGGAAAAGAGCTTGAGCCGGGCTAAGTTCAACGAATTAACCGCTGACTTAGTTGAAAAGACGCGGGTACCCGTTGAAAACGCCTTGAAGGATGCCGACTTACAAGCTTCCGACATTGACGTTGTGATCTTAAACGGTGGGTCCACTCGGATTCCAGCCGTTCAAGAAGCCGTTGAAAAGTGGACGGGTAAGGAATCCAACCACTCAATCAACCCTGATGAAGCCGTTGCCTTAGGTGCTGCGGTTCAAGGTGGTGTGATTACTGGTGATGTTAAGGACGTTGTTTTACTTGACGTTACGCCATTATCCTTGGGGATTGAAACCATGGGTGGTGTCTTCACCAAGCTGATCGACCGTAATACCACGATTCCTACCAGCAAGTCACAAGTGTTCTCAACCGCTGCCGATAACCAACCAGCCGTTGATATTCACGTCTTACAAGGTGAACGGTCAATGGCCGCTGACAACAAGACGTTGGGTAACTTCCAACTGACGGATATTCCAGCCGCACCTCGTGGTGTTCCTCAAATCCAAGTGACCTTCGATATCGATAAGAACGGGATCGTTAACGTTTCTGCTAAGGACATGGGGACCAACAAGGAACAAAAGATTACTATCAAGAGTTCCGATGGCCTGTCCGATGAAGAAATCGATAAGATGATGAAGGAAGCCAAGGAAAACGAAGCTGCCGACAACAAGCGTAAGGAAGAAGTCGACACTAAGAACGAAGTCGACCAATTACTCTTCCAAACCGACAAGACGTTGAAGGACGTTAAGGGCAAGGTTTCCGATGACGAAATCAAGAAGGCCGAAGATGCTCGTGATGCCCTCAAGAAGGCCCAAGAATCCAACGACATGGACGACATGAAGGCTAAGAAGGATGACCTGAACAAGATTATCCAAGACCTGTCTGTCAAGTTGTACCAACAAGCGCAACAAGAACAAGCAGCCGCTGGCAAGGATGACGCCGGTGACGACAAGGGTGCCAAGAAGGACGACAAAGACGGCGAAACAGTCGACGGTGACTTCCATGAAGTCAACGACGATGACAAGAAGTAGTCATTAACGTCTAACATGGCAACGGCAAGGAGTCAGAGTCCGTTGGGCTTTGGCTTTTTGTTTCGAGTATGCTATTCTTACACTTAGCATTTTAATTTAGCGGAATTGATTGGGAGGAAATCGGATGGCGCAATCGGACTTATATGGCGTATTAGGTGTCGCAAAGGATGCCAGCCAAGATGAAATTAAAAAGGCCTATCGGAAATTATCAAAGAAGTATCACCCGGACCTGAACAAGGCCCCTGATGCGGCTGATAAGTTCAAGGAAGTCCAAGAGGCCTATGACGTTTTGGGTGATGAACAAAAGCGGGCTAACTACGACCAATACGGGTCAGCAGATGGTGCTCAGGGTGGTTTTGGCGGCTTCGGCGGTCAAGGTGGCCAGGGCTTCGGTGGCTTTAATGGCGGCGGTGGTTTCGATGACATCTTCAACCAGTTCTTTGGTGGTGGCGGTGGTCAACGTAATCCTAACGCGCCGCAACCCGGTCGCGATCTTCAGTACCAGATGGACTTGAAGTTTGAAGAAGCCATCTTTGGGAAGAAGACCAAGATTAAGTACACCCGTGAGGCTCAGTGTCATACCTGTGGTGGTAACGGGGCTAAGCCAGGCACGTCGCCCGTCACCTGTCATCAATGTGGCGGTTCCGGTTACGTGACGACTGAAACCAACACACCATTGGGACGGATGCGTAGCCAACAACCTTGCCCCGTCTGCAATGGGACTGGTAAGGAAATCAAGGACAAGTGCCCAACCTGTGGCGGTTCCGGTCATGAAGAAGAACGGCATGAAGTTGAAGTGACCATCCCAGCCGGGGTCGATGACGGTCAACAAATGCGGTTGCAGGGTCAAGGTGAGTCCGGCCAAAATGGCGGGGGTTACGGTGACTTATTCATTATCTTCAAGGTCGAACCAAGCAAGGACTTCGAGCGTGACGGCAGTGAAATCTACTTCGATCAAGACGTCTCCTTTGTTCAGGCAACCATGGGGGATGACGTGACGGTGAAGACGGTTCATGGTGACGTTAAGCTCAAGATTCCTGCCGGAACGCAAGGTGGCACGACCTTCCGTCTGCGCGGTAAGGGTGCGCCTCGTTTGCGGGGCAATGGTAACGGTGATGAACACGTGACCGTTAAGGTTGTCACGCCTAAGAACCTGAATAAGGGTCAACGGGAAGCACTGAAGGCCTTCGCTCGGGCCAGTGGCGAGAACGTCACTGGTAGCGGCAAAGGAAACTTATTTAACAAAATGCGTGACAAATTCAACGAAAATTAGTTGAGGCCCAGAAGTGGGCTAATCGCTAATCTATCAAGGATGCTGAAGTTTTCGGCATCCTTTTTTTGTTGGGTATCACAAAGAAAAAGATTTCTAAAATAACAAGAAAGCGTTAAGGTTGAGTAGTGTTGTTTGCATTCGGGTTTTCGCAATGATAATCTCAGAATATAAGAAGCGTGGCTGAAGCCACGATCTTCACCATCTGCAGAAGTATTCGTCGGGGAATACGGGCTTCTGTTCATGGGCTGAACGGTGTCGGTGCGGGGGCGAATAACCGACTAACTTTGGGGGTGGATTTCATGAAAGCAAAATGGCTGGCGTTTTGGCACCAGCCGGTGGTGGCATTTATCGGCTGGACCACGTTCTACTTTTGCATTCTGATGGCATTAGTGTATTTATACGGATATAGCGGTTTAAACAATTCAACATTTATATACAACGAGTTCTAGTTGAGGGGTCAACCACTCGTTGGTGAAAATACTCTGGGGGGGAATAAGTCATGATAAATGACCTGATCAAAACAATCGACCAGTTTGCCACAAGCGACCCACAGCGGATTGCCTATGACGATCTTGGTAAGACGAACACGTATGGTGATTTGAAACGGCAATCGGACGCATTAGCTGCCCACTTGGATGCCATGGACTTACCACGACACGCACCGATTATGGTGTACGGTGGTCAAACCTTTGCGATGATGGCAACCTTCTTAGGCATTGTTAAGAGTGGCCATGCCTATGTTCCGATTGATACGCATTCGCCAATGGAACGGATTACAACAATTAATGAAATCGCTCAGCCGGCGGCAGCCATTGCCGTTAGTCCCATTCCGGCTGACCTAAAAGCAACACCCGTGATCACCACGGCTAACTTGGACACCATCTTTGCCGGTTCTGCAATCGACTATGTGGCGGATCATGCGGTTAAGGGTGATGAAACGTACTACATTATTTTTACTTCTGGGACAACCGGAAAGCCAAAAGGAGTTCAAATTTCTCACACCAACTTATTGAGCTACGTCAATTGGATGCTGAGTGAAGACTTTGACCTACCAGATTTTCCACGGACGCTTTCTCAAGCGCCATACTCGTTTGACCTGTCCGTTATGGACTGGGGGCCAACCTTGGCCAGTGGGGGCACGCTGGTGGCCTTGCCGAAGACGATTACGGATAACTTCAAGGCTTTGTTTGAAACACTGCCAGCGATGAATCTGGACGTCTGGGTATCGACCCCATCTTTCATGGATATCTGTTTATTAGAACCCACTTTCGATGCCGCCCATTATCCGAACCTGACGCGTTTCCTCTTCTGTGGAGAAGAGCTAACGCATGGAACAGCCCAAACGCTGCATGATCGGTTCCCAGATGCGCGAATCTTCAACACCTATGGGCCAACCGAAACCACTGTGGCTGTGACCCAGGTTGAGATTACGGCGGATGTTCTTCGGGCCTATCCACGACTACCAATTGGGTATGTCAAGGACGACTCGAAGATTGTGGTGGTCGATGATAATCTGCACCCGGTTCCCGCCGGAACGGAAGGCGAAATTCTGATTTCTGGACCATCGATGTCCAAGGGTTACTTGAACAATCCGGATAAGACGGCGAAGGCCTTCGTTGATTGGAATGGCCAGACGGTTTATCGTTCGGGAGACCTCGGGGTTCAACTCGACAACGGTCTCATCATGTATCGTGGTCGAACGGACTTCCAAATCAAGTTACATGGTTACCGAATTGAACTGGAAGAGGTTAACCATTACCTGTCACTTGAAGATCATATTCAGGTGGGGGTTGCGGTTCCTCGTTATGACCGGAGTCATAAGGTGAGCCAACTGATTGCCTGGGTGGTTCCAGCTGATCATGAATTTAGTAGTGAATTGGCCCTGACCAAGGCGATTAAGGACAATTTACAAGGTGGAGATATGATGGAATATATGATTCCACAACGATTTGTTTACAAGGATAGCCTACCGATGACCCCCAACGGCAAGGTTGATATTAAATCTATTATTGCTGAGGTTAATCAATAGTGCTGTCATTTGAACCGTATGGTAACCCAACGTATTTCGCCTTGTTGGGAGTGGCACTGCTGCCACTGATGATTGGTCTCCTGTACGGTAAACGGTCACGACTGTATGAAACGTTAATTTCTGTGTTCTTCTTGCTCTTAACCTTCGGGGGTCCGAAGTGGACGCAAGGGGTCGCGTTAATTATCTACATTTTGTATGAAGTCGCATTAACCTGGGGGTATGCCGTCTACCGGAGGCAGAAGAATTCAGGACCAGTCTTTTACCTCATGGTGATTCTCGCGATTATCCCATTGACCATCGTCAAGGTGACACCGGCCGTGGACCATGGTCAAGCGTCCTTGATTGGGTTCTTGGGTGTGAGTTACCTGACATTTAGAGCCGTGCAAACGATGATGGAAACTCGTGATGGAACGCTGAAGAATTATTCACTCATGACTTTTCTGCAATTCATGTTGTTCTTCCCAACGATTTCATCCGGGCCGATTGACCGTTACCGGCGTTTCGAAAAAGACTATCGGTCGGTACCGAGCCGTGAAAAGTATCTTGGTATGATTCAAAAGGGTGTTCGCTACATCTTCGTCGGGTTCCTGTATAAGTTTATCCTGGCTTATTACTTTGGCACCATGTTAATGCCGAAGCTGGAAATCATGGCGATGCACTCACGAGGTGGCTTTTTGAACCTGTCGTGGCCGGTGCTAGGGTATATGTATGCCTACAGTGCTGACTTGTTCTTCGATTTCGCGGGCTATTCATTGTTTGCCGTCGGGACCTCCTACATCATGGGAATTGAGACGCCAATGAACTTTAATCAACCATGGAAGTCACCGAACATCAAGGACTTCTGGAATCGTTGGCACATCACGTTGTCGTTCTGGTTCCGAGACTTTATCTACATGCGACTGGTCTTCTGGTTCATGAAGCATAAGGTCTTCAAGAAGCCAACGACGACGGCGAACGTCACTTATATTATTAACATGTTGATTATGGGGTTCTGGCACGGGGTAACCTGGTATTACATTACGTACGGCCTGTTTCATGGGGTAGCACTGGTGGTTAACGATGCCTGGTTACGCTATAAGAAGAAGCATCGGGAAAGTATTCCGCACAACGGATTTACGCAAGCCTTCGCCATCTTCTTGACGGCCAATATGGTCTGCTTTAGCTTCTTAATCTTCTCAGGCTTCTTGGATAAAATTTGGTTCACAAAATAATTTCGATATTTCATCGAGGGGGAAATAGAAAATGGATACTAAGGAAACGGTTTTGAGCATTTTAAACGATTTAACGGGGAACGATGTTAGTGGCGCGATGGATGACAACTTATTTGATAGTGGGTTGTTAGATTCCATGGGTTCCGTACAACTCTTATTACAATTACAATCTGAACTAGGGATTAATGTGCCCGTTTCAGAATTTGAGCGGTCAGAGTGGGACACGCCCAACAAGATTATTAGCAAAGCTGAAAGCCTGGCCTAGCCAATGGCAAAGCGATTACTGCGGATCTTTGGTCCGTTAATACTCGCGGCCATTCTCGTTTTCGCGGTGTTAGCAATGCCGGTGAACGTTGGTTTCAGTCATGTGAGTGCCACTAAGGAAAAGCAGGCTGCAGTATCCTTATCCCCCAATGTTTTACGGGGTAAGCATATTAAAGAAGCTGCCTTGAAGGATGGGTATGTCCCATTCTTTGGGTCCTCAGAGTGGTCACGTATCGATCCCATGCATCCCTCGGTTTTAGCCCAGAAGTATAAGCGGAATTATCGTCCGTTCCTGCTGGGTGCCAGGGGGTCGCAATCACTGACCCAATACTTTGTGATGCAAAACATTCAAGGCGAACTTCGCAACAAGAAGGCGGTCTTCGTGATTTCACCACAATGGTTCGTGAAGGATGGGACGCGTAAGGATGCCTTTGGCTACTACTACTCACAACTCCAAACGGCTGAGTGGCTCACGCACTTCCGGACGGATGCGATTGACCGTTATGCGGCTAATCGACTTCTGCAAATGCCAGCCGCTAAGTCGGACCACTTCATCTATGCTGCTCTACAACGGGTAGCGGACGGGAAGCAACTGACCAACTATCAACGATTCTATCTGCAAACGCGGAAGAACATGCTGACACAAGAAGATCAGTTCTTCTCGGGGATTGACTTACCATCACGAAACTTGAGTCGAGTGAACCAGCAAGCCAAGCAGTTACCCACTCATTATTCCTACTCGGCGCTGGATCAACTCGGTGGTCGTCTAGGTCGTGAAGCGACCGGCGATAATCCATTCCGAATCAGTGATAAGTTCTACAAGCAGGGGTTGAAAAAGGAAGTCAAGACCGGGAGTCTGAAGGGATTCCAAAAGAATCTTTCCTACACCAAGTCGCCTGAATTTGCCGATTTCCAACTCTGTTTGGACCAATTTTCACGATTGAATACGAATGTTCTCTTTATCATTCCACCGGTTAACAGTCGGTGGCAAAAGTACACGGGGTTATCCGAAACCATGTTGCGGCAATTTGACCAAAAGATTCACTATCAATTGCAATCGCAAGGCTTCAATAACATCGTTGACTTGAGTGATAAGGGTGATGTGCCGTACTTCACGACGGATACGATTCACTTAGGCTGGCGGGGCTGGTTGGCGGTTGATCAACGGGTTAACCCGTTCCTCAGCAAGTCACAACCGAAGACCCACTATGCGATGAATGATAAGTTCTACTCTAAGACCTGGCAACAATTGTCGCCGGATGATCTGTCACAGTACGAACAAAATACGAAGTAGGGAAAGGGTCGGCCGGTGCCGGCCTTTTTCATTGGCGGTAAGTTTGTACTTCCCGGGGATGGTTGGTATAATTGTTGAGACATGGCGTTTAAGAAAGTAGGAAATCAACATGGATCTTGAAAAATTAAAGCAACATCAAAAATACATTCGCAACTTTTCCATCGTGGCCCACATCGACCACGGGAAATCGACCTTAGCGGACCGTATTCTGGAACTGACGGATACGATTTCCAAGCGCGATATGCAAGACCAAGTGTTGGATGACATGGAACTTGAGCGTGAACGCGGGATTACCATCAAGCTTAATGCGGTTGAATTGACGTATCATGCCAAGGATGGCAATGACTATGAGTTTCACCTGATCGATACCCCAGGGCACGTGGACTTCTCGTATGAAGTCTCACGGAGCCT
Source organism: Levilactobacillus tangyuanensis (assembly GCF_003946545.1). Classification (GTDB taxonomy): domain Bacteria; phylum Bacillota; class Bacilli; order Lactobacillales; family Lactobacillaceae; genus Levilactobacillus; species Levilactobacillus tangyuanensis. The sequence continues at coordinate 140,460 of NZ_RHOA01000003.1, forward strand.
GGCCGCCTGTGAAGGGGCCGTGCTGGTGGTCGATGCCGCTCAAGGGGTCGAGGCCCAAACGCTGGCCAACGTTTATTTAGCGTTGGACGATGATTTGGAAATCGTGCCCGTCATCAACAAGATTGACCTGCCTGCCGCCGATCCGGATAAGGTTAAAAAGGAAATTGAAGATGTGATTGGTTTGGATGCCGATGATGCCGTCTTGGCCAGTGCCAAGCAGGGGATCGGTATTCCGGAATTACTCGAACAAATTGTGGCCAAGGTGCCCGCACCAACCGGCGACCTCGATGCGCCATTGAAGGCCTTGGTTTTCGACTCCGTCTACGATGACTATCGTGGCGTTGTCTTGAGTATTCGGGTCTTTGAAGGCACCGTTCAACCCGGCGATAAGATTCGTCTGATGAACAGCGGGAGTGAATACGAAGTGACCGAGGTTGGGGTGAACTCACCCAAGCCAATTTCGCGGGATAACTTGATTGCCGGGGATGTTGGGTATATCACCGCCAGCATCAAGGATATCACCGATACCCGTGTCGGTGATACGGTGACCAACGCGGCCATGCCTGCCGAGAAGGCCCTGCCTGGTTACCGGGAAATGAGCCCCATGGTGTATGCCGGGTTGTATCCGACCGACAACGCCAAGCTTAACGATCTGCGGGAAGCTTTGGAAAAATTGAAGCTGAACGATGCGGCGCTGGAATTTGAACCCGAATCCTCACAAGCCTTGGGCTTTGGGTTCCGGTGTGGGTTCCTGGGCATGTTGCACATGGATGTCGTGCAAGAGCGATTGGAACGGGAATTCAACCTGGATCTGATTACGACGGCACCATCCGTTACCTATCATGCCTTCCTGACCGATGGCACGATGAAGGAAGTTGAAAATCCGGCCGAAATGCCAGAGGCTTCCGCCATCAAGCGAATTGAAGAACCGATCGTGAAGGCCACGATCATGGCGCCTAACGAATACGTTGGGGCCGTCATGGACCTGTGCCAACACCGGCGGGGTCAATTCTTGACGATGGAATATCTGGATGATTACCGGGTTAATATCATGTATAACATGCCATTGTCCGAAATCATCTTCGACTTCTTCGACAAGTTGAAGTCGAGCACCCGTGGGTATGCGTCCCTGGATTACGAGAGAAATGGCTACTCCGCTGCGGACCTGGTTAAGATTGATATTCTCTTGAACGGGGATAAGGTCGATGCGCTGAGCTTTATCGCTCACCGGACGTTTGCCCCTCAACGAGGTCGTGAGATCGCGTCACGGCTGAAGGGCATCATTCCTCGTCAAAACTTTGAAATTCCGGTTCAAGCGGCCATCGGGGCCAAGGTTATTGCCCGGACGACGATTAAGGCTTATCGGAAGGATGTGACGGCCCATCTGTACGGTGGTGACCGTACCCGGCGGATGAAGCTGTTGGAGAAGCAAAAGGTTGGTAAGAAGCGGATGAAGGCCGTGGGGAAGGTTGATATTCCTCAAGAGGCGTTCATGGCCGTTCTGAAGACCGATGAAGACGAAACGAAATAGGTTATCTAATGAATAGAAAACACCACCTACTTAGCAATTTTTCATTGCGAGATAGGTGGTGTTTTTTATAATGTTTATATTGCTAGCTTTGCCTAAAAGTCCAAGTAGACGAATTTGGGATAACGCTTAGTACCCATCTTTTTGGCAACCGATTTGCTTCTGTAGTAATGAGCATCGACGGCACCATCTGCACCGCCAGCAATCGTCAGTACTTTGTGCTTACCAAATTTATGCAAGTTGTAGTAGCTACCAGCACCGGCTGATTGTTGCCAGCCATAAGTATGGATCCAACGATAACCGTGAAGTTTACCGGTTTGGGTGGCCGTCCAGTACTTACTGGTCTTTTCGGCTTTTTTTCCGTAGTAGATTTGGTGTTTTTTGTATTTGCGCAAATTTTTGTTGTTAACGTGAATCTTATAAACTTTCTTCTTCCCATAACCAAAATTTGTATAGGCATACCAAGTTCCGGTCATTGACTTGGGCAACTTGCTATAGGAGTAGCCGGTACTCTTGGCGGAAGCGGTGGTGCCAAGTGTACAGATTGCTATAAGGAACGCCATGGCAATTAGAAGTGACTTTAAAACTTTCTTCATTGTAAAAAGTCCTCCCCAGAATTATTAATTTATGTATCATAATTATAATATCACTCTTTGCGGTCGTGAAATTATGGATTTCTAGGTATTGGGCCGAGGATGGGCCAAGGGTTGGTCGAATGGTGGTTCCCCTTATGAGAGGCTTTAAAGACTGAATAGAAAAGCACGACATACTTGGCAGCTAAGCTGTTCGGTATGTCGTGCTTTGTTATCCTGCGTAATTGAAGGGATGGATTCGAATTCTTGTCGGAGTAAAAAGTTGAGACTCATTAAATATAAAAATTATTCGCCATCGTATTTAAATGATCCCAGAAGGGAAGTATGTGCCAGCTTATTGCCAGCACTGTCCTGAATTGTAATATACATTTCTGTTGATCCCTTATCACTGGCGAAAGGCGTGTAATTGCTACGTAGGTTACCAACGGCATTCCAGGCGGACTTCACGACGGTTTTTAATTCATTGCTTGATAAAGCGAGTGCATCGTCAGACAAGGTGACCATGGTCACACCACTATCTTTATCCACATAAGCACTAGTGATAGTGCCCTTGGTCTTAGTGGGAACCGTTTTAAGCGCGGTTTTATAGTTAGCTAAGTTTTCTCGTTCATTTTTCTCTCTGGCTTTTTTAACCTCGGATTTTTCTTTTTTGGATTCTTCACGCTTAGAACTTGCTTTGGATGAAGAAACTTTTTTTGCTGATGATGAAGCTTTTTCAGCTTTAGTGACATGATGTTGTTCGGCGACCTTTGGTTTTGAATGGTGAAAGGCCATCGGCATCCCGATCAGGAGAATGATTAATCCTGCAATCACGAATTCCTTGGGTTTCGTGCGTTCCCCAGAACCTTCTTTATTCCCCAAAATTGACCCTAAAATAAACATTGCCACGAATATAATGATTACCCATCCGATAATTCTAATGAACAAAATTGTTCCTCCTAAATTAATGAAACCAGTATTTGGGGCTAATGTCTAGCCAATCCAGCCTTAGACTGGGCGTTCCTTTTATGGTTCTTGGCAAATTTATAGTGAACATTTCAACTATTCTTCGATGTATGTCGTCTAAGATAATGGAGAATAAAGTATTTGAAAGATGGCAATGAACATTAGGCGATATTCTATAGATAGATGATGATGTAACTATTCGTTGCCTTGGACTAAAAAAGACGCTTTAACAGTGTATCAAAAATATCGTAATATGCATATCTTTATTTATAATGGGAGCTACTTTTTTTGACGATTTGCTACATCTAGTATAAATAGACCTAGATGTGATTTCCTTACGAGCTTATCTTGAAAGTGTTCGACTGGAAATTATTATGGGCTTGAACGAAAAAGGCCGCCCTTGAGTAGGTACTAACCTTACTCAAACGGGGGCCTTGGTTGTGAATGACAAATTAGTGGTGACTTTAGGAAAATTCTGTTTTAGTAGCCACCGTTAGCATACCGGTAATAGTGGGACTTGCTAACCTTATGGACGGTTGCCATGCCAACGAGACGAATTTTGTGGTAGCCAACCTTCTTAAGCTTAAGCGTAGGGTAGGTTGAACCGCCGAGGGTGAATTTAGTATGGAAACGATAGGTGTTGCCCTTTTTGGAAATACTTTTAATGTGATAAAAGTAAACGTCGGCCTGAGGGGCACCTTCACGAAGGCTGTGCTTTGTTAGCCATAATAAGTGATTGCCCCCGATATAATAGCCACGCATACTCTTAGGGGTCGTACTAGAAGCTGAGGCCGTATCGGTTGTTGAAATGAACAAACTTGCCGCTGCAACAGTGGCCAGAGCGATTGTTAATAATTGTTTCTTTTTCATGTTTTCCCTCCCATGGAACTTTAGACAGCTTTTAGAGTCGTCAGGTTTGGACTACTCATTAGGCAAGGCTCTTCGAGTCTTATAGCTCAAGCAGTTGTGGCTTCTTCGTGTTAACCTTCTCTTTGGTAATAATGCCATCATCCAGTTGTCCCTTTAACTGTTGAATTTCGTCAACAGCAGTGGTCGTTGCCAGTTGAGTCACCGCTTGTGGTTGTTGATTAATGTAGCCGATGGGCTGTAAGAACTATTGTCAAGGATGGTCACTGGTCTGGGTTACCATATTGAGCGACATCGTGGCCTTAACCTTTTTGCCTAATACAATCATTGCTTCGATAGCAACAATCGTGTCATTCCTGGCAATTTCATCGTGGCCGGGTTTGCGGCATTGTGTCCGAGTTTGTTACGACACTCCTGACAAATTTTATCGTTCTGTGGGGGATTAGTTAGAAGACATTTTTTCCTCCAAATTGGTAATTTGCTGATTTGGTTCGTTAAGGGATTAGACAGAGTTTCTAAAACCATTCCTATTCAGTATAGGCACAAATTTCCGTATCGGCAATTAAAAATTGTCAATTCTGGCATTACAGTATCTGCAATGTGGTTAATTCCGGTGTGAACGGGGGAAATCCAACAAAAGGGCACCATGATTGTATCTAACAATCATGGTGCTCTTGGGCGTTACGGCAGCCTAGCCAAGCGATCTAATTAATCCTTAGTTCCCAGGTTATGCCATTTCTTATTCGAGTACTTGTACGCGGTAACCGTCTTAGATGAGACGACGTCCCACTCGTGTTTCGTAGGGATGACGTGAGTACCGTATTTGAAAATGACCTGTTTCTTTTGCGTTGGCTTGAGGTAAGAAGCGGTGCTATGGGTCTTCTTTGAGTAGGTGGTATTGAAGGTCTTCATGCCTTTGTAGGCCTCAATCCGGTAGCCGTGGAACGTCTTGTAGAGGGGTTGTTTGCCCTTTTGAAACCAATTTGAACCATGCTTTGTGACTGAATAGACACCTTTGGGCCCGGACTTATACTTTCCAGAGTTCAGAACCCAGGTATAGTCACTCCCCGGATGGCCAAGCTTGTAATGGGTACCTGGTAGGATCTTGTAGGTAGCAAGAACCTTGCCACCCTTGTAGGTGGGGTGGCCGGGCTTGATCTTGCTGACGGTAATCGTCTTGCGAATGGTTACCCAGTGTTCGGTGTCCCAGTATGAGCTGGCCTTTGCGGCGGCCGGTCTGGGAATGGCTAAGAATATGCTGGCCGAGAGGGTGACGGCCGCTAAGGTGAGACCTTTATGTAAATTCATCAGAATCGCTCCTTCATGCATGACAGCGCTAATCATCTCGCGGTCAGCGTTCTTAGAATTAGCTTACTATTTTGTGGACTGTTAGTAAATAGGGTTTGTAACCATACCGCATAAATTGTTGGAACTTCTAATATTTTAGAAAATAAATAAAAAACGACTCACCATTGATGAGTCGTCGGTTGATTCTTCAATTAGTCTTCCTCAGCATCCTCGGCCAACTCCAACCAGATGGTTAAGGGGGAAGGAATATAGTCGGGCCAGTTCTCCATTTGCTTAGCACAACGGCTTAAAAGGTGACTGCTACCATCTTCATCCAGATCGGCGAAAACGCTGCGGGCCTGGTCGTTGTCCTCCAGGTCAACCATTAGGGTGGGAACGTTATGCTTCCATTCTTCAAGTAAGTCTTGGTAAATCACAATTCGCCGGGCCTGCAGGATGGTATAGTCGACCCCTTCATCATGCATCTCTTTCACCAACCGGTCATACTCATTGAAAACAGCGTTTTGGGCTTGTTGCCAGTCAGTCTTTGTATAAGTAATCCGTTCCTCTTTCATCGTCTTATCGACCTCTTTTTACGCAAGATAAAATACGCAAATCTATTTGGAAACCGGCACTTGCTAACGAAATTGCGTCTGTTCACAGTATAGCATTTTCATGTGGAATAGTAAGGGGCGCTCACAAAAAGGTTTGGACCATTGAAAATAGAGTTGCAACAAGTTCAGGTCGTCAAATGGTTTAGTAGTGATTGACAAGGTCAAATCCAACGGGTATATTATTAATTGATTAATATTATACGCCGTATAGTATTGCTGGAGGTGAGCGTATGGCAATTCAGGTGCCAACTGAACTATTGGATGGGTGTGTTTTAGGTCTATTAACGACCAAGGATTATTACGGGTACACGTTAACCCAAGAGGTTCAACGGCTCATTCCTATCTCTGAGTCGACGCTGTATCCAGTGCTACGGCGACTCAAAAAGAATGGCTGGTTAGAGACCTATGATGAGCCTTTTCAGGGGCGTAACCGCCGGTACTACAAACTAACAACGACTGGTCGTGGTCGACTTGGGGAAATCCAGACGGAATGGCAGGGCTTTAGTACTGCGATCACAACGCTATTGGGAGGAAAAATTAATGAATGATTATTTTCAAGCGGTGACCAAACTATTGGGGAAGTTGACCGCGGACGAACGGGCCGATGTCATCGCTTACTATCAAGAGTATTTATTTGATGCCGGCATCAAGTCGTATGATGACGCGGTTAACGAGCTGGGGTCGCCACGTTCATTAGCTCGCAAGGTTTTAGCCGATTATTCAATTAAGGTTAGTGACCAGGAAACTTCAGCGGGTGATTCGCAGACGAATGTTAAACGGGCCAAGACCAACGTTCGCATGGTCTGGTTAATTATCCTGGCACTGTTATCAACGCCGGTTACTATTCCTATTTTACTCGTCATTTTGCTCTTACTATTGGCCTTTGGCTGTGTGGTCTTTGGCCTGATGGTGGCAGCGGTCGCAACTTTCGTGAGTCTGATTGCAGCAGGAGTCGTGACCCTATTTGTTGGTGTGGCGACGGTGATCGCGGCACCCTGGACGGGCCTCTTTTATATCGGGATGGGGCTGACGATCTTAGGGGCTAACTGGCTAGTCTGGCTGGTGATTAAGTGGATCGGTAGTTGGTTAATCTGGGGGATTTCTTGGCTAGCCAAGAAAATCTATCATCGATTTATGCCCCGTATTCGGGCTGAACGGGGGCGTGCCTTATGAAAAAGACAACAAAAATTGCTTTAATTTGCTTGGGATTAGGCCTGGTGTTGACCGGGATCGGCTGGTTAAACCACGGGGACAAGAGCGTCACCTGGTCACACGATCATCGGGGGTTTCAGGTGATTGAGCAACACCAGACGTCCATGAATCCCGGAACGTATCACAAGATTATGGTGAATGCGAAGTCCCGGGTGACCATCCAGGAGGGGGATTCAAATCGGGTGACCGTGACGACGATGACCAATCACCGACAGGATGCTGCCAAGGCAACGGTTTCTAAGGGAACGTTGTTTATTACGGGGGGCCAGCCGACGTATCGGTTGAGTCACTTCTTCATTGGGTTCAGTCCCGTTAGTGATACGTCTGACAAGGTACTAGTCACGGTGCCTCGGGGAACCCGATTAAGCGACGTGACGGTTCAGAAGGCTAGTCGTCGACTGTCGTTGCAAGGTATTCAAGCCAAGACGATGAACTTATGTAGTTCGACCGATAGTCGCATAGCCAATACCAAGGTTGCTGGTCGTCTCACGATTCAATCTAAGGATGGGGATGTTCAGGTCAATCAAACGCAGGCTAAGCATTTAAGCCTGACGGCAGAAAATGGCAATGTCACGGTCATGAATAGCCGGGTGTCAGCCAACGACACCCAGGTGACATCGCAAAACGGAGATGTCCGGCTGACCCAAAATAAACTTGGCGGTGGCAAGGTCACATCGTTGAATGGCGATCTGCATCTGCAAAATAATCGGGTGGCTAAAACCTTGAAGGCCTATACGGATGATGGCGACATCACGGCCCACATCGATCGCACGGCGGGCCTTGAAACGCGCCTGAACGACGCCGACATGGGGGATATCTCTGTGGCAGGTCGCTCACAGAACAGTGGCTATCGCCGGCATTCACATGCCACGTCGCAGTATCAGTTAACCTCTGCCGATGGCGACATTAGCGTGAGTTTCTGGTAGTCGTTAGGACAAAACAAAAAGAGCACTGTCAGTCATTGACTGACAGTGCTCTTAGTATACATATATGTAAACCGAAAACACTATTTCTCGAAACCGCAGCGTTTGTAATGGTGGTGTTTCGCCCAGGATAGTTTGACATGCTTGAGTTTACCGGCGTTGTTCAGCCCCCGACACTGCTTGGAAAAATGGTACTTTTTCCCATGGGCTACCGCAATCCAGACGCGCTTAGTTTTGGCTTGGGCGACTGTTGTTGGAGTCGTTAACTGTTCAGTGGTACCTCCCAAAGTGAGTGAGACTAAGAAAAGCATAGCGATCTTTGGTATTGTTTTCATCATGATACTGATTCCTCCCAGAAAAATGATAAGTGTGCAGCGAATAATCTGAATGAAATGGTTGAATGAAAGCGTATTAGGGTTAATTAACCATCTCATCTCAGAATTAGCTGTGAAAAGCAACACACAACATCAATTAATTTTAAAGATATTTTGAGTAATACGCAACTATATTTATGATATTTAATAAAAAAACTTATGGTATCAAAAAAGCCAGACGATTGTCTGGCAGGGATCCTTTAGTCTTGTTTGTCCTTCAACAGGGTAACGATTTCCTTTAGATAGCGTTCCTCGGCACTAGGTTCCGGGACTTCTGGGGCTTCCTCGGCGGGCTTGGCAACCACCTTATTAATCAGTTTAATTAATAGGAAGACCACGAAGGCAATGATGAGAAAGTTAATGACGGAGTTGATGAATGCGCCATACTTGAAGTGGGCGCTGCCAACGGTCAGGACCAGGTTAGAGAAGTCGATACTCCCGACGAATAGGCCGATGAGTGGATTAATCAGGTTATTGACCAGTGAATTGACGATAGCGGTGAAAGCAGCCCCAACGATGACCCCAACGGCTAGGTCCATGACGTTTCCGCGGGCGATGAAATCCTTAAATTCTTTTAGCAATGTGTTGGCCTCCCGGTTGAATTGATTACCTTCTATTTTTTACGATCCGGGGATAAATTGCAATAGAAAGACTTGGATTGCGTCGATAAAAGACCAATTGCCGCTAATGAACGCAATTTTCTTGTTTTATAAAAATGCAGCTTGCGGTATAATGTAAGTGGTTTCAAAAACATGAGCGAAACAGTGAAAGATTCCATCAATCTTAGCAATTTTGGCCGGATCGCCAAACGTTTTGCTTGCAATTCGTTGTCAGATCAACTATTATCAATTATTGATACTTTTTTAACGTAGTTGAACAACCGAAACGGCTTGTTTCTTTTGAAAACCGAGTAGATTGTCATATATAGGAGGTGATTACCATGCTGAGTCGAACCAAAGAGTTCTTACGGCAACATAACTATCGTTACGAAAAGTCGTATATCCGGCCGTTGATGGCGCCAGAGAGCGTGTACGTTTTCAAGTTCGGTCAAGATTCGCTCAATAACCGGGTAATCATTCGTTATGGTCACACGTGGACGGGACGTCAGCGAATTAACGAGATTGATTTGCGACTGCATAAACAGAAGCACCCCCGCGTGTTCCAAAATGAGGCGGATATGTTGGATTATCTTGAGACACGTCTTGCCCAGCGGGAACAGCAAAACGATGATCATCCGTCCGGCGCCGAGAAGGCCTAAGCGATGATGAGCGTCATTTATAGTTAATGTTTAGCGGTGAGCTGGGGACAATGAGTGGTTGTCTCTGGCTCTTTTTATTTGAATTTTAAGGAGGATACACGGCATGCAGTGGACAGAAGTGAGTGTACTAACGACCAACGAAGCGGTTGAAGCCGTCAGCAATATTTTACAGGAGGCCGGTGCCAGTGGCGTCAAGATCGATGATGCTGCCGACTTTGCCAACTTGAAGCCCGGAAAATATGGGGAGGTTGTGGATTTGGCAACCATCCCGCACCGGACGGAAGGGGCCGAAATTACCGCTTATTACCCCGAGACGGTATTCGTGCCGGAAATTCTGCCAACGATTCGGCAACGAGTTTCGGACTTAAGTAAGTATGGGTTAGACCCCAATCCGGGCACTGTGACTAGCCAGGCGGTTGACGATGAAAGCTGGGCCACGGCCTGGCAAAAGTATTACCATCCCGTCCGGGTTACCCGTTATTTGACGGTGACGCCTAGCTGGGAGGACTATTCACCGGTCCAAGCTGGTGAGAATGTTATCCGGTTAGATCCAGGGATGGCCTTTGGTACGGGGACCCATCCAACGACGCGGTTGTCACTGACGGCAATGGAAATGGTCGTTCGTGGTGGCGAGTCCATGTATGATGTTGGCACGGGGTCGGGTGTGTTGAGTATCGCGGCCAAGTTGATGGGCGTGGATAAAATCACGGCATTTGATCTCGATGAGGTTGCGGTGCGTTCCGCGAAGACCAACCTTGATCTAAATCCAGTTGCCAAGGACGTTGTGGCTAAGCCCAACAACCTGTTGAATGGGATTCATCAGCCGGTTAATTTAGTGGTGGCTAATATCTTGGCCGAAATTATCCTGCCCCTGGTGCCCCAAGCCTGGGAAAATCTGACGCCGGGCGGTTACTTTCTTACTTCCGGGATCATTGCCGATAAGTTGACCAGTGTCGTTGAGGCGCAAGAAAAGCAGGGCTTCATCATCGACAACATTCTGCAAATGAAGGATTGGCGTGGCGTCATTGCCCACAAGCCAACGGAGGATGAATAGGCATGCAACGATACTTTCTTGAAGAACCAGTGACGACTGGCGAGCAGCTCACCTTGGATGCGACGACGTATCGCCACTGGGTTCGGGTCTTGCGGGCAGAAGTCGGCGAAAAAGCCGAGTTCGTTGATAGCACGGCCCACCTGTTCCATGGCGAACTGACACGGGTCACGGACGACTCGGCCACGGTGACCTTGACGGCTGTGCCAACGCCGGCGGTGGAGTTGCCAGTTCCCGTGACGATTGCCTGCGGACTTCCCAAACAGGAGAAGGCCGAATGGATTACCCAGAAGGCAACGGAATTGGGCGTTCAGCACATCATTTTCTTTGGGGCCGATTGGTCCGTCGCCAAATGGCAGGGCAATAAGGTGGCTAAGAAATTAACTCGGTTAAATAAGATTGCTGCTGGGGCGGCTGAGCAAGCGCATCGCTTGGCTCGGCCAACCGTTAGTTATGTCGACAATTTGCCGGCGGTCTTGAAGACTCCGGTCACCACCACATTGGTGGCTTACGAGGAATCCGCCAAGCAGGGCGAACAGAGCGCACTGAATCAACGGTTAACGCAACTCAAGGCGGGGGATAGTTTGCTGACTATCTTTGGGCCAGAGGGTGGCATTAGCCCGAAGGAAATTCAGTTGGCCGAACAGTCTGGCGCAACCTTGGTGGGCTTAGGCCCACGGATCTTGCGGACCGAAACGGCGCCGCTGTACCTTTTATCTGCGGTATCCATGGTTCTGGAACTCCAACAACCAAGATAACTTAATGAAATCTCACTGAAAACATGCTAAAATAGTTGCAATTATCAAGAGAGATGGGTGAATGAGATGGCGTTCTTAGAGAAGATCGGTTGGCGCTATTGGGTCATTGGTATCATTATGGGGATTGCGTTACCAGGATTGGCAACGCTGGTTGGTATCAGTCCGGTTTGGCGGTTCGGCGGGTTACTCGTCATCATTAACGGTTGTTTGGCCATTGTGATGGGGCGGGCAATTTATCGACGGGCGCAACCAGGCTGGTGGTTACTAATCTGGCCAGTTATTTATCTATTGGGGGCTCTATTGTTTCTCCCACGTTATACGCGTTATTTTGCCATTGTTTACGTCTGTGTTTCCTATTTGAGTTACGGTTTGACGCAGACTCGCAAAGAAGTTAAATCTTAAAAACTAAGGGTGGTGGCGTCCAATATGACCAAAGAACGTGTCTGGACGGCAGAAGAAGTAATTGCCAGAGTTGGTAAATATATGAATGCGGAACACGTTAAGATGGTTGTTAAAGCCTGCCATTTTGCGACGGTTGCCCACAAGGACCAATTCCGTCAATCTGGCGAACCTTATATCATGCATCCCATTCAAGTTGCCGGTATTTTGGCGGATTTAAACATGGATCCCGAAACGGTTTCGGCGGGGTTCTTACATGATATCGTTGAGGATACGGGGGTCACACTGAGTGATGTTCGCGAACTCTTCGGGGATGACGTTGCTTTGATTGTCGATGGCGTGACCAAGCTTGGCAAGATTAAGTACAAGTCGAATCGCGAACAATTAGCGGAAAATCATCGAAAGTTATTGCTCGCGATGTCCAAGGATATTCGGGTCATGATTGTTAAGCTGGCGGACCGGTTACATAATATGCGGACGCTGCAGCACTTGCGGCCGGACAAACAACGGCGTATCGCCAACGAAACGTTGGAGATCTATGCACCGCTGGCCGACCGGTTAGGGATTAGTACCATCAAGTGGGAATTGGAAGACGTTTCCCTGCGGTACCTGAATCCCCAGCAATATTACCGGATTGTCCACTTGATGAACTCCCGGCGGGATCAACGTGAAGAATATATCGCTTCAGCGATCAACGACATTGAGTCGGCGATTAAGGACCTAAAGCTCCAACCGGAAATTTACGGCCGACCAAAGCATATCTATTCCGTTTACCGTAAGATGAAGGACCAACACAAGCAATTTAGCCAAATCTATGATCTCCTGGCAATTCGGGTGATTGTGGATACGATTAAGGATTGTTATGCCGTGTTGGGGGCCATTCATTCACAGTGGAAGCCCATGCCCGGACGGTTCAAGGACTACATCGCGATGCCCAAGGCTAACATGTACCAATCACTGCATACCACGGTGATTGGGCCTGAGGGCCGGCCATTGGAAGTGCAGATCCGGACGAAGGAAATGCATGCCGTGGCCGAATATGGGGTTGCGGCCCACTGGGCCTACAAGGAAGGCGTCAAGGACAAAGTTGAAGAGACCAATAGTGGCGACAAACTCAATATCTTTAAGCACATTATCGAGTTGCAAGAAGATACCGATGATGCTTCCGACTTCATGGATAGTGTCAAAGGGGAACTGTTTGGGGACCATGTCTATGCCTTCACGCCTAAGGGTGACGTTTTAGAGTTGCCTAAGGGTGCCGGCCCATTGGACATGGCCTATGCCATCCATACCGAGGTCGGGCACCATACGACCGGGGCCACGATCAATGGCAAGATTGTGCCATTAAACTATGAGATTAAGAACGGGGATATCGTCGATATTCGAACGTCCTCTAGCTCCGCTGGACCAAGTCGTGACTGGTTAAAGCTGGTCTCAACACGGCGGGCGCGGAACAAGATTAAACAATTCTTCCGGTTGAACGATCGGGAACAAAATATCACCCAGGGACAGGACATGATCGCGCGACTACTCCGTGAATCGGGTTACGATCCCAAGGTTCTCTTGGCCAAGGAAAACATGGACAAGGTGCTGGCTAAGATGCATTATCAACACGCCGACGATCTGTTGGCGGCCATTGGATTCGGGGATGTTCAGCCGCAAGGGGTTGTGAACCGACTCACCGATGACGTTCGCCAGGCGGCCGAGGACGAACGCCGTCGCCAAGAGGAACGTGAGCTGCTTGAAGAGCATCAAACTTTGAAGACGGAACCTGACAGCGAACGCTGGGCCAAGTCGCGTAAGAAGAAGGATGCCGACACCGTGGTTATTGAAGGTGTCGACAATCTCCTCATTCGGTTAAGCCACTGTTGCTCACCGGTTCCTGGCGATAAGATCGTCGGTTACATTACCAAGGGCCGTGGAGTTTCCGTCCATCGGGATGGCTGTCCTAACGTGAAGAACGCCGAAAAGAATGGCGAACGGATCGTGGCGGTTCGCTGGGGTGATGTTGCCGGTGACCGGACCAATTACAATGCCGATCTAGAAGTTCAGGGTTACAACCGCAATGGCTTGTTGAATGATGTCTTACGGACGATCAACAACAGCACGAAGTACCTGACCTCGATCAACGGCAAGGTTGACCACAACAAGATGGTGACGATTTCCATTAGCATTGGGATTCGTAACCTGGTTGAGCTTCAACGGATTCTGGATAATATCAAGAATGTCCCCGACGTTTACGTTGTGAAGCGGGCATTCCATTAGAGAGGATTTAGAACGATGCGGGTTTTATTACAACGAGTCAGTCACGCCCAGGTCAGCATTGATGATCATGTGCAGGGTGCCATTAAACAGGGCTATTGTCTGTTAGTGGGAGCCGAGGACAGTGACACCAGTGATGAGGTTGATTACCTGGTCCACAAGATCAGTCGGCTTCGCGTCTTTGACGATGATGCCGGCAAGATGAATCTCAGCATTCAAGACGTTGGCGGTGAAATTCTGTCCGTCTCCCAATTTACGCTGTACGCGAGCACCAAGAAGGGAAATCGGCCAAGTTTTGTTGCTGCCGGAAATTCCGAACATGCCGAAGCCATTTACGATGAATTTAATCAAAAAATGGCGGCGACGGGGCTAGCCGTGGCTACCGGGGTGTTTGGCGCGGATATGCAGGTTGAATTAGTGAATGATGGTCCTGTGACCATCTGGTATGATACCGACGAACATTAGACGAAGTTAGGGCGTCGAAACCAGCTGTTTCGGCGCCCTTTTTTTTTAGAAAATGGAGGAATTAAAATGCGTTACCAAGACTTCTTTTGGGACTTTGATGGCACGCTAGTCGATACTTATCCGGGAATGGTCCGGGCCTTCTCCGCGGCACTGATAGCCAGTGGCGTGAATGATTTTGAAATCGATCAGGGCGCCATCATGCAGGCCATGCGGCAGCATAGCTTTGGCACGGCGTTACAGCAGTTTTGTGCCGAGTATCAACTCGATCAGCATCGGGTGAAGCGGTTATATGACTTGAAGATGCCGGCGGAATTTCCGACGGCGCCCGCCTTTAAGGGGCTGGCAGATATTTTGACCTGGATCACCGACCAAGGTGGTCGTAACTTCCTGCTGACTCATCGTGATCACGCGGCGATTGAGCGGTTAACGGCGCTCGACGTTTGGTCGACTTTTAGTGGGGCGGTGACCAAGGACGATGACTTTCCGCGCAAGCCGGATCCAACCAGCCTCTTGAGCCTATGTGAGCAGTACGCGGTTGATCGGCAACGGGCGGTGATGATTGGTGATCGTAACTTAGATATTCAGGCCGCACAACGGGCTGGCATGGCCGGGATCCTTTTCGACCCTGACCATCGGATTAGCCTTGATTCACAACCGATGGTTCGGGTGACCCAGTTACCGGAGTTACAAGCCTGGTTGGCTGAATAAATCAGGGTCAAAAGGCGTCTGGGATTTCTACCCCAGACGCCTTTTTGGCAAAATAGTGATGAATCGTTAAACGACTAAGCCAGCGCCAGAATGCGGTCGACTGCCTCGCCATAGCCTTCACCGAATAAATTTAAATGAACTAGCAGATAATACAATTGATAATATGGCAGGCGGTCATTGTGACCGGTTGCCAGCGGCCAGATAGACTGATAACCGCGGTAGAAGTCCTGATCAAAGCCACCGAAGATGGTGGTCATGGCCAGGTCCATTTCGCGGTCGCCGTAGAAGACGTCGGGGTCAATCAGGGTCGGCGTGCCCGCGGCGGTGAACAGGACGTTGCCAGCCCATAGATCGCCATGTAACAGGGATGGCACGATCGTGCGCCCATCATTCATGTGGGCGATGACTGCTTGCGTGCGTTGATAGGCGCCCGCCCGGCTGACCGACCAGAGTCCGTGCTCACTGGCCCGTTTAACTAGGGGATCGAGTCGCTGTTCAAGGTAGAAGGTCGTCCAGTTAGCCTGCCAGTGATTGTTCTTTGGGAGTTTACCGGTCAACTGGTCACCATCGAAGCCAAATTGTGGTGCCGTTAATTGATGAACATGGGCGACCATTTGACCAAGGGCATATTGGCTACCAGCGCCAATCGCGAGATCCTCTAGGAGGAGATAGGCATCGCCATCAATTTCCCCGGTAGCAATCACGGCCGGCACATTGGCGGCCTGCGAAAGGGCCTTTAGTCCGGCAACCTCATGCGTATAGAAACTGGCCGGGGTTTGTGGTTGGATCAGCAGAAAATAAGGTCCAGAGCCGGTCTGAAGCGCAAAGGCCTGATTGATATCACCACCAGCGACCGGGGTCGCTGATTGAATTTGCTTGAGGGGTAATTGGTCCAACCACGTTGAGGTTAACCGCATTCCTAAGCCTTCTTTCCGAAACGATTATGACTTGAAATAGTTACTAAGCCCCGTAACCACGCGGGTAGCAACCTGTTGTTGGTAGTGGGAGCTACTAATCTGGGTGAAATCCTTCTTCGTGTTAATGTAACCCATCTCTAATAGTAGGGACGGCCGACTATTGTCACGAATGACCTCAAAATTCCCGTACTTGATGCCGCGGTTGGTCAGCGGCAGGTCGTTCATCTGCTGATTGACCGCCTGGGCTAATTTGTAGGAAGATTGGCGGTGGTAATAATAGGTTGTCGTTCCAGAGGCTAAATTGCTCGAAGGTGAGGAATCAAAGTGAAAACTGATGAAGGCATCGGCCTGGTCGGTATTGGCTAACGCCGGACGGTCAGCCAGGCTAACCGTCGTATCGCTGGAACGCGTCATGATGACGTGGGCACCTCGAGCGCGGAGGTCGGCCGCGACCTTTTGGGCCATGGCCAACGTGTAGGTCTTCTCGTCGTGCTTTTGGTCGATGGAAAGGGCGCCGGAGTCACTACCCCCGTGACCAGGGTCGATCACGATGGTCGCTTCGGACAGGGCAGTGGCGCGCTTGAGCTGGCCGGGATGGTCCACGAGCCAGCTGGCCACCCAACCGAAGTGGTTATTGTGGTCGCGGACGTGATACCAGTTATGTTTTTCGCTCAAAATGGTTAAGCGACTATTCTTCTCGACCTTGTGGGTCACGGCGTAATTCAAACCGGGACCCCGACGGAGATTGAGATTACTGACGCGGGCGGTGACGGCGTTATGTTGGATGAAAGCCAACAAGAGTCCGCTGGCGATAACTAGAATGATGAGACTGGTGACCAGTCCCACCCAGTTTTTAGGTTTAAAGTGCATACTGTGTCTCCTTAATCAAATTAGGTTTAATTATACCACGATTCGCAGAATGGCTAGGGTAAATCTCGGCTCCGTGCTTGACTTTTCAGGGGGCTTTCAGTAAGCTTAAAAGGAATAAAATAATTTGCCCATGAGAAAGACCAGTATAAGAAAGCCCGTTTACAGAGAGACCACGTCGCTGGGAGTGGTTAACGGTGTGACTTTGAAGACACTTTTGAGGCTAATGGCGGTTTACGTCATTCGTTTGCAACGTTATCCTGCAGAGAATTTTAAAAAGGTGGTACCGTGCATACCTGCGCCCTTGTCAATTGACAGGGGCGTTTTTTATTTTCTGTGAGATCGAGAAAGGAAGAGTGCATATGCGTTATCAACGGCCAAAAGGAACGGCGGATATCTTGCCAGGCGATTCAGAAACCTGGCAATTCGTCGAATCCACGGCGCGTCATCTGTTCTCAAACTATCGGTTTGCCGAAATTCGGACGCCCATGTTTGAAAACTTCGAAGTCTTCTCCCGAACCTCAGGAGATACCTCCGACATCGTTACCAAGGAAATGTATGATTTCAAGGACAAGGGTGACCGGCACCTGTCCCTTCGGCCAGAAGGAACGGCTGGCGTTGTTCGGGCCTTTGTTGAAAATAAGCTGTATGGTCCCGAAACAACCAAGCCTTACAAGGTCTATTACATGGGGCCCATGTTCCGTTATGAACGGCCACAATCAGGTCGGCAACGGGAATTCCATCAAATTGGGGTGGAAGCTTTTGGGAGTGATGCGCCTGAATTAGACGTAGAAGTCATTGCCTTAGGGATGGACTTACTGACACGGTTGGGCTTGAAACACTTGCGTTTAGCCCTGAATTCCCTGGGGGACCAGGAGACTCGTTCCGCCTACCGTCAGGCCTTGATTGATTTCTTGGAACCCCACTTCGATGAATTGAGTGATGACTCGAAGGTGCGGTTACACAAGAATCCATTGCGGGTCTTGGATAGTAAGGACGCCCATGACCAAGAATTGGTTGCGGATGCCCCATCAATCTTGGACTTCTTGACGCCAGAGGCGACGGAACATTTCAATCGGGTGAAGGCCAGTCTGGATAGTCTGGGCATTGATTACGATGTTGATGCCACCATGGTCCGTGGGTTGGATTACTACAACCACACCATCTTTGAAATCATGGCCGATTCACCAGCACTGGGCGAAGGTTACACGACCGTCTTAGCCGGGGGCCGTTACAACGGCTTGGTTGAAGAGCTTGGCGGTCCTGAAATGCCTGGGGTTGGTTTTGGTCTTGGTGTTGAACGCCTCGTCCTACTGATGCAGGCTGAAGAGGTGGCCATTCCAGACGCCCATCCATTAGATGTCTACGTGGTTGGCATTGGCGACGAGACGTCGGTTGAGACGTTGAAGGTCGTTCAGGCTATCCGGCACGCCGGCTTGACCGCCGACCGTGATTACCTGGCGCGTAAGCCCAAGGCCCAGTTCAAGACGGCTAACCGTTTGGACGCGCGCTATACTTTAACCATTGGCTCTCAGGAGTTGGCCGATCAAACGGCGCACCTGAAGTCCATGGCAACTGGTCAAGAAGTGACCGTTAAGTTGGCTTCAATTTATGACGACTTTCAGCAAGTCGTTGCGTCAGAGTTTAAAGAAGATTAGAGGGAGAATTCATGGAAAAGAATTTAAAACGAACCACCTACGCCGGTTTAGTTGACGAAGAATACCTCGACCAAACCGTTGTCCTCAAGGGCTGGGTTCAAAAGCGCCGTGACCTGGGTGGCTTGGTCTTTGTTGACCTGCGCGACCGTGAAGGCATTGTGCAATTGGTCTTCAGTGAAGATTACGACCAGGCAGCTTTCGAAGTTGCCGGCGATCTGCGGAGTGAATACGTCATCGAAGTCCAAGGGAAGGTTGTTTCCCGGACCGAAAAGGAAATTAACCCCGACATGCGGACTGGTAAGGTTGAAGTCCGGGTTTCCGGCATCAACCTGTTAAACAAGGCCAAGGAATTACCATTTGAAATCAAGGATGGCGTTAATGCTTCCGATGACCTGCGTTTACAGTACCGTTACCTTGACCTACGCCGGCCAGAAATGCAAAAGTCCCTGTTACTCCGGAACCGGATCGTTCAATCCGTCCACAGTTACTTCGACAAGAACGGTTTCATCGATATCGAAACGCCAGACTTGACCAAGTCAACGCCTGAAGGGGCCCGGGACTACCTGGTACCTTCACGGATCTATCCTGGTCACTTCTACGCCTTGCCACAATCACCACAATTGTTTAAGCAATTGCTGATGGGTTCCGGCTTCGATCGTTACTACCAAATTGCGCGTTGCTTCCGTGACGAAGACTTACGTGGTGACCGCCAACCAGAATTTACCCAAATCGACTTGGAAACGTCCTTCTTAACGGCCGAAGAAATCCAAGACTTGACCGAAGGGTTAATTGCCAAGGTCATGAAGGATACGCTGGGCGTCGACGTTACCTTGCCATTCGAACGCTTGGACTGGGATGACTCCATGGCTCGCTTTGGGACCGACCAACCGGACGTCCGCTTCGGGATGGAACTGAAGGACTTGTCAGGCATCATGGCTGACACCGACTTCAAGGTCTTCTCCGGTGCCGTTGAAAACGGCGGCCAAGTCAAGGCAATCGCCGTTCCCGGTGGTGCTGACCTGTACAGTCGTAAAGACTTGGACAAGTACGGCAAGTACATCGAACGCTTCGGCGCTAAGGGCTTGGCTTGGTTAAAGGTTACGGACGATGGCTTCAGTGGCCCAATCGCCAAGTTCTTTAAGGACGGCGACTGGTTCAAGCAAATTACCGACAAGACTGGTGCCAAGAGCGGCGACCTGTTACTATTCGCTGCCGACTCAAAGCGCGTTGTTGCCTCAACCTTGGGTTACTTACGTGTAGCCATTGCCAAGGAACAAGACATGATCGACCAAAATAAGTGGGCCTTCCTCTGGATCGTCAACTGGCCATTGTTCGACTACGATGTCGATTTGGAACGTTGGGTACCTGCCCATCACCCATTCACGATGCCTGCAGAAGGCGATGCTCACTACCTGAACGACGGCGAAGATCCACATAAGGCCTACGCTCAAAGTTACGACATCATCTTGAATGGTTTGGAATTAGGGGGTGGATCCATCCGGATTCACACTCGTGAACTGCAAATGAAGATGTTGAAGGCCTTAGGCTTTACACCTGAACGGGCCGAAAAGCAATTTGGCTTCCTCTTGAAAGCCTTAGACTACGGGTTCCCGCCTCATGGTGGTCTGGCCATCGGTTTGGATCGGTTTGCTCGCCTGTTAGCTAAGCGCGACAACATCCGCGACGTGATTGCCTTCCCTAAGAACTCGAAGGCCACGGAACCAATGACCAAGGCGCCATCGACCGTTTCCGACAAGCAATTGTTGGACCTGGACCTCTTGGTTGCAAAAAAAGAAGACGACGATTAATTAATCGCCAATAACCATTAAAACAGGGGGTCTCCTCGTCTTAATCCAATGTGATTAGGCGGGGAGGTCGCCTGTTTTTTCTATGGGGTGGTACCGGGGATGCTTGACGATCCGTCATAAAAGCCGTTTAATGGAAATATTAGAAAATGGAGTGATTAGAATGAGTAAAACGATTGAGACCGCCACTTTTGCCGGCGGTTGTTTCTGGTGCATGGTCCGGCCATTTGATTCATTACCCGGCATTGAGAAGGTCTTATCCGGCTATACCGGCGGCACCGTTGCTAATCCAACTTACGAACAGGTGAAGGCCCAACACACTGGCCACACCGAAGCGGTTAAAATCTGGTTTGACCCGAGCGTGATCAGCTATGAACAGCTGGTCAATCTCTACTGGCAACAGACCGATCCCACCGATGCCGGTGGTCAGTTCCAAGACCGGGGCAGTAACTATCGGCCGGTGATCTTTGTTAACAGTGAGGAGCAGGCGCGTGTCGCCACGGCGTCGCGGCAGGCGCTGCAAGATCGTGAACAGTTCGATCGGCCGATTGTGACGCAGATTCAGGTGGTGCAACCGTTCTATGTGGCGGAAGCCAACCATCAGGACTTTTATAAGAAAGACCCGCAGACCTTTGCGGAACAAGAAGCGGGCGGACGCGAAGCCTTCATCGCCCAGAATTGGTCCAAGGATTAGAACTCACTAAGAAATGGCGGGGGTCGCAACCGGTTGCCATCGATTAGTGTTACCCTAATTCACGCGACATAATTTTTATTTTAAAGTGAGGTCAGTTTTTAAATATGGAAAACATGCGGCAACTGATGCAACGCCACGTTTATACAACCAAGTTTTCCGTGGCCTTTTTCTACGGCGTACTGGTCTCGTTGGCGGTTAACTACTTCTGGACGCCGGGTCATATCTATTCATCCGGGGTTACCGGACTCGCTCAATTGGTTAACACCTTGACCATGAACGCCGGTATTTGGCATATCAGTACGGGGCTGGGTCTGTTCCTGATTAATATTCCCATGTTCGTGTTGGCTTGGAAGCAGGTTGGGAAGACCTTTACCTTCTTTACCTTCATTTGTGTTGTCTTCGCGTCGGTTATGATTCGCCTGATTCAGCCGATTCATTTGACGAATGACCCGATTATCTGTGCGATTTTCGGCGGGGCAATCAATGGGTTTGGTGTCGGTTTTGCCCTGAAGAATGGGATCTCTACCGGTGGACTGGATATCATCGGGATTGTGGTTCGTCGTAAGACGGGTCATAGTATCGGTAGCGTCAACATGGCCTTTAACAGTTTAATTGTTTTGAGTGCCGGGTTTGTTTATGGTTGGCCCTATGCGCTGTATTCGGCATTAGGGCTGTATGTGAGTGCCCGGGTGATCGACATGACCTTTACACGGCAGCAGCAATTGCAGGTGATGATCATCACGGACCGACCAAAAACGGTAATCGATTGCATTCAGAATCACTTGCAACGGGGAATTACGATTGTCCATGATGTCGAAGGGGCCTATCATCATGACGAGAAGACCATTCTCTTCACGATTATTACCCGTTATGAAATGGATGGCTTGGAAACAGCCATGGCGGAGGGTGACCCGGACGCATTCGTCAGTATCTCGCCGACGATTAAGGTCTTGGGGCACTTCACCGAATCCAAGTGGTGACGTTGCCAATCCGTTGAATTTAACGAAGAAACAGGGGCTGTGACGACCGTCGCAGCCCTTTTGTAAGCCAACCGTGGCTTTTTCGTGGGCTAACTTTCGGGTGGTTTGGCGGGTCAAGGGTGTGAATGTTAAAGCTTCTTAAAATTCGCTAGGATTGGGTTCGAGATGTGGTATAATTCTCGGTGTTATGGGTAGCGAAAATAAGTGATATTGGTGATTGACGTGAAAGAGATTTATTTATGGTTAGTACGACTGATGTCGCTCATGAGCAGTTGGCACCGAAAAAGTCAGGTGGTGTATCTGATGAGCTTCGGTGATAACGTGCCCTTTATAGAGGCGTTAGTGGCGGCATTGCCGGCGGGAACCAAAGTAACGGTGTTCTACCGACCACAGCAACAAGCGGCTGCAGAGCGGTTGGCACAGCAGGGCATCGAGACCGTGATTTTTCGGGATGATCTAACCTTTGTGTTCAAAGGGATTCCCCGGATTATGCGGGCCCGATTGGTCTTCTGTGACAACTACTATGCCTTCTTGGGTGGTCTAAGACATCCTAAGCAGATGCGGATTGTTCAAGTCTGGCATGCGGTCGGCGCGATCAAACGGTTCGGCTGGGATGACCCAACGACCGTTGACCGTTCCGCCAGTGATAAACGGCGATTTCAGGCGGTTTATGACCATTTCGATGAAGTGGTGGTGGCTTCCCCAGCGATGGGTCAGGTCTTCACCACGAGTTATCACCTCAGTTCCGATCGGATGCAAGTTCTCGGGTATCCGCGTTCGGACCGGCTGTTCGACCCCCAGTGGTTGACGGCTACTCGTGAGCGGGTTTATCGTGAGGCACCAGCATTGGCTGGTCACCGGGTCATCGTGTACGCGCCGACCTATCGGGAAGGCGTGACCTTTGCACCACCGGCAGGGTTAGCGGCTGCCCTGACCAGTGATCCAGACGCACGGGTCGTGGTGAAGCTTCATCCAGCATTAGCAGCTCAGTCACCGCATTTGCAGCAGGCATTAGGTGATCAACTTGTGACGGCAAAGGGCCTTAGCACAACGGAGTTACTGACAGTAGCGGAGACGCTCATCACAGATTATTCGTCGGTAGCCTTTGATTACAGTTTGTTGCCAAATGCGCACAGCTTGCTATTTTACTTATTTGATTTGTCGACCTATGAACTGGGACCAGGCGTCCAGCCAGATCTGTTTGACTGGTTGCCGAGTCCAGCCTTGACCGACAATGAGCAATTAACCACCGCCATCCAGCAGGATGCGGCGGTCGACTTTACCCAATTCAATTCTCATTGGAATAGGGCCAACGACGGGGAGGCCACGCAACGCGTGGTGGCTCGATATGTTGCGTTACTAGCCAATTAATTAAAGGAGTGCAGTGCCTTGAAAGAGGTCATAACCTTAATAAAAGAACAGGTCTCCAGCGTGGGGATTATTTTACGGATTTCGCGGTATGAGGATCAAGCGAGCTACCAAAGTCACTACTTAGGTTTAATGTGGGAATACTTATATCCGTTGATTCAGATTGCGATCTACTGGTTGGTCTTCGGTGTCGGGTTGAAGCATGGTAAGCCATTGCAAGGGATCGGTTACCTTCCTTGGATGGTTATCGGGATTTCACCTTGGTTCTTTATGAACCGGGCCACGTTGGATGCGTCAAAGAGTATCTTCCAACGGGTTAACATGGTTGCCAAGATGAAATTTCCAATTTCAGCCTTACCAACCATCAAGGTGGTTAGTAATCTGAGCTCCTTCTGGACGATGATGGTCTTCTCCATCTTTATCGGTCTGTTGAATGGGGTTTATCCAAAGGTTTCTTGGTTCCAATGGATTTACTACTTCTTCGCTATGATCTGTTTACTCGTGGCCTTAGGGGTCTTAAATTCCTGTATCAGTGTGCTGGTCCGCGACTATCACATCCTGCTTCAATCGTTGATGCGGATGTTATTTTACATGTCCGGTGTGTTGTTTAACTTCGTCACGACTTCCTTCCCAGCACCATTTGTTCACTTGCTGGAATTGAACCCGTATTACTACATTGTTTCCGGGTTCCGGGAATCCTTTATCGGAACCGGTTGGTTCTGGCAACGGCCAGTAATGACGCTTGAATTTTGGTCATTCGTCTTCATCGTGCTGTTAGTCGGTTCTCACCTGCACTTCAAGTTCCGTTCACGTTTCGTTGATTTAATCTAATTGAAAGGAGCAACTGCCACATGACTAATGGTGTTCAAAAACTCATCCAGTCATTAAAATTAGTTGCTCGTTATGGGCTCATCGTGATGAACGATGGGCTTATTTGTTTACCTATAAAACGACGACTAATTATCTTTGAAAGCTTCAACGGCAAGGATGTCAATGACAATCCGGCCGCGATTTACCGAAAGCTTGTAGCCGAACATCCAGAATACCGGGAAACAGCGTACTTCAGCGTGAAGCCTCGAGAGTATCAGCAACTCCACCAACAGTATCCGGATATTCAGTTGGTCAAGCGCTTCACGCCACATTGGGTCACCCTAATGGCCCGAGCCGAGTTCTGGGTCTTGAACTCGCGCTTGCCCAATTGGTGGCATAAGAATCGGCGAACCAAGACCATTCAGACCTGGCATGGGACACCATTAAAGAAATTGGGAACTGATATCGACCGCGTGGCGATTCCGGGAACATCTACGCAAGCCTATCATGCCGAGTTTGTTAAGGCGGCCCATCAGTGGGACTATCTGATTGCCCCTAATCAATACTCACAGGATATTTTCAAGCGGGCCTTTGGGTTTAATGGCAAGTTCTTATCGATTGGTTATCCTCGGAATGATGTCCTATATCGGGACAACCAGCCCGCTAAGATTCAACAGTTAAAACAAACATTAGTGGGGAATACACCGGGCCCAGTCATCACCTATGCGCCAACGTGGCGGGACGACATGGCCGTGCGGCCGGGGGTCTATAAGTTTGACTTGCCCTTTGATCTGGCGACCTTTTTTGAACACGTTCCGGTGGGAACGCATCTGATTATCCGGCCACACTATCTGGTTAAGGATGCGGTCAACATCAAGGGGTTTGAGGATCGGGTTTCGGTGCTCGCGGATGCGGATATCGCCGAGCTCTATCTCATCACAGACCTCCTGGTGACGGACTATTCTTCCGTGATGTTTGATTTCGCTAATCTACAAAGGCCCGAATTGTTCTTTGCCTATGATCTGGAACACTATCGTGATCAACTTCGCGGCTTCTACTTTGATTACCAGAGTGAGCTGCCAGGACCACTGGTAACGACTGCAACGGCCTTTTATCAACAATTGGATGAATGGACCAAGCAGGGGGGCTTTCCAGCATACGCGGCCAAACAGGCGGCCTTTCAGCATGAGTTCTGTGATTGGGAGGATGGCACGGCTAGTGATCGGGTTGTCCGTATAATGGTTCAAGGAAAGGATGACCAGAATGTCTGAATTTTTAATCGGGTCACACGTTAGCATGAAGGGTAAAGACATGTTGCTAGGGTCCGCACGGGAGGCGGCCAGCTTCGATGAGAATGTGTTCATGGTCTATACGGGCGCGCCGCAAAACACGCGGCGGAAACCGATTGATGAGTTGAACATTCCAGCTGGCCAGGCCTTTATGCGGGAGCACGATCAGCCGGCCGTTGTCGTGCATGCCCCGTACGTCGTCAACTTGGGTAATACAACTAAGCCACAAAACTATGCCTTTGCCGTTGAGTTCTTAACGGCCGAAGTCCAACGGGCGGCTGCCTTAGGGGCCACGCAGATTGTCCTGCATCCCGGTGCTCATGTGGGGGCGGGTGCCCCGGCGGCCATTACCCAGATTGCCCAGGGCCTGGATGAAATCTTTGCTGCGGCCCAGGAACCCGTTCAGATTGCCTTGGAAGCGATGGCCGGCAAGGGAACCGAGGTCGGTCGTACCTTCGAAGAATTGGCGGCCATTATGGCGGCAACCAGTGCCAATGACCGGTTATCGGTCTGTTTCGATACCTGTCATACTAGTGACGCTGGCTACGATATTGCCACTGATTTTGATGGCGTCTTGAATGAATTTGACCATGTGATTGGGATCGATCGGCTTAAGGTCATTCATTTGAATGATTCGAAGAATCCCCAGGGTAGCCATAAGGATCGGCATACGAACATTGGGTTAGGTACCTTGGGTTTTGACGTGCTGAATAGCATCGCGCATCATCCCCAATTAACCGCCGTGCCAAAAATCATGGAAACCCCTTTAATTGGTCCCGATCGTAAACATGGGTTGAATCCCCACGGGTACGAAGTGGCCATGCTTAAGCATCAACAATTCAATCCGGACCTGGAAGCCGATGTCTTGGCTGAAAAGCCGGTTGACGAATTTCTAACCCGTTAGTTCATGCGGGTCGCCGGGTAACGAAGCATGAGGCGATCAAAAAAACAGGTCGTGACAAGGTCACGACCTGTTTTGTCTATTCAAACGATTTAGTTAGTCGGCGAGTGGGTGGGGAATGAGGTCGAAGTCGAGACTCTCCATGATGAGGGTCGCCGTTTCTTCAATAGACTTATTGGCCACATCGATGACGAGGCAGCCGATCTTCTTATAGATGCGTTGCGCATAGGCCAATTCTTCCTTGATCTTATCCGTATCGGAATAGGCGCTATTGGCAGGTAGGCCATAAGACAACATCCGCGCTTGCCGAATTTTACGCAAGGTTGCCGGTTGATTGGTTAGGCCGAAGATCCGCTTGGGGTCGACCCGCCATAATTCCTCTGGAATCTGGGTCTTAGGCGATAATGGCAAGTTGGCCACCCGAAGGTTACGGTTTGCTAGGAACAGAGACAAGGGCGTCTTTGAGGTGCGTGAGACGCCAAGGACCACGATGTCTGCCTTCAACAGGCCGGCAGGATCCTTACCATCGTCGTAGGTGACGGCGAATTCCATCGCGGCAATCCGGTCGAAGTAGGTATCGGTCAGGTTGTGCACGAGACCAGGGACCCCCTCTGGCTGAAGCTGAGTGGCATCCTGGAGAACCTTCATGGCCGGTTGAATACAGTCAAACTGTTGCAGCTGGTTATTGGCCGCAAAGTCCCGGACCCGTTGGCTGAGTTTTCCATTCACGAGGGTGTGAAAAATCATGGCATGTTGTTTGTTTGCCAAATTTAGGATGCCCTCAAGAATCGAGTTGGTTTGAATAAAAGGGAATCGTTGGTAACTTGCTTCGATGGCTGGAAATTGCGAAACGGCCGTTTGCGCCACGGTCAGGGCGGTTTCACCGGATGAATCAGA
The DNA here is from genome assembly GCF_003946545.1 of Levilactobacillus tangyuanensis. Taxonomy (GTDB): domain Bacteria; phylum Bacillota; class Bacilli; order Lactobacillales; family Lactobacillaceae; genus Levilactobacillus; species Levilactobacillus tangyuanensis. The sequence continues at coordinate 167,890 of NZ_RHOA01000003.1, forward strand.
GATGATAAAGATTGTAATAGGTGACATAATGGCAGACTCCTCTGGTGTTTTCCCTTAGTTTACCGCCCGGGAGCAGAAGGTTCAAATTTTATTTGCTGGCATTATTGACGTGGTTTCTGTGTTTATGTATAATAGTTAGGAACCGTTGCACTGGTGGTGTTTAGCCAACCAGTGTTATTATTTGTGCTCGGAGGGAGGGAATTTTATATGGCAAAGACAGTCGTTCGCAAAAACGAGTCTTTTGACGACGCTCTTCGGCGCTTCAAACGTACGGTTTCCCGTAGCGGTACTTTACAAGAATACCGTAAGCGTGAATTTTACGAAAAACCAAGTGTGAAGAAAAAGTTAAAATCAGAAGCTGCGCGTAAGCGTAAGGCCAAGAAGAAGCGTTTCTAAGCTCTTTTTGCAATTCTAATAAAAGCCGCAGGACAATTTGTCCTGCGGCTTTTTGTTAATCATTTGTGATGATAACCTTGCCAATCATGCGGTTGGATTCAACCAGGGCATGGGCGGCTCTTAGGTTGGCCGCGTTGATCGGTGACAGGGTTTTATTCAGGGTGGACTTGAGCTTGCCGGCATCCAGTAGTTCTTGGATGCGGGTCAAAATGACATGTTGACTCGTCATGTCTGGGGTTTCATAGAGAGATTTGGTATACATCCATTCCCAGGCAAAGGTCGCGCGCTTTTGTTTTAGGGCGCGCAAATCAATTGGGGTGTCGCTTCCCGTGATCGAAACAATATGACCGCTGGGCTTGATGAGGGCCACAATCTCCGCCCAGTGTTGGTTAAGGTTACTGAGCTCGACGATATAGTCGACCGTTTGAAAACCGAGGTCGTGAACCTGGGCGACAACGTCCTCACGATGGTTTACCACGTAATCGGCACCGTGATTCTGAGTCCAGGCAGTAGTCTCGGGCCGAGAGGCGGTGGCGATCACGGTTAATCCGGCTAGGTGAGCCAGTTGGGTGGCCATTGAACCAACACCACCGGCGCCATTGATGATTAGGACGGTGTGTCCGGCATTTTCCTTTGGTGAATCGAAATTAATCTGTAGTTGTTCGAATAACGCCTCCCACGCCGTTAACGAGGTCAGTGGCACGGCGGCAATTTCCGCCGGCGTGAGTGTCTTTGGGGCCGGGCCAACAATTCGCTCATCCACCAAATGGTATTCACTGTCCGTTCCAGGCCGGATGAACGATCCAGCGTAAAAGACCCGGTCGCCTGGCTTAAAGAGGCTGACGGCGTCGCCAACGGCCGTCACGGTCCCATAGGCATCCCAGCCGATGACCTTAGGTCGGTCGAGCCGTTCGGTGGTTCCGCGTCGAACCCCGGTATCGACCGGATTGACCGAGGTGGCGTGAATCTTCACCAAGAGGTCGTGACCCTTGGGGACTGGACGGGGTTCGAAGAACTCGAAAAGACTCTGTTCATTTTCAATTGGTTGGTTGTGAGTGAAGCCAATGGCACGCATGTCTGGCATGACAAAACTTCCTTTCTGATAGCTTAAGCGTAACTGAACCACGAGTAGAAAGCTACCATTATTATTGATTTCTTTTGGTGGGACTAACGGGCGAATTTATTAACTGACGGCGTTAACAATAAGGTGTAAACTAGACCTTATCAACGAAATTTAGGAGGAACTGACATGAGTTTAGAAAACCAACTCAACACGGATTTAAAGACGGCCATGAAGGCCCACGACAAATTATCTCTGAATGTGATTCGGATGATGAAAGCGGCCTTAACCAACGAACGCGTTAAGCAGGGCCACGAGTTAACGGCGGATGAAGAGTTAGCGGTTGTCTCACGTGAAATGAAACAACGTAAGGAATCCTTAGCCGAATTCAAGAAGGGTAACCGGGATGACCTGGTTGCCGGTGTTGAAGCGGAAATCGAAATTGTGAAGAAGTACGCTCCTAAGCAATTGGATGCCGATGAGGTGACAAAGATCGTTGCCGACAGCATCGCCAAGGTTTCGGCTAGCGGCATGGGTGACTTTGGTAAGGTCATGGGTGTCGTGATGCCACAAGTTAAGGGCAAGGCCGACGGTGCGTTGGTCAACCAAACGGTAAAGGCCCAACTGAACAAGTAATGACGCAAGAGAGTGGGACAGAAGGCGGTTAGTCAATGAGCATTAACGTCGATAGACGAATAATCCCGGTTTTGGATTTTTTGTCTATCGGGGTTAAGCGGAGTTGACTGCCTTTTGTCGCACGTTTCCGCAATATACGTTCGGAGCGCACGAAGGGTCTGAGACTTTTGTCCCAGACCCTTTTATTGGTAACGAAGAGAACGGGAGGGTCCGTAATGACCTTAACTTATGAACGGATGAGCTTGCCATTGACGCCGGCTCTGAATGACCTATTGTTGTTGGCCGATCCGAGTCAGCGGTTGGTTGATGGTTATCTAGCAACTAGTGCGATCTATGCGGCCAACGATCGTCAAGGCTTGGCTGGCGTGCTGGTTCTTCAGCGTCAATCGGATCTGGTCGTTGAGGTCAAGAATGTGGCCGTGTCACCGGCAAAGCAACGGCGGGGCTACGGCCAGGCCTTGATCCAATTTGCGCTACAGTGGGCCATTGAGCATGGGTACCGCACGGTGCGCATCGCAACCGGGACCACGAGTTTAACGCAGTTATACCTCTATCAGAAATGTGGCTTCCGGGTCGTTGGGGTGGTGCCTGATTATTTCACCACGCATTACGGCCAGTCGATCACGGGAAATGGGTTGCCACTACGGGATCGCTTAATTTTGGAGAAAACCATCAGCTTGCCACGATTACCGATTAATTAAGGCTGAATTGCTGGGCTACGTGAAACTCAGTCAATTCTAATGCTGAGGGGTTTTCGCGTCGAATACTTTTACAATCCCCGGTGGTATGCTAAAATTTGACTATCAGTACCGCAAAAAATAAAGATGAAGGAGCCACCATATTTGACTGAAAACGCGACGATTGAAAAAGAATATATTTTGGAGCGCCCAGAGGACGAAGCTGCCTTGTTGGGCGCTCAGGATCAGTTTGTAACCTTGCTTGAAGAAGGCCTAAACGTGACCATCAAGCCCTTTGGGAATTCAATCAAGGTGGCTGGTGTCGCGGCAGCGGTGGACGATACTCTGGCAATTTTGCGGAGCATGAGTGATCTGCTCGCCAAGGGCATTCGCTTGAACAGTGCCGATGTCATTAGCGCCATGAAGATGGCCGACAAAGGGACGCTCACGTACTTTAAAGACTTTTACACCGAAACCTTGATTAAGGATGCCAAGGGCCGCGCAGTGCGGGTTAAGAACTTTGGCCAACGCCAATATATTGATGCCATTAAGCATAACGATATTACCTTTGGCATTGGCCCGGCCGGGACCGGGAAAACGTATCTGGCCGTGGTCATGGCCGTCTCTGCCTTGAAGCATGGGGATGTTGAGAAGCTCATCATCACCCGGCCAGCGGTTGAGGCCGGTGAAAGCCTCGGGTTCCTACCCGGTGACCTGAAGGAAAAGGTCGATCCCTATCTGCGGCCAATCTACGATGCGCTGTACGCCATCCTGGGTGCCGAACATACGACGCGCCTCATGGATCGTGGGGTCATCGAAATTGCCCCGTTGGCTTACATGCGTGGGCGGACGCTGGAATCGGCCTTCGTCATCTTGGATGAAGCGCAAAACACCACGAACATGCAAATGAAGATGTTCCTGACGCGGTTAGGCTTTGGGTCCAAGATGATTGTCAATGGAGATATCTCCCAGATTGATTTGCCGAACAACGCCCGTTCCGGGTTAGTTCAGGCCCAACACATTTTACAAAACGTCAGTCACATTAAATTTGTGACGTTTAACGCCGACGATGTGGTGCGGCACCCAGTGGTTGCTCGCATCATTAACGCCTATGAAGCAAACGATACTAAACCAAATGGAGCTAAAAAATAATGGATTTAGAGATTTACGATAAGACCAAAGATGGTGTACCCGCTAAGCACGTTGAGATGATTCGCGACGTCTTGGAATACGCCGGCAAGTACATCAAACTTGCCGAGAATACGGAAATGTCGGTAACGTTAATGAATAATGAAGATATTCATCAGATCAACAAACAGTACCGGGGCGTTGATCGGGCCACCGACGTGATTAGTTTCGCCATTGAAGACGATGACGAAGAGGCCGATGAATTCCCATTGATTTTGGATGATGATATGGCAGCGGAGATTCCCGAAAATATTGGTGATATCTTCGTTTCTATGGATAAGGTTGAAGAGCAGGCAGAATACTTGGGCCACTCCTACGAACGGGAACTCGGCTTCCTGGTGGTCCATGGATTCTTACACTTGAACGGCTATGACCACATGGAACCGGAAGACGAAAAGGTCATGTTCAAGCTGCAAGCCGACATCTTAGACGCGTATGGGCTCAAACGATAAACCAACGCGTCAAACCGGCAAGAACCATGCTTTTTTGCAGTCGTTAGGCCATGCGTGGGATGGCCTGCGGTCGCTCTTTCACTATGAACGAAACTTTCGTAAACACCTGGTTCTTGGCGCGGTTACCCTTATCCTTGGGGTGGCGCTTCAGGTCTCGTTGACCGACTGGTTGTGGCTGGTCATGGCCATCTTCTTGGTGTTGTTCTCGGAAACGTTGAACACGATTGTTGAGGCGGTGGTTGACCTCGTTGTCGGCACAACGTATCATGATCTGGCCAAGCGGGCGAAGGATATCGCCGCTGGTGGGGTCTTATTGGCGGCTTTCTTTGCCGTCATCGTGGGGGCAATTATTTTGCTACCCGCACTATTGAAACGGTTTTAACTGGAGGAAAAAATGGATAACCCAAACTATAAATCAGGATTTGTGGCAATCGTTGGTCGGCCTAACGTTGGTAAATCAACGTTTTTAAACCGGGTCATTGGTCAAAAGATTGCGATCATGTCAAATACGGCACAGACCACTCGAAACAAGATTCAGGGGATTTACACCACCGATGAATCACAAATCGTCTTCATCGATACTCCTGGGGTGCATAAGCCCAAGAGTAAGCTGGGGGACTACATGGTGAAATCGGCCATGTCTGCTCTGAATGAAGTCGATGCCGTCTTATTCATGGTTAACGCCACGGAGAAGCGTGGTGCCGGGGACAACTTTATCATTGACCGGTTAAAGGATGTTAAGGCGCCAGTCTATCTGTTGATTAACAAGATTGACCAGGTTCATCCAGACGATCTGCTGCCCGTCATGGAACAGTACCAAACGGCCTTACCATGGCAGGCGGTTTACCCAATTTCCGCGTTGGAAGGCAATAATGTCGATGACCTGTTGACCGGACTGGTTGACCAGATGCCTAACGGGCCTCAGTATTATCCGGCCGACCAAGTCACCGATCACCCCGAACGCTTCGTTGTCAGCGAATTAATCCGGGAAAAAATCTTCATGTTGACGCGTGAAGAGGTGCCACATTCAGTTGCGGTTGAAATCGAAAGCATGAAGCAAAAGGATGAGGACCATGTCCACATCGAGGCCACCATCATCGTGGAACGTCCCACTCAAAAGGGGATCATGATCGGTAAGGGCGGCAGCATGCTAAAGAAGATTGGGACCATGGCTCGACAAGACATTGAACACTTGTTGGGTAGCAAGGTCTACCTGCAGCTGTGGGTCAAGGTTCAGCCTAATTGGCGGGACAAGTCCACGCTGTTGAAGTCCTACGGTTACCGCAAGGATGACTTATAAAAAACAGCTTTAACTTAGAAAGTGGGGATGACTGTGGCTCGAAATGTAACGGACTTTCACGGCATCCTTTTGTTTCGGCGGGACTATGCCGAGCGAGATTTTCTGATCAAGTTTTTAACGCAAGAATTTGGGAAGAAAATGTTTCTAGTGCGGGGGGCCAAGAAGAAGGGCTATAAGATGGTCGCCGATATCCTGCCGTTCACGGTGGGGAGTTACGTTGGCGATATTGCCGACGACGGCTTGTCTTACATCCGCACGGCCCGCGAAACCAGTCAGTATCAGAATATCAGTACCGATATTTTTAAGAATGCGTATGCCACCTACATCATGAGTTTGGTGGATGCGGCCTTTCCCGACAGTGAACCGTTGCCAACGTGGTATCACCGGGTCCAACGGGCACTGACGTTGATCGACGACGGGGTGAATGCCGCCATCGTCACGAATATCATGGAGATTCAGCTGATGCCGGCCTTCGGGGTGGCGCCGCAGCTTCAGGGGTGCGTGATTTGTGGCCGCAACGATCTGCCATTCGATTATTCGGAAAGCTACGGGGGACTGCTGTGTCAGCAGCATTGGCAAATGGACCCGCGGCGGTTGCAGTTGGCCCAACGAACCATTTATTATCTGCGGCAGTTCTCGGTACTGGATCTAGACAAATTGCATACCATTGACGTGAAGCCCCAGACGGAACACGCGCTGCGGCAGTTGATGGATGAAATCTATGATAGCCAGATCGGGGTGCACCCCAAGAGCAAGCGTTTCTTGGATCAGATGCAAACTTGGTCGGCCAAGTTGACGATGCCTGAACCGGGATCGTCGGCCGATTCTAATCAGTCTTAAAGGTGTAAAGGGACCCGAAAATGAGGTCCCTTTTAGTTTGCTTAAAATTCGAGGAGAACGGCGAACTTTTTAAAATTGTTACGGTTAATAGTCATTGTCCGAATGACAGTTAAGCTAATCCTTCGTAGCAGATTGTCTGGGCTTGAGTTCAGTGAGTTTGGTGCGGCATTATCGGCCAAGTTATAGGGATAAACGTTGACCCCGTTGGTAATTTTTGCGGCCTGATCATTTGAATAAATCGTGCTACGATGGGGTTTATGAGTAAGTAAGCCGATAATGGCATGATGGAACTTGGGCTGTTGGTGGCGAATGACGGAGGACGATTAAACAATGCGGATTGATCAACGACAAGTGAAGCGCCAAGGCACCTATCGCGCCTGGCTATTTGCCGGGGTGACCCTGGCGGCCTTGAGTACCGGATTAATGCTCACGACACCGGCCAATGCTGCTACGGAACCGGTCGTATCTCAGGACTCGGAACCTAAAGCGAACACGGTTAAGCCGGTGGTGCCGGCAAGTACCGACGATGGCGACCAGTCGGCCGGTCAAAGCAACGAAAATAGCGGTGACCCATTGACCAACGAAAAAAAACAATCCGCTGATGGAACCGGTGACCTGGCTGACAAGAATGGTTCTGTGGATAAAAAAGTCACGACAACTGCCGTGAATAACCACTACCAGCGCAGGAGCCGGGCGCTGGACATCCCGGCGGCGCCCACCAACAATGCCACTGTGACGACACCCGATGCCACGGGTGCGGACACCGCGGGAATTCAGTATGCCTTGAATAGTGACAATACTAGCTATACGGTGACGGGATACACGGGCGATGCGACGGCGATCAGCATCCCGGACCAATTTGAAAACCTTAATGTCACGGCGATTGCCGACAAGGCGTTTGCCAATGGTAAGTTAACCAGTGTGACCATCGGTGACAAGGTGGGCACCATTGGCGAGAGTGCCTTTGCCAATAATAAATTGACCAGTCTGACCATCGGCAACGAAGTTCAGACGATCGGGGCCTCCGCATTTGAAAATAATTTACTGGCATCCATCGACTTTCGAGCTAACCAGACGGGTAGTGGCTGGCTTTGGAAGATCGGTGCGGCGGCCTTTAAGGGTAACCAGTTAAATGGGACATTGACCCTACCCGTTGGAATAGCAGAGATCGATACATCTGCATTTGAAAATAACCTATTAGAATCAATTGATTTCAAAGGTGTTCAAGCGGGAAGTACGTCACTCTGGGACATTGAGAAGGCGGCCTTTAAAAACAATCGGTTAAAAGGCATCTTAAAGTTACCAGCTGGAGTTAAGAACATTGGTGATTCTGCCTTCGAAGGCAATGATCAGGATGATGGCAGCGAAAATCAGTTAACCGGTATCGATTTTGGTGTGCGGCCGCTTAATCCTGATGGGACGAATCTCAGTCTGACCATCGGTGTAAATAGTTTTAGCTATAATGCCTTGACGAGCATCGCCTTGCCAGATGGAACGACCTCGGTGGGTGACACTGCTTTTTCCTACAATCAACTTGTCACGGCAACGTTGGGGACGGATCTAACCACCATTGGCAATGGGGCGTTTCTGCACAACTTGTTACAGACCATTACCATCCCTAAAAATGTTAACCCGATTGGTAATACGGCGTTTGCCCATAATTCACTGACTGAAGTGACGTTTTTTAATGGCAGGCTAGACACCATTGGTGTTGGGGCTTTTTCAGAGAACAGTATTACTAGCTTAAAAATTCCCGATAGCGTCACGACCATTCAAGGCTCTGCTTTTACAGAGAACCCTCAATTAACCAGTTTGCAATTGGGTAATCAAGTGGATACGATTGGCAGCGCCGCGTTTGGTGGAGATGCGATTAGCGGTAATCTAACTTTCCCTGATTCTGTAAGGGTCATTGGGGACAGCGCTTTTGCCGGCAATAAACTAACGGGAGTCACGTTCGGCAATCAACACACCTCTAAGCTGGAGACCATCGGCTCGGCCGCCTTTGTGGGCAACCCCGGCTTGACAGGTGAGCTGATCATTCCTGACAAGGTTAACTTCATTAACGCTGGCGCGTTCTCTGGAGACGCCTTGACCGGGATCGACTTTGGTAAGAGTACTGGGACCATCGGCAATGGTGCCTTCACCAACAATAAACTGGTGGGGACCTTAACGTTGTCGGATGGGATTGAACACATTAATGATGCCGCCTTTCAAAATAATGGTCTGACCGGATTAAAGTTGGGGCAGGACTTAATGACCATCGGAGACGAGGCCTTTGCTGGCAACCAGATTGCTGGTGACTTGGTCATTCCTTCAAAAGTGACCTCAATTGGCGAACAGACCTTCACCGGGAATCAGTTGACTCGGTTAACGCTCGGTGATAGCGTGGCGTCCATTGGGACGTCGGCCTTCGCCGATAATGCCTTAACCGGTGACATCTTGCCGGACGACGATATCAGTGCTGAGCACGTGTTAATGATTCCCGCTAGCGTGACCTCGATTGGCAAAACGGCCTTTGCCGACAACGATCTCGGTGGCGTCACCTTTGCCGGAACCGTCGATTCGATCGACAACGAGGCCTTCGCCGGCAACAACCTGCAGAAAATTCAGGCGGCCGATCCCGTCACCCACCTGGGTGATCAGGCCTTTGCCGATCAACAAACCCTCACCGCCACGGTGGGCCACGCCAATGATCAGCTGACGGGCGTGAAGGCAGCCATCGCAGCGACCTTGAAGCTACAGAACTTCGCCCTCACGGATCCGATGGTCTTTACCTATAACGGGACACCGCTAAGCTATGATTCCACGACGGATCGGTTGAGCCTGCCCAGCGGGATTACCGGGACCAGCATGGTCCTAACTCTGAGTTCGGGGACTATCGGTCAGGACACCGATCACTCCGGTAACTATGGGGTTAATCAGTTAACCCTTAAATGGTCGGATTCAAGTAGTGGTGGCGATTCTGCGAAGACCGATCCGGTATCTCCGGATAAGCCCACGACACCGATCCACCCGGTCGATCCGGGGAAGAAGCCAGCAGTCAAACCGACGAAGCCCAAGGATAGGAAGGGCAATCATCATCGCTCACCAAAAACGTCGCAGACGCCCTTGGCTGGGCATGGCCGTTCGGCGGCAAGTGCCACCGGCTGGACTTATTGGACTGATCGTGACGGAGCCAAGCAAGGCTTGACGAAACAACGGTCGGATCATTCGACAACCGGTCAACACCAGGCGGCCGCTGAGTTACCACAAACCGACGAATCCGCGACCGCTTGGTCTTGGATTGGCACCATGCTCCTGACGATTCTGAGCTGGTTGGGACTGGCCGATCGTCGGCGCCAACGGTAAGGATTTCAGCTAAACTCATTGACAAGCCTGAGCCAGACGACTATTATGAAAAACAGTTAAATAAGTCGATTATGATGAATGAAAAACACAGCGGTTATTTTCAGCGAATCCGGGATAGTGCTAGCCGGATAGTAGTTTCTGTGGGTTGGCACATTCGGAGTCGTTTCCAATAAAGCTGCTAGTCCACGGACTAGAAGTAGGGTGGAACCGCGAAATTAAAACTTCGTCCCTACGTGAATTTGCCTTAGTGAATTCTCGTAGGGACTTTTTTTGCGCTTATTTATTAACCAAGTTAGCCACATTGATTGAATCACATCATTTGAGGAGGAAACGCACCCATGACAGAAAAACTGTCCATGCAAGAAATCATCTTGACGCTACAGCAGTATTGGTCCGCACAGGGCTGCATGCTGATGCAAGCTTACGATACTGAAAAAGGGGCCGGTACCATGAGCCCTTACACCTTCCTACGGGCGATTGGGCCAGAACCCTGGAACGCCGCTTACGTTGAACCATCACGGCGACCAGCCGACGGGCGTTACGGGGAAAACCCTAACCGGTTGTACCAACATCATCAATTCCAAGTGGTTATGAAGCCTTCACCAGACAACATTCAGGAGCTTTACCTGAACAGTCTGCAAGAATTAGGCATTAACCCTCTCGAACACGATATTCGCTTCGTTGAAGATAACTGGGAAAACCCATCTATGGGTTGCGCCGGTGTTGGTTGGGAAGTTTGGTTGGACGGGATGGAAATCAGCCAGTTTACCTACTTCCAAGTCGTTGGGGGAATGGAAGTCGATCCCGTGACCTCCGAAATCACCTATGGGTTGGAACGGTTGGCTTCCTACGTTCAAGACGTGAACTCCGTCTTTGACCTGGAATGGGCCGATGGCGTTAAGTATGGGGACATCTTCAAGGAACCCGAATACGAACACTCCAAGTACAGCTTCGAAGAAAGCAATCAGGCCATGTTATTACGGCACTTCGATGAATATGAAGACGAAGCTAAGAAACAAATTGCAAATGGCTTGGTTCACCCAGCTTATGATTATGTCCTGAAGTGCAGCCACACCTTTAACCTGTTGGATGCCCGTGGGGCCGTTTCCGTTACCGAACGGGCCGGCTACCTTTCACGGATTCGGAACATGGCCCGGGCAATTGCCAAGGCCTTCGTTGCCGAACGGAAGAAGCGTGGTTTCCCATTGATCAAGGATGACCAGGTACGACAAGCATTATTAGCGGACGAGGAGGCCAAATAATGGCACACACATTTTTACTAGAAATCGGTTTGGAAGAAATGCCAGCCCACGTGGTCACACCGGCCATTAAGCAACTGGTTAAGCGAACCGCGGACTATTTGAAGGAACAGCGCGTGGCCTATGACGACATCAAGCCATTCTCAACCCCACGCCGGTTGGCCCTGTTAATCAGTGGCTTAGCCGACAAGCAAGACGACATCAGCGAATCCGTTAAGGGTCCTGCCAAGAAGATTGCTCAGGACGCCGATGGCAACTGGAGCAAGGCTGCCATTGGGTTTACCCGGGGCCAAGGGCTGACGCCAGACGATATCACCTTTAAGGAAATCAAGGGAACCGAATACGTTTACGTCGACAAGTTTATTGCCGGCGAACCCGTTGCTGCGGTTCTGGCAGGGTTAAAGGATGTCATCACGGCGATGACGTTCCCAACCATGATGAAGTGGGGCGACCATCACTTTGAATACATCCGGCCAATCCGTTGGTTAGTGGCCTTGTTAGATGCCGACGTCATTCCCTTTAGCATTCTGGACGTGACGACCGACCGCAATACCCGCGGCCATCGCTTCCTCGGCAAGGACATCGAACTGAAACAGGCGGGCGATTACGAAGCCGACCTAACCAGTCAATTTGTCATTGCCGATGCCGACAAACGTAAGGCCTTGATCAAGACGCAAATCGACAAGATTGCCACGGATAACCAGTGGACGGTCAACGTCGATGCCGGCCTCTTGGAAGAAGTTAACAACTTGGTTGAATGGCCAACGGCCTTTGCCGGGAGCTTTGACGAAAAGTACCTGACCATTCCAGAAGAAGTGTTGATCACCTCAATGCGAGATCACCAACGGTTCTTCTACGCGCGGGATGCTAGCGGCAAGTTATTGCCTAACTTCATCTCCGTTCGTAACGGGAACGATCATGACTTGCAAAACGTGGTTGCCGGGAACGAAAAGGTTCTGACGGCGCGGTTGGAAGATGCCATGTTCTTCTACACCGAAGACCAAAACAAGACGATTGCCGACTATGTTGAACGGTTGAAGTCGGTTAGCTTCCATGACAAGATCAGTACCATGGCTGAAAAGATGGCCCGGGTGACGGCCATTGTGGGCGTCTTAGCCAAGCATTTTGACTTAAACGATGCCCAGACGAAGGCGGCTTTGCGTGCCAGTGAAATCTACAAGTTTGACCTGGTTACCGGGATGGTCGGTGAATTCGCCGAACTTCAAGGGGTTATGGGTGAGAAGTATGCCCTGCTTGAAGGCGAAGATCCTGCCGTTGCCCAAGCCATTCGCGAACATTACGAACCAATCTCTGCCGATGGCGCCTTGCCAGCTTCCGTGCCCGGTGCCGTCCTGGCATTGGCCGACAAGCTCGACAGTATCCTGACGTTCTTCGCCGCCGGAATGATTCCTAGTGGTTCCAACGATCCTTACGCCCTGCGTCGCCAGGCAACGGGGATTGTGCGGATTGCTCGCGACCAACAGTGGTCTCTGCCAGTTGCCGACTTGGCACGGGATGCCATTGCCGCCGAAACGGCCGCTAACGTGGCACCAGACCTGGACCAAACGGCCCAAGTCGAAGCGTTAGTCAACTTTGTTAAGGACCGGATTCGGAAGATCTTGCGTTCCAGCAAGCAACGGCACGACATTATTGCCGCCGTTACCGAAGGTTCCAGCAGTGACGTCTTGCAGATCTTCACGGCGGCCAATATCTTGGCAAGCCACGCCGATGATGCCAACTTCAAGGATGTCATTGAATCCCTGACGCGGGTCATCCGGTTGGCCCAGAAGGCGCCAGCCGAATTGGCTACGGCCAAGGTTAACCCCGATCTGTTTAATAACGACAGTGAAGGGGCCTTGGATCAAGGCGTTGCCAAGGTTGCTGCGGCTGCCGATCAGGGCTTAGATGCGCTGTACGCTAGCCTGGCTGACATTCAACCAACGATTGCGGCCTACTTTGACGCAACCATGGTGATGGACAAGGATGAAGCCGTTAAGAACAACCGGCTCACGGAACTTAGTCATTTGGCTCAGTTAGCGCTGACCTTGGGTGACCTGGACCAGTTAGTCGTCAAGTAGCCACCATTTGATTAACCGTCATTTAATTAAATTGATTAATGAGTTAGCGAGAGTCTGGGATTAATCCCAGACTTTTTTGTTAGGGCATCTGCTTTTAACGTTAAGGAATTAACCAATGGACGTGGTGCGGATCGATTGAAAAATTTCGTGCGTGAGGCCATGCTCACGATAGTTGGTGGGGACTGTCAGTTCAATCGAGCAAGAGGGATGATTGAGAATGTTTAAAACGAAGGTGTCTGCTAAGTGGCAGTGGGGAATTCGACTCTTGAATCTTGGCCTCTTAGCGTTAATCGATCTGTTTCAGCGGTTGTCGGTGCGATTCGGGACGATTCAACCGGCGCGCTCGGTGACCAGTCTCTTGTGGTTTACGTTGATCGCGTTGGTGGCGATCAGCCTGCCGATGATTATTCCTAGCAGTCTTAGGGAGCGGCTAGCGGAACGGGTTCAAACGGAATTGCCCTTTGACTTGAACGTCGTGCTATTCTTATATAGTCTCGTTTTTCTCATTTGGCCACGAGCCTTATTGACGACTCGTCAACCCCATCAAGTGGGCGTTATCGCCATGATCGTTCTGTCGATTATTGCCGCCATCTTGCCCTATGTTCCCCGCAATCGGTTGGTGGGCATTCGGATTCCGTGGACCTATAACTCGCCGGTCATTTGGCACAAGGTGAATGTGCTGGGCGGGCAGGTGATGTTAGTCGTTTCGTTGCTGAGTCTCTTAGCCTTTGGCATCAACCAATCCTGGTTTATCGTTATCCTAACGATTGGCACCGTGGTGCTGGTTGGAACGACCATTTGGTATGGCTACGAGTTAGCCAAGTGACCGATTAAAATTTACCAAAAAATAGCAGCCAAACCATCGTAAAATACCCGGTATTTTTCTCCCAGAACCGCGAGGCCTAAGTGTTGACACCGGCCGTAATAGGAGTAGTATGTATAGTGTATTTTTACGCACGTAGGCCAATTAAAGAGTCGCACTTTTCGGGAGCCCGGGGTGCGACTTTTCATAGCTTTTAGCGCGATGGCGCTCACGGTAAGGGAGTGATGGTTTGGCAAAGATACCCGAAGACGTGATTGAAACGGTTCGAACGGCGACCAACATTGCTGATGTGGTTGGCCAATATGTTCAGCTTAAGAAGTCTGGAAAGAATTTGTTTGGCCTCTGTCCGTTTCATGAGGAACGGACGCCATCATTTTCAGTAGCGGAAGATAAACAAATTTTTCATTGTTTTAGTTGCGGCCGTGGGGGCAACGTGTTTAAGTTCTTAATGGAACTCGAACACGTGAGCTTCCCGGAAGCCGTCGTCAAGGTCGCTGACTTTAGTCACGTCGACTTGGCCAGCGAATATCGGCAAGACGCTAATGGTCCTGCCGTGGATTCCAAGACCAGCCAACTGATTGACCTGCAGGAGCAGGCGGCGAAGCTGTATCATCATATCCTGATCAATACCGAGATGGGTGAGCCGGCGTTAACCTATCTGCACGATCGGGGCCTTACGGACGAAACCATTGAGACCTATCAGTTGGGATTCGCGCCAGCCAAGCGGTTATTGAAACCGTTCTTTGACGGCCGGGACGCGGATTATCAGCTATTGCGACAGTCGGGTCTGTTCATTGAGAACGCTGATGGCGAGCTCAGGGACCGTTTTACCGAGCGGGTCATGTTTCCCTTGCGGAATGCTAGCGGTCATGTTGCAGCATTCTCGGGGCGCTTGTTACAGGTCACGGATGGCCAACCGAAGTACTTAAACAGTCCGGAGACGGCCTTGTTTAACAAGAGTCGGTTATTATTCAACTTTGACCTGGCGCGACCGGCGATCCGGCAACACGGTGAGGTGACGTTGTTTGAAGGCTACATGGACGTGATTTCTGCCGCCCAGGCGGGGGTTCAAAATGGGATTGCTTCCATGGGGACCAGCCTGACGACCGAACAGATTTACGCGATCGAACGGACGACGGATAAGCTCAACGTATGTTACGATGGTGATGAGCCCGGTCAACGGGCCATCGCTCGGGCACTCACTTTGTTAGGGCAGCACAGTCATTTACAGTTGAGTGTTATCCAATTACCCGAGGGGCAAGACCCCGACGAGTATCGGCGAGCTAACGGTGACGAGGCCTTTCGACAGATGTTGCAAACGGCCAAGGAAACCCCGATTCGTTTCCATCTGCGGTACTTACGGCGCAATCGCGCCCTGGATACCGACAGTGAACGACTGGACTATCTGCAGCAGATCATGCCGCTCTTAGCTCAGGTGAAGGAACCGGTGGAACTCGATCTGTACCTGAACCAATTGGCCAGCGAATTTCAGTTGGACAAGTCGGCCCTGATGGCCCAACTCAAGCAAACGCAGCGGTCTTCCGCGGCCGAGCAGGAGCGGCAGCGTCCGGCACAGACGCCAACGCGTCAGGAACCACCGGTGATGGTTCATCAGCAGCAACGGCCGTTGAATCGGCTGGAACGGGCCGAACGAGGCCTCCTGTACCGGTTGTTACATGATCGGAACGTCTGGGCTCGGGTGAGCTCGGTTCCCGACTTTTGCTTCGTGCATGATGACTATCAAGTTATTTACACGCTGGCTCAAGGGTACTTTCAAACCCATCAGGTGTACCAGAGCGCTCAGTTCACTGACTTTATTCAGGAGGACCGCCTGCAGCAACTGGTGATTGACTTGGAAACCATGAACATGACCGTGGCCGTCACCGAACGCGAGATTGATGATTATCTCGCGGTGATTATGACCGACGCACCGGTGGAAGAGCAGCTCCGACAAAAGAAGAATCAATTGGCAGAAGCCTCACGATTGGGTAATGCCGAACAACAACAGCAATTAGTGATTGAAATTGTTCGCTTGGAGCAACAACGCCAGGCGAACAAGCAAGTTTAATCTAGGGGGTATTTTGATGGCGAAAAAGACCACAGATCAACCAATGTTTGACCAAAAAGCTTACAACAAGACGGTGCGAGCTTTAATTAAAAATACCAAAAAGGCCGGGCATATCACGTATGACGAACTGTCCGATCAGGTGGCAACTCCATACACGTTGGATGCCAAGCAGATGGATAAGTTACTTGAGACCATTTCCGATGCTGGGATTAGCGTGGTTGATGCCAAGGGTGAGCCAGACCCACGGGCCGTTAAGGCACAAAAGACCGTTTCTAAAAAGGAATTAAAGGACGCCGGCACTACGACTGGGGTTAAGATTAATGACCCTGTTCGGATGTACCTGAAGGAAATCGGGCGGGTTAACCTGTTAACAGCCGACGAAGAAGTTGCCTTAGCACTCCGGATTGAAAAGGGTGAGGAGTCTGCTAAACAAGAATTGGCAGAGGCTAACTTACGGTTGGTGGTTTCCATTGCCAAGCGTTACGTGGGTCGGGGGATGCAATTCCTGGACCTGATTCAAGAAGGGAACATGGGTCTGATGAAGGCCGTCGAAAAGTTCGACTACCGTAAAGGGTTCAAGTTCTCCACGTATGCGACCTGGTGGATTCGGCAAGCCATCACACGGGCCATTGCTGACCAAGCACGGACCATTCGGATCCCCGTGCACATGGTTGAAACGATTAACAAATTAATTCGAATTCAACGGCAATTACTCCAAGACTTAGGGCGGGAACCAACGCCTGAAGAAATTGGGGCCGAAATGGATATGCCAACGGAAAAGGTTCGCGAAATCTTGAAGATTGCGCAAGAGCCCGTTTCCTTGGAAACGCCTATTGGTGAAGAGGATGACTCTCACTTGGGTGACTTCATCGAAGACCAAGACGCTACCAGCCCTGCCGACCATGCGGCCTATGAACTCTTGAAGGAACAGTTGGAAAGTGTCCTCGACACGCTGACTGACCGGGAAGAAAACGTGTTGCGGTTACGGTTCGGCCTGGATGACGGCCGGACGCGGACTTTGGAAGAAGTCGGTAAGGTCTTTGGGGTAACGCGTGAACGGATTCGTCAAATCGAAGCCAAGGCGCTGCGTAAGTTACGGCACCCATCACGGAGCAAGCAACTCAAGGACTTCTTGGAATAGACTTGAAACGATAGTGCAACCAGTTATGATGCTGGTCGCACTATTTTTTTGTGTCAAAAATACCGGTTTAATTTCGTTAGTAGAAGTAAGGGCATCACCCGCTTAGCGAATGTAGCTAAGTTGGAATCGTTTACATAGAAAAATAGCTGAAGGCGGGTTATTTTATTGCGTCAAAAGTCTTGAAATATTCTCTAAAGGGGATATAATGTATCTCGTTTAAGAGTTAGGGATTTTAAAAGTTTTTGCGGTAAAGGAGGGTCGTTTTTGAAGGCAAAGCCAAGCTTAGAGCAGGCGCTGTGCATCGTGGCATTACTAGGAATTCAGGATCGAGAGATTCCGCTACATAGTCAACTTGTGGCTCAACGACTGGGAATTTCGACCAGTTATCTGAAGAAAATTGTCCAAAAATTGGCGGGAGCCAAGATTGTTAAGACGGTATCCGGTCGTGAGGGCGGCATTGTTTTGACCCGCGACCCCCATGAGATAACGTTACTTGAGGTCTTCGAAGCCATCGAAGGACAATCATTGTTTGTTAAGAACACGGGATTAGTCAATAAGGTTTTTGGATTTGATCAGAAACAAGCCTTTATGAACACCTATCAGCTAAATGACCTGCAGGATCAACAGCCAGTTGCCAATGTCTTAGCCGTTTTTGGCAGGGCAGAGGATCTGTATCGGCAGGAGTTAGCAAAGTTGACCATTGGCGAGGTCTTGCCCACAACGGATCATCAACCGGTTGAGTTGGACTGGACGACATGGTTAAAGCAACACCCATCAGCAGAATAGAGAAGAAATTATTTAGGAGGTTTTCCCGTGCGTTGGATGAATAAACATTACACCTGGAACGTCATCGGGTGGCTAGTGATTGTCTTGCTGGCCGTCCTGACGTTACCGAACATGAGTCAACTGGTGGCTGACAAGGGACAGATTACGGTCCCTGACAGTTATCAGAGCACCCGTGCGACGAATATGCAGAAGCAGTGGGGCCGTTCCCAACGCGGCACCACTGCGGTCGTGGTGGTCTTCAGCAACGGCAACTCGGCCTTGACGAGTTCCCAGAACACCGCGATTGACCAAACGATTCAGCGAATCAAGAATCATGAGTCCCAATATGAAATCCGGTCGGTGACCGCAGCCAGCGATAGTTCAACGGCGGCGTCACAGCTGGTTTCAAAGGATAAGAGTACGCAGTTACTGCAATTAAACGTCCATAAGTCCTCCAGTCATGGGGTGGCCACGATTCGGAGTCAAATCACGAACCTGGCCAAGACCAGCGGTGTTAAGACTTACGTTACCGGGGCCGATGTCTTGAATCAAGACTTCTCCGATGCCACACAGGCCGGGGTTCAAAAGACCGAAGTGATTGCGGCGATCTTTATCTTCTTGGTTCTATGGTTGGTCTTCCGTTCGCCGGTCACGCCATTATTCTCACTATTAACGGTGGCGGTATCCGTTATCACCTCGATTTCCGTGGTGGCCAACATGGTTGACCGCTTCAACTTCCCATTCTCCAACTTTACGGAAGTCTTTATTGTCATCGTGTTATTCGGGATTGGGACGGACTATAACATCCTCCTATACAATGAATTCCGGGAGCGATTGGCCCAAGGGCAGGATCGCTACTCGGCAACCAAGGACGCCATTAAGATTGGAGGCCGGACGGTACTTTACTCCGGGCTTTCCGTCTTAATCGGGATGAGTGTGCTGGGCTTTGCCAACTTCTCACTGTACCGTTCCGCGGTTGGCATCGCCGTCGGGGTTGTGGTCTTGTTGGCCGTTCTCCTGACCTTAAATCCATTCTTCATGGCCGTCTTCGGTAAACGGATGTTCTGGCCAGTCAAAAAGTTTGCCGGCGAAGGCGACAGTCGATTGTGGCACGGCATGGCCAAACACGCCATGATTCGCCCAATTATCACCTTAATTGTGACCGGAATTGTCTTTGTCCCATTAGCCCTGACGTCTCATGGGACCTTGGACTACGACAATCTGGTTGAAATTGGGAATAACGTTCCCGCCAAGCAAGGGTTCAAGATTGTTCAGAAGCATTTCTCCAAGGGGACTGCGGAACCAACGACCATTTATATTCAGAGTGATCACAAGTTGGACAACGAAAAATCCTTGATGTTAATCGACCGGTTAACCAAGCAATTGCAAGCGTCGACCGGAGTTAAGACCGTGGCTTCCGCTACCCAACCGGGTGGTAAGGAAAAAAGCTTTACGTTCGGAACCAAATGAGTACCGTCACCAGCGGATTGGCACAGGCCCAGGCCGGCGTTAATAAGGTCAACAAGGGTCTTAAGTCCGCCAACGACCAATTGAGCAAGCAAGATGTTTCCGGTTCGGTCACGTCGGCTAAGAAACTGGCCAGTGGGGCCCAAGAGGTCAGCACCGGGACCAATCAGCTACAGTCGGCCATTTCGCAGGTCTCGACCGGGGTTAATTCCCTGAATAGTCAGGTATCATCTGCCTCCGGTGGGAAGCAGGCAGCGCAATTAGCCCAGCTGGAGGCGGCCTTGCCACAGCTGAACGCGGCCATTCAAAAACTAAACCAACAGGTTTCGGGTAGTAGTACCAATACCAGCGGGATCAAGACTTCCCTGACCACCATTGGCGGGAAGACCCAGGATATTGGGAAGCAGTTGGCCACGGTGCAGAGCACGATGAAGAGCATGCCAAGTGTGGATGCTAGCACCGTCAGTGCCGCCTTTACCAAGGCCGGCGCACCACTATCCGCTGCTCAGAAGCAGGTGTTAGCGGGGGTTCTCAAGCAACAGACCGCTGCGCAAGCGAAGTTACAGACCGAATTAACCGCGTCACTGACTAAGATTGGAACGGATGCCACCTCCATCGGTGCCGCCGACAAGTCGGTTGCCAGCCAATTAACCAGCCTGCAGAATTCAACGGCGACGTTGCAAAAGGCAGTGGCGACGTTGGCCCAAAAGTCCAATATCGCGCTGCCAGGGGCGACGAAGGCCTTGAATGCGGCTAGCGCTCAGTCGAGTAAGTTATCCGGTGCCACTGGGAAGCTCTCCAGTGCGATGTTTACCATTAACGGTAAGATGCCAACGTTAGCCAGTGGTGCCAGTCAAGTGGCCGCTGGGAATCAGACTATGGCCGAAAAGTTGGCGGCTATGAGTCAGCAGTTGACCGACCTTCGGAATGGGTTAACATCCGCTTCGAGTGGTTTAACTCAGGTTTCTACCGGGGTTGGTTCGGCCAACGTTTACCTAAAGGAATTAAAGGATTCCGCTGCCACTGAGACCTTCTACATTCCTAGTGCGCAGTTGCACGGGGAATCGTTCAAGCCGGCATTGACGACCTACATGTCGCCTAACCGTAAGCTGACCAAGTTGACGTTGGTTCTCAACGACGATCCAAGTTCTGCGGCCGCCATGGCCCGGTTACCACAACTTGAAAAGGTTGTGAATGGATCGCTTAAGGGGACGAGCCTCGGTCATGCCAAGGTTGCCTTCGGCGGTAACACGTCGCAAACCAACGACATTAACGACATGGCTTCCGGTGACTTTACGCGGACCGTCATTATCATGTTGGCGGGGATCTTTATCGCCCTGATGGTGGTGACGCGTTCATTGGTTCAACCAATCGTCATCGAAGGGATCTTGCTGGTTGCCTACTCTGGGGCTTTGACCATTGTTCATTGGTTGGTTAAGCCAGTTCTGGGTGCCGACATGTTGACCTGGAACACGCCATTCTTTACCTTCGTTATGTTAATCTCCTTAGGGGTCGACTACTCGATCTTCCTGATGCGGAAGTACCGGGAGTCCTTACATGAGCCGGGTGCCACCAGCGATAAGATGCTGAAGGCCGCAACGGTCATGGGCACGGTGGTTATTTCCGCTGGAATTATCTTGAGCGGGACTTTCGCCGCGTTGATTCCATCAGGGGTCATGACGTTGATTCAAATCGCGTTGGCCGTGATCATCGGGATTATCCTATTGGTTGTCTTGTTGCCACTGGTTATGCCAGCGGTCATGAAGATCACCTATCCATATCCATATTCTAAGATTGCTCAGAATGCGGATGAAGAACAGGCCGAGCGGTCTACACGACGTCGGCGTCAGTAAAGTTAAATAAGAAGTCTCAGGTTGCCTTGGCGACCTGAGGCTTTTTTGCGTTTAGGCGTATTTTTACGACCAAGCCGGCCTGGTAGGTGAGAGACGATGGCGTATGTTCGAAAATTTCTGAAGATAATCAATTTGGTAAGGATAACTAACTAATGAAATTATCGTGGTTAGCCGTTTAAAAGGTCGATTTTTTTGAGATGTTAAACGTGATAAAAGTGGTCGAACAGGTTCAACGGCGTTAAGGAAAACGCTTCCATATTTGCATTGATTTACACGCTTAATATTGATATACTTGAATCAATTGATCGAGAACACACGGCAATTTGTCATTCCTAATGTCAGTCAAACATTGTAGGAGGAAGCGCCATGTATTTTAATCGGAAGACTATTACGAGTGAGCATCGTAAAATGTATAAGGTTGGTCGAGGCTGGGTCATTGGATCGATCGCCACTATCGGCCTCGTGGCGGGGTTGAGCGTTGGTCAGCCACTGACGGCATCGGCCGCCGAGGATCCGGCTTCCAAGATCGAGCAGCCACGTGATAACGAGGTCAAGCCGGCGGCCGAGTCGATGACCGTCGAGAATGAGCCGGTTGAACCGACTCCGGGAAAAGCGGGCGTAAGGCCAGGAGACGCCGCGACGACTACGCCTGCCAGTTTAACGGATTCCTATACCGACGCCCAGAAACAGGTCGACGTCGCCAACGGGAAAGCACAAGCGGTTAATGACAGTCTGGCCAAGTTACAAGACCTGTTACATACCTCGGAATTAACTACACAGGCTAATTGGCAAGAACGGTTGCAAGCAGCGCTGGATGAATATCAATATAATGCGCAGGCCTTCGGTGAAACCACCGCTCAGACTCAGGCCCTAATTACCGCCTATCAGGCCAAGATTAATGAAACCATTAAAGATCCGCCCAATGCTGTCAAACAGGTGACCGATACCGAAACCATCAGCGACGATCTGGTCGACTATCAAAAATTGACGGTCAATCTACAGAAAGACGTGGCGGCCCAAGTTCAAACGGTGCAATCAAATCTGGCCAACTATGTCGTTTCGGATCAGGTTAACCAGGCAAGTGAGGTGCTCACTGGCGCTGCCACCGCGTTAAACGTTGGCCTCACTAATCCGGCACTGACCAGCGCGGACCTCATAAAGTTGAAGGCGACGTACGATCAAGCGCTGACAGCCTACAATACTGTGGTCATTGCGTATAACGACAAGACCGGGGCGGCCATGGCCATCATTAGTGCGGACAAGAACCCAGAGATTACTCAGATGCTGGCCGATCTTCAGGTGGCGGAGGCTTATTCGCGGGCGGTCAAGCAATACCAAGGATTTCAGGATAAGGCCCAGGACTATCAGGCTGCGGTGAGTGATTGGCAGCAGGCGGTGAGTGCTTACAATGCTGCCTTGGACAGTTTAACCATGGCGCCAAGGGCCAACGAGACAGAACTTCAGGCCGCCCGGCAGGCGGTAGAAGCTGCCGCCAAGCAGATAGTGGTGGTGCAAGCTGTCTACACTGAAGTTGTGCAGGATCCCCAAAATGACGTCATTATCTCGGCTTACCTGGACGTTTACCAGACTTACTTAGATGCACTTGCCGCCCAAAGTAGTAAACAAGTCGATTACGATCGCGCGAAGACTAATTTAGATAATGCGACGCAACAATTGGCGGCTGCCCAGGCGGCCGGTCAGGTGACGACCTATTGGGAAGGCGAAGTCGCCAGACGATCAGCGGCTTTGGCCATAAATCAGGGCGTCATGGATACAGCAGATCAAGCGGTGGCGGATGCCGAAACGGCCATGCTGGATCCTAAAGCATCATTTGATGCCATGGTGAAGCGCGAGGAACTGGTTATCGAAAGCTTTAATGCGGCCCTTAACGACTTAAAGGCTAAGTTGGCTGTCTGGCAGAATGCCTACACGGCATATGAGACGGCGGTTACCCAGCCGGTAAGTGGCGAGTCCAACGCATCAGACTTGGCGGCGCTGGCAACGACCGTGTTGCGGACGCAGGCAGCAGTCCAAGCCGCCCTCTCAGCGATTACCCAGAGCCAGGCTGATTACCAGGACGCGTTGACGGCCTATCAAGCGGCCTTGGATAAGAGTGGGCGGACCACGGTTAAAGCGACCGATGGGACGCTACCTGATTTGGCGTCCTTACAAACGGACTTATCCAAAAAAATTGAGGAAAATGACGCTGTACTGGCCGCCACACCGAAATTGTTGGCGGTTATCGCGGCGCAAACCGCCTTACAACAGCGCAGTAATCAAATCAATCAAATCGTGCTCGCGATTAATACTGACCAAGCCATGCTAAAAACTATTTATGAAGCGGCTTATACGGGGAATATTTGGACGGTTCTGACGGATAGCTTCCAAACGATTGGGACTGATTTGGCTAGCAAGGCCACGGACTATCAATTGGCGATTAACGGGGATGATCAGCTCGCAAGCTATGCCGACCTGATCGCGACTCTAAAGGCGGCCAATGCGGACTATGGCAATACAGATGATGCCTACTCGTATCCGACGAATGATGATGTCACGGCCCAATACCTGAGATTTGGCACGAGCTGGACCAGCTTTGAACCGGCTTACCAGGAATTTTTAGACTTCCTGGCTAAGAGTGCGCCAACCGAGGAGAATAATGCGGCGGTTGTCGCTAGGATGAAAGATGGCGATTATCTATCGACTAATGGTGTCCACTCTGCCAGTGAGGGCGAAGAGCAGGAGCTGGGGACCTCGCACGTTAATATAAGTACCCGGTATGCCCAGAGACTAGATGATTTTCTTGGCCGGACTGTCACGGACTGGCAGGCAACGACTGAGGTGCAAATGACGCGGTGGAACTTAACCAAATTTCTTATCTACCTCACAGATACCACGCCGGCGAAGAGCGCAACCGGCTCGAACTATTTGATCGTTAGCGAGACCAGAAAGGCCGAATTTGCCGAATTACTAAAGGGAATGATTCAGCCATTCTTTGTGGCGGATGGCACGGTCTACCATTTGACGGCCCTTGGCGTTCCTGGGGCAGGAGTCGATGGGAATGACAAGCAACAACTCGATAGCTTGCAGGACGTGTATACCTTCGCGAGCTTTGACCCGGTAGGCGAGGTCATGAAGATGTTTACTGGCATGAGCTATAATACGCTGGTAAACACATCCTTCTATTTTCTCTATACCGCATCACCGCAACCGGGGGTCGACGATCGGACAAATCTTGCCGATCAGGCCACGTTACCGGACTTGTTGCCGTTTGCTGAGGACAACTTGGCGTCTTCGGGTTCCTGGCGCACGGGTTCCTTGACCGCTGGTGGAACCCTGGCGGCACCAGAGCCCAATCAAGTTGTCGATAGTGGGGGCACGGTGACCGGTCGATACGTTGGCGGCGAGACGATTGACAATTCATTTAGCGCGCTGGCCGTGAAGCAGGCGCCGACCATCAGCCTAAATCAGGTCAATGAAACGCCAACGGGCAATCCCGGAACGGTTGATCCCGGACCCGGAACAACCGCTCCCGGTAGCGAGTCGCCTGAACCTGGTGGTGACCAAGCGCCCGGGACTGAACCAGGACAGCCCACGACCTTACCAACCGATCCGGATAATCCAGGGGGTGGTGATCGTCTGGGGTCAACCACTGAACCGGGCCCGGCTGGTAAAACGTTCAAGTGGCGTGTAGCGCAGGTCAGCGATGATCGGCTGAACGTTCGTCTCGACAATCGGCAACCGACTGCCGATCGGGCGCTGGCCCGTGATCATTCGGCAGCCGCCACGCTGCCCCAGACAGGCGACCGCTCCCAGGGAATCTTGGGTCTCATCGGGAGCCTGTTATTGGCATTGGCGAGTGGGTCGTTCATTAAGCGGTGGCACGAAGATTAATGGTGGGCGATTCAAGTTTGCGGAAGAGGCGGTCAGTGGCCGTCTATTTTGTTGCCATCAAATTGGCGGTATTCAATTGTCCGGTGCTGTTTTATACTAGGACTAATGAGTTTTTTACGAGAAAGGAAGATTTGATTATGGATGCAGACCATCTATCAGAACGACTGGCGACGGTTGCCAGTTACGTGCCACAGGGGAGCCGGCTGGCCGACATTGGGACCGACCACGCATACCTGCCGGTTAACCTGGCCAAGCGTGGCGTTATTATTAGTGGGGTTGCCGGTGAGGTCGTGAAGGGGCCCTTTGAGAATGCCCGTCACGAGATTGAACGCGAAGGACTGACGGATCAGATCACGGCTCGCCTGGCCAACGGCCTCAAGGCCATCGAACCAGGGGACCAAATTGATACGGTTGTCATTGCCGGGATGGGGGGCGCCTTGATTACCCAAATCCTGACGCAGGACTTCCATCGTTTGGCGGGGGTTAACCGCCTCGTGTTACAGCCTAACGTGGGCGAAATGAACGTGCGGCAGTTCTTGATGGACCACGGCTTCGCCTTAGTTGCCGAGCGGATCCTAACCGAAGATGGTCATACCTACGAAATCCTGGTGGCAGACCGCCAGTCGGTTGCTCGGCCTTACACCGCCGATGAATTGCGGTTTGGCCCATTCCTGTTGGCCGAACACAATCCCATCTTTATCGAGAAGTGGCAACATGAGTTGGCCCGGAGCCAAGCCGTCCTGACACAGGTCCGGTCGGCTGCCGTGGTGCCCGCCGATAAGGTTGCCGCCTTGGAACAAGTGATTGCCGAGATTGAGGAGGTCCTCCACCGTGTTCGTGCGTGAGTTAATCGATCGGTTTGAACAGTTTGCCCCCCAGACCTGGGCGGAGCCTTGGGACCATGTCGGCCTGCAATTGGGCCGTCTGGACGCCGAGGTACACAAGGTCTTAGTCACCCTGGATGTTCGCCCAGAGGTAGTTGATGAGGCGATTGCGGTGGGGGCCGATCTGATTTTTGCCCACCATCCCCTGATGTTCCATGCCGCCAAGGACCTCGATCTGGCCAACCCGCAGAACCAAATGTATGCGACATTATTGCAACACGGCATCACGGTCTACGGGGCGCATACGAATCTGGACAGTGCGCCGGGTGGCATGAACGACTGGTTGGCGGCGGCCCTGAACCTCCAGGACTGTGAGGGCTTGGTGCCAAGCAACG
This sequence comes from Levilactobacillus tangyuanensis, assembly GCF_003946545.1. Taxonomy (GTDB): domain Bacteria; phylum Bacillota; class Bacilli; order Lactobacillales; family Lactobacillaceae; genus Levilactobacillus; species Levilactobacillus tangyuanensis. The sequence continues at coordinate 194,351 of NZ_RHOA01000003.1, forward strand.
GTGCCACGGCCACGCCGGTGGTGACCATGGGGCGCGTGGGTTCGTTACCAACGCCCATGACCGTCGGTAAGTTTGCGTTGGCCTGTAAACAAGTCTTTAACGTGCCTGGGTTGCGGTTAATCAGTCATCGGCCGGATGCCATGGTGCACCGGGTTGCGGTCTTGGGCGGCAGCGGCAGTGAATTCTATCCTGCCGCCATGGCGGCCAAGGCCGATGTCTATGTGACGGGGGATGTCTCCTATCATCCCGCCCATGACATGTTGGCGGCCGGGTTCAGCGTGGTCGATCCGGGCCACCATATCGAGAGCATTTGCATTCCCCATTTGACCAGCCTGTTTCAGGACTGGGCCACGGCGAATGACTGGCCACTAACGGTGGTGGCGACGCAGATCAATACGGATCCGTTTACTTTTATTTAGCGCGTTAAACGCGTAAACTAAGATTAGTGTTAATTTATTTGAGGAGTGATTTATGTTGGCAAAGTATGAAAATTTGATTCCCCGGTTTCTGAAATACGTTAAAATTAATACCCGGTCGAATCCTAACTCGACGACGATTCCTTCCGAACCGCGCTTAATGGACTTCGCAAAGGGCTTAGTCAAGGACCTCAAGGCCATTGGCTTGGATAACGTCCACATCAATGACCAATCCGCCTACGTTTACGCCACGCTACCAGCGAACACGACGAAGCAGGTCCAAAAGATTGGGTTCATTTCTCACTTTGATACCGCAGACTTTAACAGTGAAAACATCCAGCCACAGATCGTGGAAAATTACGATGGCAAGTCTGTTATCAAGTTGGACGACGCCGGCAAGTTCACCCTGGACCCAGCCGTTTTCCCTAACTTGAAGAACTATGCTGGGCAAACGCTGATTACCGCCGATGGGTCCACGCTGTTGGGTGCCGATGACAAATCCGGGGTTGCTGAAATCATGGCGGCCATGGAATATCTGTTGGCCCATCCAGAGATCAAGCATGGTGAAATCGAAATTGGCCTGGGGCCCGACGAAGAAATCGGCTCCGGCGCCGACCATTTCGATGTTAAAGATTTTGGCGCCGACATTGCTTACACGGTTGATGGTGGACCATTAGGCCAATTGGAATATGAAACCTTTAACGCGGCCGATGCCCAGGTTGAAATTACCGGGACCAACGTGCACCCCGCTGAGGCCAAAGGGGTCATGGTTAACGCGTCACAAGTTGCCATGGACTTCCATGCCGCCTTACCCGCCCATGACCGGCCAGAAAATACCGAGGGACGTGAAGGCTTCTTCCACCTATACAGTATGAATGGCACCGTTGATTCTGCTCACTTGGGCTACATCATCCGGGACCACGACCGGGAAATCTTCGAAGACCGCAAGAAGCTCTTCCAAGGGATTGCCGATCAGATGAACAAGGACTTCGGGAGTGACCGGATCAAGGTCACCATCAAGGACCAATACTACAACATGCGTGAGGTTATCGAGAAGGACATGACCGTGGTTGATTTGGCCAAGGATGCCTTCGATGCCTTAGATATTAAGCCACTCATCTTCCCAGTTCGTGGGGGGACCGATGGTTCTAAGATTTCCTTCATGGGCTTGCCAACACCAAACCTATTCGCCGGTGGGGAAAACATGCATGGCCGGTTCGAATACGTTTCCGAAGAGACCATGGAACGGGCAACCGATGTCGTCGTTGAGATCGCCAAACTCGCCGAGGCACAGGCCTAAATTAATTAGTCAAACTTGGTCAAATTATTTTCAATTTCGATCAAGATCAGTTAGAATATGAATGAAAAATCGAGGTTAACCGGTTGGTTGCCTCTTTTTTAGACCGAAAAATCATGAAATCAAACCAAATTAAGGGGGAGTTTAGATGAATCCAGAAAAAATGACGCAGGGCTTAACTGACGCGATTGCGGAGGCCCAACAGATTGCCATGACGCGGCGGCACCAGGACGTGACGGTGGCCCACCTGTTCAAGTTTTTAGTCCAGCCGGGTGAGTTGGCCCGCCAGATTTTTCAAGACGCCGGGTTAGACGTGACCGCACTCGATCAGGAGCTCGACCGCGAGTTGGACAGCATCAGTACGGTTACCGGGAGCGGTGTCCAGTATGGTCAACAGTTCTCGCGCAACCTGACGGAGCTGTTCCAAACGGCCGATCAGGTGCGGGCCGCCTACAACGATGACTTTATGGCCATCGATACGGTGGTGATTGCCCTGATGAAGCTGACGGGAGAGTCACTGACCGACTACCTGAAGGCCCAGGGCATCACGGAAAAGAAGCTACGTCAGGCCGTCGATAAGCTGCGTGGCGGCGAACGGGTTACCTCGAAGAATCAGGAGGACCAATACAAGGCACTGGAAAAGTATGGGACCGATCTGGTTAAGGCCATGCGGAGTGGCAAGATTGACCCCATTATTGGTCGAGACGATGAGATCCTCTCGGTCATTCGGATTTTGTCGCGAAAGACGAAGAACAATCCCGTGTTGATCGGGGAACCCGGGGTTGGTAAGACCGCGATTGTCGAGGGCTTAGCCCAACGGATTGTTCGCGGCGACGTGCCGGATAACTTGCAGGATAAGACGATCTTCTCCCTCGACATGGGGTCCCTGATTGCTGGGGCCAAATACCGGGGTGAATTTGAGGAACGACTGAAGGCGGTCCTGAAGGAAGTCACCAAGAGCAACGGTCAGATCATTATGTTCATCGATGAGATTCACAACATTGTGGGTGCCGGGAAGACCGAAGGCAGTATGGACGCCGGCAACCTGTTGAAGCCGATGTTGGCCCGCGGCGAACTCCACTTGATTGGGGCCACGACATTAGACGAATATCGCCAATACTTGGAGAAGGACAAGGCCCTTGCTCGTCGTTTCCAACGGGTCGTGGTGGATGAACCCAGTGTGGACGACACCGTGACCATCCTGCGGGGACTCCGCGAACGCTTCGAGATTCATCATGGCGTTCGGATTCACGACAATGCCTTGATTGCGGCGGCTAAGCTGTCCGATCGTTATTTGACCGACCGGTTCCTGCCGGACAAGGCGATTGATCTGGTCGATGAGGCCTCGGCCTCGATTCGGGTCGAAATGAATTCCGCCCCAACCGAACTGGATCAGGCGCGGCGGCAACTCATGCGGATGCAGGTCGAACAGACGGCGCTGAAGCAAGAGACGGATGCCGCCTCTAAGCAACGGCTGACAGAATTGAAGAAGGAACTGGCCGATACCCAAGAGAAGGTTGACCAATTGGGGGCCCGGTGGCAAGACGAGAAGAGTGCCATTAAGAAGCTGGGCGATCAGAAGCAGGCCCTAGACGAGGCCAAGCGTGATCTGGCCAACGCCGAGGCCCAGTATGACCTGAACAAGGCGGCGGAGCTTCAACACGGAACCATTCCCCAGTTGGAAAAGCAATTGGCCGTGTTGGAAAAGCAAGACCAGCAGGCCAACTGGCTGGTATCCGAGTCCGTGACCGAAAATGAAATCGCGGCGGTGGTTAGTCGAATGACCGGGATTCCCGTGACCAAGTTGGTCCAAGGCGAACGCGAGAAGTTACTGAAGCTAGCCGACCGGCTGCACGACCGGGTCGTTGGGCAAGATCAGGCGGTCTCTGCCGTGGCGGATGCCGTCCTGCGCTCCCGAGCCGGTCTACAGGATCCGACGAAGCCATTAGGATCGTTCCTATTCCTCGGGCCAACCGGGGTAGGTAAGACCGAGTTGGCCAAGGCATTGGCCGAAAACCTCTTTGACAGCGAGGATCACATGGTCCGTATCGATATGAGCGAGTACATGGAGAAGGAATCCGTCTCTCGTTTGGTTGGTGCGGCGCCCGGTTATGTGGGCTACGAAGAAGGGGGCCAGCTGACCGAGGCCGTGCGGCGGAATCCGTACACGATTGTCCTGTTTGATGAGGTGGAAAAGGCCCATCCGGATGTCTTTAACTTGCTCTTGCAGGTCTTGGATGATGGGCGGTTGACCGATAGCCAGGGCCGGACCGTGGACTTTAAGAACACGATCCTCATCATGACCTCTAACCTGGGTTCCGAGATTTTGTTGAATGGCACCGACGATCAGGGCCAGATCGAACCAGCGGCACAGAAACAGGTGGCCCAATTGCTGCAAACCCACTTCCGGCCCGAGTTCTTGAACCGGATTGACGAGACGATCATGTTTACCCCATTATCCTTAGCAGATGTTCAACAGATTGTGGTTAAATTGATTGATCACTTGGCGGTTCGGTTACACGAACAACAGCTCGATCTGACGATTTCGCCGGCGGCTCAGGCCTGGATTGCCAAGGCAGGGTATCTGCCAGTCTATGGCGCGCGACCACTGCAACGATTCATTACCAGTCATGTGGAGACGCCATTGGCTCGCGAGCTGATTGCTGGGAATATTCCGGCGCATAGCCTCATTACCATTGACGTAGCCAATGATGCATTGACCTTTACGCATGCACCACAGCCAGTTGCAGATTAAGTGAAGAATGGTTTGAAAGGAGCTTGGCGTTAGCCGGCTCCTTTTTTGAAGTAAATTTAGAACACGCGTTCGTATTTGCCGACAATGGCTGGATTTCTGGTATAATAAACCTAACGATTTTTCAGAAAGGGGCGGCGCCATGTTTGTGCCATTGCAGGTGTTGAGCACCTACAGCCTATTACAGAGTACGAATAGCATTGAAAAACTGGTTCAAACGGCTAAGGAACGGGGATATCAGTCGTTGGCCCTGACCGACCGTAACGTCATGTATGGCGAGGTGGCCTTTTATAATGCCTGCCAAAAGGTCGGGATTAAGCCACTATTGGGATTGACCTTGACGGCCCAGGGCCTAACTGATCCCACACAGACCACCGACTGGATCCTCATTGCCAGTGATTTTCAGGGCTACCAACAGCTGATGCAACTATCGACCGCGTATCAGGTGGCCGAAGGTGCCGTTGATTTGGGCCAACAGGTGGCCAACCTTAGCCATCTGAAGGTGATTGCGCCGTTAACGGGGGAAGTGCAAGACCTCCTCGCGGCCGGCACGGGGGATGCTGCGACACGGGTTATTCGTCAGTTACAGGACTGGTGTACGACGGAAAACGTGTTTGTTGGGATTAGTCCCGAGCAATCGACGGCGGAACAGACGGCCCGTAAGGCCTTGGCCGAAAACACCGGAGCTGACCTGGTCGGCCTGGCACCCGTGGATTATTTGGATGCCGAGGATTACTTTGCGGTCACCGTCTTAAGGGCCATCGGTGCCGGCGAAACGGTGGCTGATTTGACAGCGGCTCAGGCCAAGCGCGGCGAGCATTGGCTGCGGCCGGCAGCGGAACAGTTGCGCCGTTTTCAGACGGCTGGGCTGACAGAAGCTGCCGCGACCACGGCAACCCTGGCGGCGGCCACTGCGGTGACGTTGCAGTTTAAACAACCCCAATTGCCACAATTTCCGACCCCGGACCAGCAGACCTCCCAGGATTATCTGCGACAGCTATGCCAGCAGGGGCTGACATGGCGATTGACCCAATTAGGGATTACTGATCCGACAACCTATCAGGAGCGGTTAGACCGTGAACTAGGAGTCATTCATCGGATGGGATTTGATGACTACTTCCTGATTGTGTGGGACGTCATGCACTTTGCTCACCAGGCCCACATTCAGACCGGGCCTGGCCGTGGTTCAGCGGCCGGGTCGCTGGTGGCCTATGTTCTGGCCATCACCGAAGTTGACCCGTTGACCTATAACCTGCTGTTTGAACGGTTCTTAAATGAAGACCGGGCCCAGATGCCCGATATTGACCTGGACATTCCGGACGATAAACGGGAACAGGTCTTGCAGTATGTTCACGATAAATACGGGCATGATCGGGTGGCTCAGATCATTACCTTTGGGACGTTGGCCGCCAAGGCCGCGCTCCGAGATGTCGGCAGGGTCCTTGGTGTCCCACCCTATGAAATGAGCGATTGGAGTGCGGCAATTCCCGCGCAACTCCATATTACCTTGAAGGCGGCCTACGACCAGTCTCAGCGTTTGCGTAACCTGGTGGCCGATTCCGATCGTAATCAGCTGTTGTTTGAAACGGCTCGTCGTCTGGAAGGCCTGCCTCGGAATTATTCGACCCATGCGGCCGGGATTGTTCTAAGTCAGGGAGCCCTGACCGATCTGGTCCCGTTACAGCCCGGAAGTGAAGATTTGTTAATGACGCAGTATCCCAAGGACACCGTTGAGGCTGTGGGTCTATTGAAGATGGACTTTTTGGGGCTACGGAACTTGAGTATTTTAGCCAACGCCTTAGATCTGGTTGCGAAGCAGACGGGGACGCGGCCGGATCTCAATCAAATTGACCTGAATGACCCGGCCACCTTGCAGCTATTTGCTGCGGGGGAGACTAACGGGGTCTTCCAGTTCGAGTCCTCAGGGATCAAACGCGTCCTACGAACCCTGCGTCCCGACAGCTTCGAACTCGTAGCCGCCGTGAATGCGCTGTATCGCCCCGGCCCAATGGAGAATATCGATACCTTCATTCGGCGTAAGGATGGCAAGGAACCGGTCACGTTCCCGGCGGCAGCCTTAAAGCCGATCCTGGGGCCGACCTATGGTGTCTTGGTCTACCAAGAGCAGGTCATGCAGGTGGCCGCCGTCATGGGAGGCTTTAGCCTGGGTGAAGCCGACCTGCTTCGCCGAGCGATGAGTAAGAAAAAGAAGCAAACGATGGATGCCATGCAGAAAAAGTTCGTGGCGGGAGCCCTCAAGCTGGGTTATCCGGAGACCGTGGCCCAACAGGTCTTTGCCTATATGGACCAATTTGCCAATTATGGGTTTAACCGCTCGCATGCGGTGGCCTACAGTAAGTTGGCCTTTCAACTGGCTTACCTGAAGGCCCACTACCCGGCACCGTTCTACGCGGCATTGTTAAATTCGGTGATTAATGTCCCCGTCAAAACCAAGATGTATCTGACCGAGGCCAAACGCCATGGCGTGCAGGTCTTGCCGCCGGATATTAATCAGTCCGGGGCCTACTTTAATCTGCGACAGGGGGCCATTATTTTCGGCCTGAGTTCGATCAAGGGGGTTCGCCGTGACTTTTTGCGGGCAATCCTCGCCGATCGACGGGCCAAGGGGCCGTTTAAGAACCTCCATGAGTTTTTACAGCGAGTGGAGGATAAATACCGCAAGCCCGACCTGTTGAATGCCATGGTTTATGCCGGGGCGTTCGATCACTTCGGTTACAATCGGGCGGAATTGCTGGCGGCCATGCCGGAATTCCTCAGCAGTGTGGAATTGTCCGGGGATAATGTGGAGCTGTTCAGTGCCTTGGCCCCCAAGGTTACCCGGCAACCGGACCTGGATCTAATGACCAAATTAACCCAGGAGGATGCGGTGTTGGGGGCCTACCTGTCGGGTCACCCCGTGGAACAGTATCGCGAATTAGGCGAGCGCTTAAACGCCACGGCCATTACTGATCTTGCGGCCGACAACCTGGTGACGGTCATCGTCTACGTCACGAAGATTCGAACGATTCGGACCAAGCGCGGGGAACCGATGGCATTCGTCACCGGGAGCGATGAGACCGCTGACGTTAGCATCACCATCTTTCCTAACCAGTACCGGCAAATGGCCGACTGGCTCGCGACCAATCAGGTGTTGGTCGTTAAGGGGAAAGTTGAACAACAACGGGGCTTGCAGATTGTGGCCAATCAGGTCACCTTGGCGGAAAAGATGGCGACACCGGCGCCGGCCACGAAGGCGTTGCCTCGGGGGCCACGCTGGTTTATCCGGGTGGATGCCGAGCATGATGAACGCGCGATTGCCACACAGTTGGGGCAGTTTCTGACGGATCATCATGGCGGGGTGCCCGTGATCGTGTACCAAACGCAATCCGATCGCAAGCGAGTGATGCCCACTAAGCAGTGGCTTGCTGCCGATCCCGCCTTACAATCGAACCTGGAAGCCTTAATGGGCAAGGGAAATATCGTTCTACAGAATGGATAGACCAATTTTGATAAAAATACCTCTGGACTATTTGTACCAGTGTTGGTATGATTATACCAATAACTGATGTAAATCTACTTTGGAGGTATTTTTCATGCAATTGAAGGTCAAAGTTTATTCTGATGGTGCGGAATTATCCGCAATGAAGGCAGTCGCAGCAAAGGGTGTTGTGGAAGGCTTCACAACCAACCCCAGCCTGATGAAGGCCGCCGGGATTACGGATTACTTGGCATTTGCTAAAGAGGCCGTGGCAACGTTCCCGGACCAATCGATTAGTTTCGAGGTCTTCGGTAACACGCCCGAACGGATGCTGGCAGAGGCTAAGGTGTTGGCGGCCCTGGGCAAGCATGTTGCCGTTAAGGTGCCCATCATTCGGGCCAGTGGGGAAGACAACGCGGCCGTGATTACGGCGCTGTCCGACGCCGGCGTACACGTTAATGTGACCGCTATCACGACGCTCGATCAAGTGAAGTTGGCCGTGTCTGCCTTGAACGCCGAGGTTGGTGGCATTGTGTCCGTCTTCGCCGGTCGGATTGCCGACACCGGTGTGGACCCAATTCCATTGATGAAGGCCGCTGCAACGGCTTGCCATGCCAAGGCCAACGTCGAATTACTCTGGGCCAGCACCCGAGAAGTCTTCAACATCGTTGAGGCCGACGAAACCGATTGTGATATTATTACCGTGCCACCGAAGATTTTGGCCAAGTTGCCAAAATTTGGGAAGGATGCCTTCCAAGTTTCCGTCGATACGGTGAAAACCTTTGACCAAGATATTGCGGAATTAGGATTTACGATTCCCGTTGAGGGTGCGCCAGAAGCATAGCTAAAAATTATTCTTAAAATAACCTACTGGTTATATAACCAGTAGGTTTTTAAGTAGGATAATCCCTTTAGCACCGGGGAAAGCGCTTACTTTGATAAGTATTCAACAATCTCGGTAAAAATCGATGATCTTAGCAGACATAAAATTTTAAAAGTGATAGAATACTTTTGGAATCAAATTTGTGCCGAATAACTGAGACGCATTATTTTCTTAAAAATAATGGTTAGTTCGTGCCATTTCTAAAGGAGAGATTTTCTAATGAAGAAAACCAAGATTGTAAGTACCCTTGGGCCTGCAAGTACTGATGTCGATACAATTGTTAAATTAATCGAATCAGGTGCCAACATCTTCCGGTTCAACTTCTCACATGGTGACCATGAAGAACACTTAGGCCGCTTGGAGAATGTTCACAAGGCCGAAAGAATTACTGGTAAAACGGTTGGAATCATGCTCGACACTAAGGGTGCCGAGATTCGGACCACCGTCCAACAAGGCGGTAAGTTGCAGTTTTCCACTGGTGACCAATTCCGAATCTCCATGGATGACTCGATCGAAGGAACCAAGGATAAGATTGCTGTAACTTACCCTGGTTTATATGATGACGTTCATGAAGGCGGCCACGTTATGTTTGATGACGGTCTCTTAGACTCCGTAATCGACAAGAAAGACGATGCAACTAAGGAATTAGTTGTGACCGCACAAAACGATGGTGTCTTGGGCTCACGTAAGGGTGTTAACGCTCCCGGTGTTTCCATCAACCTGCCTGGGATTACTGAAAAGGATTCCGATGACATTCGTTTTGGTTTAGACCACGAAATTAACTTCATCGCAGCTTCATTCGTTCGTAAGCCTCAAGACGTTATGGACATTCGTGAACTGCTTGAAGAAAAGCACATGGAACACGTACAAATCTTCCCTAAGATTGAATCCCAAGAAGGGATCAACAACTTTGATGACATCATCAAGGTCTCCGATGGATTGATGGTTGCTCGTGGGGACATGGGTGTTGAAATTCCAACGGAAAACGTGCCATTGGTTCAAAAAGCCTTGATCAAGAAGTGTAATGCTTTGGGTAAGCCCGTTATCACGGCTACGCAAATGTTAGACTCCATGCAAGAAAACCCACGTCCTACTCGTGCCGAAGCATCTGACGTTGCTAACGCCGTCTTTGATGGTACTGACGCCACCATGCTTTCTGGTGAAAGTGCTAACGGTGAATACCCTGTTGAAGCCGTTGCTACCATGAACCGGATCGACATCAAGGCTGAAAATGCTTTGAAGGAATTCGGTCGCGACAACTTGGACTTCGATAACGGCGACGTTACTGAATCCATCGGTGCTTCTGTTGCCCGGGTTGCTAACGAATTGGGTGTTAAGACGATCGTTGCCGCTACCGAAAGTGGCTACACGGCTAAGATGATTTCCAAGTACCGGCCAAACGCTGATATCCTGGCAATCACTTTCGATGACCGGACTCGTCGCGGCTTGATGGTTAACTGGGGTGTTTACCCAATCGTTACCGAAAAGCCAGGCAACACGGATGACATGTTCGATTTAGCAGCTGCTAAGGCTGTTGAAACCGGCTTGGCTAAGGAAGGCGACCTGATCTTGATCACCGCCGGTGTGCCAGTTGGCGAACGTGGGACCACGAACTTAATGAAGATCCAATTGATTGGTTCTAAGTTAGTTCAAGGCCAAGGCGTCGGCGATGACACGGTTATCGGTAAGGCAATCATTGCTAACACCGCAGCCGAAGCGAACGCTAAGGTCGTTGAAGGTGGTATCTTGATTGCTAAGAACACCGACAAAGACTACTTGCCAGCAATCGAAAAGTCTAGTGCTGTTATCGTTGAAAACGGTGGTTTGACTTCTCATGCTGCTGTTGTCGGCATCTCAATGGGAATTCCTGTTATCGTTGGTGCTACCGGTGCCAGTGACAAGATTTCCGATGGCGAATTGATTACCGTTGACTCACGTCGCGGGATCGTTTACCACGGTGCTTCTAACGCGCTTTAATAAGAGATAAACCTGTTATAAAAAACGGATCCTCTGTCGGGGGTCCGTTTTTTGCTGTGTTTAATGATGACGGGCGGTAGCTTCTTCGGCCGTGGAAGGGCAGGCCTCGATGAAAAATTGAGCGGGTTTTGGACGAGGCCACCTGACGAATGCCACCACGACGTCATTATTTGGCCGGCGAACCGCCAGTTTGTGAGATTGAAGCTGGCTAGTTGTGGGGTTTCCGTGTAAAATAAGCGTTAGACAGTTTTGAACGGACACTGGTTTACCCAGTAGAATTGAGGAGAATATGGCAGATTTATTAGGACGACTCATCACCGGTAAGGTTACCGATGAGAACGAAACGGATTACTTTGTTCAGGTTGAAGGGACGACCTTCCACCTGAGCAAGGAAGAAATTAAGAAGCCCCTGAAGATGAACGGGACCTTTACGGGTTTTGCTTACGAAAACGAGAAGCATAAAATGCAAATGACCCGGGATGCGCCTAAGTCTCAGGTCGACCGGTATGGTTTTGGGACAGTGGTTCGGAGTCAACGGACCCTGGGAGTTTTCGTTAACATCGGCTTGCCCAACAAAGACATCGTGGTTTCATTGGATGACCTGCCTGACATGATGGAACTCTGGCCACAACAGGGTGACCGGTTGCTGATTGCCCTCAGAGAGGACGCTAAGCATCGGTTGTGGGGCGTGTTGGCCGATGGTGACATCTATCAGGCCATCGCGCAACCCGCTAACAAGCGCCTACAAAACAGCAATGTGACTGTGACCGCATACCAACTGAAGTTAGTTGGGACGCGGGTGATCACCGATCACTTCGAATTAGGCTTTATTCATCCGTCGGAACGGGAAACCGAACCCCGTTTGGGTGAAGAACTAAAGGCCCGCGTGATTGGCGTTCATGACGATGGGACCTTGAACCTGTCGCTACGTCCCCGGACGTTTGAGGCCATCGATGATGACTCGGCAATGTTGTTGGCTGCGTTAGAACATAGCGAAGAGGGCCACCTGGACTTTAGTGATAAGAGCGATCCAGCGGCCATTAAGGCCTACTTTGGGATTAGTAAGGGACAATTCAAGCGGGCCGTCGGTCACTTGATGAAGGCCCGGAAGATTACGCAACACGATGGTGGCTTATGGCTGGCCGATGAGGCCCCAGAAACCACTGAACCAAACAAGTAAGGAGGCGTAACGTGGCAGATCTGACGACTGCGGTGGCTGACTTCGGTCACTATTTAACGGTTGAACAAGGGTTGGCGGAAAATTCGGTCAAGAGCTATGTTCAGGAGATGACCACTTTCGCTCAATACTTGACCCTGCAAAAGGTGACGACATTCACGGCCGTTGACCGTCTGACCATTTTGGCCTACTTGAATCATTTGACCGAGGCGGGGAAGTCCCGTAACTCGGTGATTCATGCCGTGTCGGCCCTACGTAAGTTTTACCGGTACCTGGTTCAGACACACCAATTGACGGTGAACCCGATGGCTAACGTGGCGGCGCCCAAGCATGCCCAACATCTGCCGGCCGTTCTGACGGTAGCGGAGGTTGATCGGCTACTGGCCGCGCCGGATACCTCAAAGAAGCTGGGCCTAAGGGACCGCACGATATTAGAGGTGTTATATGCGACCGGCCTTCGGGTCAGCGAGCTGGTGCATTTGAAACTGGCCGACCTGCATCTCGAAATGGGCTTGATTCAGACCCTAGGTAAGGGTGACAAGGAACGGATTATTCCGATTGGCGACGTTGCCGGGGAGTGGATCAACCGTTACCTCCAAGAGGTGCGGCCCAAGCTGTTGAAGCAACGAACGAGTCCCTATCTGTTTTTGAATGCCCACGGGGGTGGCTTGTCGCGGCAGGCCATCTGGCAGATGATTAAGCGGTATGTGTTGACGGCCGGGATTAAGAAGGACGTGACGCCGCATACGCTACGTCATTCCTTTGCCACGCACATTCTGGAAAACGGGGCGGACCTGCGGGTGGTTCAGGAATTACTGGGCCACGCTGACATCACGACGACGCAGATCTATACCCATATTTCGAAGCAGCGGTTAGTCAAGGTGTATGACCAATATCATCCCCGTGCCTAGCCTGGAATAAATTTATTTATAACTGATTGGAGGACCAAGATGTTACTGAAATACCGGAGTGATTATCAGAAGATCGCCATGGGGCTACTCAGCCTGCTGCCCAATTTTAAGGATTGGGATCGGCTTCAGGCGGAATTAACCTGGTATTTAAGTGGCGATGATCGGACCCTCTACCTGTGGAAGGATGAACACGATGATTTCGCCGGGATCATCGGGGCTGAGGAACAGGGCAATTACCTCATTGTCCGGTTACTCACGCTGATGCCCGACAAACAATCGACCAAGAATACCTGGCAAATGTTAGACGAGTTGGCAACGGCGGTCCCTAAGCTTCGCTTGATGGGGACGCTAGCCACCGCCAAGATTATTGCAAAATGGGAGTATTACCATGGACAAAGCAACGACGAACGGTCAACCACTGATTCAGGTCAGTGATTTCGAGGGACCGTTAGATTTACTCTTACACCTCATCAAAACCAATGAAATGGACATCTATGACATTCGGATCTCAACGATTACGAGTCAATACTTGACGTACCTTCATCAGATGCAGACTCTCCGGCTGGATATTGCGGGAGAGTATTTTGTCATGGCGGCTAATCTGATGGCCATCAAGGCTAAATTACTCCTGCCAAAGCCCCAAACGGTGACGGTAGACGAGGATGAAGATCCCACCGTCGACCCCCGCGAGGAGTTGGTGAGTCAGCTGCTGGAATATCAGCGGTATAAGCAGGCGGCCCAAAACCTGAAGGAACGGGCGGCCGATCGGCAACAGCACTTTACGCGACCTGCGTCTCCGGTGCCGGATTCTGTGGCGCTGACGGTTGCCCCGGGGGTGACACCGGTGGATCTGCAACAGGCCTTGGTCAAGTTGCTGCATCGCGCCACCATGATGAAACCCGTGACGCAAAACATTCACCAGGAGCATTTCACCATTAAGACGCAGATGCAGGTCGTCTTGCGACGACTGCAGGCCGCGCACGGCCTGGTTGATTTCGAACGACTGGTAGCCCAGGTCCCCGCGATGGAGGAAGTCGTCACAACCTTCTTAGCGGTCCTGGAGTTGGCCCGCCAGCGGCAGGTTCGCCTGCAGCAGGTCAGCCGAGTAGCACCACTAGAAGTTAAATTTTTACGAGCGGAAGGAAGGTACGATGCGGATGACGCCACTAGCACAGATTGAAAGTCTACTCTTCGTGAGCGGGGATGAGGGTGTGACGGTGGCCGACCTCGCAGCGGCGACCGGACTGATGCGACCGGCAATCTTAGCCAGTCTGGAACGGTTGGCCCAGAAGTATGCGGCCGATCGGGATTCCGCATTGGAATTAATGGTGAATGACACCACGTATCGGCTGGTGACCAAGGCGGCGGCCCAGGACCTGATCAAGCAGTATTTCGAGAACCCGTTGAGTACCAGCCTGACGCCGGCCTCCCTTGAGGTGTTGGCCATCATCGCCTATCGGCAACCGGTGACGCGGATTGAGGTCGATGAGATTCGTGGCGTTCAGAGCGCATCGACCGTTCAGAAGCTGGTCTTGCGCCGACTAATCGAGGATGCCGGGCGGTTGGATGAACCCGGACGGCCCAAGGTCTATCGCACCAGCGACTACTTCTTAGACTATTTTGGCCTAAAACAACTTGCGGACTTACCCCCATTACCAGCAGCCGCTAAACCGGATGCCACGGATGAGGAGACGCCGAACGGTGATTTATTTTTGAAAGCCTTTAATCAACAATTGAATTCGTCAGGAGATGAAGCATAAATGGAACGATTACAAAAAGTTTTAGCTCATGATGGCGTGGCTTCACGTCGTCAGTCAGAAAAACTCATCATGAGTGGCCGGGTCCGGGTAAACGGAACTGTGGTCACCGAACTGGGTACCAAGGTGGGGGTTCATGATGAAATTCTCGTGGACAACGTTCCGGTCAGTACCGAGGCCCCCGTTTACATCATGTTGTACAAGCCGCGTGGGGTTATCTCAACGGCTAACGATGACAAGGGTCGGCAAACGGTGGTTGACTTGCTAAAGGACATTCCCCAACGGGTCTACCCCGTTGGCCGGTTAGATTACGATACCGATGGCCTGCTCCTACTGACCAACGATGGGGAACTTGCCAATCGATTGACCCATCCGAAGTATGAGGTTGAGAAGACCTATATCGCTCGGGTGACGGGCATTCCGACCAACGATGCTTTACGACAATTACGTCAAGGGATCACGGTTGATGGCGAAAGCTATGCACCGGCCAAGAGCAAGTTACTCAGTGCCGATGATAAGAAACACACGGCCATTGTTCAGCTGGTGATTCATGAAGGTAAGAACCATCAGGTCAAGAAGATGTTAAGCGGCGTTGGCTATCCCGTCGAGAAGCTAAAGCGTGAACAATATGGCTTCTTAACGCTGAAGGGATTGAATGCGGGTGAAGCCCGGCATCTGAAGCCCGCCGAGGTTCAAGAACTCAAGCGGTTGACGGGCCTCGCCTAAGCCAAACGTTTGACAGGTCAACGAAAATTTCGTATATTAGCGTTGTAATAAAATATCTGGTTCATCTTCAAGGCAGGGTGTAATTCCCGACCGGCGGTAAAGTCCGCAACCCGTGAGAGCGGTTGATTCGGTGCAACTCCGGAACCGACAGTATAGTCTGGTATGCAGAAGATGAGACGTTGCTTTTTGCGTACTCTAACGTAAATCCCAAGGTCTTGCCCTTCTGTGGCAAGGCCTTTTTCATTGGGGCTTGTCACGAGATGACCGCAAGGAGGAACAAGTATCATGGAAAAAAGTCATAGTGGGTTAGGTGTTCGGTCGATGGTCTTGATGGCCCTATTCGCCGGGATTGCAACGGTGCTGATGTTCGTATCGGTGCCGATCCTGCCGTACATCAGTTACATGAAGTTAGATATCAGCGACCTGTTTGTTTTACTGGGGATGGGCATCTTTGGCCCCGCCGGTGGGGTGGCCATCGCCGCGATTAAGGAGTTGCTCTATTTTATTTTGACGGGGTTTAACCTACAAAATTTCATTGGCATTCTGACGGCCTTCGTTGCCGATGTGGCGTTTATCCTGCCGATTGGCTGGATTCTAAAGAAACCCACCAATAGTTTGCAACGGCAGATCGTGGCGGTCACGGTGGCCACAATCAGTCTGACGGTTATTCTGTCGCTGGCCAACTGGTGGGTGGTGACGCCACTATACTTGAAACTCTTTGGCTTTTCATTGGGGATGCCCGTGAAACAGTTAGTCTTAACCGGCGTGGTGCCATTTAACCTCATTAAGGGAATTGTTTTAGGCATCATGTTTATTCTGCTCAACCGGCGGCTCGCCCCTTGGATTGAAAAGCATCGCTTGTATTAAAAAGTTCATTAGACGTGATAGTGACGAGGACTGGCACTGGGCCAGTCCTTTTTGTATGGTAAACTAAACCATAGTTATTTTTTGAAAGGGGGGGTGACCATGGGACCAGCAGACTTACTTCAATTATTGGATCAAACGCAACCGCGACGCGTTCGGGCCATTGAAAACCTTTTGCGCGGCCGGCGAACGGTGTCCACGCTTTACTGGGGACAACGGTATCAGCTCCTGGCACTCCTGAGCCTAGCCAAACAGCTGGATCGGGGTGCCCTGGATGCCGCCGCTCAGCAGGTGGTACAACAGGGATTGGCCTCATGGGATGCCAATCATGAACGGTTGGTCTTAACACCCCGTGGCCTAGCGGCACAACAGTCGGCGACTTACTTTCACCCGCAGACGGCCGATTGGTGGCCGACCATCGATCTGATGACGGCCCGACAGCGAATCCTGTTAGCGGTTCAGGTCGCGTCGCAATTCAGCCACCATGCCGGCCATTACCTGCCACTGACGACAGATATGGCGACCCGACAATTTGTCCGCAACTGGTTTCACCAGGTTAAGGCCAATGATCTCGGTACCCAGGTCTTAGCGGCCTTGACGACTAGCCTGGCCAAGCTCGATCCATTGGTTGCGGCGGTTGTGACGGGGCAGTTTACGGGGTACCAACAAGCGGGGCAGACCCTGGGACAATTATCACAGACGACTCAGCGAACGCCATGGGAAATTCAACTCATGCAGTTCGAAGGCCTGGCCCAGATTATGCAGGATGCGAAGGCGCCGACGAATCCCTTCAACAGTCTGTTGCAACCGCTATGGCAGACCCCGGTTAGTCGCAGTGCCCAGATTACGCTGAATACGGTTAAACAGGGCCAGACGCTGGCCCAAATCGCCGGTGAACGGCGGGTGAAGGTGAGCACGGTTAGAGAACACCTGCTGGAGGCCGCCATTATGCTACCCTTGGCAGCGTTCCCGTACGATCGGCTGTTGGCTCCGGCCACGCGTGACCAATTTAAGGCGGTCGTTCAGGGACCGGTAGATGACTGGCAGTACACGGAATTACCCGAGGCCCTTCAAAAGCAGTATGAATTCTTTTACTTTCGGTTATACGCCATTTGGGTAGGAAAGCAGGGTGAACAACATGGGAAATGAACCCTTAACGGCTAGCCTGGAACGGGTATTTGGCTATGAAACGTTTCGCCCGGGACAACAGGCTGCCCTGGAGGCGTTGGAGGCCGGCAATGATAGCCTGGCCATTTTGCCAACCGGTGCCGGTAAGACCTTGATTTATCAGCTTTATGGCTATCGGCATGCGGGGTGTACGGTGATTGTGTCGCCCCTGCTTTCGTTAATGGCCGATCAGGTTGACCGGATGCGGTTGGGCGGCTTTCGTCGTTCGGCCGCCATTACCTCGCAGACCAGTTATACCGATCGGCAGACGATCTTAGATCAGTTGGCTGACCTGCAGTTTCTGTTTCTATCACCGGAAATGCTGGCGCAACCCAAGATGTTGACGCGGATTAAGCAATTGACGATCAGCCTGTTTGTGGTGGATGAGGCCCATTGCATCGTGCAGTGGGGGCCGGACTTTCGGCCGGAATACTTGCTGTTGGGTGCCATCAAGGAGCAGCTAGGGAATCCATTGACGCTCATGCTGACGGCGACTGCGGGTCAGGCCACTCGCCAGGAGATTGCCAAGCAATTGCGCAGCCAGCCCACGATAGTGACGGAATCAGTCAATCGCGCCAATATTTTCCTAGATGTCGATCGGGTAAATGATGAGGCGGATAAGAAGGAACGACTCCAACAATTGGTGAGTCGGTTACAGGGGCCGGGCGTGATCTACTTTTCCAGCAAACAGTTGGCGACGGACACCGCCGAATGGTTGCAGGCGACTACTGGAGTTCGTGCCGCGGCCTACCATGCCGGACTGAGCGGTGAGGATCGCTTTAAGATTCAACAGCAGTTCATGTCGGGCGAGCTCGATTTGATCTGTGCGACCAGTGCTTTCGGGATGGGGATTGATAAGAATGATATTCGTTATGTCATTCATTATCACCTGCCTGGGGACCTCGAGAGCTATGCCCAGGAGATTGGTCGGGCCGGTCGGGATGGCCAGCCAAGTGTGGCCATTCTGTTGTATGCCCCGGGCGACGAGCAGTTACCGCTAGCCCTGGGTCAGGCCAACCGGCCCGATGAGGCCGAGATTGCCCAGTACTATGCCCAGCCAACCAAGTTTGATGATAGCGAGCCCACCGTTCATTTGTTGGCGTTCTATCGGCAACACGGGATTAGTCAGGCGGCGGTGCAACGACTGTTCGTTAAACGTGAGCAGGAGAGAAATCGGGCGTTAGCGGGGATGGTTGCCTATGCCCGTGAAGACCATTGTCTACGTCAACGGTGGCTGGCGGCCTTTGATGAGCAGGCACCGGCCCACACCGAGGATTGCTGTGCCCCTCAAGCGACGCCACTAGATATTGGTCGCTTGGACCTTGGACGGGTTGTCAATTCCGCGGATAAGGCCACGCCGATGGATTGGCAAACGCAATTGGCCCGGCTTTTTTAAGAAGAATTTAGAGAATTCAAGTTTCTGGTATGGTACAATTACGGGTGAAAGTTTTTCAGGGAGGTTAGATGATGAGTCAAAAGCAGGACGATCAGAAGTCAAAAGCAAAGGATGCCCATCCGTGGGATCAGTCGTTTGCCGATGACCGCGATGATCAGGGGAACTTTTCCCGAACCAAGATGCGGCGACAGAACCATGGGAATACCATGGTGACGGTAATCCTGGTGGCCATTATTATTGTGATCGCAGCAGCTTCGCTGGTCTATGGATTAGCCCGGCAGAGTGCGGTCAATCGACCACAGAACACAGAGAAGGTTGCGGCCAGCTCTTCCAGTTCATCACACAAGAAGGCGAAGGCCTCGTCAAGCCACAAGAAGGCGACGAAGACCAGTTCGTCAGCAACGAGTACCACGAAAACCAGTTCATCCAAGACTGCTAGCTCAAAGACAGAGGCTAGCAGCTCTTCTGTTACCACCAACAGTGCTAGTCACGCAAGTAGTCATTCCCAGTCGAGCTCAGCCACGACGAAAAAATATGCCACGGTTGAATCTGGACAAGGGGTCTACCGGGTCGCGACTAATGCTGGGATTTCAGTCCAAAAACTATATGAACTTAATGGCATGTCTTCGGGGTCATCACTTTACCCAGGGCAACGTCTGCGAGTTCGGTAGACTAATAATTTTAGAGGGAGTCTGGATTTCATGGAGAAACAAGGATTACAAGTAGCCATTGATGGTCCTGCCTCGGCCGGTAAGAGTACGGTTGCTAAGATTGTCGCAACGCGTTTTCACTACATATATTGTGATACCGGGGCCATGTACCGTGCCATTACTTGGAAAGTTTTACAGGCAGGCGTTGCCTTAGATGATGAGGCCGCGGTTAAGCAATTGTTGGATTCAATTACCATTCGATTTGAGCCGGGCGAACCAACCCAAAAAGTTTTCGTTGACCAAACGGATGTCACGTTGGCGATTCGCCAACCGGACGTCACTAATTCCGTTTCTGCCGTCTCGGCCTTACCAGCCGTTCGGCAGGAGTTGACGGCGCGTCAACGGGATATTGCCGATGCTGGCAAGATCGTCATGGATGGTCGCGACATTGGGTCGACGGTTTTACCAGACGCCGAAGTCAAGATTTTCTTGGTTGCCAGCGTTGATGAACGGGCCCAACGGCGGCTGAAGGATAACGCGGCTAAGGGGATTGATACCCCACTGGCCACGTTGAAGCATGAGATTGAAGAACGGGACCGTAAGGACTCCACTCGAAAGGTCTCACCACTAACCCAGGCCGCCGATGCAATTCGGCTAGATACGACCTCAATGTCAATTAATCAGGTCGCCGATAAGATTGCAGAAATCATTAAAGAAAAAGAATCCCTATAATATGGGCTTTTTACTAGCTTTTAGAGAAACAATCGGCTAGAATAATATATAGAGTTGTCGCAAGGAGGAAAAATTCGCATGAGTGAAAATGGCACGAGTCAAAACAGTGAAAACAATGAATTATTAGATGCTTTAAACAGCATCGATAACGTTAAAGTCGGTGACGTTGTTAAGGGTGAAATCTTAACGATCGATGACGACCAACAAGCAATCGTCGGTATTGCTGATACTGGTATTGAAGGGGTTGTTCCAAAGAAGGAACTTTCCACTAAACCAGTTGACGATATTAACTCTGTAATTAAAGTCGGGGACGTTTTAGACCTCGTCGTTATTTCTCGGATCGGTACTGACAAGGAAGGCGGTAGCTACTTACTGTCTCAACGTCGTTTGGAAGCCCGTAAGGTTTGGGACGACATCCAAAAGGAATTTGAAGCTGGCCACACATTAACTGCGCCTGTTACCCAAGTTGTTAAGGGTGGTTTGGTTGTTGATGCTGGTGTCCGTGGGTTCGTTCCTGCATCCATGGTTTCCGACCACTTCGTTGAAGATCTCGCCCAGTTCAAGGGCCAGACGCTTGAATTCAAGATCGTCGAAATCGAACCTAGCGAAAACCGGTTGATCTTATCTCACCGGGCAATCGTTGAAAAGGAACGCGCTGCACAAAAAGAAGAAATCATGGCTAAGTTAACTGCCGGCGACGTTGTCGATGGTAAAGTTGCTCGTCTGACTAGCTTCGGTGCATTCGTTGACCTTGGCGGTGTTGATGGTTTGGTCCACGTTTCAGAAATCGCCTTCGAACGGGTTGAAAAGCCTAGCGATGTCTTGAAGGTTGGCCAAGACGTTAAGGTTAAGGTCTTATCAGTAGACCCAGACCGCGACCGGATTTCCCTTTCCATCAAGCAAACCTTACCAGAACCTTGGGACGGTATTGAAGACAAAGCCCCTCAAGGCAGTGTCTTAGATGGTACTGTTAAGCGTTTGACTAGCTTTGGGGCCTTCGTTGAAGTGTTCCCTGGCGTTGAAGGCTTGGTTCACATTTCCCAAATTTCTCACCAACACATCGCAACGCCTGCTGACGTTTTGAAGGTTGGTCAAGAAATCAAGGTTAAGGTCTTAGATGTTCGTCCAGACGATCACCGTTTGGCATTGTCCATCAAGGCTCTTGAAGAAAAGCCACAATCTGCTGATGAAGGTTCTGAAGACCGGAGCAGCAATAACAACAACCGTAGCCGGAGCAACAACAACGGTGGCAACAACAACCGTCGTCGTAGCAACCGGAACTCTGCTGAAACTTCAACGGCTAACGCCCCAGAAGAAAGCACTGGTTTCTCCTTAGGCGATCTGATTGGTGATAGCCTTAAGAAGGATATGGAAGATAACGAAAACAACTAATACGTTTGGTTGAGAATTGGGTCTAGAGCGGAACTTTGTTGGTTTCGTTCTGGACCCTTTTCATGTCAAACGAGAATGATTTAAAGGAGGGATTGTCGTGGCATTTCCAGTAGTTGCCATTGTTGGTCGGCCTAACGTAGGCAAATCAACGTTGTTCAACCGGATCGCCGGTGAACGGATCTCTATCGTAGAGGATACCCCCGGGGTTACGCGTGACCGGATTTATACCCGCGCGGAATGGTTGGGAACTGAGTTTCGGATGATTGATACCGGGGGAATTGACCTCGGTGATGAACCGTTCTTAACGCAGATTACCCAGCAAGCAGAAATTGCGATTGAAGAAGCGGATGTCATTGTCTTCATTGCCAGCGCACCAGAAGGCGTGACGGATGCTGATGAAAAAGTGGCCAAGATTTTATATCGGGCGGATAAGCCCGTTCTCTTGGCCGTTAACAAGGCCGATAATCCTGAGACACGGGAATCCATTTATGATTTCTACTCACTTGGATTTGGCGAACCGTACCCGGTTTCCGGGGCCCATGGTTTAGGGCTTGGGGACTTGTTAGATGCCGTTGTAAAGGAGTTCCCAGAAAAGGAAGCCGGTCCTAAGGATGATTCGATTCGTTTCAGCCTAATCGGTCGGCCTAACGTGGGGAAGTCATCGCTTGTTAACGCGATGTTGGGTGAAGATCGCGTGATCGTTTCCAACATTGCCGGGACGACCCGTGACGCGATTGACACCAAATTTACCGCGGATGACACGAAGTTTACGATGGTCGACACGGCCGGAATTCGTAAACGGGGGAAGGTCTACGAAAACACGGAGCGTTACAGTGTGATGCGGGCCATGCGGGCCATTGACGACTCCGACGTTGTCTTGATGGTATTGAATGCCGAAGAGGGCATCCGGGAACAAGATAAACGAGTCGCCGGTTACGCCCATGAGGCTGGTCGCGGGATTATCATCCTGGTTAACAAGTGGGATACCCTGAAAAAGGATAACCATACGTTAACTGACTTTCAAAACCTCATTCGCATTGAGTTCCAATACCTGAGCTATGCACCGATTGTCTTCGTTTCGGCGAAGACTGGTCAACGGTTGGACCAACTACCAGCGATGATCGAACGGGTGGCTAAGAACCATAACCAACGGGTACAATCAGCGACGCTGAACG
Source organism: Levilactobacillus tangyuanensis (assembly GCF_003946545.1). Taxonomy (GTDB): domain Bacteria; phylum Bacillota; class Bacilli; order Lactobacillales; family Lactobacillaceae; genus Levilactobacillus; species Levilactobacillus tangyuanensis. The sequence continues at coordinate 217,101 of NZ_RHOA01000003.1, forward strand.
ATGTGATTATGGATGCCATCGCCCTGAACCCAACGCCTTCCGACAACGGTAAGCGGCTGCGGGTTTACTACGCGACTCAGGTGGCCGTGGCGCCACCAACCTTCGTGGTCTTCGTGAATGACCCGAAGATGATGCACTTCTCTTACGAGCGATTCTTGGAAAATCAGATCCGGGAACACTTCGATTTCGAAGGGACACCAATCCACCTGATCGAACGGGCACGAAAGTAGTCGAATCGGCGGCGGGAAGGGTTTTAACAGGATTTTAACGATTTTTCAGTAAAAATGAGAATTTTGAGCTGTTAATTAGTAAAAAATGCCGTTATCCCTTGTCATATAAGGCTTCCTGTGCTATCTTTGATAAAGAAATGATGCGGCTGACCGTATTTGTTTCATCATTTTTGGACCACTCAAAAATGACCACTAGATGTTCATTCATCTAAGCTTCTATTCAGGAGGTGAATTCACACATGGCAAACAAAGCACAATTGGTTAGCGATGTTGCAACTGCAACTGGCTTAACTAAAAAGGACGCAACGGCTGCTGTAGACGCAGTCTTCGATTCTGTCCAAGCAACGTTAGCAAAAGGCGAAAAGGTTCAATTGATCGGCTTTGGTAACTTTGAAGTTCGTGAACGTGCAGCTCGTAAGGGCCGTAACCCACAAACTGGACAAGAAATCCAAATTCCTGCAAGCAAGGTACCTGCATTCAAGCCAGGTAAAGCTTTAAAGGATGCTGTTAAGTAATTAAAATTAATTATTTAACCGTTGAAAGGCCAGTCCGGTCCTTACTGGGCTGGTTTTTTAATACGCTAAAATTAAATGATAAAAAGACATTTAAAAAGTAATGGAGGCGGGTCATGAGCTACGCACAATCAGCATTAGACCAATTGGAAAAAGGGCAACTCGAGGATTTTAAGAAGCAGTATGCCTTATCACTGCGACACGATGACGACGATACCCTGTTTAGTCTGGCAGAAGAGCTCTACTCCCTAGGCTTCTTGAACCAATCTCGGCGAATTTATGAAAAGTTGCTTACAAAGTATCCCGACGAAGACGAGCTGCGAACTAATTTGGCCGATATCGCCATCGATGAGGATAAAAACGACGAGGCCTTAGACTACCTGAATCAGGTTAAACCGGACTCCCCAGCGTACGTGGAATCCTTGCTGGTGGCGGCCGATCTATATCAGACCCAGGAACTATTCGAGGTTAGCGAACAGAAGCTGCTGACGGCCAAGGAATTGGCTCCAGATGAACCGGTGATTACCTTTGCTCTGGCGGAATTGTATTTCACGATGCGTGAGTTCCAGAAGGCCATTCCGCTGTATCTCGATCTGATTATGGCGGGAACGACGACGCTGTCGCAAGTGAATATCGTTGAACGACTTGGGGTGGCCTACGCCAACGCTGGGCGCTTCGAACAGGCGATCGGATACTTGAAACAGATTCATTCCGGTGAAATGACGCCGGACGTCAAATTTGAAACGGCCTTCACTTACCTGCAATTAAAGGACCGGGTGTCCGCCATCCGGCTGTTCGAGGAGTTAAAAGATACCGATTCTCATTACACGTCGTTATATCCTTATCTGGGCCAGGCCTTGGAGGAAGAGAACCGGCTTCCAGAGGCGTTGACGACGTTGCAGGAGGGCTTGGGTGTTGACCAGTATAACGAGAAGCTCTGGCTGCAGGCGGCTCATGTGGCCACTAAATTGGACGATGAGAAGCTGGCAGAGTCCTACCTGGAACACGGCCATGAGCTTGATGGGGACGACTTGAACGCCGTCATTCAACTAAGCAATCTCTATGTTAAGCAGGAACGGTGGGCGGACAACGCCACGCTGGTTCAGCCATACGTTAAGAATGACGATGCCGATCCGCAATTGTATTGGAATCTGGCCGTTACGGCGGAACACCAAGAAGATTTCGACTTAGCCCGCAAGTATTACGATGCTGCGCAACCATTCTTCATGGACCAGGCAGATTTCTTACAGTCGGCCATTTACTTCTATCGTGAGGAAGGGGCCACGGACCAGGTGGTCAAGCTTTTGCAGGCCTATTTGCAGGTCGTGCCAGATGATACCGAGATGGCGCTCATGCTGGAAGGCTATCAGGAATAAACGAGTGCTCAAGGTGACTTCTTAATTGGAGTTGCCTTTTTAGTTACGACACAAATATTACTTTAACTTATCCCCAATAAATAAAGCAACCGCAAAAACCGCGGTTGCCAGCCCAAAACTCAATGTCGGAAGCGACTGAACCAATTCTTTTGTGGTACTTCAAAACTAAAGCCTTCGCCTAAAGCTTCATTCACGTTTATCACGGAAACAAACGCGCGGGGATCGTTGCGCTGAATAATTTGTCGTAAGCGATGGAGCTCACTCGGAGCGACCACCACATAAATCATTTGCCGTTGCTGATGAGAGTAGCCACCTTCACCATGAATGAGACTCACACCACGCTGAAGTTCATCCATAATCTCATCCGTAATGGCCTGGTGTTGATCGGAAATCACGATGACCCCGCGAGCGGCATAGGCGCCTTCCTGGGTGAAGTTCACGATTCTGGCGAAGACGTAGGAGTAAATCAGGGTGTAGGCCATGTGTTGAATATCGATGTAAACCAAGGAGAACATCAGAACAATCACGTCTAACCATAATAGCGTTCGCCCCATGGGAACCCCGCGGAAACGCTCAAATATCCGGGCAATAATGTCGGTCCCGCCGGTCGTCCCACCATAGCGGTAAAGCAATCCGGAGCCAAAGCCGCCAATAATGCCGGCGCCTAAGGCCGACAAGAGCAAATCACCATGGAGCTCAATGTGGATGGGCACTCGTTGCCAGACCCACAGAAACAGGGACAACATGAACGTCCCATAAATAGTATAGATCAGGGATTGTCGCCCCAGATAACGCCAACCGATTAGAATCAGGGGAACGTTAATGATAATGGTCGAGTAGGCCGGATCGATATGAAAGAGTGCCCGAAAAATCAAGGTAATCCCGGAAACCCCGCCATCCGCCAAATGATTGGCAATGTTGAAAAATACCAGGCCAAAACCAAACATGGCACAACCAATGCCAATCATGATTAGGTCAATTAACCGAATTGATTCATCCTTACTCGTACTCATCCAATCTACTCCTCGCCGAAAACGTTTACTACCTTTTATCATAGCACAGGCCGTCTGAGAACGGGCAGAAACCCATGGAACCAATTCGGGGTTTCAATTCAATTCTGACAATGAATCTGTTAGACTGACATAGGGAACCACAACAGAAATTGCTGGTAGAAGGGTGAATAATTTGAAACTAGAACACTTACCACAAGAATTTGAACTGGCGCGACCAGTTCTACAAACCATTGAAGCTGCCGGCTACGAGGCGTACTTTGTCGGGGGAAGCGTTCGTGATACCATCCTGGGGAAATCCATTCATGACGTTGATATTGCCACTAGCGCCTACCCAGAAGAGGTCAAGCGGCTATTCAAGCGGACCGTTGACACGGGAATCGAACACGGGACGGTCATGATCCTGGACCACGGAACCGGCTATGAAACGACCACCTTCCGGTCAGAATCAACCTATACCGATTACCGGCGACCCGATCAGGTCACCTTTGTTCGGTCATTGGCTGAAGATCTCAAGCGACGGGATTTTACCATTAATGCCCTAGCAATGAAGGAAAATGGGGAAGTCATCGACCTGTTCGATGGCCTGGCCGATTTGGCCGCCAAGCAACTCCGTGCCGTGGGTGATCCGGAGCAGCGTTTCCATGAAGATGCGTTACGAATGATGCGGGCCGTGCGCTTTGCCAGTCAGCTCGACTTTACCATCGTTCCGGAAACTCTGGAGGCCATCGCCGATCATGCGTCGCTTCTCGAGAAGATTGCGGTGGAACGCACGCAGGTGGAATTGTTAAAACTCTTACAGGGACAGGCACCCAAGCGTGGCCTGGCGGCATTCATGACGACCGGTCTCTGGCAATACTGTCCAGAGTTTGTCGGTCACCGGGCCTCACTGAAGGACCTGAGTGAACGACTAGAGGCCGGCCTATCTTCCGAAACGGCGGCCTGGACCTTGCTGACCACCCAATTCAGCCTGGCAACGAGTCAAATCGGGACCTTCTTGAAGGCCTGGAAGACAGCCAACCAAATGATCACCGACGTTCAGGCAACCACCACGGCTGCCCGGTTACTTTTAGAACGTGATTTACTGGCCTGGGAAGTCTACCAGTGTGGCGCTGATCGTTTGGCCATTGCCAATGAGGTGGCCGTTATTTTAGGCGCCGCCGATCGGGAACCACTTTTAGCCACGCAATGGACAGAATTGCCCATCCATTCGAAGAAAGAATTAGCCGTCACCGGCCGTGATCTGATGCAGGCCGGCGTGCAGCCAGGACCACAACTGGGGGCAGACCTGAAAACTTTGGAACAGCAAGTGGTTCGTGGGGAATTGCCGAATGACGCCCCTACGCTAATTGCAGCAATTCAGTAATCTATAGATTGATAGAGAAGAAAGTGAAGAGATTATGCAGACATTAAGAGCAGAACATTTACATCGAACCTATGGGGAAAAGACCTTATTCGATGATCTTAACTTCATCATAAACGAGCACGATCGCATTGGCTTGATCGGGGTCAACGGTAGTGGGAAGACGTCCCTGCTTAACACCTTGGCAGGGATTGCGAACGAACCCGATGGGGAACTCGCCACGCCCAAGGACTATACCATTGGGTACCTCACGCAAAAACCAGATCTTGACGAGAATTTAACGGTGATGGATGCCGTTTTCTCTGGTGATCAACCGGTCTTCGTTACGATTCGACGGTACGAGGCCGCATTAGCCGCCTATGGTGCCCATCCTGAGGACGAGGCGGCTCAGAAACGCTATCTGGATGCCGAGGCCCAGATGAATGAAGAGGAAGCCTGGACGGCCGAGAGTGACGTTAAAACCATCCTGACTCAACTGAAAATTACCGATCTATCCCAGTCCATCAAAACCATGTCTGGAGGCCAAATCAAACGGGTGGGTCTCGCACAAGTCTTGATTCAGTCACCCGATCTCTTGTTATTAGATGAACCGACCAACCATTTGGACTTTGATTCAATTGCCTGGTTACAACAGTACTTGGCTTCTTATAAAGGGGCCTTACTCGTTGTGACCCATGACCGGTATTTCCTGGATCAAATTGCCAACCAAATTTGGGAACTTGATTTCGGGAAACTCTATCAATACCCAGGAAACTACCAGGCCTACGTTCAACAGAAGGCTGAACGCGTCAACCTCGAGGCCGAGGCCGAAAAGAAACAAAAGCGACTGTATCAGCAGGAACTGGCCTGGATGCGGGCCGGTGCTCAGGCCCGTTCCACCAAGCAACAGGCCCGGATCAACCGCTTCAATGATATTGAAAGCCAGCAGGGCACCCGTCAGGTAGAACATCATGTGGCGATTTCATTAGGCCAGCAACGCTTGGGTAAAAAGGTTATCGAACTGAAGGATGCCAATCTGTCATTGGGCGGTCACGTCATCTTGAAGGACTTCACGGACCTGATTCAGGGTGGCGAACGAATCGGTATCAGCGGCGAGAACGGGGCCGGTAAGTCCAGCCTGCTCAACGTGATTGCGAATCGGTTACCCTTGGATTCCGGTCTGGTATCAATTGGGGAGACCGTCAAGATGGCTTACTACACGCAACAGATCGAGCCGATCCCTGAAGATAAACGCATGATTAGTTATCTCTCGGAAGTTGGGCAACAGGTCACCGACAATCAGGGGAACTCCGTCAGTGTCACCGAACTGTTGGAACAGTTCCTGTTCCCACGGTTCATGCACGGCACGCTGATTCGAAAGCTCTCCGGTGGTGAAAAACGCCGGCTGTATCTGTTGAAGCTTCTGATGGAACAGCCCAATGTTTTACTCTTGGACGAACCCACCAATGACCTGGATATCAGCACGTTAACGGTGCTTGAAGACTATATTTCCCAATTTGCCGGGACCGTCATCACGGTCTCTCATGACCGGTACTTCCTGGACAAGGTTGCCGATCGCCTGTTGATCTTCGATGGCAACGGGAAAATTGACCGGTATTCCGGCCGCTTTAGTAGTTACCTGGCTGCCAGCCAAGCCGAAAGTAAGCAGGCCACAAAGTCCAAGCCAAAGGAAGCGGCAAAGCCCGCCGTCAACGAGGCGGATCAACCCAAGAAGAAGGTTAAGCTGACCTATGCTGAACAAAAGGAATGGGAAGGCATCGAGGGCGAAATTGACGGTCTCGAAGACCAAAAGTCCCAAGTACAAACGGCCATGAATGCTAACGGTGATGACTATGGTAAACTGGCTGAGCTGCAATCCCAGTTGGATGACTTAGATCATCAATTAGACGACAAGATGGCTCGTTGGGAATACCTGAGCGAATACGCAGAATAGGGGCGCAATCATGTTAGAAGAGGCCTATTTAAACCTGGCAAAAACGGTTTTAACCACTGGACACAAGAAGACCGATCGGACGGGCACTGGCACAATTAGCCTGTTTGGCTATCAGATGCGGTTCAACTTACAGGAGGGTTTTCCGCTCCTAACGACCAAAAAAGTTCCCTTTGGCTTAATTAAGTCGGAACTGCTCTGGTTCCTGCGGGGTGACACAAACATTCGCTTCTTGCTGCAGCACCATAATCACATCTGGGACGAGTGGGCCTTCCAACGCTACGTTGATAGTCCCGCCTACCATGGTCCCGACATGACCGACTTCGGTCGTCGTTCCTTAAGCGATCCAGCATTTAACACGCAGTACCAGGCGGAAAAAAAGGCGTTTTGCGACCGCATTCTTAACGATCAGGCATTCGGCGACCAATATGGAGATTTAGGCTTGGTCTACGGTAGTCAATGGCGAGCCTGGCAGGGACATAACGGGGAAACCATTGACCAACTGGCCAATGTCATCGAGACCTTGCGAACCCATCCCGACTCAAGACGAATGATCGTTTCGGCCTGGAATCCCGCAGACGTGCCATCCATGGCACTGCCCCCATGCCACACCTTGTTTCAATTCTACGTCAATGACGGTAAATTAAGCTGTCAGCTCTATCAACGTAGTGGTGACATCTTCCTTGGGGTGCCGTTTAACATTGCCAGCTACGCGCTGTTAACGTCCTTAATTGCCAAGGAAGTGGGCCTGGAGGTGGGCGACTTCGTCCATACACTCGGTGACGCCCACATCTATAGCAATCATATTGACCAAATTACCGAGCAGCTGACCCGGGCCCCTAAGGCCGCGCCACAGCTCTGGTTGAATCCAGACAAATCCAGTATTTTTGATTATGAAATGGCTGATATCAAACTCACTGGTTACGATCCGGCGCCGACCATTAAGGCGCCCGTAGCCGTATAGAAAGGGTGTTCACGCGATGTTAATTTTTCTTTGGGCGGAAGGTCACGATGGTGTAATTGGCCAGGACGGCCAATTACCTTGGCATTTACCCGCCGACATGCACTTCTTTAAGACGGTCACCACGGATAACACGGTCATTGCCGGCGCGAAAACATTCGAGTCGTTCAAACGGCCACTACCCAACCGAACTAATGTGGTCGTGACCCATCAGGCCGCGGACAAATTTCCGGCGGGGGTCATCGTTCTCCATAGTATCGAAGCTATCCGCGAGTATGCTCGGGAACGGCCAACTGAAAAATTATTCGTTGTCGGCGGCGCCCAAATATTTGCGGCCCTCCTCGATGATGTCGATTGGTTGTATCGAACCGTCATCGATGCCGACTTTGATGGCGATACCTGGATGCCAGCCATCGATTATGATCAATTCAATTTGGTCAAAAGCCGTCAAGGCGTCCGCGATACGGCTAACCCTTACAACTATGAATTTGAGCAATATCAACGACAATAAAAAAATGGATGTGGGGGTCAATTCCCACATCCATTTTAATTTAGGCGTATAACAAGATGCTGAAGTACATGAGGGCCGTGCCCAGCATGACGAACAGGTGCCAGATGACATGACCGAAGGGGATATTCTTAAAGCTATACAGAACGGCCCCGGCTGTAAAGGCGACGCCACCCAGGAATAACAGCAAGAAGCCAATGGAGCCTAAGCCGTGATATAGGGGCTGAATGCCCATGAGACACATCCAGCCCATCACCACGTAAATGACCGTTGAGAGTTTCTGGTATTGTCCCAGCCAGATGGCCTTGTAGATGATACCTAGGATGGCCATGGCCCAAATGATGCCGAACATGGTCCAACCCAGCTTACCACCAACCACAACCAGGCTGAATGGGGTATACGTCCCGGCGATCAGGAGATAGATAGCACAGTGATCAAATATTTGAAACACATGACTCGCACGGGTAAAGTACAGGCTATGAAATAGGGTTGAGGCTAAATAGAACAAGACGAGGATGATACCATAAATGGTAAAGGTGGTCATCCGTAAGGCCCCTCCGCGGGCGTGTGCCTGTAGGATCAAGATGACCAATCCAGCAATACTCAGGGCGGCACCGATTCCATGAGTGGCTGCATTTAAGATTTCATTAATGATTTGATAGGTGCGGCTCCGTGTATTTGGCAAACCATATCCTCCTTATGGGGTTGACGGGACAACCAGACCCGACAACTCCTACTTAAAAAATGTTATTAACTCTGCTATACTACTACTGTATGTTTCATTACGCATATTGTAGCATAAACCAAATTCTCTGGTTAGAAAGAGTGGGATCTCATGGCTAAAATTAAAATCGTTACGGATTCGTCTGCCGGACTTACCGATCAGCAAATCCAAGATTACGACATCACCATTATCCCGTTGACGGTCATGATTGATGACACGATTTACGTTGAACGGGAATCCATCACAAATAAAGAATTTATCGAGAAAATGAAAACGTCTAAGACGTTGCCAAAGACCAGCCAACCACCATTAGGTAAGTTTGTTGAAACCTTTGACAAGTTGGGAGCAGATGGCAGTTCCGTCATCTGCTTCACCATGTTGGCGGCAATTAGTGGGACCGTCCACACCGCCGAACAGGCTGCCCAATTAACGAAGACTGACGTGACCGTTGTCGACAGTCAATACACGGACCAGGCATTGGCCTTCCAAGTCGTTGAGGCAGCCAAATTGGCAGCAGCCGGTGCCGACACCCAAGCCATTCTGGATCGGGCCGTGGCTGTTCGTGATCACACTCATCTCTTCATGGGTGTTGTGACCCTAGAGAACATCCTCAAGGGTGGTCGGTTAAGCCGGGCCGCGGGTATGTTAACGTCATTATTAAATATTAAGGTTGTTCTTCAAGTAACCGGTGGTGAACTGAAGATCCGGGCCAAGGGTCGAGGCATGAAGACCATTGACCGGTACTTCGATAAGGTTTACGACCAAATGAAGCAGACACCAGACATCATGGCCATGGGCATTTCTCACGTGGAAGCCTTTGAGTCCGTTGAGAAGGTCACGGGACACTTACACGAGTTGTTCCCTAAGCAAGATGTTTTGGTCCGTGAAACGGTCCCAATTATCGCAACTCATGGTGGTATGGGCGCCTTTGCCTTAATGTATTACACCGACCCAACTAAATAGTCATTGTACTTTTGGAAGAAGGGGTGGCGACGTCACCGCTTTTTCTTTATCCTGAGGGGGATCTAACATGAAACTCAAAAATCTAAGCAAGGTGATTGGGGTTGCCTTACTGGTCGTCTTAATTGTCCTGGCCGTTGTGACGTACTGGCATCCTGGTGCCCGGACAACCGTCTCGAGTACGCCCAGCAACAAGCGTTCTGTGGTTCGCATTGTGGCCCTGGGTGACTCCCTGACCGAGGGCGTTGGCGATCAGCAGAAGCAAGGCGGCTATACCAGTCGACTAAAGACCATGATTCACGAGAAGGACCATGTTCGTGTTATTATGCACAACTATGGTAAGTCTGGGGACCGCAGTGATCAGATTGAGCAGCGACTGACCGATAGTCGTAAGATGCAGCGTCAGGTTAAGAAGGCCCAGGCGATCACCATGACCGTTGGTGGCAACGACCTGTTACAGACGCTAACTAAAAACGTCACCATCAATCAGCAGTCGAAGTTAAATCACCAACTGGACTCGGCAGAAACGACCTATCAGAAAAAATTGAAATCGTTGTTAACGCAAGTACGCAAGCTGAATCCGGATGCGCCAATCTATCTGTACACGATTTACAATCCCATCTACGTCTACTTTGCCAATCTTGACCAAATTACCAAGGCTGTTGATGACTGGAACGCTAAAACCACGGCGACGGCCACGACCTTTGATCACCTTTACATGGTGAACATCAGTCGGGCCATGTCGGTTGGTCAATTCAAGTCGGCAACCCAGCAGGCCAAGCTCAAGCGAGATGCTCAGAAGGCCAACGACGGTAAATTGTCGGCACAAAGCTTCCAGGCCCAGATTCTGGCGAGCGACAGTAGCGATGAACGCAATGATTATTTATCCAATGAAGACCATTTTCACCCGAATGCAAAAGGGTATCGACTGATGACCCGCTACGCTTATCAACAAATGCAGGCCCATCAGCAATGGTTATTGAAGTAAGGAGGAACCGAATCCATGCAACGACATGCCAAAACGAATACCCCACGAAATTGGTGGAAATGGGGCTTCATTGCCCTGGTGGCCATCATCCTGCTCACCGCAGTCACGATGAGTGTGAAGGTGTTCTCTGGTAGCCAAGAGGCGACCACGACCAAGCCCGTGAGTGGCGGCACCGACGTCAATGTCACGCTCAATAAAAAACAAGTGAATGCCTTGGCCGACTACTACGTCAATAAGTCCTTGAAGGGCCATCCATTAAAGTATCGTTTCCAAGTGACCGATCACGCCATGCTGACGGGATCAACCCAGGTTTTAGGGGCCAACGTCAACTTTGTCTTGCTCTTTAAACCAACCGTTCTGCCTTCGGGTGACGTGAAATTAAAGGCACAGAAGCTCTCGATTGGATCCTTACCGGTCCCAGTCAGCTTTGTTATGAGCTACATCGATAAGAATTATCCCCTGCCAAAGTGGGTCGCTATGAACGTGAAGGATGAAACCATGACCCTGCACTTGACGGCCATCGGCCACGGTAAGAAACTATCGTATGCGGCGAAGAAAATCGATCTAAACGGTGCCGGAAAGTTTGTCTTCCAGGCACGAATTCCCAAAAACTAAGGAGGATTTAGATGCCTAAGTCATTTTACCAATATCTCATGACCCAGCGTAATCCCGAGAGTTATGATCCGGTCGCGACTTTTGCCAACAATGCCTTCTATGACAGTTCCTTTCCCAAGCAAGAAACGGATTTTGCTGAAATTTCAAAATATTTAGAGGAAAATGCCGGCTACTTGCCATCGATGACCATCTTCGACGATGCTTGGCAACTCTATTTAGCAGCACTGGCCTAGGATGACTGGCTAGTCTGACCAAGGAAGCCCACTCGAAGAAGTGAGCTTTTTTAGGTCGGGTGACCGTTGCCGACTGACTAAGTTTTTAATGAGCGAAGGCCGGCTAACATCTAATTTGCTGGTAAAACATGGTAGAATAGATGTACTTGAAATTCTGGGTAGGCTCCATGCGTCGTCACCCATCGACCACTACCCAGACATTTAACGATTAAGTAGCGGTAGCGTCTTCACAAGACCGTCGCCCAACACAAAATTTATTATCACGCGATTGTATGAATAGAGGAGACTAACTTATGAGTAACATTCAATGGTTCCCTGGCCATATGGCCAAGGCCATTCGACAGATGGAAGAAAATATTCATCTGGTCGATATTGTATTTGAATTAGTAGATGCCCGCATTCCCGGTGCATCCAGAAATCCCGAAATTGCCCGAATTGCTAAGGACAAGCCCCATTTAATTATTTTGACCAAGATGGATCTGGCCGATCCCCAGCAAACCGCTGCCTGGATTCGCTACTATCGCGCACAGGGCAAGGGGGCCATTGCTATCGATTCCCGAGCCAATGTGACGCCTAAACAAATCACCAAACTGGCGCTAAGCTTGTTGGCAGACAAGTTGGCTGCGGAACAGGCTAAGGGCCTGAAGGAGCGGCCAGTGCGGGCCATGACCGTCGGCGTTCCGAATGTCGGCAAGTCAACCTTGCTTAACCACTTGGTTAACCGCAAGGCGGCACAAGTCGGCAATACGCCAGGGGTAACCAAGGGACAACAGTGGCTACGCTCAAGTAAGCAACTTGAATTATTGGACACCCCAGGGATTCTCTGGCCAAAGTTTAAGGACCAGGAAACAGCCCTTAAGCTAGCATTGACCGGGGCCATCAAGGAAAAGTTGTACGCCAAGGATGACGTGGCCCTCTATGCGTTGAGTTTCTTCCGTCAATACCACGAACCGGCCTTGCAGGACCGGTACCATCTGACGGCGGACGACATGAGTCTGAGCGACGTTGATCTCCTACTGAAGATCACTAGTAAGATCGGTATGCGTGACGACTATGAACGCGGTAGCGAACGGTTGATTCAAGATGCCCGCCGTAAGAAGCTGGGCGGCTTTACCCTTGATCGGGCACCCCAAGGTGAGGCGACGACCAGTGACTAAGCAACCCAGTCTTAGTCAATTAAAGCAGGATCTAAACGACGTGGTTAGCCTCGATGATGAGCGTTTGGCCACGCTTCGTTTGGATTCTCGCAAGGGCGCCCAACAACTACTCGGCCAAATTGAACGACGCATTGAAAAGGGCCGTCTCGCCGAGGCTGCTTTTCAGAATCGACTCAAATATGAGCGGGATTTTTGGGCGCAGGGCGACCAGGTCGCGGGGATCGATGAGGTTGGGCGCGGTCCGCTGGCGGGGCCCGTGGTGACCAGTGCCGTCATTTTGCCACATGACTTTGATATCCCATTGGTAAACGACTCAAAACAACTGACCGCCAAGGAACGGGAACGATTATATCCGTTAATCCTGGATCAGGCAGTTGCCGTTAGTATTGGGATTGGCAGTCCCAAGCTGATCGATCATATTAACATTTATCAAGCTACCCGGGTGGCCATGCGGCGGGCCGTCATGGGACTAGGGGTCGTTCCCCAACAGTTAATCGTCGATGCCATGCAGATCCCGGTTCAGGTCCCGCAAACCCGTTTAATTAAGGGTGATGCCAAGAGTGCTAGCGTGGCCGCGGCCAGCATCGTTGCTAAGGTCTATCGTGACCATCTGATGGCCACCTATGACGTTTTGTATCCTGGCTATGGCTTTGCTAATAACGCCGGTTATGGCACTAAGGAGCACCTGACAGGGTTAGCCGATCGCGGGGTCACCCCCATCCATCGAACGACTTTTTCACCGGTTCAAAAAATAATTAACCAAGCATCACGGAGTTAATCCTCAAAAGAGGAAAGGGCGGTTGCCACCATGCAACTGACACTTCGTGATTTTTTCATGCGGTTACCACTGATTACGGGCATTGGTCAGAAGGCCTGCCGGGCTTGTTGGATCTGGACCAAACATCATCCCCAAGCAACGTTCACCCCAGAATTGGTCGATCAACTCTGTACGGAAATCCCCATGACCATTAGTCAGGCCACGGCAATGCACCAGCAGTTATTTTCAACAGAGCTTACCCGACAGGTTCGCGCAAATCTAACCTTCGGTGGGTGTCTAACCATTGTCGATCAGGCCTATCCGGCCCAGCTCCGTGAGATATATGCACCGCCAGTCGCCTTATATTTTCGGGGTGATGTCCGCTTGTTACAGGCTACCCAATTAGCGGTAGTTGGCTCGCGACAGCCGACGCCATATGCCGTTCAAGCGATGCGCCGCCTATTACCGGCAGTCGTCGATCACCAGATCTGTATTGTTTCGGGCCTTGCCCAGGGGGTCGACACCCTAGGGCATCAGGTCGCCTTGGCCCACCATGGCCATACCGTAGCCGTGATTGGAACCGGGCTCGACCGCTGTTATCCGGCCTGCAACCGCGAGCTAATGACGACCCTGATGCGAGAACAACTCGTCCTCTCGGAATATCCGCTGGGGACGCCGGGGGCCCGCCACCATTTTCCGGAACGGAATCGGCTGATCGCCGGTCTAGCACGGACCATCCTAGTCATCGAGGCTGCCCATCATTCTGGCAGCCTAATCACGGCAAACATTGGCCTGCAAGAAAACCGCAATATTCTGGCGGTACCGGGTCCAATCACCCAAAAGAATTCGGTTGGAACGAATGAATTAATTCTGGCGGGCGCAAAGCCAGTTCTTAATTCCGGCCATATAATAGAAGAATTTTAGTTGACAACCCACCCTCTGTTGAAATATCATGTGTGGGATTAAACGTGAAAAATTTCGCGAACTTAAAATTCCGCAAAATAATCAATTATGGGGACACGAAACCCAAGCCTTACAGGGTTCTTCGTTGTTCATTCGAGGGAGTAATGTGCATTGCCTACCAAGACAAAAACTAAATCCAGCACCAAAAAGCGGCGGGCGCCGCAAAAAAAATTAGTCATCGTTGAATCGCCCGCAAAAGCCAAAACCATTGAGAAATATCTAGGACGGACCTACAAGGTTGTCCCTAGTCTAGGCCACGTGCGTGACTTACCTAAGAGTTCGATGGGGGTCGACGTCGATAACGACTACGATCCACATTACATCTCGATTCGTGGTAAGGGTGACGTCATCAAGGGCCTGCGTTCCGAGGCCAAAAAGGCCAAGGCCGTCTACCTCGCATCTGACCCTGACCGTGAAGGGGAATCCATTGCCTGGCATTTGGCCCATGTGCTTAACCTTGACGTCACGGCCAAGAACCGAGTGACCTTTAACGAAATCACAAAGGATGCCGTTAAAGAGGCCTTCAAGACCCCGCGCTCAATCGACATGGATCTGGTCGATGCCCAACAGGCCCGTCGGATCTTGGACCGGTTGGTGGGCTATTCCATTTCACCACTGTTATGGAAAAAAGTTAAAAAGGGCCTGAGTGCCGGACGGGTCCAATCCATCGCCTTATCGCTGATCATCGAACGCGAAAAGGAAATCAAGGCGTTCCAACCCGAAGAATATTGGACGATCGATACGGAATTCAAGAAGGGCCGTTCAACCTTTAATGCCAGCTTCTATGGCTTAAATGGCAAGAAGGCCGGCTTGAAAGACAATGACGCCGTTCAAGATGTGCTAAACAAACTCGACCGCAAGGGTAATTTTGATATTACCAACGTTGTCCGGAAGGAACGGAAGCGTTCCCCACAACTACCATTTACGACGAGTTCCATGCAACAAGATGCCAACCGGAAGTTAAACTTCCGGACCCGAAAGACCATGATGGCCGCTCAACAGCTCTACGAAGGGATTAACCTGGGTAAAGAAGGGACGCAAGGGCTTATCACCTATATGCGGACCGACTCCACGCGGATTTCCAGCATTGCTAAACATGAGGCCTCAACCTTCATTCACGAGAAGTATGGGGCGGAATTTGCCGCTACCAAGCCAATCAAGGGGAAATTACCTGAAGGGGCCCAAGACGCCCATGAAGCGATTCGGCCAACGTCCGTCTTCCGGACACCCGCTAGCCTTAAGGACAAGCTGACGCGTGACCAATTCCGGCTTTACCAATTAATCTGGAACCGGTTCGTCGCCAGTCAAATGACCAACGCGATCATGGATACCATGGCCGTCACCATTGAACAAAATGGGGTCACTTTCCGGGCCAACGGATCTAAGATGAAGTTCGAAGGGTTCCTGAAGATTTACAAGGATGGTAAGGAAAAAGATAACCTGTTACCCGATCTTGAGATCGGTGACCAAGTCAAGTTAGCCAAGACCGATCCGGCCCAACACTTTACTCAGCCGCCTGCACGCTATTCCGAAGCCAACCTAATCAAGGCCTTGGAAGAAAACGGTGTGGGTCGACCATCAACCTATGCGCCAACGTTGGACACCATCCAACGGCGGTACTACGTGAAGTTGGTTGGCCGTCGCTTTGAACCCACTGAGCTGGGAGAAATCGTCGATCAAATTATCAACGATTACTTCCCGGACGTGGTCAACGTTGACTTCACGGCCGACCTTGAACATGAATTAGATGGGATTGAAGAAGGTCATCAGGACTGGGTTAAGGTCATTGATAACTTCTACAAGCCATTCTCAACGGAAGTGGCCCACGCCGAAGACGCCATCGAAAAGGTGCAGATCCGTGATGAACCTGCCGGCTTCGACTGTGACATCTGTGGCGCGCCAATGGTTATCAAGATGGGGCGTTACGGTAAGTTCTACGCCTGCTCACGCTTCCCAGATTGCCGCAATACCAAGGCTATCGTTAAGGAAATCGGTGTCACTTGTCCGGTTTGTCATAAAGGCCAAGTCATCGAACGGAAGTCCAAGAAGAACCGGATCTTCTACGGCTGTTCCCGTTATCCAGACTGTGACTTCGTCTCATGGGACAAGCCAGTCGGTCGTGATTGTCCTAAGGACGGTCACTACCTGGTTGCCAAGAAAATTCGTGGTGGGAGTCAAATCGTTTGTCCTAACGGCGATTACGAAGAAGCCCCCCAAAAATAAATGGTTCGTCAACGTTGCCGCCCTCGAAAGAGAACGGCAACGTTTTTTGATCCATCGTCCCACAAAAAAAGCCGACCAAGTTATGGTCGGCATGACGAACTTAGGCTAAATAAGTTTCCGGGTGATCAAAGACCGTTTGCAGGCGTTCAAAGAATTGGCTCACGTGATAACCGTCGGCAACCGCGTGGTGAATGGTCACGGACACAGGCATTTGCCAGCCATGCTGACCGTCTTCAACGAATTTACCGGCCTGGATCACCGGGAAGAAGGTGTTCAGTGGCCCAAATGGTAACGGCGTATACGAGGTAAAATGCGTCCAGGGCAGACTACCAATCATATAGGTGTTAGCACTCCGAGGGGCCTTCGGCATCGGGGTATGTTGGTCGCCATACGTTTCCTGGTCGGCCAAATAATTCGCATAAAACTGTTCAAACTGGGCATCATAGGCGGTCCAGAGGCTTGAGATGCTGTGGTCATCCCCATGAAAAATCGTGTAGCTAGGGTGTAAGACGTCGAAGTGAACCAGTTCGCCCGCCTCGTTGCGACCTACTCGTAATTCGGGAATTTCCGCGATGACCCGTGACGCGAGATAGAGGTAGGCCGGATTAAATTTTAATTGACGAGCGGCCAGCCAGTGCTTGGTGGCCGTCACATCAATCTCAACGTTAATCGTAAAACCGGTAGGCATCATCTTGGTAAAGTAATAAAAACTCTCACGCCGTGACCAAGTTGCTTGATCGATCGGGTGACTCGTCGTATTTAATTCTGTCATGTTCAGTCTCCTTATGAGGGGTGATTATAGCTGGGTTGCTTCAAGGTTAACCACTTGGCCTTAACGTCTTTCATCGCCTGACGCAGGTTGAGGACCTCACTGGTGTCTTGTTCCCACAAGACCTGATAACTAAATGCCGCGGCGCCAAGTTCGTCCCAGTCCCGTTGTAGATCGGTGTCATGGTAAAAATGCCCGTTCAAATTGGTTTGGTAATAACCCCAACGATTGTGAATGTTGGACACAACATCGATAAACGTCTAACCATTTTTGGTATTCTTAATTTCGATAACGCCATAGAAGGTTGGCGTGGCCTTGTATTGTTGAAGCAATTCTTTTCGATTCATAATTTACTCCTTGTAATCTGGGTTCCGCCAATAGTCACTGCCATCGGCCTTTCGTTGCAGAAAGTCATAGTCAATCAAATAACGCCGTAACATCGGATAGTCCGCGTAGACTGGCTTGAGCACGGCCGTTAAGTCTCGTTCCGTGTAGTGCCGGTCAACGGGGATAAGGCTCATCACTTGCTTCAGAACCGCCAAAATAGCCTTCTGTGATTTAGGCCACCGCTTTAACCGCAGCGGGTCGGTCGAGATAAAGTATTTCTGGACAATTGTCTGAAACTCAGTCGTGGTGATAGCGAAACGATCATCAACCGGTCCGGTCTGCTCGGGCAAATCAACCAGGGCATCCGGTACGGGTGTTTGGTTAAACACGCGTTCATAGATCGCCAGGTACAGCTTGGCCTGCTTGGCCTTCTCGCGAAAGGTGAATTTTTGATGACGCACGGTTGCGGCAGCGACGCCAGTTTCCCCAGCAATGGTGGCGTCCTTTTCCCCACGAGCAAAGGCCATGAGGAGCGAGCGTTGTTTAGTCGTCAGGGTATTATACTTGCTGTCGGTTTGAATCAGGTCATTGATGGCATCCGGGTGGGCCTGGGCAACGTGTTGCCGAATCATTTCAGCGGCCGGATAGAACTTTCCTTCAACAGGAAAGACCTCATCCTTGGCAAATACCGTGTCACAGTAATGGCAAACATAATCGGTGTCGGTCTGGTGCCAGCCTTGTTCAATTTCGGTTAAGGAACGTTCTAATGAGGACATGTTTATCCCTCCAATGAAATTATTCTACAAACGTTTACTGATTCTGTCAACACATTTCAAAAATTATTGGTTTATCGTTGCCAGTCGATCGCCACCAATTTGGTGGCAGATTGGCAGGGATTCGACTGAGGTTGCGCTTAGGTTGGCCTGGTGACGAGCCACTAGGGAGTTTTTTGATGAGTTAATTGAGTTTTAGAAAAGCGTTTGCTAGCATTAACAGGGCAGGAGGTGTTGTCGTGGACAAACAAGTTGAACAATTTATCACGTATCTCAGCGGTGAGCGGCAGTACTCTCCGGAAACGGTCAAGGCCTATCGCGAGGATCTGGCCGAATTCGACCAATTTCTGGCGGATAATGGCGGGCGTAAGCCCTGGGCGGACATCGACCAGCTCGATGTCGAGGTCTACTTGAGCGACCTGTACGACCGGCATTATGCCCGGACGACCATCGCCCGAAAGCTCTCAACATTACGATCGTTATATAACTTTCTCATCAGCAATGGCCTGGCGAAGGACGATCCATTTGCCTACGTCCAGCTCAAGCATCATCAGAACCATTTGCCCCGATTCTTCTATGAACGAGAAATGACGGCTCTGTTTGTGGCAGCCGCGGCAAATCCCAACGACCAGTTGGCCACCCGCGACTCTGCCCTACTGGAAGTTCTGTATGGGACGGGCATTCGGGTCAGCGAGTGTGTCAATCTCACTTTGACCGACGTTGATTTCGATAACCGGATCATGCTGATTCACGGGAAGGGGAACAAGGAACGGTATGTGCCGTTCGGCCACTATGCCAGCGATGCGTTACAAGCCTACTTCAATGCGGCGCGTAGCCCAATCATGGCCCAAAATGACCAGGCTCATGACTTCGTCTTCATCAACTATCGTGGCGAACAATTGACCTCGGCGGGTGTCACCTATCTCCTCAATCAAATCATTCAGCGGAGCACGTTAACCACGGACATTCATCCCCATATGCTCCGTCACACCTTTGCCACACACCTCTTGAATCGAGGGGCCGACCTGCGTTCCGTTCAAGAATTACTCGGCCACAGCAGCCTCTCGACCACCCAAATTTATACCCACGTTACCCGAGAACATTTACAACGGGACTATCGCAAGTTTTTCCCGCGGGCCACACAGGGCCACTCGGATTCCTCATCAACTAAAAAGGAGCAAAAATAATTATGCCAGTAAAATTTGAAGCAACGACCATCTGTGCCGTTCGTCACAACGGCCATAACGCGATGGCTGGTGACGGCCAAGTCACCATGGGTGAAAAGGTCATCATGAAGGGTACCGCTCACAAGATCCGTCGCATCTACAACGACCAAGTGGTGGTTGGATTTGCCGGAAGTGTTGCCGATGCCTTCAACCTAGAAGAAAAATTCGAAGGCCAACTCAACGAATACAGCGGCAATTTACAACGGGCCGCCGTTGAACTCGCCAAGTTATGGCGTTCCGATCAGGCCCTACAGAAGCTTGAGGCGCTGCTCATCGTCATGGACAAGGACGAGATGTTACTCGTATCTGGTTCCGGTGAAGTCATTGCCCCAGACGATGACATCCTAGCCATTGGGTCTGGTGGCAACTTTGCCTTGGCCGCCGCGACCGCCTTACACCATCACGCCACGGACATGAGCGCCAAGGAAATTGCCGAAACCGCCATTCATATTGCGGGTGGCATTGATATCTTTACAAATAATAACGTTATCTCAGAAGAACTCTAATCGAACGGAGGACACAAAATATGGATGCTATTGATAAAACACCACGAGAAATCGTCGGCCTACTTGACCAATACGTCATTGGCCAAGATGAGGCAAAACGAGCCATCGCCATCGCCTTGCGTAACCGGTACCGTCGCATGCAACTCGACGACGCCATGCAAGAGGAAATCTCACCAAAGAACATGCTGATGATCGGACCCACCGGTGTCGGTAAAACTGAAATTGCCCGACGACTCGCTAAGATTGTCCATGCGCCGTTCACCAAGGTTGAAGCCAGCAAGTTTACCGAGGTCGGGTACGTCGGTCGCGACGTGGAATCCATGGTGCGTGACCTGGTTGAAGTCTCCGTTAATATGGAAAAGCAAGACCAATTTACCCGCGTGCGTAGCGATGCTGTCCAGGCGGCTAACAAACGGTTAGTCAAACTACTGGCCCCTGCAAAGAAGAAGGAACAGAAACAAAACAATGACTTCTCTAACATGATGAACATGTTCTCCCAGATGCAAAACGGGGAAACCCCGACGGCACCGGCCGATGACGAAGAGGTCACCGATGATATTCGTAACCAACGGTTATCCCTGACGGAACAACTCGACAAGGGCTTACTTGAAAATAACCAAGTGGAAATTGAGATGGCCGATCCCGAACAAGCCAACGCCACGGATAACAACATGTTGGGCCAAATGGGAATCGACTTGAACGATACCTTAGGCGCCATCATGCCGAAGAAGCGGGTCAAGCGCACCGTTCGCGTTTCGGAAGCCCGGGAAATTCTGGTTGCCGAGGAATCCGAAAAGCTCGTTAACAATGCCGACATCAATCACGATGCCATCAAACGGGCCGAAAACACCGGGATTATCTTCTTGGATGAAATCGATAAGATTACCAAGGGTGGCCAAAACAGCGGCGATGTCTCCCGTGAAGGGGTCCAACGTGACATCTTACCAATCGTTGAAGGAACCCAGATCAAGACTAAGTATGGCTCGATTTCGACCGACCACATCTTGTTTATCGCTGCCGGGGCCTTTGCCGAATCTAAGCCAAGTGATCTCATTGCCGAACTCCAAGGGCGTTTCCCAATTCGGGTTGAATTAAACGACCTCAGCAAGTCCGACTTCGTTAAGATTTTAACGGAGCCAAACAATGCCCTGGTTAAGCAATACATTGCCTTGATTGGTACCGACAACGTGAAGGTCACCTTCACCATGGAAGCCATCGAACGCATTGCCGAATTGGCCTTCGAACTTAACCATGAGAACCAAAACATCGGGGCCCGGCGGCTACAAACCGTCCTCGAAAAGCTGCTGGAGGATCTCCTATTTGAGGGGCCTGACATGGGGACCGGTGACGTCACGATTACCGAAAACTACGTCAATGATAAAATTGGTGATATTGTCCAAAACAAGGACTTGTCCCGTTACATCTTGTAAGAAACTAACGGTCGTGGCAGGGGCCACGACCGTTTTTTTAGGGAAGGGAATGTAAACACAGATGCTAACTTTGAAGAATGACTATCTAACCGCACAAATTAATCCGCTGGGAGCCGAACCCACAAGCATTAAGGACAATGACACGGGCTTGGAATACCTGTGGCAGGCCGATGCCAAATACTGGGGACGGCATGCGCCCATCCTGTTTCCGATCGTTGGCCGGTTGCAGGACAACGAGTACCGCGTGGACGACAAGACCTATAAGATGACGCAACACGGCTTTGCCCGTGACCGCGAGTTCACCACGATTGAACAATCGGCAGACCGCGTGGTCTTACGCTTAACGGCGGACACCGAATCACACTTACTCTACCCGAATGACTTTAGCCTCACGCTGACCTACGAACTCGTCGATCACCAACTGAAGGTTAACGCCACGGTGACGAATCCGGCGGATACTGCCATGGACTTCTCCTTCGGTGCACATCCCGGCTTCAACATTCCCTTTGGTGGTGCGACAGCTGACTTTACGGACTACGTGGTCACGGTGGCTCCTAAGCAAGCCTACCAACGAATCCCTTTGGTCGGGCCATACAGCGACAGCACGCACAGCGTTCCCCTAGACCTGTCACGGCCCATGGGGCTCACCCACGATCTCTTTGAACACGATGCCCAAATTCTGACGCTGACCAATCCCGAGACGACGGTCATGCTGAGCACGGCGGCCGACGACCATGGGGTTGCCCTGACCACCACCGCACCCTATCTCGGCATCTGGTCACCATACCCTAAGGAAGCCCCATTCGTCTGCCTGGAACCATGGTGGGGGCTAGCCGACGACGTTAACGCTACCGGCGACTTAGCCACCAAGGTTGCCATCAATCATCTGGCGGTCCATGAAGACTTCAATGCCAGTTACCAAATTACTTGTTTCTAACTAAAAAAGGACTATCAACGATCGCCTCGCGCGGTCATTGATAGTCCTTTTCGGTTATTTGTTCAGTTGTCGTTTATGATAACCATGCCCAAATGGCACCATGGATTCGGTTCCTTCACGAATCCGGGTAATGTTGGTCCGGTGCCGGTAGAAGACAAAGGCCGTTAATGCCACGGCAATGCCGGTCAAATACCAGTCGTGGAAGAACAGTGAGATCAGCGTCACCAGTGAAAAGGCAATCATGCTGGCCAGACTAACCATACTCGTCCAATAGATCAGGCTAACCCATAGCCCGGCGGCAATCACGAACATAATCGGGTTATAGGCGAGCAGCATCCCCGCCGAGGTGGCAACGGCCTTGCCGCCCTTGAAGTGGTCGAAGATCGAAACGGTGTGACCAAGAATCGCCATCAGCCCAAATAATAGGGGTAAGGCCGATCCCAGTACCGTATGTGCCGGCACCCAGCTCGGTAGGAGGGTGGGCAAGAGGGTGGCAACCGTTCCCTTAGCGATGTCCAAGACCATCACGGTCGTGCCGGCATACGGGCCGAGGACCCGGTAGGTGTTGGTGGTTCCGATGTTACCGGACCCCGATTGTCGAATATCAGTTTTAAAGAAGGCCTTGCCAATCCAGACACCGTTGGGGATTGCTCCCAACAGGTAGGCCACGATGAGTAAGCCAATTAATTTCACGAGTCATTCCTCCGCTCTGTAATCCTTGGGATCAGTCAGGTCCCAAAGAAGCTGCTCATTATTTTAGCATGTTTTCAGGCCGCCGCCAAATATCTCCTGATTGGCTAGCAAGTTTTTCGGTTCCTGTGGTATGATTATGAAGTTACTGAGCGCTGTCCTGGGGGCTTTGGCCAATTTATTTGAACGTACGTTCGGCCAGGAGTACACTGAGATAGCACCTGGTTAAGTTCTGAAAATTCGTAAAAAGTAAAGGGGATTTACGCATGGCGAAAGCAAAACCAACATATGACGATTCCTCCATTCAAGTCTTGGAGGGATTGGAAGCTGTTCGTAAACGACCCGGTATGTACATCGGTTCTACCGACGGCCGGGGTTTACATCACCTGGTCTATGAAATTGTCGATAACGCCGTTGACGAGGCCTTAGCGGGCTACGGGAAAGAAATCAATGTCACCATTCATGCTGACAATAGCATTACAGTGGTCGACCATGGGCGGGGTATGCCAGTAGGCATGCACGCCTCCGGGATTCCAACCCCCGAAGTCATTCTGACGGTCCTGCATGCCGGTGGTAAATTCGGCCAGGGGGGCTATAAAACCTCCGGTGGTCTCCACGGGGTGGGGGCCTCGGTCGTCAATGCTTTATCCAGCTCACTCACCGTCACCATCGTCCGCGATGGCGTGCGCTACCAAGAAAAATTTAAGAACGGGGGCAAGCCACAAGGCACCCTCGAAAAGAAGGGCAACACCCGGGCTCACAACGGGACCACGATGACCTTCAAGCCCGATAGCAGTATTTTCACCACCACCGTTTATAATTTTGGGACGCTGGCAGAACGGCTCCGTGAATCTGCCTTCCTTTTGAAGGGCGTCAAGATCACGCTCACCGACGAACGGGAAGGGCAAGAACGAGAAGAATCCTACCAATACGATGATGGGATCAAGGAGTTTGTTAACTATCTAAACGAAGATAAGGACACCCTTGGGGACATCATGTATTTCGATGGCAAGAAGGATGGTATCGAAGTTGAGGTGGCTGCGCAATACAACGACGGCTATACCGAAAACCTCTTGTCGTTCGTCAACAACGTCCGCACCAAGGATGGCGGAACCCATGAGGTCGGCCTGCGTAGCGGCTGGACCAAGGCCTTTAACGATTATGCACGCAAGGTTGGCCTGCTAAAGGAACGGGATAAGAACCTCGAAGGTAGTGACGTCCGTGAAGGCTTATCCGCAGTCATTTCCCTTAGAGTTCCCGAAAACCTGTTACAGTTCGAGGGTCAAACCAAGGAAAAATTAGGGACGCCCGAGGCCCGGACAATTGTCGACAACGTCATCAATGAACAACTGGGCTACTACCTGATGGAAAACGGGGACTTCGGGAAGATGTTAATCAAGAAGTCCACCCAGGCCCGTCAGGCCCGTGAAGCCGCCCGCAAGGCTCGCGACGAGAGTCGTAACGGCAAGCGTCACAAGAAACATGAACGCCTGCTTTCGGGGAAGCTGACGCCCGCCCAATCCAAGAATTCGGCTAAGAACGAACTGTTCCTAGTCGAAGGGGATTCCGCCGGGGGCTCGGCCAAACAAGGTCGTAACCGGAAGTTCCAAGCCATCCTGCCTTTACGGGGGAAGGTCTTGAACACCGAGAAGGCCAAGCTGCCAGACATCATGAAGAACGAAGAAATCAGTACCATGATTTATACCATTGGTGCCGGTGTCGGTTCAGAATTCAATATCGAGGATGCCAATTACGATAAGATTATTATCATGACCGATGCCGATGACGACGGTGCCCATATCCAGATTCTCCTGTTGACCTTCTTCTACAAGTATATGCGGCCCATGATCGATGCCGGTCGGGTCTATATTGCGCTACCGCCACTGTACCGGATTCAAAAGACGGGGAAGAAACCCAGCATCGAATATGCCTGGACCAACGATGAATTAGCCGAGAAGACCAGTAAGATTGCGAACCACGGGTATCATTTACAACGGTTCAAGGGGTTAGGGGAAATGGATGCCGGTCAACTCTGGGAAACCACCATGGACCCCGAGAATCGGACGCTAATCCGGGTACAAATCGACGACGCCGCCCTAGCAGAACGCCGGGTAACGACGCTAATGGGAGACAAAGTTGAACCCCGCCGGAAATGGATCGAAAACAACGTGCAGTTTACGTTGGAAGACGATAGTTCAAGTTT
Organism: Levilactobacillus tangyuanensis; assembly: GCF_003946545.1. GTDB lineage: Bacteria > Bacillota > Bacilli > Lactobacillales > Lactobacillaceae > Levilactobacillus > Levilactobacillus tangyuanensis. The sequence goes on from NZ_RHOA01000003.1 coordinate 242,472, forward strand.
GTTGGAAAACGAGTCTAACAAATCCTAATTTACCGGTGAAAGGAGTAATGAGTTCGTGAGTGAAGGACAAAATATTCAAGAATTGACCTTGGAAGAAGTCATGGGCGACCGGTTCGGCCGCTATTCCAAGTCAATCATTCAGGAACGGGCCTTGCCAGACATTCGCGACGGCCTCAAGCCCGTTCAACGGCGAATTTTATTTGCCATGAACAAGGACGGCAACACCTACGACAAGGGGTTCCGTAAGTCTGCAAAGTCTGTCGGGAACGTCATGGGTAACTTTCACCCCCATGGTGATAGTTCCATCTACGAAGCCCTGACGCGGATGAGCCAGGACTGGAAGGTCCGCGAACCCCTCGTTGAAATGCACGGGAATAACGGTTCCATGGATGGGGACCCCGCGGCTGCCATGCGGTATACCGAGGCGCGACTGAGTAAGTTGGCCGGTGAGATGTTGCGAGACATCGATAAGGATACCGTCGAAATGGTCTTAAACTTTGACGATACCGAGTATGAACCAACCGTTCTACCGGCGCGTTTCCCCAATCTGCTGGTCAATGGATCGACGGGGATCTCGGCCGGTTATGCGACGGAGATTCCACCGCATAACTTGGGTGAGGTCGTGGACGCCTTGGTCTACCTCCTTAGTCATCCCAAGGCCACCCTGGAAGAACTCATGGGCTTCGTCAAGGGTCCAGACTTTCCAACCGGCGGGATTATTCAAGGTCGTGACGGAATTGTTAAGGCCTATGAGACCGGCCGTGGCCGAATCGTTGTTCGCTCGAAAACCGCTATTGAAGAACTTCGCGGTAACAAGAGTCAGATTACCGTGACCGAAATTCCTTACGAAGTCAACAAGGCCCAATTGGTCAAAAAGATTGATGAAATCCGCTTGAACAAGAAGGTTGAAGGGCTCGCAGAAGTTCGGGACGAAAGTGACCGGGACGGGCTACGAATTGCCATTGAATTAAAGCGTGACGCCGATGCCAAGGGGATTTTGAACTACCTGTTCAAGAATACCGAGTTACAAATCGCCTACAACTTTAACATGGTGGCCATCAACCACATGCGGCCAGAACACGTGGGATTAAAGACCATTCTCACGGCTTACCTGGAACACCAACGCACGGTCATTACCAAGCGGACCCAATACGATCTTCAAAAAGCCTTGGATCGGCAACACATTGTGACCGGTTTGATTAAGGCCCTATCCATTTTGGATCAGGTCATTCAAACGATTCGGGCCAGCAAGGATCGGCGTGATGCCCGCGACAATCTGGTTAGTACCTATGATTTCTCCGAGAAACAGGCCGACGCAATTGTGGCCCTGCAACTCTACCGATTAACCAATACCGACGTGACCCAGCTCGAAGCCGAGTCAGCCAAGCTATCTGCCTCGATTGATGAGGATCACCAGATTCTGGCCGAGCCGAAAAAGCTAAATGCCGTGTTGCGGTCCGAACTAAAGACGATTGCCAAGAGTTACCGGAACGATCGCCGAACAGAAATTGAGAATGAAATTGAAGACCTCAAGATTAAGACGGAAGTGACCGTTGCCGATGAAGACGTGATCGTCTTGGTCAGTCACGATGGCTATCTGAAGCGATCTGGTGTCCGGTCCTACACGGCTTCCGATCCCGAGGATAACGGCTTGAAGGATGAGGATTATCCAATCTTCCTGCAAAAGCTCAGCACACTGAGTCATCTCTTCATGTTCACCAGCAAGGGGAACCTCATCTATCGACCCGTCCATGAAATTACGGACGCCAAGTGGAAGGAAACCGGGGAACACATTTCGCAAACGATCGGCCTAGCTGCCGATGAAGAAATCGTGGCCACCTATGCCTTCGATTCGCTTAAGGAATCCGGTCGGTTCCTGATTGCGACCAGCGATGGCTACATTAAGCAGACCGCGTTTAGCGACCTGACACCCGGCCGAACCTATAAGAGTCGGGCTGCCATCTATGAAAAGCTCAAGCATCCGGAGGCCAAGGTCGTCCGCGTAGTTTACCTACAAGAACCCGTTGACCAAGGAATTCTACTGGTCTCGAAGAACGGCTACGCCTTACGGTATGCCGTCGATGAAGTCTCCATCAACGGTGCCCGGACCACTGGGGTTCGTTCCATGGACCTCCGCGACGACGATCAAGTGGTTAACCTAGCCTTGGTCAACGACAGTGATACCATTGCCTTGATCACTCAGCGCGGGGCCTTTAAACGCCTGGCAATGAAGGAACTCTCGGTAACCAGTCGGGCCCGTCGTGGCGTGATTATCCTCAGAGAATTGAAACGTGATCCTCATCGAATCGTTGACTTCATGACGATTCCTGCCGGCAATCCCGCCTTAGAAATCGTCACCAGTCGTGAACGAACGCATGACGTCTTACCGACAGAACATCCACTCAGTGGGCGCTACTCCAACGGTTCGTTCGTTGTGGATACTGATGTCGAAGGGGAACCCGTTTCCTTACGGGTCAAGCCTACGGAGCTCGTTCTGGATTAGACGTCTCGTTATTAATAGAGTTATAAGAAGAATTAATTGCGCTTTTTTTGGAAACAGCCTATGATATAACTTAATAGTTACCATTAGGTTGGCCTGGTGTTTTGTCGCACCATCGTCAGACGTGATAAGGAGTAGAAGCGGATGAAGACCAAGCAGGAAAGCATTTTTTCTTCGAAGACCCTAACGTATTTCTTGCAGCTAGCTGAGACCATGAACTATACTCAGGCTGCGCAGATTTTGGGGATCACTCAACCGGCACTGACCCAGCAGATTAAGAAGCTGGAGCGGACGGTAGGGGCACCCCTATTCTATTCAGTTGGCAAGAAGCTCCGTCTTTCCGACGCGGGTTACACCATGCTTGAGGCCACCCACAAGATCTATGGAATCCTCAACCAGGCGACGGATGAGATTCAGCAATCGACCAGTGCCACCCAAGGCGAAATCAGCATTGGCTTATTGGCATCGGTCGAGGACGCGGTGTTTGAAGACTTCGCCATCTTGTCGTATCAGGATAATCCCGATCTAAAGATTTCCTTCCACATGTTGACGCGTAAGGAAATCTGGGAACGTCTAGAGAATAATAAGATCGATCTGGCCATTATGTATCTGCCGGACGATTCAATTAAGAACTGGAAGCCCTACGAATCGAAAAAGATTATTTCTGATGACTTGTTATTCATTCACCATGATGAACAGCTGGCCAAGAAGCGCCGGATCAAGCTAAAGGATACGACGGCTAACGTCTGGGCCATGTATCCCGACGGCTACTATCTGAACCAAGCACTTCATGAATCTTACAAGAACCAGTTGGCCGATTTTCCCCGTGGGGTAGCTAATTTCACCACACCAACCCAGTTACTGCATTTTTCGATGCAGACGGGGGCCTCGACAGCGCTGCCTAATTCGTTTATGATTGGGCAAGAGGCGTTGCCACAGACCTGGACGGCACACTTTGAACCAAATATTCGTTTTGACCTCGCCTTTGTTTTCCGAAAGGGCAAAGCCGAAATCCCGCGGATCAGTCATTTCTTGTCGCAATTTGACCGGTACTTACATACCGATGACTACATCTCAAGGCTTAAACAACTTCGGAACCAATAAATAAAACTATCTTACTTTAAAGGAGTTCTATCTAATGAGTAAAGCATTAATTTTTGGTCACCAAAATCCTGATACTGACGCAATCGTTGCCGCAAAGGCTTTTGCATACTTCCAGACCCAAAAAGGCTTGGACGTTGAAGCCGTTGCATTAGGCGAACCCAACATGGAAACCAACTACGTTTTGAACCACTTTGACGAACCTGCTCCACGGGTTATCAAGACGGCCTCAAACGAAGTTGACCACGTGATGTTAGTGGACCACAACGAAGCTCAGCAAAGTGTCAGTGACTTGGACAAGGTTACGGTTACGAATGTGGTTGATCACCACCGGATCGCTAACTTTGAAACGAAGATGCCACTGTACTACCGGGCAGAACCAGTGGGCTGTGTCAGCACAATTTTGACCGAAATGTTCGACGAAGAAAAAATCGAAATCCCAGCTAAGTTAGCTGGTTTGATGCTTTCCGCCATCATTTCCGATACACTCTTATTACAATCCCCAACCACAACTGACAAGGACCGCGAAGCCGTTCGGGCATTAGCAGAAATTGCTGATATCGATGTTCAAAGCTACGGTATCGAAATGTTAAAGGCTGGGACTAACCTCGCTGCCAAGACCGACAAGGAACTAATCGACGGCGACGCTAAGTCCTTCGACATGGCCGGTAAAAGCGTTCGGATTGGCCAAATCAACACGGTTGACTTGAACGAAGTTCTGGACCGTCAAGCTGGTTTGGAAAAGGAAATGAATGATGAAATGGCTGCTGACGGTTATGACTTATTCATCACCTTGGCCACCAACGTCTTGAACAGTGACTCTGAACTCATCGTTGCCGGTGAACCAAAGAGCGTTGTCGAAACGGCCTTCAATACGAAGTTAGAAAACAACCGTGCCAGCTTGCCTGGTGTTGTTTCTCGTAAGAAGCAAGTTGTGCCACCATTAACGGCGGCCTTCGAAGGCTAGTCAATTAAATTAAGCTAGTTTTGATACTCCCTAACTAATCCGTTTAGTTAGGGAGTATTTTGATCGCATCTCATACGGGTTCGACCTACAATGATGGCCGATGGTAGGCGTAAGACATCGTTCTTCGAGGAAGAGGGACTTTGCAATGACAAGCTGGTATCGGGGAATTATCACTGCGCTTGTAGCGTTGGGTTTAATCGGAACTGGGACAGGAAGCGTCGTTGGCCATGCCGCGAGCACCACACCATTCGGACCGGAACGATTCACGAGTAATCACGCAACCTATGTCATCACCACCAGATCGACCTATTATCGACGAATTTGGGAATCCGCCATCTCGGCCTGGAACAAGACCGGCGCCTTTCATTTCCGGGCGGGATCCAAGAGTCGGGCCCAGATTGTATTGGGGACGGCCTCTGGTAGTGAAGCAACGACCATGGGGGGGGACGTTGGTTTAACGGACTTTCGGGCCGTAGGCGATTATTTTGTAAAGGTCGATGCAACGCTGAACCCAACATTATTCGACGAGTACGATTACTCCCGTTCTGATGACCTTCACGTTGCCGAACACGAATTAGGCCACACCATGGGCCTGGCACACAATCCATCCAAGAACAGTGTCATGTACTATCGGAATCGGTCAGTAGGTATCCAAAAGGTTGATATCAAGGGCGTTATTCTACGGTACAAGACACCAGCGGGTCAATCCTTATCGTAAGTGAGAATCACTTAAGCCACCGGATAGATTCAACCGGTGACTTTTTTGTTGGGCAAATTAGTTGTATTTTCATGACGGAAGCCTAAACTAGAGTTGTTAACTAATTGTGCACAATTGAAACGGAGGATTACGTATGACTAAATCTGAGAGTCAAGAGGAATTGAAGCAGCGCTTGACGGCAGAGGAATATGCCGTCACTCAAAACGCCGCCACCGAGGCTGCCTTTACTGGAAAGTACGACCAGTTCGATGAACCCGGCATCTACGTCGATGTCGTCAGTGGTCAACCATTATTTAGTTCGACGGATAAGTATGATGCTGGTTGTGGTTGGCCATCATTCACCAAACCCATTGATGCCGGTAACGTTCATGAGAACACCGACCATTCCTTTGGTATGGTTCGTCAGGAAGTCCGCAGTACGGATGCTGGCTCCCACCTGGGCCATGTCTTCAATGACGGCCCAGTAGAGGCGGGGGGGCTGCGATATTGCATCAACTCCGCCGCCCTGAAATTTATCCCGGCCAGCGACCTCGAAACCCAAGGCTACCATGACTTCGAGCAACTCTTTAAGTAATCTAAAACACAATTAGGAGGGATTTCATGAGTCAAACCGATACCGCTATTTTTGCTGGTGGCTGCTTCTGGTGCATGGTTAAGCCATTCGACACCCAACCGGGGATCGTCAGCGTCGTTTCCGGCTATACCGGTGGCCATACGGTCAATCCCACGTATGCCGACGTCGCGAGTCATACAACCGGTCATACTGAGGCGGTTGAAATTACCTTTGATCCCGCTATTATTAGCTACGATGACCTCGTCACAATCTACTGGCGGCAGACCGATCCCACCGATGCCAGTGGCCAATTCCAAGACCGGGGCGACAGCTATCGACCCGTCATCTTCGTCAATGGTCCTGAGCAGCGGCGCATTGCCCAGGCGTCTAAGGACAAACTGGCCGCCAGTGGTCAGTTTGATGACCCCATTGTCACAACGATTGAAGACGTCCAGCCATTTTACCCAGCTGAGGAAGAGCACCAAGACTTTTACCGTCGCAACCCATTCCGCTACCAGATTGAAGAAATGGGCGGGCGTGAGGCGTTTATTAAGCAATACTGGTCCAATTAACCTCATTCACTGTGCTACAATTTAGATGAAGGATGGTGATTAGATGGGATATGTGCTTAACCTACGTCAACAAGTCGGTCAAAAACCGATTATCGTGGTTGGTGCCGCAGCCATCGTCCATGATGACCAATTAGGCTTGCTACTGGTAAAACGCCTGGATAATCAGCTTTGGGGCTTACCGGCGGGATCAAAGGAATTGGATGAAAGTACTGAGCAAACCGTCCTCAGAGAATTAACTGAGGAAACTGGCTTAATTGGACAAGATCCACGGTTATTGACGGTGGCCAGTGGTCAGGACATGCAATATGCTTATCCCAATGGTGACCAGATTGATTCGGTAACCGTCGTCTATGAGTTGGCGGCGTCCGGCCAGTTGCAGGCTGACCAACAGGAAACTAGCGTAGCCAAATTTGTGGCGTTAGCTGACTTGAAACAGTTGGCGCTGACACCGTTGACAAAAAAGATTCTAATGGACTTGCAACTGATCAAATAAAAACCAATCGATCTCAAGTCGATTGGTTTTTTTGTGGTTTCAGGGGGCTTTCCGTTTTCTGAGCACTGCTTTCGATAATATATATTATGTAAAGTAGAATATCTTTTCGATTAAGACTTGAGGAATAACCATGCCCTTTCTTTTATCGACGTCGATAATCTTTGCCTCGTAACTTATGAGAATATGCTACTAAAAATATCAATTCAGTTAACCGGCAAGTCGCTGACGACATGCACGTGTCTGCCGATTACGCTGCTCAGCAGCTAGTTTGGTTGCCGCTCACTAAACTAGCTCGCAGACTTACCAACCACATTCGTCTGATTGCTGCCAATTTAGTTTAATTTTAACTAAGCGCTGCCGTCACGACTGAATGCGGTCAGCAAACCTATTCACCGGTTAAAGCCAGACAAAATCGGTATTTTGCAGGCGGATTCTCCGTTAATTTCATGGTCAGGTCTCCGTCTAAAGCCTGAACGTGTGCTTAGAATCAACGTCTAAAATCACGTTATGCCAGTCGGTTCTGATATCACTTGACTCTAGGTTATTGCTGTCGGTTCTTAAACTCAAGTGCCAGACAAACACAGATTGCCAATTAGGGATATTAGACAGGATTTGCTGACTAGCTTGCTGATAGTTGTTGCCTTAAATCACAGGTAGAAATGCTAGACGGTCTACTAGAGACACGTATGACTCATCTCCAGTAGACCTTAGCGACTAGTTAGCCGAGCATTGTGGTCCTGAACGAATACAGTCCCAACGCGTTGTATGCCTAAAAATGTGGTTACTACAGTGACCACAACATATGATGATTGCCGATTTCATACAACACGATCCGAACAGGTTTAGTGGCCAAATAACTGACAAACGCTATTATACCAGTATTTAGTGGGCATCGGAAAGCTTTGACAGTACTTGTTAGTCCACAAATGATCTGCAAGTAAATTTGTCGCTTAAACACCGTAAATCAGCTATATAACAGGTATCACAACCATTTCTAACCGTTCAAGTTAACTAATCTCTCGGCATACTGGTAAAGCACAAGCTACTACTTTCATTAAAACAAATATTTTAAAGATAGTAGGTGGTGAAAATACGGCCGGGGGACTTGCTAAACTGGTCAATCACCGGTATCATATAGTCTGTAAGAACATACGTTCGGAGGTTACTTCTATGGAGAAACAACATTACTTAAAATTAATTGGTGAAGAACTAGCCATCGCCCCCTGGTACGTCCAGGAATACTATCAGGCCAAGGCGACCGTGCCCCTGTCCCCAGCCACCCTCTATCAGTACCTAACCGAATATCGGCGTTTCTTCAACTGGCTGATTGGTGAAGGCCTGACGCCGGCCACCTGCCCCGCTGACATTGATATTCAGGTACTGGCTAGTCTAAAGAAAGAAACCGTCGAGTTGTACAAGTCCGCCCTGCTGAACCAAACCAAGCTCACCGGCGCCCCTGGTAGCCGAACCCATCCAACCATCAATCGCTCGCTAAACGCCCTCTCGTCGCTCTTCAAGTACCTGACGGAAGATACCGAAGACGAGCACGGTGAGGCCTACTTCGACCGCAACGTGATGCACAAGATTGCCCTGGTCCGAACCAGTGAGACCTACGCGACCCGGGCTGCCAACTTGAAAACCAAACTCATGCTGGGTGACACGGATCATGATTACCTGGCCTTTATCGACGAAAAATACGAAGACCGGTTGTCACCGGCTAAGAAACGGTATTTTCACCGGGATAAACGGCGGGACCTGGCCATCAATGCCCTATTATTAGGTAGTGGCTTGCGGGTCTCAGAAGCTGCCAATGCTGACCTGCGCCACCTAAACCTGAAGACGGGCACGATTGGTGTGGTCCGTAAGGGTGGCCAACGGGACACGGTGCCGATCGCGCCGTGGACGTTGCCCTACATTCAAGACTACGTTGAGCACCGTACGGCGATTTATCACGCTACCAGTAGCGATCGAGCCCTTTTCCTCAGCAGCTACCGCGGTCAGGCCTCGCGCATGCAGGCCAATTCCATGGAAAAAATGGTGGCCAAGTACTCCTCTGCGTTTAAGGTCCGCATCACACCGCATAAGCTCCGTCACACATTGGCCTCAAAACTCTATCTAGCCACCAAGAATGAACAGCTCGTGGCTACTCAGCTGGGACAGAACTCAACTAGTGCGACCGGACTGTACACCCATATCATTGATGAGGAACAGCGGCATGGGTTGGAAAAAATGTAAACGAATTGGGCTGTAATACCACAAAATGACTAGCTCTGAGAAAACGTTCAGAGTTAGTCATTTTTTATGGTTCAGTATTTTTAGAAATATCGTTAGCTTATTCCCGACGACGCTTTCTTCTGCTACTACGGTCATGATGACGTTCGGCTTGAAGCTCAGCATTCGCGCGCATTTCCGTTGGATACTTCCGGCTAGCTAACCACCAAACACACCCGCGTTGGACCAGCAAGGTTATGCCCAAATAGAGCAATAACGTCACTGAACTGCCGGTCCATAACCGATCAACACCCAAGTGGCCGGCAATACCAACGACCCACCAGACCAGCGTCAACCAATTCCCTTGGCGCATCACCAGCCCATTATCATCCACCCAGAAACGATAGGACCAAGCCCGTAACAGAGCAAAGATAATCGCACTGGCTAAGCTCAAGCCACCAAAGACAACCACCTGTGAAGGACTGATCTGTAGGTGTTGTTTATTGAAAGCATCTCCGATTGAGGCGGCGCCCAGCAATGTCACCAATACGAAAAATTCCATCTTAAAGCGAACGACCTTGGGAGCAAGCTGCCGTTTGATCACGACAAAAAGTAGCCACGCACCCAATACCAAATTGGTCAAATCAAGATTTTGCATTGTTAAACTCCTTAAGCTATTTATTTAGCGTTTAAAACTATTTCCGTAGTATACACCTTATACCTAAAAAATGGTCAATCCACATTACGATTGACCATTTTACCTATCTTTTTAAAAGAACTGAATCCATGGGCAACTCGACAACCTTACCCACTTTGGTTACCCTTTTATTGTAAATTCGTTATTTATCATACAATTGATTAATCAGTCAGTTGATAACTTGCATCAACAAATTTCCGCAAAATATCTTTGGCGGGTACCTGACGGATATCCAAGGTCAGCCAATTTTTCTTCGTGAAATGCTGCCCCGGCAAAATATAAGGAAAAGCCTCAACTAATTCATCCATTCGCACAGGGTCACTCTTTAAATCAATATACAAGTTGCCAGCCTTCTCGTAGACCAGACCAAATATTTTCCGACTCTCTTCATGCCTGAGCGCATCAAAAATGATTTGATTTCGGTGTGCTGGCTTGTTGAAGGGTTGATCAACTCTGACTTTTTTTCCCTGGCTACAAAATTCAATTAATTCTGTCTTTGTCATTTCCATAGCAACAGACTACCTTTCATCCGAAAATTACCATGCCGTCGTTCGTTGGTAAAACACAAGCCTTAAATAAAAAGGCCCCTCTGAATTGGTATAAATCCACTTCAGGAGGACCTTTCAAGATCTTAATCAGTTAGGCGTTTAACATGGTCACAAACCGATGATTCCAAATTCCCTCAAAGAAGGCAATGGTTTGTTCGGCCGTCATGAATTTATTATCAACGGTGGTTGTCAGCCCCCGCGTCATTTCTAAGTCATAGCCAATTCCGTGGGCAACTTTCGTCGTGGTGTCGACGCAGTATTCAACCTGCGCCCCACAAATTTCGAGTGACTCTGCGGCAAAGCTCGTTAAGACGCGTCGCAAATTGGTGTGGTAAAAGGCGTTCGCATGATGCTTGGAAACCAAGGGGTCTGTGTCGCGGTAATCTAATTCGGGAATCAGTTCCCAATCGTGGGTCCCCTCAACCAAGTCCTCATCCGCATGTTGGATAAAGACAACGGGTTTCTTGGCCTTGCGGTACGCCGCGATTCTAGCGTTGACACCCGCAATGACCTGGGGCATGTTCGCTGCGGTTTGTTCACCGTAACAAACACCATTTTGAAGATCAATGACTAATAAAACATCTGCCATGTTGATGGCCTCCTTAAGGAATCTTTCAGCTCATGTCTTATAATACGCTATTTATAATGGCCTTAAAACCAAAATATTTCAGGAATGATTATTTTATTTCATGACTGCTTTTCCATTAAACCAGATGAGTCATTCTTAACTGGGTCTTACCAATTATGGCTATGCCAGATTAACCGTTTCAGGCATGGCACAAAGGCGTATAATAAACCCAATTTAGTCATTGGAGGGATGTCCATGATCAAGCCGCATCAATTACATAAGGGAGATAAAGTTGCCCTGGTTAGCCTGTCTAGTGGGATCTTGGGTGAAGACTTTGCCGCCCACGAGTATCAGCGAGGCAAACAACGTCTCCGTGAGCTTGGCTTAATTCCAATACCCATGCCAAACGCCCTAAAAGGCCTCGACTTCCTCGAAGCCCATCCGGAGGCCCGTGCCGCTGACCTCAAGGCAGCCTTCGCCGATCCCGCCATCGCTGGTATTTTCTGTGCGATTGGTGGCATTGATACCTATCGACTCGCACCTTTTCTCTTGGACGACCCGGCCTGTATCGCCACAGTGAAGCAGCATCCAAAACTATTTACCGGCTTCTCTGATACCACCGTTGACCATTTAATGATCAATCGGTTAGGTCTCACCACTTACTATGGTCCCAACATCATTAACGACCTGGCAGAGCTCGATACAGCGTTACTGCCATATACGAAGCGCACCCTGACCCACTACTTAGAGAATACCGACACCACGCCGATCTTGAGTAGTCCCATCTGGTACGAAGAGCGCCAGGACTTTTCACCGACGGCGCTCGACACACCCAGAATCAGTCATCCTGAGACTCGCGGGTACCAGGTCCTCCGTGGGCATGGACAGGTCAACGGTCGTTTATTTGGCGGTTGTATTGACAGCCTGAGTAGCCTCCTCACTGATGCCCGTTACCCAGATGAACCCGTCATCGCCAAGCGCTATCGACTACTCCCCAGTCCCACAGAATGTCGCGATAAGATTCTATTCTTAGAGACCAGTGAAGAACGGCCAACCCCTGCCGCCTATCGGCAAATGCTCCGAAACCTAAAGCAAGCAGGTATTCTCGGTAACGTTAAGGCCATCATCACGGGCAAGCCACAAAATGAGGTCTACTACGACGACTACTGCCAGGTTTTACTAGAGGAGACCGCCGACCGAAATCTGCCAATCATGGCCAACTTTAATTTCGGCCACGCCTATCCACGGACTGCCTTACCATATGGCTTGACGGCAACCCTTGATTTTGAAAAGCGATCACTGACGGTCACAGAGCCATTCTTTGCTGAATAACCACCTTTAAACAAGCAGCCCCCCGAACTGGAACCAATCCAATTCAGGGGGCTATTTGATTATTGATGTCGAGTTCCCTTCGCTTAATGGCGTAAGAAGCGAATGAGCAGTCGGTCTACCTGAACATTGTCGTGTAACCGACTATGTTGCGCCTTAGCCCCAACAATCCGCCGTTCTTGATAGGACTTGGCCCGACCGGCCATCAGATAACGTAATGATTTGGAAGAGGCATTGCTAACCGATCCGTCCGAATGGGACCCATCACCCTTATCGCCATAAATATTCAACACGGCAATCTGATTCTTGGGTAGTGTCCGTCTTAAGCTCAATAAGCCTTGATATTCCGGCTGCATTTTTTCGGGCTTACCCTCACGATTCAGCTTCATGCGGTTGGGCTCGTCATTCATGCCCAGAATCCCATTGAAATGCCCAGCAATGTCGACCTGCTTCCGCAATCTAGGCAGACGCCGATCGTTGTCTTTTAAATAATACATGATGGCCATGTTACCCATCGAGTGGCCAACCACGTTGAAGGACTTGGTATGGTAGGTCTGTTGCAGCTTAACCACCGTCGCCTTGGCCCAGCGGCCCCATTGCCGCGAACTCGAATTACGATTACCTTCAAATCCCACCTCGACAATTGGATGATAATCCCCCTCATGGAAGTGGCCGGACAGACTAACCTTTCCTTGGGTCGAAACGGTTGCCCGTACAATGGTCTTCGTCAGGCCAGCATTAACTAGCGAGTGGGCCATCTGGTCCTCGGCGTGCGTGCTACTCCCCCAACCATGAAAGAACAGCGTGGGCTCATATTTACTGGCATTCGGTAGATCAGCTGAACTGGAAGACCCGCCTAGCTTACCACAACCTGTCAATCCCAATAATAGGGCCATCAGTCCAATAATTAAGCGACTTTTTTTCATTAGGCCGTTCCCCCTTTCGCAAATGTAATGGACTAAGTATAAGCCTTCGGGTGGGCTATAAGGCAAGCGTTATTTAGAGAAGACTACGAATGACGCTGAATCGCGCATGAGAAAAGGCCATGACGTTCATCATGACCTTTAATAGAGTCCTGAATAAAGGAATTTATTTTTCACTATAATGCGTCCGACAAGCCAAAATCGTCACAGCCTTACCATCAACACCATAGATTAACCGGTCCTTTTCATTAACTCTTCGGGACCAGTACCCCGTAAGGTCGCCGTGCAATCGTTCAGGCTTGCCAATGCCACTGAATGGTGACCGTGAAATATCCTTCAATAGGCCATTAACCCGCTTCAGGCCACGCTTGTTATTCTTCAACAACCAAAGATAATCTTGCCAGGCGTTATCCGTAAATATTTTATTCATCGGGATCATCAATTAATTTATGCTGAGCCGTTTTGTTCTGATTAACCTGTGACAGTGATTGCCGGAGCCATTCTCGGTTTGTCGGGTTTTCTAATACATAACGGTTTTCAAGCATATTGTTGTATTCTTCCTCTGAGATTAAAACCGCATTTTTTCGATTCTTTCGGGTAATTGTGATCGGTTCAAAGTCACCAGTAGCCTTGTCCATATAGCTTTTTAGGTCCTTCCGAAAGTCACTGTAAGTTGTTGCTTCCATCTTCCAATACGCCTCCCTTACTTAATCACGTCCGTCTAACTCATACAGGCATATTGTACAGTATTACGTACAGTAAGACAAATGTTTATGGCTGCCGTTTTCAAATAATTATAGACCCGTATCACATTACCTCTTGGCATGCCCAGAATGCCTGGCCTTATGGCCTCACAGCACGACCTCATCCGAACGATGCCAGTAGAAGTACGCCAATGTACCTAAGCTAAAGAACGCCGTCATTCCAACCAGGATCCAAATGATTCCGGTAATGGACCCCCCTAATGAGATCGTATGCCGCAAACCGGCCATGGCCACGGTCATCGGCAAGTAGGGATGAACCGCGCGGTAGAACGGATTCGTCAGCTGAATGGGATAGGTACCACCGGAAGCACCGATTTGAAATAGCATGAATAACAGCATGAGCCAAGCCCCCGTCAGGCCCAGCCAAAGGCGAAAACACGTCACTAAGCTGAAGAAGGCCAAGACAATCAATAGGCTCAGGAGATAGGTCGAACCGGGCTCTAACGGTCGCAGGCCAATGATGTAGCGGACTCCTAACCACATGCAGGATGCCGCTAACACGACGAACCCCCAGAGGAAGCCCATCTTATCCAGCCAAGCAATGGCAAAGTTGCGGTGTGGACCATGCCGAGTCCCGGCATCATAAATGATATTCAGCGTAATGCAGCCGACAAATAACGAGATGGCCATAAAATAGGGCGCCATGCCCGTGCCGTTATTGGCCACGCCAACCACATCATGCTGGACTAACTTAATTGGCATCGCCAATTGCTTGAGTTGGTCCGTCCGCCGAGTTTTCCGTAGTTGTTCCCCGCCTTGAGTCAATCCAGTCACAATCTTTTGGGTTGCCGCGGCCACCTGAGAGACAGGCAGTCCGGCCACGCTGGCCTGGCTCAGCTGCCCTAATTGCTGGGCACTCGTGGTTAACCCCTTACCGGCAGTCACCGCGGTTGCCTGGCTGGCTTGTAGCTCGGCTTGAATGGCGCTCTGATTCAAGGTTGCCTGTAACTTCTGCATCGTCGTGGCCCCCATCTTTGCGGCCACGGTACTTTGGCCGGCATTGGTGTCGTAGGTCAGCCGCAACTGCCGGGGCGTCGTTGCCAGGCGGCTGAGCGTTTCTGAGGCATTGCTAGGAATTTTAAGGACTAAGAACAATCGGCCATCCTTCAATTCTCGTTGAGCAGTTCGGGCCGTCATGCGGTGAAATTGAAGAGATTTACCATTGATCAAGCTCTGGGTCACCGTGCGTCCCCAATGAACCGTCTCGGTTGGCCGGTCGCGATCAACCACGGCCATGGGCAGACGATGAAGCTCACCATAGGGATTCCAAACAGAGGCTAGAAACAGCCCCGCATAAAACAAGGGAATCACTAAAATACCCAACAAAATTCGCCAAACTGCTGGATGACGCTTGAGATATAACCATTCTTGAGATTTCATGATACCTTCCCCCTTTTGCGAATGAACGAATCATTCATTCGATTGCCACCCAGTCTAACCATTCTCACCGGGAAGACAATTTTCGACGACCCGTCGGGGGGCTTTTGACCAGTTAGCTAATTAAGGGAATCATTGATAGCTACGCTGCAGCATCTCCCGAACCACCGTCAACATTTGTTCATCGTCACTGCGATCCATCTTGGTTTCAAAACTGTCGTAACGCTTGTGGGCACACCACCAGAAGACCAGGTCTACCACCACGACGCCGTTACGTTCGGGGTCTTTCAAGCTTGGTTGAGACTGCTTCAAGAAGTCGCCTACCTGCCGATAAATTTCCTGTCGTTGCTGACGATACAACGCGGTCAATGCCGGATTAATGGTTGGGTTATGCTCCAGAATCAGGAAGTATCGCCCATACCGCTTAAACGTCGCGAATAACGTAGTCAGCAAGCGATCAAAGTCTGTGGTTCTTTGCTTAGCCAGCTGACGGTTCCAATCCCGATAGGCCGCTTCCGTTTGACGAATCAATTCTCTGGGATCGACTGGCTGCAGCGGATACGTTGTTGACGGCCGGCCCGCGATAGTTGGGACCGTCGTCTGAAAGACGTAGTCTAACAGGGCCGCCTTCCCACTGAACAACCGATACAAGCTGCCCACGGCCACGTTTGCTCGCTGGGCAATCATTTGCATCTGCGTTTCGTGATAGCCCGGTTGAATGAACAATTCACTCGCGGCTGAAGCAATACGTTCCAATTTTTCTTCATCAGTCATGACTTCGTCACCCCTCTCCACCTTCATTAAACGCCAATCGACCCGAAACTTCCGCATCGAGCTTGCCGCAACAATAGTCAGCTAACAAACGTTACCGCGGCGCAACCTTCCCCATGAACAAGAAAAAGCCAGGGCCGCAAGTTCATGCGGTCCTGGCTTGATCGGTTAACTTTGAAAGTCGGTTGTCTCCTTGGCTGCGAGATCCTTTCTAAGGTGTAGACGTCTGGACCAGACAATTCCCAGAAAAGACATGCCACCAGCAGCAAACATGGTCGCCTGAAATCCATTCGTAAACGTGATTCCTTGAAATTGATAAAAAATCATCACGGCCGCGGTCGTCCCAACTGCACCGCCTAATAAACGGAAAACATTGTAAATTCCGGAGGCCTTGCCAATCATCATTCTTGGCACTGCACCCAGAACGGACTTTTGCAACGCCGGTCCGGCCATTGATAATCCAACGCCTGCCAGCATTAGCGGTACAACTAAAAACGAATACGTTTGTCTAACCAGTAACGCAATCAGCAGATAACCAACGCCTTGTAACCCCAAGCCAATAGTTGCGACCCATCGCTCACCAAAGCGATCCACGGCACGACCGGCAAATGGCGCTACAATGACTAACGTTCCGGTCCAAGGTAGCAATTCTATACCAGCGATCAATGCATTGGCTCGTTGACTGACTTGTAAGTATTGCGGTAGGAAAAAGACCACCCCGTACATTGAGCCATAAAGACAGGCCGTGGCAAGATTTCCGCCAACAAAGACCTTATTTCGAAAAAGAGCTAAGGGCACCGTCGGCAGGACCTCCTGGGACTGCCGGTAAACGAACCACCCACCCGCGATTAAACTCATGCCCCCTATCACCAGGGCTAGCATACGACCATCGCTATTGGCAGCAGAGAGCGCCCAAATAATGCCGGCCATGGCAATAATAATCAGACCATCATCGACTAAATTAATCGGTGCGCTCTGCCCGTGGCTTTCTGGTAAATACCATCTAGATAAAAGTATGGCCAGCCCGCCAATCGGAACGTTAATCCAAAAGATCCATTGCCAAGTTAGTTGGGCCACAATCAATCCCCCAAGGGAGGGACCCACAATCAGTGCGAGTCCCCCGATACCACCCCAAACACCCAGGGCCCGGCCCCGCTGACTAGCCGGTAAAGAATTGCTGAGAATGGCCATGGACATCGGCGTCATAACCGATGCCCCGATACCCTCAATAATTCTGGCGATGATTAACCAACTAATATTCGGTGCCAAAGCGCATAGGGTCGACCCCATCGTAAAGACTAAAATTCCCCAAGTATAGACTTTACGTCTTCCCAAACGTTCCCCTAAGGCCACGCCAATCAACAGGACTGCCGCAATAGTAATATTGTAGGCGTTCATTGCCCACTGGAGGGTCCTCACGGATATTTGAAACTGCGTCCGAATAGCAGTCGAAGCCGTGGTGACAATCATCGTATCCATCATTGCCATAAAAAAACCAAGTGACGTCAGAACCAATATCCACTTTGAATGAACCTCTTTTTCAATCATTTCCCCGTCTCCCTACTCCGCATGATAGTTCAAATACTTTTGAACTATCTAAACATATCATTGTGATCACGCCATGACAAGCACCAAATTAAAAAAAGAGAAGCCCTGTAGAGGCTTCTCCCGATTGGTCTAGTTCATTATAAGTTTTGCCAGAAATGCGTTAAATAGTGGTCAAAGGTCGAGCGGTCCAAGGCCACATATTTTTCACGCGCCACCTTATGGGCGGTAATTAAACCCGCCTCCTGCAGAATTTTAAAGTGATAAGATCCAGAAGTCTTGCTGATTTGCATTGCCTGACCGACCTCACCACAAGCAACCTCGTGGTCAAGTCGGTTTAAGTAGCGAACAATGTCGAGACGGATCGGATCAGCGAGAGCCTTGAACACGGCGATATTGTCTTTAGTTGTCATTTCTTGTTTTGTCATATCACTTATCCTACTAGAATTAATTTATTTCGCAAGTCCCACTGCGCAGGGCTCAGGATTTTTTCTGCGTACGCTGCTTCAGGGCCTGGTTGATTTTGGTCACCCGGAAGTGCTGGCCTAACATCACAACGGCCCAAATAATCACGTAGATGAGGAGAAAGCTTCCCACCGCCATCGGTCCCAGTGACCAATGATTGTAGGCCATTAAGACCAGCATCAGGCTGGCCGTGCCAATCAGGTGAATGCCATAAGCTAACGGCCACGCCACCTCCTGATGACCATCATCGAAGATCATACTGAGGAGGCCGATGGCCGCACTCACCAGGAGTAAGCTCAGGACATTTTTAGCCGACACAGTGGTCGGGGCAACGTGCATCGCAATTAGAAGGAGAAAGGTCACAGCCCCGTATCCCATGCCACGAAAACCGTAAATGAACATCTTAGTCATTTTTAACCCTCCTACAATCCCAGCTGATGCATCAGCTGTTTAACATATTTACGGCTCACGGCGGTCTTCACGTGATCGGTTAAGATGGCCGTCATATTACCAGAGAAACTATCCTCTAACGATTCCAAATGGTCCAGGTTTAACACGCCATGCTTAGAGACCTGAACGAAAGTCTTACCGCCGAGACGCTGAACCAGATGTCGCAAGGTTTCATGTGTAGTGATCGTGCCAGTTGTTGTATAGAGCAACAACGTGTCCTGCTGGATATCGGCCAGAATAATAGCCGCCGTCTTAACCATCACCAGCCGGTCTGGCGTCTTCACCGGAATGATACCTGCATGAACCGCCTGGTCCTGGTAATCCGCCAGGTAAGCCATCACGTCGGCCACCTCTGGACTCCTCGCCGCTGCTTGAACGACCACCAATGGATCGGTCGCCTCAATCGCCAAGTTCTGTTCAAATTCGACCCGCACCAAAATCCCCCCCAATTTTCACTTACCGTTCGTGAACCAGTCGGCGTTGGCGCCGGACTTGCCACCATTTCGGCATGAACGCCAACACGACTGCGATAATAAAGATTAGTCCCATTATCTGGTAAGTGGCCCGCTGGGTCAATAAGGTTGACCAGTTAAGTCGAATGCCCATTAATTTTTCAAAGTGTCGTCTAACCATCGTGTGACCGGAAAATGCGGTCGTCAGTTTGCCGTCCATGAGAAATTGGCGGTACAGGGCCGCGACATAGCTCCCCGGAACAAATTTAACCAGGTTCTGCGCCAGATTGGGCATGGTGCCAATGGGGATGTAAGTGCCAACCAGAAAACCTGACGCCGTGCCAACGATAGTACCAATCTTACCTAGACTATCCTCGGAGTGAATGCCACGAATAATGACGGCATTCACCGCAGTTGATAGGATCGAGCTCGTCACGATCAGGCCCAACACGTTCACGAGGCTTCCCAGCGACAGGGTTAGTCCATCCGTTAAATAAAAGCCCCCCCACATGATCCCAAGCATCACGACCTGCATCAATACCCCAATAATGGCAGAACTGACCAAATAGCTGGTAAACAAGCTTAACGGACCGGCATCGGTCAGTTCCAGGTCGGCCGTCACCTGCTTTTCTTGGTCGGTCACTAATTGACCCAGATTCGTCAACGTTGTGGTAATTCCGGTAATGGCCAGCGTTCCACCAATCAACCAGCTATCTAGTAACACCTTGGCATCGGGAACTTGAGACCAGCTCGCCAACATATTTTTCTTCAAGAAGACCAAATAAAGCACGAAGGAAATGAGGGCGCCTAACAATGAGAAGAACACGCCGCTACGATTCCGGAAATACAGGAGTAAGTTTCGCTTAATCATGGCCATCATCCTAACGCATCTCCCTTCCCGTCAATGCCAAGAAGGCATCGTTCATACTACCAGGTCGAAATTCAAAATTTTCAATTAAATCATGATTTGTGATTAAAACGGCCATGGCTGCTTGTGCCGTTGCTAAGTCGTAGACCAGCCGCTCATTGGTCATTCGCACCGGTTGATAGTCAATTCGGGCTGCAAGTTGGCTAATGTTCGTTGCGGCCAACGTTAACAAATTACCGGAATATTGGCGTTTAATTTCTGCAGCGGTCCCACATGCCAGCACCTTGCCATGATCAATCACAATAACCTTGTCGGCCGAATCCGCCTCATCTAAGTAATGTGTGGTGAGAATAACCGTCAGATGATGCTCCTGTTGTAGCCGTTGAATCAACGTCCAAATGGCCAATCGCGTTTGAATGTCCAGGCCGGTCGTTGGTTCATCCAAGAAAAGAATATCGGGATTATTAATCAACGCTCGTGCGATATCGACACGCCGCTTTTGGCCGCCGGAAAGGGTGCCATAACGTTGTGACAGGAAGCTCGTCAGCCCAAGTTGCTCGTTCAAGGCCGAGACGCGATCGGTCGGCACCTGTCGATATTGACCGGCCCGAATGTCCAAATTTTCCTTGACCGTTAGCTTATCATCTAAGACACTCCCCTGGAAGACCACACCGAGTTTGGGCTTCCGGTCATACGTCACTTCGCCGGCCGTGGGGATACTCAGTCCGATTAGCATCGACATCGTGGTCGATTTACCCGCGCCGTTGGGCCCCAACAAAGCCGTAAAACTGCCCTGCTCAATCTGTAAATTCACACCGTTCACGGCGACATGGTCGCCAAAGGTTTTCGTTAAGTTTTTCGCTTCTAGTAACATTCGTAAATTGCAAGAACAAGTTAGCCAGTCGTTGAGGACAATCCCAGAACAGGCCGTTATCAAATAGAAGTTGTGGCG
>NZ_RHOA01000030.1 GCF_003946545.1 Levilactobacillus tangyuanensis
GTTGTGGTGACACCATTAAAGACCTTTATGGGTTTTTCTGTCCACTAATATGTTCAACTTAAATTTTACAATCTACCGTGCAAAAAAAACGGGCCGGGCGCATGACCGCAGCGCCAGTATGCCTGGCAACCCAGCGGCGTCAGAAATAAAATGGATGTGTAGATTCGGCCGATTTTCTGAAAGGACTGGTCACGGCTTCTATCTAGGGCTAGGAAACACATGCAAATGAATCAAGACCGCAGTAAGTCATGGACGGTGTTTAGGGTTGACAGGACGCTTTCAGGTCCTACAACGATTGGATTGTGGACGTTCCAGTTCCGATAGTGATGTGTAGCTAAATTGACGTTTATTTCAAACGATCGAACACATTACTGTCAAAAGAGAGTACTGGCCCACTAAGCAAGATTAGAAGAATAGTCAATTTAAAAAGGTAACGGCACTTCCATGCAGGAAGGCCGTTACCTTTTTTGTGAGCAGTCACAGTAGTCCCTATAGATAACGATCACTCTAGCGTTGTGTAACCTTAGTCGTTCGCGATTGCCAGTACTTTCTGACCAGTACAATGATAACGACCAGGCCACTGAATTGGCAGGTCGTCATTAGGCCAAAGCCCATGTTAAAGGCGTTGATACTCCCACTAACGAGACTGAGTGCGGCAAACACCGTTAAGCCAATCCAATGTATCCGTTTCGTCCAAGTGTTCGGGTGGCGCCGGGCAATGCCCAAGTTGAGCATGAGACCGATCAGCAAGAGGATGAGGAAGTCCATCCAGTAAAGAGCAGGGAACGTTGAAAATTGGGTAACGCGTTCCACCAGGAGAACGCCGAAGAGGACGACTAATAGGCTGGCGTTGGGGTGGACAACTGGTTTCGTTACGGGTGCGGCTGTTGTGTCCTGTAAGAGATTATCTACTGGGACGGCATATAGAGTAGCTAATTGGGTAATGGTGGCGATGTCCGGTTGGTTCCGGCCAGTCTCCCAGCTGGAAACGGTCTGCCGTGAGACGTGCAGTTGGTCTGCCAGTGCCGTTTGGGTCAGTTGTTGCGTTTGCCGAAATTTTTTCAAACGCGCGCCTAGTTCTGTTGATGCCATGGGGACCCTCACTTCCTTGATAATGGTTATTAACTCTAGCATAAAGAATCGTCTGGAAATAGCAAGCTATTCTCGCTAGCATCCGTATCATTCGGGGATTTGAACGGGTACGCTGAAAGGGAGTAGAGGAGATGATGGCCAGTGCAAAATGGACAAGTGAAAATGGTTCAGGTAACCGGGCTACGAAAAAAGTTTGGTCGCCGTATGGTCTTGCGTGATGTGAATTTCGCATTTTCGACCGGTGACGTTATCGGCTTAGTCGGGCCCAATGGTGCGGGCAAGACGACCATTATGAAAGGACTAATGGGATTGTTAGCCATGGATGCTGGCAACGTTCGGATTTTGGGGCAACCCGTTTCGGTCAATACCCATACCGTGGTGACCCAACAGGTAGGCGCGCTCATCGAACGCCCAGCAATTTATCCGTTTCTGACTGGCTGGCAACATTTGCAACTGATGACGACTTCCGAGGAACAAGTGAGGTGGGTGGTGCAGGCCCTCCAAATGGAAGCCTATATTCACCGGCCGGCCAAACGGTATTCACTAGGCATGAAACAAAAGTTGGGAATTGCCATGGCGTTGGTGAATTGCCCACGGTTAGTCATATTGGACGAGCCAATGAATGGATTAGACCCCCAATCGGTTAAGCGGCTGCGCCATTTGATAGGTCAGTTGGCGGGGGACGGGACCACATTTTTAATTTCCAGCCACATTTTGAGTGAGCTGGAAAAGATCATTGATACGGTGATCTTAATTGATCAGGGAGAAGTGTTGCTCCAACGGACGATGACTCAACTTCGGGAATCGACGCGGCAGGCATTAGTGGTACGGACGACGGAAAATGCTCGAGGGTTGCAGGTGCTTTTACAGGCAGACTATCCGGTGGCACAGCGGGGCAGCAACTTAATCGTGACGAAGCCGGTGGCGTTGACGCCGCTACTGCGTACCCTTCTCGATGCGCATATTCAAATTTTAAAGGTAAACCAGCGCCAGGAAGATTTAGAGACAGTCTTGTTACGGTTATTGGCAGAGAGGAAGGCATAGACCATGGGACAATTAATCCAGCAGGAGATTTTTAAATTCAGACATCAACGGATGGCGTGGCTGGCCCCCGTCATCTTGATCCTTTTAATGGGCGGACTGGCCATGACGACCCACGGCGCATCAGTCGGTGATCAGAAGTTTTATATTTCATCGGCGTATGGCGGTTTTCAATGGCTGACGATGCTCATCATTGTGATTGGCGCTAGCTGTGTGACAATGGAATTCGAGTATGGGACGATCAAACAGTTGGCGACTCAGGTGAATCATCGCTGGACGATCTTTGTGGGGAAGTATGTACTAGTTCTCGGGTATAACGTGTTAGGCCATGGGTTGGCCATCCTCATGACACTATTGCTCAAGACTAGTGCTGGTTGGGGCCTACACTGGCAGACCATTTACCTCTATCACCGATCGCTATTGGTTAATCTAGTGACTAATGCGGGGCTGGATATGTATGGTGGCGTGATGATTATTGGACTGGTCTTCTTGCTGGCAAGCTGTAGTCATAACAATGCAGCGGCCATCGCTATTGGCATGGGTGTCTGTTTCATGGGGGAAGGGGTATCCAGTCTGTTATTGCAGTCGTTTAAGTCGCTATTGCCAGTGATGAAATGGAATCCGTTTAACATGTTCTTCTTACAGGAGGAGTATGCCAATCCCAGTTATCAGCAGAACGTGACCCATTTGACGATTCAACAGTTGAGTGTCGGTAGTCTTGTGTGGGCGTTATTCTTTGTAGCGGTCGGTGCGGTGATCTTTTCGAGACGGCGGATTTAGGTTTGGCCGGAAATATGAGTTGCAAATTAGACATGCTGGCAAGCGGCCCGGCGACGTCCTACCAAAAGAGATTTCTGGGCCCGTGATATGGGGGAGAACGAGGGACGGACCTGGAGCCGCTACAAACGAATAGTGGGGCTAGCGATATTGGCTTGGGATTTTTGTTGACAGTGAGATGATACGCATGGTATATTATCTAAGCTGTCTTTTACGACAACGGCTCGTTAATTTAAAAAAGTTAAAGTGCTTGTTGACAAGCGGTCTGACAAAATGGTATATTAATTGAGCTGCTTCATTAGGCAGCCGGCAATTCATAGTTTAATTAGATTAAACTTGTTGTTGACATCATATTGATTAACTGATATGATTAATAAGTTGTCTGCGAGAGCAGATAACTGGTAGACCTTTGAAAACTGAACATTGTTTCGACAAACCAAATATGTGTAGGGCGGTTTGGTATTTATATCAAACCCA
>NZ_RHOA01000031.1 GCF_003946545.1 Levilactobacillus tangyuanensis
AACACAGAAGTTAAGCTTCAGCACGCCGATAGTAGTTGGGGGATCGCCCCCTGCGAGGATAGGACGTTGCCACGCGACGTTAGGAACCCATGATGGGTTCCTTTTTTAGTATTCAGGGCAATTTTATAGATGATTAATCATTGTTACAACAAGGAATTTACCAGTGAAATTGTCGGCAGTGCTAGGTACTTGAGCGGCAATGTGCTATGATAGTTAAGTATGATGAGAAAACGATGAGAGAATCAATTGAAGTCTTTAAGACATATCTATAGAGAATGGTGGAAGGAAAATGAAAAAGTATAGAAGTTACCGCCTGAGCTTGGGCTGGCAAATTTTGATTGGATTAGTTCTGGGAATCATCTTGGGAGTGGTTTTCTATCAAAATAAGCTAGCCATCACGGCCATGCAAAATATTGGGACCATGTTTATTAGTCTGATTCAAATGATTGTACTTCCAATTGTTATTTCCTGCTTAACCGTTGGGATTGCAAACATGGGTGATATTAAGCAACTAGGTCGAGTCGGTGGTAAGACGATCCTGTATTTCGAAATTATGACCACGATTGCCATTGCTTTGGGGCTGTTGGTTGGGAACATCTTCCATCCTGGGGACTTCATTGATATTCATCAATTACATAGTACCGATATTAGTCAGTATGTCTCCTCGGCCAAGTCTGCTAAGGATTCCGGCATCTGGGCAACGTTGATGGGGATTATCCCAACCAACATCTTTAAATCACTGAGCGAAAGCGACATGATGCCCGTTATCTTCTTCTCCGTCTTCTTTGGATTAGGCACGGCGGCGATTGGTAAACAGGGCCAGGTTATCATTGATGTCTTGGACGCCGTTTCTCAAGTCATGTTCCGGGTAACCAACTGGGTTATGCACACGGCACCAATTGGTGTGTGTGCCCTGATTGGGGTAACCATTGCGCAAATGGGAATTTCGGCCCTAGCACCACTGGGTTACTTTATTGTTCTTGCTTATGGGACCATGATTGTCTTTATCTTGGTATTTATGGGCCTTGCGGCACGGATGTTCAAGTTCCGCCTGTGGGATCTGTTGTACGTGATTAAAGACGAAGCGGTTTTGGCATTCTCAACGGCCAGTTCAGAAGCCACTTTGCCTCGTTTAATCGACAAGATGGACAAGTTTGGGGTAAGCCAGGGGATTGTTTCCTTCGTTATTCCCACTGGGTATACGTTTAACTTGGATGGCTCTGCCATCTATCAATCGTTGGCTGCATTGTTCCTCGCTCAGGCCTATCACATTCACCTGAGCCTCGGCCAACAGATTACCTTGTTAGTTGTCCTGATGATTACCAGCAAAGGGATGGCCGGCGTGCCAGGGGCCTCATTCGTGGTCCTACTGGCGACGGTCTCGACTATCGGTGTTCCAATGAGTGGATTAACGTTTATTGCCGGGATTGACCGACTGGTTGATATGGGTCGGACGGCGGTTAACGTGGTTGGGAACTCCCTGGCCACCGTCATCATTGCTAAATCTGAACATGAATTCAGCGAAGAGAAGAGTCAGAAGTATCTCGAGAAGATTCGAACACCAAAAGCTAAGGCTTAAAAAGTTGTCCTCACCGATGTCGGTGGGGATTTTTTTATGCCAATACAAAAGAGCTAGCCTTCCATTAATTGGAATGACTAGCTCTTTTCTAAATCGTATTGTTACCTAATACCAGCTCAACTAACTGCATATTGGAACAACTTGCGGGGTGATTCCCATCAGCCCATGGGTGCCAACAATTCGTTTTGTTAACCAGGTTCGGTTTGGTATCAGTGTGCTTAAATCGACTAGTTGACTTTAAAGACCAGCCTCATGAAACGGCGTCAGTTACGTTTTGCTTTTCTCCCCACTGGGTTCCCCCAACGGTGAAGCCTCGCTACTCATGTAACGCTATTCTGACTAGCACGTCAGTGCATCGTAGTGGAATAGTGCCGAGAAAAACGGCGCAACTCTAGCTTGCGTTATTCAAAAAGTGGTTTGAATCCAACTGGATGCACAAACGAATTCGCGAAGACCAGACGAGTTACAGTTGGTTGCAACGCCAACAGCATCTGGAATAGAGTGCCCAGTTGATTCAGTTTAACGTCCCTTAATCGAACCCCCGCATCAAGCTACGGGGTCCGGGATCGGGAAAGCTAGAGTGGCCATTCTCCTCAGAGCGTCAACCAAGAGGTGTGAACAGACTCCGGCTTTCCCACCGGCGAGTTATAACACGATCCAGGATCATCTAATAATTGCGTTGTCATGTTCAATCACCTCCTATAAAGTCGACAGTAACGGCTGGAACAAATTAAAAGCGCTTAGCCGCGATCGACTAAGCGCACAATTAAAAATCGTGAACTATCTTAGCCAATCGTTGAGTTTTAGCACTATACGGCGTAGTTAATTGCTAACAGCTACATTAGAACAGGCCTTACTTTGACCTGTCCAGTTGACTCATTGGCGTTTCTCGACGTTTCTGAGTAGTAGCATTTTCCGTATAGGAGCCTCACCTAACAGCTTCTGATTTATCCTATGAACTTAGTTTATACCATTGGCAATCAGAGTGCAAGGAAAAACGTCCACAATCTCTAAATAATAATTATAATAATTTACTAACGCCGATAATCGTCTATGCATGGGGAATACTTCATCTTAGTTTAGAATCATTCTTGATTTAGGCCTGATGAGCGCGTATGCTGGAATCGAGTCATAGATTACGGGAGTGTCAAATTTTTTGTGTAAATGGAAGTCCTCTCCCATTAGCTAGCTTCTAATACATGGATTCTAACGTATCT
>NZ_RHOA01000032.1 GCF_003946545.1 Levilactobacillus tangyuanensis
GAGTGTTTAAATAATTATGTGTAAATAGAAAAATAAGCAATTGAAAAGGGAAAGCCTCTCCCTTATGATAGTTAGCAACCACACTCACTTCATAGGACATAGGAGGCTTTCCCCATGACTCAGTTTAACAAAGAAATTATGGCAGCACTAGCACAAAAGCAAGATTTGGACGAAGTTTTTCGGCAACATTTGGAAACGGCCATCAATGATTTAATGCACGAGGAACTTTCATCGTTCCTCGGTTATGAACCCTACGACCGCCAAGGCTTTAACAGCGGCAATTCACGCAATGGGCATTATCTGCGAACCTTTAAAACTAAGTATGGGGAACTAAACTTGGAGGTTCCACGCGACCGAAATGGCGCCTTTAATACGCAAACTATTCCAAGCTATCAACGCCAAACGGATGGTTTAGAAGCCACGGTTGTCCAGCTCTACGAAAAAGGGATTACCACTAGTGAGATCGCGGATTTGATTGAGAAAATGTATGGTGCTCATTACACACCACAAACGGTTTCAAACCTCACGAAGGTCGTTGACCAACAGGTCAACGCCTTCAAGACGCGCCCTCTAGCGAGTCGTTACGCAGTCATTTATGTGGACGCAACATACTTACCTCTGCGCCGGGACTCAGTGGCTAAAGAAGCCGTGCATATCGCCATTGGCATTCGACCAAATGGTATGAAAGAGGTCCTAGCATACCAAGTCGCTCCAACTGAATCCAGTACCGTTTGGGAAGAGCTTCTCGTGGACATTCAGCAGCGTGGTGTAAAAGAAGTCCTCTTATTCGTGGCCGATGGCTTAGTCGGCCTTACCAACACAATTGGTGACCACTTCCCTAAGGCTAAGCTCCAGCAGTGCCTGATCCACGTCAGTCGGAACATTGAAGCTCACGTTCGAACTAAGGACCGACAAGAGGTCCTTAACGACTTCAAACTGATCCATCAAGCAGCTACCATGGACGACGCAAAACAGGCCTTAGCTGACTTCATAGACAAGTGGCAAAAGGCGTATCCAAAAGTAACGGGCAAGCTAGAAAATAATCCTCATCTCTTGACCTGTTTCACTTTTCCAGCTGCGATACGCAGTAGCATCTACAGCACAAATCTCATTGAATCATTCAACAAGAAGCTAAAACGGCAGACAAAGAAGAAAGAACAATTTCCAAATGAACCAGCACTAGAACGCGTTCTGGTCACAGTTATTCGTGACTACAACGGCCAAAATTTTGAGCGAACGCATCGAGGTTTCAAGCAAATTCAAGATACGTTAGAATCCATGTATTAGAAGCTAGCTAATGGGAGAGGACTTCCATTTACACAAAAAATTTGACACTCCC
>NZ_RHOA01000033.1 GCF_003946545.1 Levilactobacillus tangyuanensis
CGTAAATTGCAAGAACAAGTTAGCCAGTCGTTGAGGACAATCCCAGAACAGGCCGTTATCAAATAGAAGTTGTGGCGCTAGAGAGACTACTGGGCCATGCGGCGAACGCGCCGAGCTTCGGCCTCAAAGTTTTGCTGGGGTGTGCAGTAGCCCTGTTGTTTGCGAGGCAACTGATTCAAGCGGTCTTGCGTGGCCTGCACTTGACTAGGGCTAATGTCATCTAGGGACATGCCCTTAGGGAAGTCCTGGCGGATCATCCGGTTATGTGCCTCGTTGGTGCCACGGTCGCAGGACGTGTAAGGATGGGCGTAGAAGATCTCAGTTTCCGTCCCAGCAAAAGCAGTATTTAAGGCGGTGAACTCGGGTCCGTTGTCTGCTGTGATGGTCTTGATGCAAGCTCCCCATTCGCGCTTGATTCCACGCAATGCATAGCTCACAGAGTCTGCATCTCGTCCTTCGATCAAGCGGAGAAGTTGGCAACGGGTCTTGCGCTCAATCAGAGTCAAGATGACGCTCTCCTTGCCATTGCGTTTACCGACAATGGTATCCATCTCCCAGTGACCGAACTGCCTGCGTTGTTCAACGACCTTAGGCCGTTCCTCGATACTGCGGCCAGCCAGGCGCTTAGCCTTGGTGTGGTGCTGGTGAGAGGTCTTCCGCTTAGTCTTCTCCAACAGGTCGATATTTCGAATCTCTAGGCGTTGGTCGTCAATGTACTGGTACAAAGTCGAGGCACAAACAAGCTCTTCAGGAGTAAACAGCTTGTGTCGCTTGGCATAGCCGATTGAAGCATCCGGCGACCATTTGTCCTGCTTAGCTCGCTGTACGTACCAGGCTAAGAAGACCTGTACACTGGCGAACTTGTCAGGACGATGGCAGCTCAAGCGTGCAGTCTCGTAACGTGCCTGAGCAGCCTCTGGTAGGTATTGTCGATGGTAGACGCGCTTGCCATTACTCTTCTTGACCTGATCTACTGTACCTCGCTTGATTTCATTATTAATGGTCTGCGGGCAGACGCCAATTTCAGCAGCAATCCAACGATTGGACTTCCCAGCTTGGCGGAATCCGGCCACTTTTCCGCGCTCGAGTGATGTTAAGTGCTGACCTTTTTGGCGGTGTGTGCTATCCTGTTTCTGCATCAAGACAACATCCTCTTCCATTGTTTGTGTAGGAACTTCAATGATACAGGATATCTGTTCTTGATGTTTTTTATTGTCCAAAAAATTTTGAGACAGTGGCTAACTTGATTCTAAAATGCGCG
>NZ_RHOA01000034.1 GCF_003946545.1 Levilactobacillus tangyuanensis
TTATTCCGGCATAGCTCAGTTGGTAGAGCACCTGACTGTTAATCAGGTTGTCGACGGTTCGAGCCCGCCTGCCGGAGCTTAATAATGGAGAGTTGTCCGAGTGGCTGAAGGAGCAGCATTGGAAATGCTGTAAACGGGTATTACCTGTTTCGAGGGTTCGAATCCCTCACTCTCCGTTTCAAAGTATGGCCCGTTGGTCAAGTGGTTTAAGACACCGCCCTTTCACGGCGGCTACATGGGTTCGAATCCCGTACGGGTCATTGTCACATATAATAATATTATCGCGGGATGGAGCAGTCTGGTAGCTCGTCGGGCTCATAACCCGAAGGTCGCAGGTTCAAACCCTGCTCCCGCAATTTGGTCCGTTGGTCTAGTTGGTTAGGACGCCTCCCTGTCACGGAGGAGATCACGAGTTCGAGTCTCGTACGGACCGTTGTTATGTTATTAACAATTTAATACACAACAAACATATTACATGATGGTATATGGCTCGGTAGCTCAGTCGGTAGAGCAATGGATTGAAGCTCCATGTGTCGGCGGTTCGATTCCGTCCCGCGCCATTTATGGTGGGGTAGCGAAGTCTGGCTAAACGCGGCGGACTGTAAATCCGCTCCTTCGGGTTCGGTGGTTCGAATCCACTCCCCACCATCATAGGGATATAGTTTAAAGGTAGAACTACGGTCTCCAAAACCGTCGGTGTGGGTTCAATTCCTACTATCCCTGTTTGTAATGTGATGGCGGTATTGGTGAAGGGGTTAACACACCGGATTGTGGTTCCGGCACGCGTGGGTTCGATTCCCACATACCGCCCTAGATTGGGGCATCTTGATCTATTCAGTTGGTCCAGTCAGATTGGATAGACGATTATGGTGGTATAGCCAAGTGGTAAGGCAGAGGTCTGCAAAACCTTCATCGTCGGTTCGAATCCGATTACCACCTTTGACTGGGTCTCCAATCAAATTTGTAACTTTTTGCCGGAGTGGCGGAACTGGCAGACGCGCTGGACTCAAAATCCAGTGTCCGTTGAGGACGTGTGGGTTCGAACCCCACCTCCGGTATAACTATAATTCATAAACCACTTTCAAAAGAGCAGGAACGTTGATATAACAGCGTTCCTGCTC
>NZ_RHOA01000035.1 GCF_003946545.1 Levilactobacillus tangyuanensis
GGCAGATTGCAAGAAATAACTTGAACAAATTTAGTAACGCAGATCACGCAAAAAGATCTCAATCGGTGTTCGCCAATTTAAACATTTGAGTGGTCGGGAATTCAAATACCAGTTAATTTGAATCAATTCATCATCGGTAATCTCATCAATCGGTTGACCTTTGGGAATGAAGCGGCGTAGTACTCGGTTGCGATTTTCATTACTGCCTCGTTCATGTGGCGAATAAGCGTGCGCAAAGTACAGCGGAACACCGGTCTGTTCTTCAATCAAATTGTAGTTGGCGAATTCTTTCCCATGGTCAACAGTAAGGGTCTTGAGATTATCTCCTAACTGGTTAGCCATTTCTAAAATAGCCTTGGTCATTGAAGTACTATCTCGTCCATTAAGCCGTTTAACGATGGTAAGCCGACTCTTACGCTCGACAAACGTAGCTACTGCTTGACCTTTACGTTTTCCAGATAAAACTGTATCAGCTTCGAAGTGACCTGAAGTATTACGATCAGAAATTTCAGCTGGACGATCTTCGATGGAACGTCCATGACTAAAAGTACCACGGGTTTCTTTAGCTCGTTTGCGACGAATACCATGGTCAGGTAAATCGGTCACATTAATATCCAGTAGTCCCTGATCAATCCAGTTATAGATGGTTTTGTAGGCAATTCTAACTACATGAGCCACTTGTTCAATTGACCATTTTTGGATCTTGATTTTTTCTTCAATCAATCGCTTTAGGTTAGTCGTTAAGATGGTTTTACGACCACGATGACTAAGTTTAACTTCATGGTCAGTTTGAGCCTTAACTGCGTGATACTCACCAGCTAAGCGATGAACCTCATTAAAGATAGTGGTTTTACTAAAGCCTAAATAATCGGCAATATATTGAAGTGAGTGCTTTTCATGATGAAGTGTTTCGATGACAACGCAGTCTTCAAATGATAAAATAGTGGTGCTCATAAAGGTCCTTCTTTCTAGTGGAATGTTGTGGTGACACCATTAAAGACCTTTATGGGTTTTTCTGTCCACTAATATGTTCAACTTAAATTTTACAATCTACC
>NZ_RHOA01000004.1 GCF_003946545.1 Levilactobacillus tangyuanensis
CGCCACAACTTCTATTTGATAACGGCCTGTTCTGGGATTGTCCTCAACGACTGGCTAACTTGTTCTTGCAATTTACGCAAACAACTCATTTAAGCCTTGAGGCTAATTCTGACCGTCTTCGACGGCTTCGTGGCGTTTAGCCATTTCGACGAAGTCATCGAGGGTGGCAACGGGCGGGGTGAAGGGCTGTAAGTCGCCGTCGGCCACCTGTTGTTCGACCTTGTCGAGGAAGGTTTCAATATCATCACCCGGCTCAACGTTCAGGTCGCCGTAGCCGTATTGCCACCATTTAAGCGCCATTAGGCGTTCAATAATGGGTTCTGGGAACCGGTATTTCAGAATTTTTGCCGGTGATCCGCCAACGACCGCATAGGGTGGAACGTCCTTGGTCACCAGGGCACCGCCGGCGATAATGGCGCCGTCGCCAATCGTCAATGGCTTAGGCACAAACCGGACTTCCGCACCGATCCACACGTCGTTACCAATCACGAGAGGGCCGCCGTTATTCGCCCCATTGTTGGGTTCGTAGTCAACGGTATTGCCAGAGTCGGCTAGGTATTTTTGAAAGGCCATGGTATTACGGTCATACGTGAGCATAGAGGTCGTATACCGCGTCGTTGGGTGACTGAGCGGGAACCGGTGAACACTGCTGGCGATGGAAGAATAACGGCCAACAAGGGTGTCCAGTGGCAGGTTGCTGGCAGCCAGACTGAAGGCCCCCATGCTAAAGAAGTGATGCCCCGTCAGGTACATGGTGTAAGGTTCCGTACAAAAGGTGTTTGATACTCGGACCTGCTGAAACCGGCCGGGGTACCGATTGGTTTGGTGATGGCGAGCAGTTAGAAAAATATCGTGTTCTTTGAAGACCTTCTCCGCGATATCGGTGTAGTCAAATACGTGGTTTTGCACCACTGGTTCTGTAATCACGCCGTCCTGAAAGAAAGTCACGCCGTTAATAATAGTTGACATAGTGTCCCTCCTTGTTTATTTCCATCATACTATAATGTGTTCAGATGATGGCCAAAAACGATCGTTTTTTTGTAAAAAATTTGGTGGGATATTAAATTGCCAAGTAAACGTTTTTACGGTTTGCTAACTATTTGAGGTGTGGTAATGTGGGTTTAATTGTAGTAGAATTACGTCTGCATTCAGATTTTGATGAATGAAGGAGTTAAGCGGGCTGAAGCCCGTTTCATTATTTGTGGAGATAAGGAGAAAGTAGTCATGTGGCATTATTTAAAGCGGGTTTTGATTGGAAAACCCCTCAAGACTATGGACGAAGGTGGCCAGGCGCTGACCAAGTTTAAAGCATTAGCATTGTTGTCGTCTGATGCCCTTTCATCCGTGGCATATGGTACTGAGCAAATCACCACAGTTCTTATTACCTTATCTGCTGCCGCCCTCATGTATCAATTGTGGGTTGCCGCGCTGGTTTTAATTCTGTTGTTTGCGATCACGCTTTCCTACCAACAAATTATTCACGCGTACCCCTCCGGAGGGGGCGCCTACGTTGTTGCCAGCAAGAACTGGGGACAATCTGCCGGATTAGTTGCCGGCGGGTCCTTGTTGGTCGATTATATGTTAACGGTGGCCGTTTCAACGACGTCAGGGACCGAGGCCATTACTTCGGCCATTCCGGCCCTGTATCCGTACTCGGTGTTGATTTCAATCCTAATTGTGATTGGCATCATGTTGTTGAATTTACGGGGAATGCGGGAATCGGCGTCGTTTCTGACGGTGCCGGTTTATCTCTTTATCGGGATGATTATTGTCATGGTTGGGATGGGGCTTTACAACATCACGACCGGGAATATTACCTACCATGCTGCGGCACCAATGAACGGTAGTGTGCAAGGGATGACCTTGCTACTGTTCTTCCGGGCATTCTCATCTGGGTCCTCCTCGTTGACTGGGGTTGAAGCCATCAGTAATGCCGTGCCTAATTTCAGGGAGCCTAAGCGGCACAATGCTGCATCCACGCTGGCCATTATGGCCGGAATTCTGGCGGTCTTCTTCGCTGGGATTACCTACCTGAGTTACTACATGGGGATTCGTCCCGAGAGTAGCCAAACGGTCTTGTCACAGATTGCGTCCGGGGTCTTTGGCCACGGCGTGCTCTATTACCTGTTGCAACTGTCGACGGCCATGATTTTAGCCGTCGCCGCCAACACCGGGTTCTCGGCCTTTCCAATTCTGGCGTACAACTTGGCAAAGGATAAGTTCCTGCCACACGCGTACCTAGACCGAGGGGACCGACTGGGCTATTCCAATGGGATTATCTCACTGGCAGTTGGGGCGATCGTGCTGATCTTCATCTTCCATGGTCAGACGACGCTGTTAATCCCACTGTATGCGATTGGGGTATTCGTGCCATTCGTTCTTTCTCAATCAGGGATGATCATCCACTGGTTCCGTGAGCGGGAAGGCTTCTGGATGGGTAAGGCATTTATTAACCTGATTGGGGCGTTGATTTCGTTAGCGCTGGTCATCCTCTTGCTGTGGCAACATTTCGGCAACGTTTGGCCATACCTGATCATCATGCCACTGGTTCTGCGCTTGTTCTACCGCATTAAGCATCATTACCGCAACGTTGCTCGGCAACTGCGGGTGGCAGAAAAGGCCAAGGCCGACATTCATAACTATGACGGGGCAACGGTTATCGTTTTGGTTAGCAACATTACCCGGGTGACGACCGGCGCCATCAACTATGCTCAATCCATTGGTGATTATGTGATTGCCATGCATGTGTCCTTCGATGAAAATCCTGAGAAGGAGCACAAGACGGCTCAGGAGTTCAAGGCAGAGTTCCCGGACATTCGCTTCGTGGATATCCACTCCTCCTATCGGTCCATCGCAACGCCAACGTTACGCTTCTGTGACGTGATTGCTAAGCGGGCGGCTGAACGTAACTTTACAACGACGGTTCTGGTTCCCCAATTCGTTCCGCGGCATCCTTGGCAGAATGTGTTGCATAACCAAACGGCGTTACGGCTACGAGCCATCCTGAATTCACGGGAAAACATCATCGTTTCCACTTACAATTATCACTTAAAAGACTAGTAAAAAAAGTCCTTCGCAATCAACTCGATTGCGAAGGACTTTTACGTTGTTATGATTTAATTTTAAATTAACGTAAGCCCATCATAGTTGCAAATGGTGGGACCACGATGTCAACCACGATGGAGATTATAACCACGGCGATTGAAGCCATTGACCCTTGAATGGACCCTAATTGCAGAGCCTTGGCAGAACCAACTGTATGGCCGGCGGTTCCAAGACCTAAACCAGCACCGATAGGATCGTTGTTGATGCGGAAGAACTTAACCAGCCAGTCACCTAACGCGTAAATGATAACGGCGTTCAGGATGCAGGCCATAGCTGTTACGGCGGCATTCCCACCGATGGCCGTGGCGATTGGCATGGCAATCGCAGTCGTTGCGGCTTGTGGCAGCATGGAAGCAATTCCAACCTTGTCCAGGCCAAACAACTTGGCAGCGTAGTAGATAATGAATAGAGAAATAACTAGCCCGATAATAAGTGCCAGAACAATTTCTAACCAGAACCGCTTGACCACGTCATTCCGTCGATACAGTGGAATGGCAAAGGCAATTGTGGCCGGGTTCAAGAACCAGAAGATGATATTCCCACCGGGCAGGTAGGCTGACTTGTAGAAGGTGGCCGTATCGGTCCCAAAGGCTCTAGCCATCAAGTAGAGAATGAAGATCCCTAGAACCATCCCAACGAACAATGGTTGGAAGAGGAAGAAGCCCTTTCCAATTTTGAATAACCATTGCCCGATTAGATAGACAATTAATGAAAGAAAAATACCAAAGAGTGCATTACCAGCTGAAGCTCCGGCGGCGTTGGTACCCAACGCATCGCCTAGCCACTTTCCCCAGACAGCCATGTGTGGGGTCGCAGTTAAAATCATCATATGTCGTCATCCTTTTCTATTTATTGTGTACGATTGCGGGACGATCCTTAATCGTCGTCGACGTCAACGTTACGATGGAAGACATTCTTCCGAATCCGGATGAGGAAGGCCGCGGTATAAGCAACCACAACCAAGAGGACGATGGTAGCGATGAGCACAACGACAACGATCTGGACACCTTGAGTCTTGAGAATATCAAGACTTGCGGCCAGTTGAATCCCAGACGGCACAAACAGAAAAGCAATCAAACTGATCATGAAATCCCCGAACTTTTCCACGTTCCGTAGCTTCACGATATGTGAGGCCAACAGGGCGTACAGGATGACTAATCCAATAACCGGCGTTGGAACTGGAAATGAAGCCGGAAACAGAGGGGAAATTAAACTGGAAACAAACAAGATAGCAGCAAAAATCCCCATTTGAATTAGGATGGGAGAAGCGGGTTTTTCTTCAGCCAAATCCACCTTTTCAACATCTTTATTAGCAGCCAATAGAAAAATCTCCTTTCTAAAATCAAACCCAGGGTGACATGCAAGGAAAAACTTCACAAACTTTTAAAGGACGGTATCACCCGAAAAGGCTAATGTGAAACCTTTCTCAATACCTTAAATTCATTATATGGCTTATATAGTCTTTGCACAAGCTTAATCTTTGCTTTTTCGGTCTTCAGCTGCTTACTTGTGCACAAGTATAATGGGTTTAATCAATAGTAAGCGCTTTCTATAACGTTTCTAATTGTGAATCAGTACACAGGATGTGATAAAATTCGCTTGTGAATTAATTAAGTGGCTTAGACAAACCGGTTAGACCAGTTGCAAACTTAAATTGCGGTTGTGTTTAATTTCGGAGATTTGTATAATTAGCAAAAGATACGTTAGGAAAGAAAGAGGACGCTCTATGAAATTTGAGATTATTGTTAGCTTGTTTGCTACCATGATTATCTCCGCAGTCCTAACACCGTTTGTGCGCCGGTTTGCGTTCCAAATTGGTGCAGTGGATAAGCCTAATCAGCGGCGGGTCAATAAGGTACCAATGCCGACCATTGGTGGTCTGGCAATTTTTATTGCATTTACCTTCTCAACGATGTTTCTTCTGCGAGATCAGATGCCCACACAACAGTTGTGGGGACTCTTCGGTGGTGAATGTATCATTGTGGCTGAAGGGATGCTCGATGATATCTTCGAACTGACCCCCCGGCAGAAAATCTTTGGGCAACTGCTGGCGGCTCTAGAAGTTTACTTCGTGGCGGGTGTTCGCATGCGCTACCTAACGTTACCCTTCATTGGGGCCTGGCATTTTGGGTGGTTATCCTTACCAATCACGCTCCTCTGGATCGTGGCTATTATCAATGCCATTAACCTCATTGATGGGCTTGATGGGCTGGCCACGGGGGTTTCAATCATTGCACTGACAACCACAGGGATTACGGGCCTGTTCTTCCTGAACGTGGCCAATACCTGGGTAGCCATTATGATCTTCGCATTGGTCGCGGCGATGGTTGGTTTCCTTCCATATAATTTCTTTCCCGCGCGAATTTACTTGGGGGACACTGGGGCTCAGTTCATTGGCTTCATGATCGCTTGTTTCTCCTTGTACGGGTTAAAGAACGTCACGTTTATCTCGGTGGTCATTCCAGTAATTATTCTTGGGGTACCGATTACCGATACCGTTTATGCGATGATTCGGCGGATTTTAAATCGGCAACCGATCTCGCACGCGGATAAGCATCACCTGCATCATCGGCTCATGCAACTGGGATTGACCCACCGGCAAACGGTTCTCGTGATTTATGGGATTGCCTTAATCTTTTCGTTTATTTCACTGTTGTACCCGCTGTCCACCATCTGGGGATCAGTTCTGCTGACCATTGCCATCTTGATTGGTTTGGAGTTGTTTGTGGAGGCGATCGGACTGGTTGGATCGGATCGACAACCCTTGCTCCACTGGATTAAGCATATTGTTAAAAAGCTGACGTCAAAAAATTCTGATTAAAAATTAAAAGACTGTCGCAACGAGTAAGTTGCGGCAGTCTTTTTTAGTCGTCGGCATGGCGACTGGCATTAATTTCAACGGGGACTTCATGGTAATCGATGTCGCCGATGGCAATCGCTAGGCGGTTACTGAGCAGATTGGTCATGGCCGTTTGCACGGCTTCAACGGCGGCAAGGTCGACGGCAATGGTCACAGCCACGTCGGCACCATAGGCTGTATCCAGAATGCTGATTTGTTCATCATTTAAATAATGACTGAGGCGGTCAAAGTTACCGTAGTCCACGGTGACCGTGAGGGACTGTTGGCGAACCAGCTTAACGACACCGGTTGCCTCGACCCCGGTTGATGTTGCGTTACTGTAGGCGCGAATGAGGCCCCCGGCGCCAAGCTTGATGCCACCAAAGTAACGCGTGACGACGGCAATCACGTTGTGGAGGTGATTCCGTTGCAGAACGGTTAGGATGGGCACGCCAGCGGTTCCGGAGGGCTCGCCGTTGTCACTTTCGCGTTGAATCTCATCGTGTTCGCCGATCAGGTAGGCCCAGCAATGGTGGGTTGCCTTGGGCTCCCTAGCGATGACATTGGCCAGGAAGTCCTTTGCAGCGTCCTCATCGGTCACCCGACCGAGGTCCGCGATGAAGCGGGACTTTTTAATTTCTAGTTCGTGAGTCCCACTGGATTGAATAGTTAAGTAGTCGGTTTCCATAAAAAAACCTCTTTCTTTCGAAGAATAACGATTAGCGCACGGAGTTACTCTCGTTAGCAAGAAAATGAGGAGGCGGATCATGCTTAGCGAGAAAAAGTGGTTTGGGCGCCAGATATCGGAACCGCCGTCGCACGGGGCAGGGCGACCGGCCTTAGTGCCAGTTGGGACC
Source organism: Levilactobacillus tangyuanensis (assembly GCF_003946545.1). Taxonomy (GTDB): domain Bacteria; phylum Bacillota; class Bacilli; order Lactobacillales; family Lactobacillaceae; genus Levilactobacillus; species Levilactobacillus tangyuanensis. The sequence continues at coordinate 6,802 of NZ_RHOA01000004.1, forward strand.
GAATGGTGTTGTCAACGGTGTCATCAACGGGTTCGATCGACCGATCGACTGGCCAATGGAACGAGTTACTGTCGCCACTGCTTGCAGATGGGGCGGTTAACCACTCGAGATAAATTATACACTATTCCGGAACCAAATCGGTTCTCACACAGGGCGGCCGCAACATTATCTTGGTTGGGGACCTTAAGCCCGCAACAGCAGCAGGCGGCTCAGGCCGTTCTTCAACATCTGCAACGGCGGCAAAACCATTTGCTCTGGGCGGTCACGGGAGCCGGTAAGACTGAAATTACCTTTCCAGCCCTGGCTTGGGCATTGGCCAAGGGGTGGCGGATTGCGTGGTGTTCGCCGCGGGTAGATGTCTGTTTAGAGTTGGCCCCACGGTTACGGCAGGCCTTTGCAACGACCTCACAGGTCTTACTATACGGGGGTCAGCCATTGCCCTATATCTATTGTCAATTGACGGTCTGCACGACCCATCAATTACTCCGATTCCAGGAGGCCTTTGATTGGATAATTGTGGATGAAGTCGATGCCTTTCCGTTGCGAAGCAGTCCAATGCTACAGATGGCCATTCAGCATGCCCAGAAAGCCACCGGTAGTCATCTGCTGTTGACGGCGACACCCGGACCTGAGCTACAACGGCTGGTTCGCCGACGAGCACTGGCGGTGACCTATGTGCCCTTACGCTATCACTGCGTCTTGTTACCGCAGATCCACGTGCAGATCGTCTGGCACTGGCGGCAACGACTTGAAAACGGGCGGTTACCGGCCAAGCTAGTTCGCCACGTTCAGAGGTATTTAGCCGATGGCCAACCCTTTTTGTTGTTTGTCCCGCATGTGGCCGATCTACGGCCGATTCAGTTGGCGTTGGCACGAGTCGGTATCTTAGAAGCGGTGACGGTTCATGCGGGGGATCCTAAACGACAGGAAAAGGTCCTGGCCATGCGGGGCCAACGAATTCCTTTCTTGATTACGACCACCATTCTGGAGCGTGGGGTGACCTTTGCTAACGTCGCCGTGATCATCTTTGGTGGGGATGACGGCGTCTTTTCAACGGCGGCACTCGTTCAAATTGCCGGTCGAGTTGGCCGTTCGGCTCAGTTTCCCACCGGTGAGGTGACCTGTTACTGTCATTCACAGACACGGGCCGTGCTGGCGGCACAACGGATGATTGCCCAATTGAATCAACAGGGTAAGCGGCTTGGCGGTCGGATTCGTTGACCCGATGTGTTTGGTGTGGCCAACCGATTAGACAGACGGTGACGTTATCGGGATTATGGCGCTTCGGCCAACAGCGGACTGAAACGGTTTGCGAGCGCTGCTTGACTCGCTTCCAGCGGGTGACAGCTGACCATTGTCCGCGATGTGGTCGGCAGCAGACGGACAGGCGTTGTTGTTATGACTGCCAACGGTGGGGGGCCAACAGCTTAACCAACCATGCGGTCTATCAATATGATGCCGCCTTTAAGGCCTATATGCAGCAGTATAAATTTCAAGGAGATTATGCCCTGCGTGAGGTCTTACAACAGGAGTTGGTCCGGGCGCTCCACCAGGAAGACTACGACCTCTTAGTCCCCATTCCGATTGACGCGGCGACCTGGCAAACGAGAGGATTCAATCAGGTCACGGGCTGGTTGACGGACCAACCCTATTTTCAGGCACTCACGGTGCGGGCCAGTCACAAGGACCAACCCCAATCGGCTAAAACCAGGGCCGAACGACTGATGACTCAACAACCCTTTCGACTAGTTGAAAATGCACCGGCGTTACTGGCTAATCAGCGGGTTTTATTGCTCGATGATGTGTACACGACTGGTCGGACGCTACGACATGCCGCAGCTGAAATTATTTTGGGGGGCGCGAAAGCGGTTACTAGCCTGACATTAGCGCGATAAAGTTCAATAAAAATCATTAGATTAATTGTTTATGAGAAGGCTTTCCATTATAATATTAGTAAGCAAAGCATATTAGAAGAGTGGTCCTTCTAATGCTGAGCAAGCCAAGTGATTTCTTGGCTGAAGGGAGAGAAGTTTTATGCTCACATTTAATATTCGTGGTGAAAACATCGAAGTTACTGACGCAATACGGGATTACGTCGAAAAGCGCATCAGCAAGTTAGAGAAATATTTCGATAACAACGTTGAGGCAATTGCGCATATTAACCTGAAGGTCTACCAAAACAAGACCGCTAAGGTTGAAGTAACAATCCCACTCCCATACTTGACATTACGGGCAGAGGAAACTTCCCCCGACTTATATGCCAGTGTTGACTTGGTAACGGACAAGCTGGAACGGCAAATCCGCAAGTACAAGACTAAGGTTAACCGTAAGTCACGGGAAAAGGGTTACAAGAACCTTGACTTCTCAACTGACGATGCCGCTGACAAAGACTCAGCGGAAGATGGCAAGTTAGAAGTTGTTCGGACTAAGCGAGTTTCATTGAAGCCAATGGACAATGAAGAAGCTGTTCTCCAAATGGACATGTTAGGCCACGACTTCTTCATCTACGAAGATGCCGAAACTAATGGCATTAGCATTGTTTATCGGCGGAATGATGGTCGTTATGGTTTAATCGAAGCCGACGGTAATGATCGTTAACTCAACAACTAAGGGTGTCGCAGTGATGCGACGCCTTTTTTTATTGAGTTGACGCTAAAGGAAGCGCTTTACGGTCATCAGACTATGTGGAATAGTTTCATCTCGGCTGGGATAGTGGTAAACTGTAGGTTGAATTATCGCAAATAAATGGGTAACTTTAAAATAGACTTACTAAATGTACTGAAGGGAATTCTCACATGCCAAATATTTTGAAACGATGGGTCGAAAGTGATCGCCGAACTTTACGACGCCTCAGTAAATTAGCGGATCAGGTTGGTTCTTACGCTGATCAATATGAACAGCTCTCAGACGACGACCTGAAGGCCAAAACGCCTGAGTTTCAGCAGCGTTACCAAGCTGGCGAAACTCTAGACGACCTTTTGCCTGAAGCCTTTGCGGCCATTCGTGAGGGTGCTCGGCGGGTTCTGGGTCTCTATCCATTCCACGTCCAAATCATGGGTGGGATTGTCCTCCACGAAGGGAACATTTCTGAAATGAAGACCGGTGAAGGTAAGACCTTGACCGCTACCATGCCCGTGTACCTGAATGCCATTGCCGGCAAAGGGGTTCACGTGGTCACGGTTAACGAATATCTCTCTGCGCGGGATGCTACCGAAATGGGTGAACTGTACAACTGGATGGGCCTGTCCGTTGGGTTGAACTCCGCCGAAAAGTCTCCTGAAGAGAAGCGTGAAGCTTACAACGCCGACATCACTTACTCGACCAACGGGGAAATCGGGTTCGATTACCTGCGGGATAACATGGTCGTCTACAAAGAAGATATGGTTCAACGGCCATTAAACTTTGCCATTGTCGACGAAGTGGACTCTATCTTAATTGATGAGGCCCGGACGCCATTGATCATCTCTGGTCAGTCCGAAGGGACTAGTGCCCTTTACCGTCGTGTTGATCGGTTTGCTAAAACCTTACACGACGATGATGATTTCAAGATTGACTTGGAATCTAAGACCGTTGCTTTAACCGATACCGGGATTGAAAAGGCTGAAAAGTACTTTAACCTGGATAACTTGTACGACACTGATAACACGGCCTTGACCCACCATATGGACCAAGCCTTGCGGGCTAATTTCATCATGCTGCGAGACAAGGACTACGTGGTTCAAGATGGTGAAGTCTTAATCGTTGATTCCTTTACTGGTCGGGTTATGGATGGTCGGCGTTATTCCGATGGCTTGCATCAAGCGATTGAAGCCAAGGAAGGCGTTGAGATTCAAGAAGAAACCAAGACCATGGCCAACATTACCTACCAAAACTTATTCCGGATGTACAAGAAGCTTGCCGGGATGACTGGGACGGCCAAGACAGAATCTGAAGAATTCCGGGAAATTTACAACATGGAAGTTATTTCCGTGCCAACGAACAAGCCAGTTGTTCGGGTTGACCAACCCGACCTGCTGTACCCAACGTTGGAATCTAAATTTAACGCGGTTGTTCGTGAGATTAAGGAACTCCATGAAAAGGGCCAACCCATGTTGATTGGGACCGTTGCCGTGGAAACCTCTGAATACCTGTCACAACGACTGGACCAGGAACAAATTCCTCACGTTGTCTTGAACGCCAAGAACCATGCCAAGGAAGCCGACATTATCCAAAATGCCGGTCAACGTGGCGCCGTTACCATTGCCACCAACATGGCTGGGCGGGGGACCGACATCAAGTTGGGACCCGGCGTGGTTGAAATTGGTGGCCTGGCGGTTATTGGGACTGAACGACACGAATCACGACGGATCGATAACCAACTTCGTGGCCGGTCCGGTCGTCAAGGTGACCCTGGTATGACGCAGTTCTACCTCTCCCTTGAAGATGACCTGATGCGTCGGTTCGGTTCCGACCGGGTCAAGAGTTTCTTGGAACGGATGAACGTTGACGGTGAAGACGCCGTTATTCGTAGCACCATGATTACCAAGCAAGTTGAATCAGCTCAGAAACGGGTTGAAGGGAACAACTATGACTCCCGTAAGAATGTGTTGCAATACGATGATGTTATGCGGCAACAACGGAATGTCATCTATGGTGAACGGAACGAAGTGATCAACCAGGATAAGTCCCTGAAGTGGGTACTGATGCCAATGATCAAGCGGACCGTTGACCGGGTGGTTGACCTGCATACGCAAGGCGATCAAAAAGACTGGGATCTCGATACGTTACTCGACTTCGGGATTTCCGCCATGGTTTCGCCTGAAAAGATCAGTTTGGATGACTTGAAGGATAAGTCAGCTGACGAGATCAAGGCGTTCTTCATGGGCTTGGCTAACGAAGTCTATGATGAAAAGGAAAAGCAACTCTACGATCCAGCACAAATGCTGGAATTCGAAAAGGTTGTCCTGTTACGTGTGGTTGATTCGCATTGGACCGACCATATTGATGCCATGGATCAATTGCGTCAATCAATTGGGTTGCGTGGTTACGGCCAATTGAACCCACTGGTTGAATATCAACAAGAAGGTTTCCGGATGTTTGGGGAAATGATTTCTGATATTGATTACGACACCACGCGGTTGTTCATGAAGTCTGAAATTCGACAAAACATTACCCGATAAGCGGGCACGAGTCAACGAGGCGGGAAGTCATTCCAGCCTCGTTTTCTTCTAAAAAAACAAAAAGGAGCCAACATCATGGAATTAAGCGATGCTAAACGTGAGATTACCACCATGCGTGATCAACTGACTGGCTTTAGGAGGTCACTTTGACTTTGATGCCCTAAACGAAAGCATCAGTGTCAATGAAGCACAAATGGCCGAACCCGGTTTCTGGGATGATGCCGTCAAAGCGCAGCGACTCATTGATGAGACCAACGAAATGAAGAAAAAAGTCGATGAATTCCAGCATCTGACGGACCAGGTAGATGACTTAGAGGTCGCCGTCTCTTTGCTTCAAGAAGAGGCCGATCCGGATATGCAGGCGGAATTTGAGGAAAACTTTGCTGCGGCCACGGCCAATCTGCGACAGTACCGACTGAACTTACTGTTGAATCAGCGGTATGACCGGAATAACGCCATCCTAGAAATCCATCCGGGTGCTGGGGGAACGGAATCTCAGGACTGGGGCGACATGCTCATGCGAATGTATACGCGCTGGGCAGAGCAACACGACTTTAAGGTGACGGTGTTGGACTATCAACCTGGGGATGTGGCCGGATTAAGCAGTGCCACCCTATTGATTGCTGGTCACAATGCTTATGGCTATCTGCGGTCTGAGAAAGGGGTTCACCGGTTAGTCCGGATCTCACCATTTGATTCGGCCGGTCGGCGGCATACCTCGTTTGCTTCGGTGGATGTTTTGCCGGAATTGGACGATACGGTGGACGTTGACATCAATCCAGCCGACCTGAAGGTGGATGTTTATCGAGCCTCCGGTGCCGGTGGACAACACGTTAACAAGACCTCTTCAGCCGTGCGGATCACCCACCTGCCAACTGGGATCGTGACGCAGAGTCAGGCGCAACGTTCCCAATTGCAAAACCGGCAGACGGCGTTGGCCATGCTGCGGGCTAAGCTTTATGAACGCGAGGAAGAGAAGAAGGCGGCCGAAAAGGCCAAGTTGGAAGGCGACCAGATGGATATCGGGTGGGGCTCACAGATTCGCTCCTACGTCTTCCATCCCTATACGATGGTCAAGGACCATCGAACCAACTATGAAACGGGGAACGGCCAGGCCGTCATGGACGGTGACCTGGATCCTTTCATCGATGCCTATCTTCAGTGGCAACTGAGTCAGAAGAATCCCGACTAGTCTTTAATGGGCCGTTTGTTTGGTTAACGACCGAATACGGTTGACTATTACAATAATGGTTGTGAGGGTAACACGAATGTCGTGTTACCCTTTTTTGTTTCATGATATACTGGGAACAGTATTTTCAAGGAAGGTGTCGATTGGATGCGGACATTTATAACGGTGGGAAGCTTTGTCCTTCAGCCGGTGGTTTGGTTGGTGATTTTTCGGATATGGTTAACGAGTCGGGCTCGAATTAAACATGAACGGCATGACTTTGGTAGTGCCGTTTATAGTGATCATTATGAACTGCGTCACTTATTGACGCAGGGGATTGGCTTAGGGATCGGACTGGCCATTCTGAACGGGTTAGTGGGTTTCAGTCTGCCGTTAGTGTGGATTGTGATTTACGAACTATTAACCTTAATCACGCTGATTGTTTTGCCGACAACGGTGTTGCCGTTGACTCTGATTGTGGTCAGCACGGGGCTGACACTCGTGGCTAAGTCAACCATCACGCAGTGGCCAGATCTAACGCCAGCGGGCCTAAATTGGCATCTGGTGGGGAACCAGAATTTCTTCTGGCTGGCATTGATGGTCTTTCTATTATTGGGACATTGGCTGGCCAATTATGGTGGTCGGTTTAATAGTCCTCGGATCTACGCCAAACAACGGGGGAAGCGGATTGCCGGTTATCCATGGCGAGAATTCTTAGTCATTCCCATGGCCACTTTGGTTCCAGGCGACTGGTTCAGTAGTCATTGGGCCTTCTGGCCAGTCTTTACCATTCAGGGTCATTCATTCGCCGTTTTAATTATTCCCCTAATCTTGGGCTTGCGGTTTACGGTCTTTCGTCAGGTACCGCAGGCGGTCTATCACCGGCTGGGCAAGCAAATGTTGCCATTGGCCGGGCTGGCCATCGTGGGGGTGGCCTGGATGTATTTCCGGCCACAAGATTTGTTGATTGGCTTAATCGTCCTGTTAGTTGGTTACGGACTGATCCTATGGCGAGCAAAACGTTATGATGCCCGTCAGCCATTCTGGTATTCTCAGGTGGACAACGGGGTTCGCGTCTTGGCGATTCGACCACGGACACCGGCCGTCAAGTTGGACTTGGCGCCAGGTGATATTATTCTAGAATGTAATCAACAACCCGTGACTAGCGAGACCAGTTTCTATGAAGCCTTACTGCTCAACCCAACGTATTGTCATTTACGGGTACGAGACGTGGCTGGGGAGCTCAAAGTGACTGAGACCGCCATATACTCGGGTGCACCACACGAAATTGGGATCGTGTTATTCAGAGATCAGGAGGGGTAATCAATGAGTAGAGTGCTAGTCGTCGACGATGAACCAGCGATCGTGACCTTGCTGCAATATAACTTGGAACAAGCGGATTACCAAGTCGTCACCGCCATTGATGGTGAACAGGCTTTGAATTTAGCTTTGCATGAAAAATTTGATGTGATTCTGTTGGATTTAATGCTGCCCAAAATGGACGGTGTCGAAGTGACCAAGCGTTTACGACAAGAAAAGATTAGTACCCCGATTATTATGATTACCGCTAAGACCAGTGAGTTTGACACGGTTTTCGGTCTTGAGTTGGGGGCTGATGACTATATCACCAAGCCCTTTAGTCCGCGGGAAGTGATTGCCAGAATGAAGGCGGTCATGCGGCGGTATCGTGACGATCAACCGCAGGAAAGTGTGACACGGCACAACGATCATCGTCTAAGGGTTGGGGACCTGACGATTGACCAAGATAAGTTCCGGGTGATGCGGGGCCAGCAACAGATTGACCTGACGCCGAAGGAGTTTGAATTGCTGCTGTTTTTTGCCAAGCGTCCCGGTAAAGTATGGAGTCGTGAACAGTTGCTCGAAGGCGTTTGGGGCTTTGATTACAGTGGTCAGACCCGCATGGTTGATATCCACGTGTCACATTTACGAGAAAAAATTGAATTGGATCCAAAACATCCCGTCTTATTAAAAACGGTTCGGGGCTTCGGCTATACCTTTGAGGTGCCGTCATGATGAAACGATTGGCGGGGGCTTGGGTCATTGTCGGGCTGGTAAACTCGCTACTCGTCTGGTTGGTTCAAGCGCCACAGCGGCCCTGGGCCCTGATTGTGGCCTGGTCCTTGGCCCTATTAGAAACGGTTGGCCTAGGGGTGGTCTGGCACTGGGCGGCCCTTCGAATCCATATTCTGACCAAGAAGGTTGAAGGCATTCGCCATGAAGAAACGCCGGCCCATGTCTTACTCTCGCCACATGACCCGTTTCAAGAGCTAGCATTGCAAATTAATTACCTGCAAACCCATCAGCGGAAGGTTCAACGACAGATGGCGGGACAGAACCAAGAGTTTGCCACACTTCTCGATTACCTACCAATTGGGGTCATGGTGATTGACCGCTATCGGAAGGTGGAACTGGCTAACCCAGCGATGGAGCAGTTTTTACAGCATCAAATATCACCCCGACGTCATCCTTTCACCCAGGACATCAGTCAATTTGAATTGGCTAGCCTGATCAACTCCGCCTTATCGGAGGGGAAGACACAGCAACGCACGTTGAAGTTAGCCGGCGTGACCAGGGATCGAACCGTCGATGCCCGGGCCATTTATACGGCAACTTCTCAGGATTATTTTCAAGTCCTGGTGTTGTTGTATGATGTGACGGAAGTCTACGCGGTGGAACAGATGCAGATGGACTTTGTCTCGAATGCCTCTCACGAGCTGAAGACACCGGTGACGGCCATATCTGGCTTCGCTAAGACCCTACTCGCTGGGGCTAAGGACGATCCGGAGAAGTCGGTAGAATTCCTCAAGATTATTGACCAGCAGTCTGAACGATTAGTTGAGCTCATTAATGATGTGTTGACCATTTCACATATCGAATCTGGGAATCAGGTCGAGGCCGCCTCGACGCCCATTGGGCAACAGGTGGTCAGCCAGGTGACACTGTTGTCGCCCTTGGCGGATGTTAATCAGGTCACCCTCATTAATCAAGTTGATCCCGACATTGTGGAGGTTACCGATCCCCATAAGTTTGACCAAATTCTGAAGAACGTGTTGGGAAATGCCATCAAGTACAATCGACCGCAAGGAACGGTCACGTTATCATCCAAGGTGACAGCGGGTGACTGGTCCCTGACGATTGCCGACACGGGAGTCGGCATTGCCCCACAAGACCAACTACGGGTCTTTGAGCGATTCTACCGGGCTGAATTGTCCCATTCCAATCAACTGATCAGTGGGAGTGGGTTAGGGCTGGCCATCGTGCGAGAATTAGTGGAGTCGTTGAACGGGAAGATTAATCTCGAGAGTACCCTGGACGTTGGGACTACCGTGACGCTGACATTTCCGATTGTCCCCATGTCGTAATGCTTTCTTTACAAAACAATATTTAAAGGCTCGGGCCTTAGTCCGAGCCTTTTTTAGTCACTGTTGTTGGTGTTGATGGTCCTGGACCGGATTTATGAGGGACCTAGCTGGGTGAGTTTGTTAGTTAATTGGCTTCAAAATAGTCCGAATTGGGGTGCATTTACATAACCTTTACAATACGTCTACGGGACATTTACATTTGTTCGCTATACTGACAAGTGAAATGGTTGAGCCAATGGCCCGGCCGATAGGAGGTTTTGGTATGTCAAGGAAACGCTGGGTGCAAGGATTTATTGTGATCGCTCTCGTTGCCCTGGGAGGATATGCTTACCAGACGCGTCAAGTCAGCCATGCTCGCGAATCGATTACCGCCGTGGGCTCAACGGCCCTGCAACCGCTGGTGGAAGCAGCGGGTGAACAGTATACCGGTGAACATCTCGGTACCTTTGTCAACGTGCAGGGTGGTGGAACTGGGACTGGCCTCAGTCAGATTCAAGAAGGGGCCGTCCAGATCGGAAACTCCGATCTATTTGCCGGCGAACAAAAGGGAATTAAAGCGAACCAATTGGTTGACCACCGCGTGGCCGTGGTGGGGATTACGCCGATTGTGAATAAGAAGGTGGGCGTCACGAATCTTTCAACCGCTCAGCTAATCAAGGTCTTCACGGGTGAGGTTAAGAATTGGCGAGAGGTTGGTGGGGCCAACCTGCCGATTGTTTTGATTAACCGGGCTCAAGGGTCAGGGACACGGGCAACCTTCGAACAATTTGGCCTGCAGGGTCGTCGCTCTAAGACGGCTCAAGAACAAGATTCATCCGGAATGGTGCGGTCGATTGTTGCGACGACGCCTGGGGCCATCAGTTACGTGGCCTTCTCATATGTTGATAAGACGGTTCAGGACCTGGCGATAAATCATGTCGAACCAACGGAAGATAATGTGACCACGAATGATTGGAAGATTTGGTCGTATGAACATCTCTATACCAAGGGCCAGCCGAAGGGGCTGACGGCAAAATTCATTCACTACGTTCAGTCGGCTGCCGTGCAACGAACGCTGGTTCGACAGCTAGGTTATCTTTCTCCGGACCAGATGACCGTCGACCGCGATGTTCATGGTCAGGTCACTAAAATTGGAGGTGAGTAGGCATGAAATCGACGCAACAACTGGAACGCCAACTGAAACGCCATTCCAAAGCCGCTCGCCTCGAAAATTGGGGTCGCTTCATTAGCTTTTCTGCCCTACTCCTGATTGTAGCGGTCGTGGTGGGGATCATCGGGTTTGTGGCCTCCAAGGGGATTGCGACCTTTACCACGAATCACGTCAGCCTATGGGACTTTCTGACCGAGAAAACCTGGAATCCCAACATCAAGGATGCCCACGGTAATCCAGAGGTTGGGGCCTTACCCATGATTGTGGGGTCCTTCCTGATTACGATTCTGTCGGCCATCGTGGCGACACCCTTTGCGATTGGCACGGCCGTCTTTATGAATGAAATTTCACCTAATCGGGGAGCCAAAATTCTGCAACCCGTGACCGAATTGTTGGTGGGAATTCCGTCGGTTGTATATGGGTTTATCGGGCTCTCCGTGGTGGTTCCAGCCACCCGGGCCATCTTTGGTGGGAGTGGGTTTGGGATCCTCTCGGGGACCTGTGTGTTGTTTGTCATGATCCTGCCAACGGTGACCTCCATGAGTGCCGATGCCTTGAAGTCCGTTCCTCGTTACTATCGGGAGGCATCGCTTGCCTTGGGGGCCACGCAATGGCAGACCATCTATAAGGTGGTTCTGCGGGCAGCGACGCCGGGCCTAATGACCGCGGTGGTCTTCGGTATGGCCCGGGCCTTCGGTGAAGCCCTGGCCGTTCAAATGGTCATCGGGAACGCGGCCTTGATGCCAAGTAGCCTGGTGGCACCGTCCTCAACATTGACGTCGGTTCTGACGACGGGAATTGGGAATACGGTGATGGGATCACTTCAAAACAATGCGCTGTGGTCCTTGGCGCTGGTATTACTGTTGATGTCCCTAGTCTTTAACTTAATTATTCGGTTAATCGGTCGAAAGGGGCGGATGTAGGCATGAATTCGAAAACGCAAAATAAAATTGCCATTGGTGCCTTGTATGGGATTGCCGGCTTCGTCGTGCTGATCCTGTTGGCCCTGCTCGGCTACATCCTGGTGAGTGGGATGCCGCAATTAAGCTGGCATTTCCTGACGGCCCCCGCCAAAGCCTTTCTTAAAGGGGGCGGGGTGGGCGTCCAACTCTTCAATTCGTTTTACTTGCTCTTCTTGGCCATGCTGATTTCCTTTCCAATCGCGTTAGGGGCGGCCATTTATCTTTATGAGTATGCCAAGGACAATTGGTTAACCACGACCATCCGGACGGCGATTGAGATTCTAAGTTCGCTACCGTCCGTTGTGGTGGGCCTGTTCGGTTTTTTATTCTTCGTGGTCAAGCTGCGACTAGGTTTTTCCATCCTGTCAGGGGCCTTTGCATTGACCTTCTTTAACCTGCCACTGCTGACGCGAAGCATCGAGGATTCGTTGCGGACGATTAGTGAAACACAACGAGAGGGAGGCCTGGCTCTAGGGTTATCTCGGTGGGAAACGGTGACTAAGGTTATCCTACCGGCGGCCGTGCCCAGTATTTTAACCGGGGTCATCTTGAGTGCCGGACGGGTGTTTGGGGAAGCGGCCGCGCTGATTTATACGGCTGGCCAAAGTGCCCCAGCCTTAAACTTCATGGATTGGAATCCGTTTAACATTTCAAGCCCGCTGAATCCGATGCGGCCCGCGGAAACGCTAGCCGTGCATATTTGGAAGATCAACTCCGAGGGGATTATGCCCGACGCCAAGGCAATTTCATCCGGATCTTCAGCCGTCTTGGTCTTAGCCATCTTGATATTTAACTTCGCTGCCCGGTATTTGGGTAAGCGCCTGTACAAGCGTCTGACGTCAGCGTAGGGAGGTTGCCATGTTAACCAGTAACGATGTTCGCAACGAATCAGCGATGCAGGAACGTCATGTGACGCAACTGTCCGCCGTTGGTGAGGAAATTATTTTATCAACGCGGAATTTACATGTTTTTTATGGCCAGCATGAGGCATTGTTCGAAGGTGATTTAGAGTTTGCTAATCACAAGATCACGGCACTCATCGGGCCATCGGGCTCCGGCAAGTCAACCTTCCTGCGGTCGTTGAACCGGATGAATGACCGGATTGCAACGGTGACCGGGGAGATTATGTATCGGGGGGTCGATGTTAATCAGCCGGCAATCGATGTCTATGAGATGCGCCGGCGGGTGGGCATGGTGTTTCAACGCCCAAACCCCTTTGCTAAATCCATCTACGACAATATTGCCTTTGCCTTGCAGCTGCGGGGAGTGACGGACCGCCATCAACTCGACGAGATTGTCGAGACATCATTGAAGCAGGCGGCTCTGTGGGAACAGGTCAAGGATGACCTTAATAAAAGTGCTTTAGCCCTTTCTGGGGGACAGGCTCAGCGGTTATGTATTGCGCGCGCCATTGCTGTTAAGCCAGATATTTTGTTGTTGGACGAACCTGCGAGCGCCTTAGATCCGGTTTCAACCAGTCAGTTGGAGGACACGCTATTAGACCTTAAACAAAAATACACGATTATTATTGTGACGCATAATATGCAACAGGCTGCACGAATTAGTGATTATACGGCGTTCTTTAACGCTGGACGTGTCTTGGAGTACGACACCACGTCACAAATTTTTACCAATCCACAGGTGAAAATAACGAGTGATTATGTTTCGGGGAACTTCGGCTAAGAGGAGGAAAAACAATGAGTGAGGAAATCTTGACGACACAAGATTTACATCTGTATTATGGGGATAAAGAAGCATTGAAGGGCATTAACTTAGACTTTACGGAGAAGGGGATCACGGCCTTAATCGGGCCCTCGGGCTGTGGGAAGTCCACGTACCTGCGGACCCTCAACCGAATGAACGACTTGATTCCTAATGTAACCATCACGGGAACCATTAAATTCAAGGATCAGGATCTCTATTCACCAAATGCCGATACCGTGCAAATCCGTAAGGAAATCGGCATGGTGTTCCAACAACCCAATCCCTTTCCATTTTCAATTTATGATAATGTGATCTATGGCCTGCGGATTGCCGGTGAGAAGGATAAGGAGAAGCTGGATGCAGTGGTTGAGAAGTCCCTGCGGCAGGCAGCCGTCTGGGATGAGGTCAAGGACCACCTTCACGAGAGCGCCCTAGCCTTATCCGGTGGCCAACAGCAGCGGGTCTGCATTGCTCGGGTTCTCGCGGTTTCTCCCGAGATCATTCTACTTGATGAACCCACGAGTGCCTTAGATCCAGTGTCCAGTAGCCAAATTGAGGCGACTCTCTTGAATTTACGGCATGATTATACGATTATTATTGTGACCCATAACTTACAGCAAGCCTCACGAATTGCCGATCGAACGGCATTCTTTATGAATGGTGAGCTTGTTGAAGTTGACCAGACCAAGAATATTTTTATGAATCCCGCTAAGAAACAGACGGAAGACTATATTAGCGGTCGATTCGGGTAAGGAGACTAAATCATGCGGAGACTATTTGATGATGAGTTGGCAGAGTTAGACGCGGACTTTACTGAAATGGGGATGCTCGTCAGTGAGGTTATCCAGCAAGCCGTTGATTCATTTAAGAATCGGGATGCTATGGCCGCACAGCAGATCATTGACCATGACCACGAAATCAATGAGCGTGAGATCGCCCTTGAAAAGAAAACATTTGAAATGATCGCCTTGTATCAACCCGTGACCACTGATCTACGGGAGATTGTCACGATCCTGAAGGCCGTTTCAGAGCTCGAACGGGCAGGCGACCATGCTCGCAACATTGCTCACGCAACCATTAAGTTCGGGACGAAGCAAAAGATTCCGGTGTTGGAACAACTCATCGATAAGATGGGGCAACTCACCACCCAGATGGTTCGAGACGTCCTGACGGCTTATGTTAACAAGGATGAACACGTTGCCCGCCAATTGGCAGCGGTTGACCATCAGCTGGACCAACTGAATCATCAAGTCCGAGCAGACAGCTATCAACAGATGCGGCTGGATCCGGCCTTTGAGACTGGGGCATCAATCTACCTAAACGTTGCGCAGGATCTCAGTCGGATTGGCGATTACGTTACCAACGTTTGTGAATGGATTATTTACCTCAAGTCAGGTCAGATTATCGAATTGAATTCGGCCAATAACGATGATGACGATTAAAGCTTAACCAAAGTTGAAGATTTCACTCAGCGACCCCTGGAAACTTGCTTTCAGGGGTCGCTTTCGTTATTCTTGCGTTATTAGGTGAAGTTTTTTTAAAAAGGAGGAACCGTCGATGGCTGAAAAGAAAAAATTTGCGCGCTCACGGACTAACCGACTAATCGGAGGGGTACTCGGCGGCATCGCAGGATACTTTGGTTGGAATGCGAACCTCTTACGGGTTATTTACGTTCTGATCTCATTGGCATTGCCAACCCATGGGCCACTAGGCCTGCTAATCTACGCGGCCTTTATGACCTTTATGCTGTTGGACGATTCTCGCCCAACCGGTGTTAACTTTCGCGATCTATTTACCGGTGGTCGGAAACAACCCGAGACGCCTGACCGTAAAGTGATTCATGATGTTACGGAGCATGATGTTAACGACCACCACAAGGATGGTGACTAATCATGCGTTTTTGGCCTCGAATCTTTATCAATGCGGCCATCTTTCTCGCCTTGGCGGGTTTCTTCCAAAGCTCGCTAGCAGGGTCGTACCAACATGCCTTTTATGTTTCTGGGGTGGGCATCGCCTTGGTTGCCAGCTTTGTCTTGGCAATTCTGAACGCGATTGTTCGACCCATTTTATTTCTGTTATCGCTACCCATTACGATTCTAACGCTGGGATTATTTAGTGTGGTTGTGAATGCGGCCATGCTTGAATTAACCTCGGTGGTCGTGGGGAGTAACTTTACCTTTTCCTCATTTGGCGTCACGTTGCTAATTACTGTTGTGATGGCAATTGTTAACGCCATCATTAGTGATCACTTCGCTCGAAATTAACTGTGTAACTAGCGTTAATTTGGTAGGAGTCGTCTGGGTAAAGTGCTAAAATTAAGTTAGTTTGCTATGCAGTAAGGAGGAACGTCCATGACAGAGAGTGTCACGGTGGCCGATCTGGTCAAGGCTAACCGCTTAGAAATTTATGCTGGTGAAGATGACCTTGATCGGCAGATTACGACGAGTGATATTTCGCGGCCGGGGTTGGAACTGACCGGTTACTTTAACTACTACCCAGCGAAGCGAATTCAACTGTTGGGAATTACGGAAACGTCCTTTGCTAAAGGGATGGGTCATGATAAGTTGGTTGATGTGATGACCAAGATGTGCCAACCAGAAACGCCGGCCTTCGTGATCTCGACGCAACTCGATCCTCCCGAAGAACTCACGGCTTCGGCTAAAGCGGCCCATATTCCAATCTTGAGAACCAAGCTGACAACCTCCCGGGTCTTGAGTAACATGACCAACTTTTTGGAAGGCAAACTAGCCGAACGTCAATCAGTTCACGGGGTCCTTGTCGATATCTACGGGGTTGGGGTCATGATTACCGGTGATTCTGGTGTTGGTAAGAGTGAAACCGCTCTGGAACTGGTTAAACGGGGTCACCGACTGATAGCCGATGACCGAGTTGAAGTTTATCAACAGGATGAACAAACCCTAGTTGGTGCCGCACCGGCCATTCTAAGCCACCTGTTGGAAATCCGTGGGATCGGTATCATTGATGTCATGAACCTCTTTGGTGCCGGCGCTGTTCGGAGCGAAGTGGACATTGACCTGATCGTGCACCTTGAATTATGGCACGACGACAGTCATTTCGACCGGTTGGGCAACAATAATGAGAGTCAACGGTTCTTCGACGTGGTGGTTCCAAAGATTAACATTCCCGTTAAGACCGGGCGGAACCTAGCCATCATTATTGAAGCGGCGGCCATGAACTTCCGGGCGCGCTCCATGGGCTACGATGCCACGCAGGTCTTCGATGATAATTTGAAACGTTTAATTAAACAAAATGCGAATAAATCGTAAGGGGGATGGGCGTTATCTTTTCACCAATAATTGCGGCGCTTAACCCCATTGCCGTTCATTTAGGACCGATTCAGGTTCATTGGTACGGGGTCATTATTGCAACCGGCGTCATCATTGCCGTTCTCCTTGCCGTTCGCGAGGGAAATCGTCGGGGAATTAAGGCCGACGATATCTATGACATGATTCTGTGGGCATTACCGGCGGCTCTGATTGCTGCTCGACTCTACTATGTGGTCTTTGAATGGAAATATTATGCGAAGAATCCCGGAGAGATTATTGCCATCTGGGATGGTGGGATTGCCATCTATGGGTCGCTGATCGGTGCCGGAATCGTGGTGTATTTCTTCTGTCGGTCACGGTTCATTCCCGTCTGGTTGATGCTCGATGTGGCAGCGCCAACGGTGATTTTGGGTCAGGCGATTGGTCGCTGGGGGAACTTCATGAATCAGGAAGCCTATGGGCAACTGACTAGCCTCAGCTTTCTTCAGGGGTTGCACCTGCCCGACTGGGTGATTCAACAAATGTTGATTAATGGTGCCTATCGCCAGCCAACCTTCCTATATGAATCAATGTGGGATTTGTTGGGCTTTGTGGTGCTGATGAGTCTACGGCATTATCCTGGCCTGTTTAAACAGGGTGAGGTCTTCCTAAGCTATGTCCTGTGGTATTCACTCGGCCGATTCTTTATTGAAGGGATGCGGACGGATAGTCTGTGGTTGTTCCATTTACTACGGATTTCTCAGGCCCTTTCGGTTGTGCTGTTTATCGGGGCACTAGCGATTATGATTTATCGACGGCGTAAACAGGCGTCGTTACCAGCGTATCTTGACGGTAATCCATTTCAAAAACAAACTAATCTTTCTAAATAAGGAGAATCCATTATTATGTCAGAGAAAATTGCAGTCCTCGGTGCCGGTTCTTGGGGGTCAATCCTAGCGAGCGTCTTAGACGAAAACGGGCATGATGTCCGTCTCTGGTCGTATAACCCGGACCAAGTTGAAGAGCTGAACACGAAACATACGAATTCGCGTTACATCAAGGACTTTACTTATTCTCCATCGTTAGTGGCTTATTCAGATCTTGAACAGGCGTTGGCAGATGTCGATGCTATCCTGTTCGTTGTGCCAACCAAGGCTATTCGGTCGGTCGCCGGCAAAGTGGCGACTATCTTAGCTGCAAAGCATTTACAACCACAAATCATTCATGCTAGCAAAGGGATTGAACAAAAGACCTACAAGCGGCTCTCCCAAGTGTTGGCTGAAGAAATTCCGGTTGCCAATCGTAAGGCAGTCAGTGTGATTTCTGGTCCTAGTCATGCCGAAGATGTTGCCCGCAAGGATATCACATTGGTCACGGCTGCTAGTGAAAGTCCAGATGCAGCGAAGTATGTTCAAAAACTCTTTATGACACCTTACTTCCGGGTTTACACCAACTCTGATGTGATTGGGGTTGAGATCGGTGCCGCTTTGAAGAATATCATTGCGCTGGGCACTGGGGCCTTAAATGGTCTGGGTTACGGCGATAACGCTAAGGCGGCTCTGATGACTCGGGGCTTGGCCGAAATTTCTCGATTAGGAACGTCTTTTGGGGCCGACCCAATGACCTTCATCGGTTTGTCTGGTGTCGGCGACATTATTGTTACCGGGACGAGTTCTAATTCTCGGAACTGGCGAGCCGGTGACGAGTTAGGTCGTGGCGAGAAGCTAGACGACGTCATTGACCACATGGGGATGGTCATTGAAGGATTAGCAACAACTAAGGCGGCCTATGAATTGTCACAGGAGCGGGGAGTTTCTATGCCAATCACGAAGGCCATTTACCAGGTAATTTACGAAGGCAAAGACATTCGTCAAGCCATTTCTGACTTGATGCAACGCGAAGGCCGTTCGGAGTTTTAAAATAGGGGATACGAGGAAGGTATTAGATATGAGAAAAGTTAGAAAAGCAGTCATTCCAGCAGCAGGTTTGGGTACCCGGTTCTTGCCCGCAACTAAGGCTTTAGCCAAGGAAATGTTACCCATCGTTGATAAGCCAACGATTCAATTCATTGTTGAAGAGGCCCGGAAGTCTGGGATCGAAGACATTGTGATCGTTGATGGGAAGTCCAAGCGGTCGATTGAAGACCATTTTGACTCCAACCCTGAACTGGAAGCCAACTTGGCTGCTAAGCACAAGGATGAAATGTTACGCCAGGTCCAAGAAACGACCGGGCTGAACCTGTACTTTATTCGTCAGCCATATCCACGAGGTTTGGGGGATGCCGTGTTGACCGCTAAGGCCTTCATCGGTGACGAACCCTTTGTTGTCCTGTTAGGGGACGACATGACGGATAGCAAGGTGCCATTGACTAAGCAACTGATTGACCGCTACGATGAAACCGGTGCGTCGACGCTGGCTGTTATGCGGGTTCCACACAAGGACACCGCTAAGTATGGGGTGATCAATCCTTCCGAGGAAACGGCACCGGGCCTGTACAATGTGACGAGCTTTGTTGAAAAGCCCCAACCAGACGAGGCGCCAAGTGACTTGGCCATTATCGGTCGTTACTTGTTTACGCCAGAAATTTTTGAAGCCCTGGAAACGACGCCAGTTGGCCTGGGTAACGAACTTCAATTAACCGATGCCATTGATAACCTGAACAAGACGCAGCGCGTATTTGCCCATGAATATACCGGAAAGCGGTATGATGTGGGTAACAAGTTTGGCTGGATTAAGACCAACATCGAATATGGTCTGCAACACCCCGAAACGAAGGACCAACTGACAGCCTACATCAAGGAAATGGGCGCTAAGTTAAGCGGCCAATCAGAGTCCAAGTCGAAATAGGTGACAAGCTTACTTTTTAATAGTAAAGTGTCCTCATGGTAAACAGCAGAAGGGAGCGCTAACGTTGAAGAATTATGATGTCATTGTGATTGGTGCGGGTCCTGGCGGTATGACAGGAGCTCTGTACGCTTCACGGGCCAATTTATCAGTATTAATGTTGGACCGCGGTATCTATGGCGGTCAGATGAATAACACAGCAGCAGTCGAAAACTATCCTGGATTCAAGTCGGTCTTAGGACCTGACCTGGCTAAGGATATGTACGATGGCTCGACCCAATTTGGGGCCGAATTCGCATACGGTAGTGTTGAAGCGATCGAAGATCATGGCGACCACAAGGTTGTTAAGACCGACGATGGTGATTACACTGCCAAGGCCGTTATTGTGGCAACCGGATCCGAATACAAGAAGCTGGGCGTGCCTGGCGAAAATGAATTCGGTGGCCGAGGGGTTTCCTACTGCGCGGTCTGCGATGGGGCATTCTTTAAGAATCGCGACGTTGTCGTTGTCGGTGGTGGTGACTCAGCGATCGAAGAAGGTATCTACCTGGCTGGATTGGCTTCTAAAGTCACGATCGTTGTCCGTCGGGACCAATTACGGGCACAAAAGATCTTACAAGATCGGGCCTTTGCTAACGAAAAGATTGAATTTGTTTGGGATACCAACGTGACGGAAATCTTGGGTGACGAGATGAAGGTTACGGGAGTGGCAACCCTGAACAACAAGACTGGTGAAAAAGGCGAAATTGCGGCCAATGGGGTCTTCATTTACGTGGGGACTTTGCCAATGACTGAAGCCTTCACCGGTATGGGTATCACTGACGATGCTGGTTGGATTAAGACTGACATCGACATGAAGACGGCTGTACCTGGCATCTTCGCCATTGGTGACGTGCGGCAAAAGACGTTGCGGCAAATCACGACGGCGGTTGGTGACGGTGGAATTGCTGGCCAAGAGGCCTTCGGTTACATCGAATCCTTAAAGTCTGCAGCTGCAGCTAAATAAATGTTAAACTTAACGGAGACGACCCCGATGTGGGGAGTTTCCGTTTTTTTATGACATCAGAAGGAGTGAATCTTGTATGGGGATGAATCAGTTTTTACAAAGTTTGAGCGACTTAGAAACGATCAATCGGGCACCTGGGTATTTCAAGTTTGAACAACACTCGGTGGCGGCCCATTCCTTTAAGGTGGCTGAAGTTGCCCAATTCCTGGGCGATGTCGAAGAGCAGGCCGGGCATGAGATTAATTGGCGACTACTCTATGAAAAATCATTAAATCATGATTATACGGAACGATTTATCGGTGATATTAAGACGCCAGTAAAGTATGCGACACCACAACTGCGGTCCATGCTGGCGGACGTTGAAAAATCATTGACGGCTAACTTTATAAAAAACGAAATTCCCACACAATTCCAAACGGCGTACGCTCGTCGGTTGGGTGAGGGCAAAGACGACAGCCTGGAGGGGCAAATCCTATCGGTAGCCGATAAGGTGGACCTCCTGTATGAATCCTTTGGTGAGATCCAAAAAGGCAATCCGGAACCGGTGTACATGTCCATCTACCGAGAAAGTCTGGCAACCATTTTGAAATTCAAACAGATGGCCTGCGTGCAATACTTCCTGTCATCGGTCTTACCAGAAATGCTGGCGGCCGACTTCAGTGACCGGCAAAAACTGGCCCAATTGACCAACGATTTATTAAAGGAGAAGCGGGCATGAAATTAGCAGAATTATGGCAACAGTCCTTGCCCAATGAGACGGTTCGCGAGCTGACACATGCGGATGATGACCTAATCTATCAATTTCAGGCGGCTCACCCCAGCTACTTCAACCACTTCCAGGATCATCCTGTGACCCGACAAGAGGCGATTCAGGATGTCACTGACCTACCGTTCAAGGCATTGCCAGAACAGAAGGCCTACCTGGGTGTCTTTCGGCAAAAGCAATTGGTTTTAATTGTTGACCTCATTATTGATTACCCACTTCCCAGTTTAGTTTGGCTTGGGCTCTGGATGCCTGATAAAGGTCTTAGCAGTACGGATCAGCAGGCCCTGTATCGATCATTGACGAAGACGTTGCAGCAGGTCGAGGCAGTTCAGCTACAGGTGAATGTGTTCATGGGCGACCGTGAGATGACGCAATTCTGGCAGGATTGTGGGCTAACGCCAATCAAGACGACTAGCATCGTTCGCGGTGCCAGAACGGCCAATGTGACCATCTATCAGGACAAGTTCACCGCTTGAAACGGCAAATTGGCGAAAGTATGTTCGGTGTGGTAAAATATTTGAGCGTGATGGGAAACAGCTCGTTTCCCATTTTTCTGATGAATAAATAACGGGTAAGGGAGGCAATCATTCATGATCGATCGACAGACGGATCGCAAGTTCGACCTAGTCTCAAAGTACCAGCCAACTGGGGATCAACCCCAGGCGATCAAGGCTTTAACCAAGGGCCTGGAGGACGGCGAGAAGGCCCAGATTCTATTGGGTGCGACTGGGACGGGGAAGACCTTCACCATTTCTAACGTCATTAAAAATGTGAATAAACCGACGCTGGTTCTCTCACATAACAAGACGTTGGCAGGCCAACTATATGGCGAATTTAAGCAATTTTTCCCGAACAATGCGGTTGAATATTTTGTTAGTTATTATGATTATTATCAACCGGAGGCGTATGTCCCTTCGAGCGATACGTATATTGAAAAAGACTCCTCGATTAATGATGAAATTGATAAGTTGCGCCACTCGGCGACGAGTTCTTTATTGGAACGCAACGATGTGATTGTGGTGGCCTCCGTTTCCTCAATCTTTGGTTTAGGTGACCCAACTGAGTATAAGAATCACGTGGTTTCACTGCGGGTTGGCCAGGAGATTGAGCGAGATGCCTTACTCCGTAAACTAGTCAATATTCAATTTGAACGGAACGATTATGATTTCCAACGAGGCCGGTTCCGGGTACATGGTGATGTGGTTGAAATCTTCCCCGCATCTCGTGACGAACGCGCCTTGCGGGTAGAATTCTTTGGCGACGAGATCGACCGGATTCGTGAAGTCGATGCGTTGACAGGGGAAATTGTGGCCGATCGTGAACACGTGGCCATCTTCCCCGCGACCCACTTTATGACGAACGATGACATCATGGCCGAGGCCACGAATGGGATCGAAGGCGAATTAAAGGAACGGGTCACCGAGTTGGAAGGCGCCGGCAAGTTGTTGGAAGCCCAGCGACTGAAGCAACGGACCACGTATGACTTGGAAATGATGCGTGAAATGGGCTATACCAGTGGCATCGAAAACTATTCGCGTTGGATGGACGGTCGTAAGCCAGGAGAACCACCCTATACCCTGATGGATTTCTTCCCGAAAGACTTCTTAATGGTCGTCGATGAATCTCACGTGACTATGCCACAGGTTCGCGGCATGTATAATGGTGACCGGGCCCGTAAGCAGCAATTGGTGGACTATGGTTTCCGGCTGCCTAGTGCGTTGGACAACCGGCCGCTGAAATTAAATGAAGTGGAACAACATATGAATCAGGTCATTTACATGTCTGCAACACCTGGTCCTTACGAAGAAGAGCAGACAAAGCACGTGGTTCAACAGATCATCCGGCCTACCGGTCTACTTGATCCAACGATCGAAGTGCGACCAATTATGGGGCAAATGGACGATCTGGTTGGCGAAATTAATGCCAGAGTCGAAAAGAATGAGCGGACTTTTGTCACGACCTTAACGAAAAAGATGGCAGAAGACTTAACTGATTATATGAAGGATCTGGGGATTAAGGTGGCCTATCTTCACTCGGACATCAAGACCCTTGAGCGAACTGAGATCATGCGGGATCTGCGGCTTGGTAAGTATGACGTTTTGATTGGGATCAACCTGTTACGTGAAGGGATCGACATTCCTGAAGTGTCCTTGGTCGCCATCTTAGATGCCGATAAGGAAGGCTTCTTGCGTAACGAACGGTCGTTAATTCAAACGATTGGTCGGGCGGCACGAAATTCTCACGGGTCGGTCATCATGTATGCCGATTCGGTTACGGATTCGATGCAAGCAGCCATGGATGAGACCGCTCGGCGGCGAACGACCCAAATTGCTTATAACAAGGAACATGGCATTACGCCAACCACGATTATCAAACCAATTCGTGATCTGATCTCGGTAACGAAGACGGATGAAAATGCTGGTGAGAAGGATGACTTCGTGGCCAGCGACTTTGAAGACATGGACCGCGAAGACCAAGAGAAGTTGATTGCTCGTTTGGAAGACGAGATGCGGGCAGCGGCGAAGAAGTTAGACTTTGAACAAGCGGCTTCACTCCGAGATACCGTGATGGAGATGAAGACGGAGATTGGTGATTAGGCAGTAAGGAGAAATGTCCATTGGCAAACGATAAAATTGTTATTCATGGGGCGCGCGCCCATAATTTAAAAGATATTGACGTGACGATTCCGAAGAATAAACTGGTCGTCATTAGTGGGTTGTCCGGTTCCGGCAAGAGTTCCCTGGCGTTCGATACGTTGTATGCCGAAGGGCAACGACGGTACGTGGAGAGTTTGTCTTCCTATGCTCGCCAGTTCTTGGGACAAATGGATAAGCCAGACGTGGACTCGATCGATGGATTGAGTCCGGCCATTTCCATTGACCAAAAGACGACGTCGAAGAACCCACGGTCAACGGTGGGGACGGTCACTGAGATTAACGACTACCTCCGGCTTTTGTGGGCCCGGGTTGGGACCCCCATCTGTCCTAATGACGGCACCACCATCACCAGTCAGAGCGTTGAGCAGATGGTGGATCAGGTCTTAGCGTTGCCAGAACGAACTAAGCTTCAAATTCTTTCCCCAATTGTTCGGGCAAAGAAGGGGCAACACAAGAAGATCTTTGAAAAGATTCGTCGGGAAGGCTTCGTTCGAGTTCGGGTCGATGGCGATACGATGGACTTGGATGATGTTCCCGAATTAAATAAAAACCAAAGCCACGATATTGCGATCGTTATCGACCGAATTGTGATTAAGTCGGGCATTCGGTCTCGGCTATTCGATTCTTTTGAGGCGGCCCTACGACTTAGTGGCGGCTATGCCATTGCCGACTTGATTGATGGCGATCCGATGATTTTTTCTGAGCACTATGCTTGTCCCGTCTGTGGCTTTACCGTTGGCGAATTAGAACCTCGCCTATTCTCGTTCAATGCGCCCTTTGGGGCTTGTCCTGAATGTGATGGCCTGGGGGTTAAGCTCGAGGTCGACCTGGACCTGGTCGTTCCCGACAAGACGAAGACGCTTCGTGAAGGCGCACTCGAGCCTTGGAACCCAATTAGTTCGCAATACTATCCAGCATTGTTGGAACAGGCCTGCGATGCCTTTGGCATTGATATGGATACACCATTTAAGGATCTTTCAAAGGAAGACCAAGCGACCGTTTTAAACGGGTCAAATGGCCGTGAATTCCATTTTCACTACGAGAATGACTTCGGTGGCGTTCGGGACATCGATGTGGCCTTCGAAGGGGTCGTACCCAACATTGACCGGCGTTATCATGAAACGAACAGCGACTTTACTCGCGATGTGATGCGGAAGTACATGGCCGAATTAACCTGCCAGAGTTGTCATGGCTATCGTTTAAACCGGCAGGCATTGAGTGTTAAGATTAATCACCAACATATTGGTGAAGTGTCTAACCTGCCCGTTGGCAAAGAGCTTCACTTCTTCCAAGACCTCAGCTTTGGGGAACAGGATGAGGTGATTGCTCAGCCCATCCTAAAGGAGATCCGTGATCGGTTAACATTCCTACAGAACGTGGGGCTAGATTACCTGACGCTCAGTCGTTCCGCCCGGACGCTTTCCGGTGGGGAGGCCCAACGGATTCGGTTGGCCACACAGATTGGATCAAACCTGTCTGGGGTGCTGTACATTTTGGACGAACCCTCCATTGGGTTGCACCAACGCGACAATGACCGATTGATTAACTCACTTAAACAAATGCGGGATCTTGGGAACACCTTGATCGTGGTTGAACACGATGAGGACACCATGCGGGCGGCTGATTATATCGTTGATATTGGTCCTGGCGCGGGTGAAAATGGGGGCCATGTGATGGCTTCAGGAACACCCAAGCAGGTCATGCGTTCGCGGAAGTCCTTGACGGGTCAGTATCTGGCCGGCAAACAATACATTCCGGTGCCGTTGAGCCGTCGCGAGGGCAATGGCAAACAGATCCGCATTACCGGTGCCGCGGAGAACAACTTGAAGTCGATTGACGTTGACTTTCCACTTGGGGAATTTGTTGTCGTTACCGGGGTTTCCGGTTCCGGTAAATCCACGCTGGTTAATACGATTCTGAAGCGGGCCATTGCTCAGAAGTTGAATCACAACTCTGAGAAGCCGGGGAAATTTGCCGAGATCGCCGGGGTTCAGAACATCGAGCGGCTGGTCAATATCGACCAAAGCCCGATTGGTCGGACACCGCGAAGTAATCCGGCAACCTATACCGGGGTCTTCGATGACGTGCGGAGCCTGTTCGCTCAGACCAACGATGCGAAGCTCCGGGGTTATCAAAAGGGCCGCTTTAGCTTTAACACCAAGGGTGGACGTTGTGAGGCCTGTCATGGTGATGGGATCTTAAAGATCGAAATGAATTTCTTGCCAGACGTCTACGTTCCCTGCGAGGTTTGTCACGGGACGCGGTACAATTCTGAAACCTTGGAAGTTGAATACAAAGGCAAGAACATCGCGGATGTCTTGGATATGACGGTTAGTGAAGCCTTGAAATTCTTCGAAGCCATTCCAAAGATCACGCGTAAGCTGCAGACGATTCAGGACGTTGGCTTGGGCTATGTTAAGTTAGGCCAACCGGCCACGACCTTGTCTGGTGGGGAAGCCCAACGGATGAAGTTGGCTTCGGAACTGCACAAGCAACAGAACGGTAAGAACTTCTACATCTTGGACGAACCAACGACTGGGCTCCACACGGACGATATCAAGCGTCTGTTGGAGGTGCTCCATCGACTCGTCAACAAGGGCAACACGGTGTTGGTTATTGAACATAACCTAGACGTGATTAAGACGGCCGACCATTTGATCGACCTCGGTCCTGAGGGTGGGGAAGCTGGCGGTAACGTTGTTGCCACTGGAACACCAGAGGAATTAGCCGAAGTTAAGTCCAGTTACACTGGCCAATACTTGAAGCCGGTTCTGGAACGAGATCGCGCGCGGACCGAAGCGGATCATACGGATCCGGCGGCCTCGTAAGTGAATGATGAAGACGGGATCACCTGGCGAGCTAGCCGGACAATCCTGTCTTTTTTTGTGGGGTGCTTGTGAGGTGTCGTAAAAACCAGTACAATGGTTGAAAACCGGTGATTACTTGCCGGTAGTTGTGAGGAGATGCAGATATGTTTGAAATGAATCGTACCCGTTGGGGATTTGACTGGAGTGAATTTATCCTCGGAATCTTATTCCTAGTTGCGGCTGGAGGATTACTTCGTTCACCTAAGGTCGGACTAACGGGCCTGGCCATTATTTTTGCCGTGATGGCCTTGCTCAGTGGGTTAACCACGATCGCCGGTTATAAGAAGCTACGTGAGGTGACCGGTGTTCGAGCAAACTTTGCCTTGGCATTCGGCATTCTGGATATCTTGATTGCCATCGTATTCTTCTTCGATATGAACAGTGCCATCGTCACGCTGGGGTACCTGTTTGCCCTCTGGTTTATCTTCGACTCGTTGGAACGACTCGTAGTCGCCAGTCACCTGCGTCGCTTCGGTGGGAGTTTCTACTGGTTATCGATCATCCTTGATGTTTTGACACTGGTAGTCGGCATCATGTTGTTTGTTCATCCCATTGCCGCAGCGTTATCGTTGAACGTCTTGATTGCGATCTTCTTCATCATCTTCGGCATCAATGCCATTTGGATTGCCTTCGCTCGCAGTCGTTCGTAAACTTAACTAATGATTCAAAGGTCAAGACGCCGGTCTTGGCCTTTTTAATTGCGGTAATTGGCTGAATTGGCCCAGAGAAAACCAATATGGGGTAACTTTGTTTGCCAGATAAACGAAATATTAGGAAAAGACACGCCCGGTATGCTATACTGCTTAAAGACGTTTTTAAAAAGGAAAGCTGGAGGAGTGTCATGACGAATGAAATCCACCTGGTGATTATCACCGGGATGAGTGGTGCCGGGAAAACTGTTGCCATGCAAAGTTTCGAAGATCTCGGCTATTTCTGTATTGATAATATGCCCCCATCGTTACTCCCTAAATTCTGGGATCTAGTACGTGAATCAGGGAAACTGTCCAAGATTGCCTTGGTTATGGACCTGCGTTCACGGGCCTTTTATGACGAAATTGTCCGGATGTTAAATGATGTGGCCGTTCACGGAATGATGAACGCCCAGGTGTTGTTCCTGGATGCCTCGGATGAAGAACTGGTTTCCCGTTACAAGGAAACGAGACGTGCGCACCCCTTGGCCCGCAACGGTCGGGTGATGGAAGGAATTCAGCGGGAACGGACCCTGTTGGCACCAATCCGGCAGGCTGCCCAACTGGTCATTGATACGACTAAGCTGAGCCCCCGGAAACTTCGTGAAGAAATTTTTCATAATTATGAAACGGAAGAGGTTCACGTCTTTCACATTGACTTAATGTCGTTTGGGTTTAAGTATGGCTTGCCCATCGATGCCGATATTGTGATGGACGTCCGCTTCCTACCCAATCCTTATTACTTACCCGAACTGCGTGAATTGACTGGCAAGGACCAGTCAGTTTACGACTACGTGATGAGTCAGCCACAGACCGAGGAGTTCTATGAACGCTTCATTGGTCTCCTGAAGACGATCGTTCCGGGCTATAAGAAAGAGGGCAAATCCAACCTCACCATTGCCATTGGCTGTACGGGTGGTCAACACCGTTCGGTGGCAATTGTGCGGCGAATTGCTAGGGCCCTCGGTGACATGTACCCAGTGAACGTGACTCACCGGGACATCGAGAAGCGAAAGGAGTCCGCGAATCGATCATGAGAGACTTAATGAAGAGCCGACGCCCTAAGATTGTGGTGATCGGTGGGGGAACCGGACTGCCCGTCATCCTGAGTAACTTACGAGATCAGGATGTCGATATCACGGCGGTCGTGACCGTTGCCGACGATGGTGGGTCTTCCGGTATTATTCGGCATTATGTGAACGTTGTTCCGCCTGGTGATATTCGCAACGTCATGGTGGCGCTGGCAGAAGTACCAAGTATTTACAAAGACCTGTTCCAATATCGTTTCGAGACAACCGATGACTTTTTTGCTGGTCATGCGATTGGTAATTTAATCATCGCCGCCCTTTCAGAAATGAAGGGCGGGATCTTTGATGCGGTTCAAGAGCTTTCGCAATTGATGCGGGTTAATGGCCATATTTACCCGGCGGCCAACGAGCCACTGGAGCTACACGCCCAGTTTGCCGACGGCACCTCATTGCGTGGGGAGTCGGAAATCACTGCGGCTCACAAGCTGATCAAGCGGGTCTGGGTGGAGACCAGTAACCATCATGCGCAACCGCAAGCGGCTCAGCCCGTTATCGATGCCATCATGGACGCCGACCAGATCGTCTTAGGGCCGGGGAGCCTATTTACCAGTATCCTGCCTAACCTGATGATTAGTAGTGTTGGTAAGGCGGTTCGCGAGAGCCCCGCCGAGGTCGTGTATATTTGTAATATCATGACGCAAAAGGGTGAAACGGAAAACTTTACGGATGCGGATCACGTGCGGGTGTTGAATGAACATCTAGGCGCGAACTTTATTGATACGGTCCTGGTTAACACCCGCAAGGTGCCCGAAAAGTACATCGATTACCAGCGTTGGGACGAGATGTCTCAACCAGTTAAACATGATTTCAAGGGCTTACGTAGCCTAGGATGTCGGGTGATTTCGACCGACTTCCTGCAACTTAGAGACAACGGGGCGTTCCATAACGGTCAAGAGGTGGTCCATGAACTGCTGAATCTGATTGGACAGCCGCGTTTCCAGAAGGACTGACGAGGTTAATTAAATGTCATATGCAAGTGAAGTGAAAAAGGAATTAACCACCTTGGATGTCCATCGGGACAACGCTAAGGCGGAATTGGTTGCCCTGATTCGAATGAACGGGGCACTTGGACTGGCTAACCACCACTTCGTCTTGAACGTGCAGACGGAAAATCCGGCGATCGCTCGCCGGATGTACCAGCTGCTTAAGCAGTTCTATGACCTGGAGAGTGAATTGCTGGTTCGGCGGAAGATGAAGCTGAAGAAGAACAACTTGTACATCGTGCGGGTGAAGACCGGCGTGACAGAGGTTTTGTCGGATCTAGGAATCTTTGATGGGATGCAGCTCTTGGAGTCGGTTCCCAAGGAAATTCTGGATGATGATATGCAGGTTCGTTCGTATCTGCGAGGGGCCTTCCTAGCAGGGGGGTCGGTTAACAACCCGGAAACGAGCCGGTATCACCTGGAGATATACTCTTTGTATGAAGAGCATAACCAGATGATTGCGGAAATGATGAATCGGTATGACCTGAATGCCCGGACGATTGTCCGGCGGAGTGGGTACATCACCTACCTCAAGGGGGCGGAGCGCATTGCGGATTTCCTGTCGCTCATCGGCGCTACGACGGCGATGTTGCGGTTTGAAGACGTGCGAATCATGCGGGATATGCGTAATTCCGTCAACCGGTTGGTGAACTGTGAAAATGCCAATTTGGATAAAGTGGCGACGGCTTCCACGCGGCAAATCGATAACATTCAGTTTATCGAGGCAACCGTGGGGCTGGGGCAATTGCCAACGAAGCTTCGTGAGGTGGCCGAGGCCCGGTTGGCCCATAGCGAGGTCAGCTTGAAGGAGCTTGGGGATCTGGTCCCCGGGGGTCCGATCTCAAAATCTGGGATTAACCATCGTCTCCGGAAAATTAATGACTATGCAAAACAGTTACGTGGCGAGGCCACGGCCTAAAGAATAAAGGAAAGTCAGCTAACCAAATATGGGGTTAGCTGACTTTTTTGTATTCTGCTTCATATAATGGGGGTCACAGAAAGGACGTGGCGCCCATGAGAATTTGGCGGTTACTGGTGAACTACTTTAACGTTGCCAAGTTTGCAACGGTCTATGCCTTGTTTACGGGCCGTAGTTGGGGCCCAGATATCCGGCCTAATTTCGATCGTTTCTTTTGGTATTTTCTGGCGGCAGGAATTCTTTTCTATCCCTGGGTGGCCGACTTGGAAGGTCAGGTGCGCGATCGCTGGCGATTGCGGCAAACGATTAAGCCCAGTGTCAGATGGCATAATCGCGATGTGGTGGCGAATGATCGTGGTGGTGACTGGCGGACCCCGCACAGCCGGGTTTCCTGGGCCAATGCCCATGATCAGGATACCCTGATGCGCATGAGTAACGGATTTTTACGTGAACTCTTACAGTTTAGTTGGATTGTTTTTGCCCCAGTGATTTTGGTGATTCAGGCGGTTTTAAACACAAAAAAATAGGGCCGGCCGTAGCCAGTCCTATTTCATTTTGGATTACTTCTTTTGGTCGCCACTGTTAGTCATGATGTGGTCAATTAAACCATAATCAACGGCATCTTGGGCACTTAAGTAGTTATCCCGTTCAGTATCCTGGTTAATCCGTTCGATTGGTTGACCAGAGTTATCAGCCAGCAATTGGTTGATGGTCTTCCGAGTCTTCAAGATTTCCCGTGCGGCAATTTCAATTTCGGTTTGTTGCCCTTGAGCACCACCAGATGGTTGGTGAATCATCACTTGAGCATGTGGTAAGGCAAACCGCTTGCCCTTGGTCCCTGATGAGGCCAAGACACTAGCCATTGAAGCTGCCATCCCTAACGTAATCGTTTGAACGTCAGATTGGATGAAGTTCATGGTGTCGTAAATAGCCAATCCGGATGAAACCACACCACCAGGTGAGTTGATGTAAAGTGAAATGTCCTTGGTGGAGTCTTGTGCATCCAAGAAGAGCAATTGCGCAATGATGGCATTTGCCATGTCATCTTCGATAGGACCTGATAACATAATGATCCGGTCCTTTAATAGTCGTGAATAAATATCATAAGCCCGTTCGCCACGGGATGATTGTTCGATAACTGTTGGTACTAAATTCATGACAAGATAGCCTCCCTTTTTACAATTGAATGGCTAGCAGTTTGCTAACATGTTGCTAGTGTACTGCTATGGTCAAAGTAGGTCAAACAAAAAGACTTCCTTGATCCTGCTAACCTTTTAACTAAAACTATCATAACAGAGTTTATTAAAACGTCACGTATTCTGTTTTTAAATTGACCGGTTACGTCATGAAGACGACCACTTACGAAAGACGTATTCTCAAGCTGCCGAGTTTGTGGTTTACTAAGAACATCGAAGGAGGTGAGAACTTGAAAATACGAGTGGCGGTCGACCCGCAGACAACGGAGCCAGAAATTGTGATTCATGTCGCGGATGCGGCACGGGGGGCGAAGCTGGCCGAAGTCATTGGCGGATTAACCGTAGACAATGATCGGATAACCCTGAGTCAACGCGGTCATCAGTATCAGGTGGTGATCGCCGATATTCTGTTTTTAGAGGCGGCCGATCATCAAGTGACCGTGCATACGGCGAGGGAAATGTTTACGACTCGGCAACCACTCTATGAGCTGGCCGACCAGTTACCCGGTAACTTCCAGCGTATTTCCAAGTCCGCCATTCTCAATCGTGACCAGGTTCGCTCGTTGACCAAGTCAGTGACGGGGAATCTCGTGCGGTTTCAGGAATCTTCTAAACAGGTCTATGTCTCGCGTCGTTACTATAAAGAACTGAAAACGTTGTTGGAGCGAAAGGGGTAACAATTAATGAAAAGAAATTGGTTTTGGGGTGTCTTCTTTGTCCTAGCGGCAGGGATTTTAATCACTAGTCAATTAGGCGTCTTGACAGTCCACATTGGCTTTTGGACACTGCTACTGGCGATGTTTCTGGTAGCTGCTTTGGTTGAAAGTCTGATGCACATTTCGGTGGGGGGCATCGTCTTCTCATTGGCCTTCCTGGCTATTCTATTCGCCAAGCCATTGGGAATCGCCCAACTGGCGCCTTGGACCATCCTAGGGGCGGCCGTGTTGCTGACCATTGGTCTGTCCATGATCTTTCGGCCTCGGTGGCGCTGGCAAGGGCGCTTCAGTGACCATCATGGTGAGAACTGGCATGGTGGTCGCCATGGTTGGGGTCGTAGTGTCGACACCATTACGGACGTGAATGATTCGGAAACCGTGGTCGACGTCAACATGAGTTCTAGCATTCGGTATTTACAGTCGGATAATTTGAAGAGCGTTCGAATTAATTCGTCAATGGGCAATGCCAAGGTCTATTTCGACGACGTTGTTCTCAGTCCGGAAGGGGCCGTAGCCTGGGTCGATAATTCCTTCGGTGGGGTTGAGCTGTATGTTCCTAAGGAATGGCAGGTGCGCATCGATCTTTCAACGGACTTCGGTACGTTTGGTGAGCGCGGTGAAAACGCTGGGTCCGCGGACCAAAAGTTGGTGGTTAAGGGACGCACGTCATTTGGTTCCGTGGTCGTCTTCTATATTTAGCGGCCGATTTAAAAATAATTGAAGGAAGACTTGAATTTATATTCAGCATCGGTTATAGTAGTAAGTGCTTGAAAAAGCCGATGCTGTTTTGCGCCCGTAGTGTAATGGATCGCACGTAAGATTCCGGTTCTTGAAATGGGGGTTCGATTCCCTCCGGGCGCATCAGTTGCCGCAACGATTGTCGTTGCGGCTTTTTTGATCTAAAAAAGCCAGGTCGTTTAGGACTTGGCCGAATGGTTTAAGCGATCCCAGCGTTTCCGCAGTGGACCGGCAATTAACGGGGCGACGAGCACGTCTAAAATGAGCTCGGGAACACCGTTGGTCAGGATAGAGATCATGAGGACGTAACCCAGCGTCTGGCTACCCTTGGCACCAAAGGCGGTGGCTACGGCAGGCGTTTGGTAGAAGATGTAGATCAGTCCCATGACGAGCACGGTATTAACTAAAGCCCCCGTTGCTGCGGCGAGGCGCATGGCAAGCTTTTCTTGATGCCAGTGACGACGGACCCAAAGGTAGACGAATCCGGCGAGTAGCCCCATCAATAGCCGCGGCAGAATTGAGATTAGGGGATTGGTGAAGACCAACGGGGCCACGGGGCTCGATGGCCAGGTGAATGCCCGGATAAAGGTAATTAGGCCCCAGAAGGTCCCGATGATGACGCCATCGACCGGTCCTAAGGCAATGGCCGCGATGATTACGGTGAGACCAATGAGGGTCATACTGAAAGGCCCCAGGGGGATGTATCCCAAAAATGGTAAAATATTTTGCAAGAGAACAATGGCCATCAATAGGGCGTCGATAACCAAACGAAATGTTTTGTGACGGGTCATGTTGGAACCTCCACGGAAAGTTTGATGCAGTTATTATAGCACCGTTTGAACGACTAATAACAGGCGGTAGCTTGTATTTTTATCCACAATCAGTTATAGTATTCATAGTGTTTTTATAGAAAAAGTTTGCGCCCGTAGTGTAATGGATCGCACGTAAGATTCCGGTTCTTGAAATGGGGGTTCGATTCCCTCCGGGCGCATCGCAGTAAGGCCTCATCCTTTTTAGGGTGAGACCTTTTTTCGTGCGATGAATCTCTTGCCAAACGGTTGCCTAGAGGCTTATACTATCAATTGTAGGCATGTGATTGCCTTAATTTTTTGGCCGGTGTGGGCGTATCTGGACCCACGCTGGACGGCAAACGTCCCAGTAGGAGGTTGACACGATGCAAACGGATTGGCAATGGATCGAGGCTGTAATGCCGCAGATGACGGCCAAGCTCACCACTCGCTTTCGTATCCTACGTGGGATTGATGCCCAACAGCCCGTTGGGCGTCGGCTCTTGGCTGACCAACTGGTCTTGTCCGAACGAACCGTTCGGACGGTGACCACGGACTTAGAGAGCCTGGGACTCATTCAAATGTCCGTTCAAGGCATGCAGTTGACGCCGGCCGGTCGCCAAGCCCTGCGAGGATTGACGCCGGTCATGGACGATCTGGCCGGGCGGCAACAACGCGAACTGCGTTTGGCCCAACGGTTAGGAATCGAGCACTGTACGATTGTCCCCGGTGACAGCTCGGCTGTGAATGGGGGGCTATCCGGAATGGCTGCGGCGGCCGCTAAGGTTTTAGCGGATCGTCTGCCTGCGGGTAAGAGTACGGTAGCCGTCATGGGTGGGCATACGTTGGCCACCTTGGCTCAAGCATTGACGCCGGCGTTAGCCATGAATCGTCAGTTGTTATTCGTTCCCGCCCGTGGGGGCGTGGGTGAATCCCCGGCTATTCAGGCGAACACGGTCTGTGCCCAAATGGCCCAACAGACCAACAGCACCTATCGCCAGTTGTATATTCCCGAACAATTAACCACGGCGACCTATCAGCCCTTGTTTGCGGAGCCTAGTATTCATGAGGTCCTACAGCTGATTGATCGTAGTAACGTGGTGGTTCATGGGATTGGTCTGGCGCTGGACATGGCGGAACGTCGTAAGATGACGCCCCATGAGGTCGCCGATCTGACAGCCGCACACGCTGTTGGCGAGGCATTTGGCCACTTCTTTGACGATGAAGGTCACGTGGTCAGCAAGATTCCACGAATCGGCCTGGAGATCGATGATCTGGCGAAAAAGCCGGTAGTCATCGCGGTCGCCGGAGGTAGTGAAAAGGGGACGGCCATCGCCGCCTATATGCAACTCGCACCGTCGCAAACCTGGTTGATTACGGACGACGGTGCCGCTGACTTTGTTTTAAAAAGGTGATATACTTCATGTGTACTGCTTTTTAAAAAAATTATTCTTTAGAACTTCCTGAAGGAGGAACTCACAGTATGACTGTAAAGATTGGTATTAATGGTTTCGGACGTATCGGCCGTTTGGCTTTCAAGCGGATTCACGAACTCCACTCAAGTGACATCGAAGTTGTTGCCATCAACGATTTGACGACACCTTCAATGTTAGCTTACCTGTTGAAGTATGACTCAACTCATGGCCGCTTCCCTGGCGAAGTTTCAGCTACGGACAAAGGTATCGTAGTTGACGGCAAGGAATACCCAGTTTACGCCGAACCAAAGGCACAAAACATTCCTTGGGTTAAGAACGACGGAGTTGACTTCGTTCTCGAATGTACCGGTTTCTACACCTCAGAAGAAAAGTCACAAGCTCACCTTGACGCTGGCGTTAAGCGGGTCTTAGTATCTGCCCCAGCCGGTGCCGTTAAGACGGTTGTTCCTGGTGTTAACTTGGACGAATTGACTAAGGACGACGTAATCGTTTCTGCTGGTTCTTGCACGACTAACTGCTTAGCACCAATGGCTTACTTCTTAAACGAAGACTTTGGTATCCAAGCAGGGACTATGACGACTATCCACGCCTTCACTTCAACTCAAATGATCTTGGATGGCCCTCGTGGCAAGAAGATGCGTAACAACCGGACTGCCAGTGTTAACACGATTCCTCACTCAACTGGTGCCGCTAAGGCTATCGGTTTAGTTATCCCTGAATTAAAGGGTAAGTTACAAGGCCATGCACAACGGGTATCCGTTGTTGACGGTTCTTTGACTGAATTGGTATCTGTTCTGGACAAGAAGGTTACTGCTGATGAAATCAACGATGCAATGAAGAAGCACACCGCAAACAACGATGCTTACGGTTACAATGCTGACGAAATTGTTTCAAGCGATATCATCGATGATGACCACGGTTCAGTATTCGATCCTACCCAAACTGAAGTTACCACTGCCGGTGACACGCAATTAGTTAAGACTGTTGCATGGTACGACAACGAATGGGGCTTCACTTGCAACATGGTACGGACTTTACTCCACTTCGCTACGCTCTAAGCGATAGCTTTGCACGAGAAGTCAATCTAAAAACGCGGCGGAGGAGAAATTACTCCGACGCGTTTTTAATTAGGACTTAAGACTGGGAGTCGACCTTTGAATTTCCAGATTAAGTGCTGTATATTTGTGAACGTAAGTGAGCGTAAAGATCTATTCATTCAAGGAGGTTTTTCTAAATTGGCTAAATTAACCGTTTCTGATTTAGATTTAAAGAGCAAAAAAGTTTTGATGCGGGTCGACTTCAACGTCCCCATCAAAGACGGTGTGATCGGTAACGATAACCGGATTGTTGCAGCATTACCAACCATCAAGTACGTCATTGAACATGGTGGTAAGGCCATTCTCTTGTCTCACTTAGGTCGTGTTAAGACCGAAGATGACAAGCCTGGCCTTTCCATGCGTCCAGTGGCCGAACGCTTGTCTAACTTATTAAACAAGCCCGTAACCT
This sequence comes from Levilactobacillus tangyuanensis, assembly GCF_003946545.1. Classification (GTDB taxonomy): domain Bacteria; phylum Bacillota; class Bacilli; order Lactobacillales; family Lactobacillaceae; genus Levilactobacillus; species Levilactobacillus tangyuanensis. The sequence goes on from NZ_RHOA01000004.1 coordinate 43,793, forward strand.
TCGTTCCAACGACCGAAGGTGAACAACTTGAAAATGCTATTGACGGCTTAAACGACGGCGATGTTTTAGTTATGGAAAACACCCGTTACGAAGACGTTAAGGATGGCGAATACGTTAAGCGTGAATCCGGCAATGACCCTGAATTGGGCAAGTACTGGGCCTCACTGGGTGACGTCTTCGTTAACGATGCCTTTGGGACGGCTCACCGTTCTCACGCATCTAACGTTGGGATTGCTTCCAACATGCCACAAACGGCTGCCGGTTTCTTAATGGAAAAGGAAATCACCTTTATCGGTGGTGCCGTTGACAACCCTGAACACCCATTCGTCGCTATCCTGGGTGGTGCCAAGGTTTCCGACAAGATCGGTGTGATCGATAACTTGTTAGCCAAGGCTGACAAGATCTTAATCGGTGGTGGGATGACTTACACGTTCTACGCTGCCAAGGGGATTAAGATTGGAAATTCTTTGGTTGAAGCCGACAAGATCGACTTAGCCAAGGAAATCTTGGAAAAGGCCGGCGACAAGTTGGTCTTACCAGTTGACTCCGTTGTTGCCGAAAAATTCGATAACGATGCCGACCACAAGACGGTTGATGGCGATGTTCCTGATGGCTACATGGCCTTGGATATTGGACCTAAGTCGATTGCCAAGTTTGAAGACGTGTTAAAGACGGCCAAGACGGTTGTTTGGAACGGCCCAATGGGTGTCTTTGAAATGAGCAACTACGCCGAAGGGACTTTGGAAATCGGGAAGTTCTTGGGCACGTTAAGCGATGCTAAGACAATTGTCGGTGGTGGTGACTCAACCGCCGCTGTTCAACAATTAGGCGTTGCTGACCGGCTTTCTCACATTTCTACCGGTGGTGGTGCTTCCTTGGAATACCTTGAAGGTAAGACCTTACCAGGGATTGCTGCTATTTCTGACAAGTAAAACTTTAAAAAGCTGTGGTGAGATCACCACGGCTTTTTCTCGTCATTCGAGAATGCTGGAGGGGCTTTCACTGGCTTCTCTATAGTGAATTCGGTAAGATGATGGGCGTAGTTAGTTTATTTTGAGAAAGGGTGGATCAGGTTGCGAATACCACTCATCGCTGGAAACTGGAAAATGAATAAGACCGTTCAAGAAGCTCGGCAGTTTATCGAAGATATTCAGGGTCAATTACCCGCTGCGGACCAGGTTGAAACGGCCATTGCCGCGCCAGCATTGTTCTTACAGACCATGTTGGATGCCAATCATGACGATGTCTTAAAGATCGGGGCGGAAACCTGTTATTACGAAGACGAGGGGGCCTTTACGGGGGAAACTAGCCCACGGGCCCTTCATCAAATGGGAATTCCCTACACGATCGTGGGTCATTCCGAACGTCGGCGGTACTTTAACGAAACCGACGACGTGATTAATCGGAAGGTCCAAGCGGTCTTTCGAAACGGCATGACGCCAATCGTCTGTTGTGATGAAACCATGGGTCGTCGTGAGTCTGGTGAAAAAATTCACTGGGTGGTTAACCAAGTCTCCGCCGCACTGAAGGGCGTTAGCGCTGAAGATGCCGCGAAGATTGTGGTGGCCTACGAACCTAGTTGGGCGATTGGCAGTGGCACGACCGCGTCTTCCGATCAGGCCGAAGAAGGGTGTTACCTCATTCGGCAAACGTTGGCCGACATCTACTCGGATGACTTGGCTAACGGTGTTCGCGTGTTATACGGTGGGAGTGTTAAGCCGGATAACATTGCGGGCCTGATGAAGAACGATAACGTCGATGGCGTTCTAGCTGGCGGGTCCAGCTTGGACGAAAAATCATTTGTTCAGTTAGCACATTACCAAAGTTTGTAAAACGCTGAGAATCTAATTGAAAGTCCCAGCATAAACTTATAGAATATAACATGGGATTGTCGTCTAGTTCCCGTGAAGCCAAACTTTCATAAGGAGAGAATACAAAAATGTCTATTATTTCTGATATTTACGCACGCGAAGTCTTAGATTCACGTGGTAACCCAACTGTTGAAGTTGAACTCTACACCGAAGCCGGTGCAATGGGCCGGGGGATCGTTCCTTCTGGTGCCTCAACGGGTGAACACGAAGCCGTTGAACTTCGTGATGGCGACAAGAGTCGATTCTTGGGCAAGGGTGTTACGAAGGCCGTTGACAACGTCAACAACCTGATTGCCAAGGAAATTGTCGGTTACGATGTTACCGACCAACGGGCCATCGACCAAGCCATGATCGACTTGGATGGCACGCCAAACAAGGGTAAGTTAGGTGCTAACGCTATCTTAGGTGTTTCCTTAGCTGCTGCCCGTGCTGCTGCCGACGAATTAGGCCAACCTTTGTACAACTACTTAGGCGGGTTCAATGGTCACGTTTTACCTACACCAATGATGAACGTTATCAACGGTGGGAAGCACGCCAACAACAAGGTTGACTTCCAAGAATTCATGATCATGCCTGTTGGTGCCAAGAGTGTTAAGGAAGCTATTCGGATGGGTTCCGAAACTTTCCATAACTTGAAGAACCTTTTGAACGAAAAAGGTTACTCAACGGCCGTTGGTGACGAAGGTGGTTTTGCACCTGACTTGAAGAACAACGAAGAACCATTTGAAATCTTGGTTGAAGCTATCAAGCGTGCCGGCTACGTACCTGGTAAGGACGTTGCTATCGCCTTTGACTGTGCCTCATCAGAATTCTACAATGCTGATACTAAGAAGTACGAATTAAAGGGTGACGGTAAGGATTACACCGCCGACGAATTCGTTAGCTTACTTGAAAGCATCGTTGACAAGTACCCAGTTGTTTCCATCGAAGATCCTTTGGACGAAAACGAATGGGCTGACTGGCAAATGGCTACTGAACGTCTTGGCAAGAAAGTCCAAATCGTTGGTGACGACTTGTTCGTTACGAACACGGACTACCTGGCTAAGGGGATCAAGATGGGCGTTGCTAACTCAATCTTAATCAAGCTGAACCAAATCGGGACTTTGACTGAAACTGTTGAAGCCGTTGAAATGGCTAAGGAAGCTGGTTACACGGCTGTCATCTCTCACCGTTCTGGTGAAACTGAAGACACGACCATCGCTGACTTAGTGGTTGCATTGAACGCTGGTCAAATTAAGACTGGTTCAATGAGCCGTGGCGAACGTATCGCTAAGTACAACCAATTAATGCGGATCGAAGACCAATTAGGCAAGACGTCTAACTACAAGGGGATTCATTCCTTCTACAACTTAGACGAAGATGCTCGTTTGGCCATCATCAACAAGTAATTTCGTTGTAAATGAAAACCTCACCAGAAATGGTGAGGTTTTTTGATCTTTTAATTTTTTTTCGTGGTATGGCTAGGATTGGTCGTCGTCCGTTTGAAACTGTGACGCAGGACCAGGAGATAGCGGCCGCTGAGAAACAATCCTAATAGGATGGCCACGCCAAGCAGCAGTAAGGCCAATAGCGTCCCCGCGCCGGAATGGCTGTCGTACAGGCGGTTTGACAGGAGGCCGAAGACTTTGAAGACGATCCATAGGCCGCCGACCCAAGCAAAGATAATATCCAGTCGATTAATGGTAGTCACCTCATTCGTTAGTTGTGTCATTAAGAATAGACAGTATTCAGCATTGCGTCAACGTATTAACTATGAATATAAATAATTAAATAATGTGAACTGCAAGACTTTTTGATTCATGGAAAAATAGCCGTGCCATTTTTCGGAGTTAACCCTATCGAAGGGGGAATCATGAATGAAATGGCAACAATTAGTGATTACTAGTGGTGTTGTGGCAGGGCTACTGCTCGGCCTGGTGAACGTTCCTGCTCGCGCCGATGCCGCTACATTTCCATTGACCGTGAGCTTTTACACCGAGGGACAGGATGATGATGGCATAAAACGGCAACACCCGTTTGAAGTCGTTACCCGTCAGTTCGTCGACAACGAGGTGATTACTCATCCGGGGTTGGTCGCGGCCAAGCTCGTGACATCGCGCCGCCTAGCGCATGATGATTTAACGGCGCCGCTAAGGCTGGTTTACACTGGTGGCGCCTTGAGTACCGTGCAACTAACCTATGTCACAGAGGTTGGAGAACTCATTTCTGGCGGTAAGTCGCGGGCGAATTTGACGATTGGTGGCCAAGCACACGCTGTGGCCACCGCGGGCTATCAGCTGGTTAAACCGGCTGAGGGGGAGCGAACCGTCTTACATGCTCATGAGGACTGGCGCTTGTTGGTTCAACGGATAGGTGGGGCGGGAGTCACACCAACACCAACACCAACACCAGGGCCTTCAGGTTCGACCGGTCACTTACCAGAACCACAACCAATACCTAAGCCGATTGTTCCCGTTATGCCTGTGCCACCGGTGCCAGTCGTCCCTTGGCCAAACGTTAAGCCCGAGCATCCAGGCCTTCCCGTTAAGCCACCAGCTGTGATGCAGCCAGTTCCCGTGGGACCAGGCAGCCACTCACAGACACCGGCTCAGGATGCTCATCGGCCGGGCCATCCTGTCGATAACAACTCTGGTGAAACAGGGGCACTGTCAGGCCAATCAACAATGCCGTCTGATGTCGGCAAGCCAGTTGATATTGCGGACAAACCAACGAATGGGGACAACCCTATCCCTGACAAGAATGACCATGACAGGCCATTTCCAGGGGCTTCCCTATTGGCCAGTTCGGTAGCTGGAAGTAAAACTAAACGGCGTGTACGGCGGTCTCAGCACCATCCAGGGGCGTCTCAAAGTCGTCTACCCCAGACAAATGAAGAACTTTCACTTTGGTGGGCCTGGGGTGGCCTAATTCTGGTGAGTTTGCTAGTCGGCCGGGAGTACCGAAGAATTATCGCTTAACGCGTTGACCAGGTGTGCTAGACTTAAGGTAATGATTATTTTAAGTGGAGGCGCGTAACGTGACAGAGCAAACCAATCAACAGACCAATTTGAGTCGACCAGGAGCCATTTTATTTGGCAGTCTGGTCGGCCTTTTGGCTGGACTGGTCGTAAGTACGTTTCGCCTAGTGATTGAGAAACTATTGGTAGTCGTTCAAATGACCTATCATTGGTTGGGACAACATCCGTTGGGACTGATTCCGTGGGTGCTATTGATGGTTGTCTTATCCTTAATCGTTGGGCACTGGGTTCATCAATCGCCAATGATCAAGGGGTCCGGTATTCCTCAGGTTGAGGGACAGTTAGCCGGGGATCTAGATTATGCTTGGTGGCCGGTTCTGTGGAAGAAATTTGTTAGTGGTGTCTTTGGCATTGGTGCCGGGTTGTTCCTTGGTCGTGAAGGGCCTTCGATTCAACTTGGTGGGACCGTTGCTCAAGGGCTAGCCGAACGGTTTAATTTCACCGGCAGTCGACGCCGACTCTTGATTGCCGGCGGCGCCGCTGCCGGACTATCGGCCGCTTTCAACGCGCCGATAGCGGCGACCTTGTTTATTTTGGAAGAGGTTTATCATAACTTTTCAACGCTGGTCTGGCTGATCTCGTTAACGAGTGCGGTTGTGGCTAATTTTGTGTCTAGTGAGGTTTTTGGCCTGACACCCGTTTTACATATTAACTACGCACAGGCGTTACCACTTAAATATTATGGATTGTTGTTGGTCTTAGGTGTGGGATTAGGTCTCCTAGGATTTGGGTATCAATGGGCAACGTTGAACAGTGGCGAGTGGTACGCCAAGTTACGATGGTTACCCAGTTATTTGAACGGGATTATTCCCTTCTTGCTGGTGATCCCGATTGGTTTAATGTGGCCGAAGAGTTTGGGTGGTGGGAATCAACTCATTCTCAGCTTTGCGAAGATGACGCCGTTATTGTGGCCACTCATCGGCTATTTTGTGTTGCGGTTTGTCTTCTCAACGGTTAGTTATGGTTCCGGGTTGCCTGGTGGGATTTTCTTACCTATTCTGACATTAGGCGCCTTACTTGGCGGCATCGGCGCCCAAATCTTCGTGGCGATGGGGGTCTTACCAAGTATCTTCGTGGCTAACTTCATGATTTATGCGATGGCCGGGTACTTTGCCGGAATTTCCAAGGCGCCATTTACCGCGATCTTACTGATTACCGAGATGGTTGGGACTCTGCAACACCTGATGCCGCTGGCCGTGGTCGCAATTGTTGCCTACATTACCGTCGACCTGTTAGGTGGTGCACCAATCTATGAAGCCATGCTGCATCAACTAGTTGATCCCGCCAATGAGATGCCAACCGGGCCCACGGATCGCCTCGAGTTTTCCGTGACGGAAGGGTCTGGATTAGCTGGTAAACGCGTCCGGGATCTGGATTGGCCGGAACATGCCTTACTGGTCAGCGTGCGTCGCGGCGAGCAGACGGTCATTCCGCAAGGGAACACGGTCCTACGGTCGGGAGACACCTTAGTTGTTTTCACGAATCGTGCGAATCGCGCCTACGTTCGACAAACCCTGATGGCATTGGCAATCCCAAGCGAGCCAAGCTAGATTAGGCAACCGTAGGGCTGGTAAAAATCCGCTCAATATGATAAATTAGTAGGAGTATAGTTAGACCTATTAGACCTATTTAGATAGGTAGGAGGCAAATTTGTGTATAATTTCTTATTAACTTGTATTTTAATTGTCAGTGTCTTACTGATTATCGCTGTGATGATGCAACCTTCTAAAACCAATGATGCCTTATCCGCGTTAACCGGTGGTGCTGATGACTTGTTTGCAAAACAGAAGCCACGTGGTTTCGAAGCATTTATGCAAAGAGTGACAGTTATCCTAGGGATTCTTTTCTTTGGCTTGGCCCTAGCCCTAGTTTACTTCTCCTCACATTAATGATTGAGTCTCCTGTTTGATTTTGCTACAGGAGGCTTTTTTAAAGAGTTACGAGTTGTGTGGAAGGTGGTGGTTCAAGATGCAACGACAACCGACGCCATTGTTCTTTGAGCAAGGCCCGGAGGCGGTGATTCTATTACATGCCTACTCGGGTAGTTCAAATGACATGCGCATCTTGGCCCGGAAGTTGGAAAGTGAGCACTATACAGTGCTTGCACCAATCTTCACGGGTCATGCCACCGGTGATCCGGCAGATATTTTACGAGCGGGGTCGCCCCAGAAGTGGTGGCAAGATACGCTGCAAGCGATTCAGTTCTTACGGGACCGTGGGTATCAGCGACTAGCCATTTTTGGGTTATCACTTGGCGGTCTCTTTGCGACGCGAGCATTGCTTGAGGATTCTACGCTGTTAGGTGGGGGGACTTTTGCCTCACCGGTCATCTACCGAGGAACGACGCACGTTCCAGAGGCATTTGTCAGCATGGCTCAGCAGATGTATCAGGCGCAAGGCATCGCTGGCGCAGAGCTTGAAGGTAAAATGACCTGGATCCAGGCGCATCTGAATCAGCAATTAACGGCGATTCAGGCCTTCACCGATACCACCGCAACTCACTTAAATCGGATTAAACAACCCGTCTTTATCGCCCAAGGAACGGCAGATAAAATGATTGACCCGCGTTCGGGGCAATGGTTGGCAGCTGGTTATTCGGCTGGTCAGACGGATTTTCATGAATACCCTGGCGCGGGGCACGTCTTAACCGTTAATTCGGCCCATCACGCCTTAGAACAAGACTTACTGAATTTTTTACACACAATCTTTTAAAATAACGAGGAATCGATAGTGCAAGATAATACATTAAAAACAGATTTAACAGCATTTTTCCGGTCCCATTCGGACCAGGCATACACGGTTGAAGGAATTTCAGACGCGTTGCATTACCATGGCTCGGCTGCCTTTAAGCTGATTGTGCAAGAATTAGCACAATTGGAACGAGACGGCTTAGTACAGGTAACGGAGCACGGCCATTTTCAGCTGGACCCCAGTCAACGAGTCTTGACGGGAATTTTCCATGGTAACGACAAGGGCTTCGGCTTTGTTGCTTACGACGAAAATAAAGTGGAACCAGACGCTTATATCGCGCCTAACAATACGTTACGCGCTCTGAATGGCGATACCGTTAAAATTGAAATTGTTCGGGCGGGTGATCCCCGTACCGGCAAGGGTCCTGAAGGCAAGGTTACCGAAATTGTCGAACACCACTACGAACAGGTCGTTGGGGAGTTCTTCCAAACCGACGATGATGCCGGTTACGTGGGTCAAGTTCGATTAACCGACAAGAAGGTTATGAAGTATAAGTTCTATGTCACCAATGTTGGCTTGAACCCAACGCCGGGTGAGGTAGTGACTGCCGAAATCACGGAATATCCTAGTGATGCTCATCCAGATGCCATGGTTGGGATTGCGAAGCAGGTTATCGGGAGTGTTGATGACCCGGGTATTGATATTCTTCAGATTGTGTACCAACACAATATTCCTTCCGAATTTCCTGAAGAAGTCATGCAGGCTGCCGACGAGATTCCAGACCATGTCTTACCAGAGGAAACCAAGGGTCGTGAAGACATCACGAACCAAGACCTGGTAACCATCGATGGCGAGTCCTCAAAAGACTTGGATGACGCGGTCACGGTTTGGAAATTGCCTAATGGTAACTTCCATTTAGGGGTCCACATTGCCGATGTTTCCCACTATGTTCAAGAAGATTCAATCTTGGACAAGGAAGCTTACAAGCGTGGGACCAGTGTTTACCTAACTGACCGGGTTATTCCTATGTTGCCACGTCGTCTTTCCAACGGGATTTGTTCCTTAAATGAAGGCGAATTGCGGTTATGTATGAGTTGTGACATGGAAATTGACCAATCTGGGAATGTGGTTAAACACCGGATTCATCCTTCCGTCATGCGTTCAAAGGCACGGATGACTTATACGGCCGTTAACCAAATCTTGGAAGCCCATGATGAGTTAACGATGAACCGGTACAAGGAACTGGTCCCAATGTTTGAGGCCATGGGCGACTTACACCGGATCTTAGTTAAGCAACGTAAGACGCGTGGGGCCATTGATTTCGATGACCGCGAAGCTGAAATCATTGTTGACGACCAGGGCCACGCCATTGATGTTAAGCTACGGACCCGTGGGATGGCTGAACGGATGATTGAATCCTTCATGTTGGCTGCCAACGAAACCGTTGCTGAACATTATTACCGTGCTAAGACCCCATTCTTATACCGGGTCCACGAAACGCCAGATGGCGATCGAGTACGGAGCTTCTTCGAATTCTTGACGGCTTTCGGGATTAACGTTAAGGGTGACCCTAACCACTTGCGTCCTAAGATGTTGCAAGGCGTCTTGAAGCAGGTTGCCGGTAAGCCAGAAGAAGCAATGGTTTCCGTGATGATGTTACGGAGTTTGAAGCAAGCCCGGTACAGCGACCAATCACTTGGTCACTTTGGCTTGGGTGCTGAGTTCTATACACACTTTACGTCACCAATTCGACGGTATCCAGATACCATGGTTCACCGGATGATTCATTATTACGAGGACCATGGAATTAACGACGCCAGCAAGGCTAAGTTTGAACCACTCTTGGAACAAATTGGGGTTCACACCTCTGAGGCCGAACGGCGGGCAATTGATGCTGAACGGGACACGAACGACATGAAGATGGCCGAATACATGGCAGACCACGTTGGCGAAGAGTTTGACGCTGTCGTTGCCTCTGTTATGAAGTTCGGGATGTTTGTGGAATTACCAAATACCATTGAAGGCTTGATTCATATTAGTCGGATGCAAGATGACTATTACGAATACGTTGAAAAATACATGGCCCTGGTTGGACGGAACACCCGTCGGACGTACAAGATTGGGCAAGCCATTCGGGTAAAGGTGATCCATGTCGACAAGGAACAAAGCGAAATCGACTTTGAACTTTTGAATCCGGAAGCGGCACCGGTCAGTGATTTATTACCTCATCGTGAACATCGTTCTCGCGGTGGTAGCAATTATCACGGCCACAGTAACAATGGCAACCGGAACAATAATAATAATCACAGCAACTCTAACAACAACCATGGTGGTAACCGGAATGGCAACCACCGTAACGGGAATCAACGACCAACTGGTCAACGGAGCAACGGTGGCCAAAATCGGACGAACAATTCCGGCGGCGACAACCGGCATCCACAAGGTGGTCGGCACTAAGCGAGGTGACACGACTTGGCGAAGAAAAAGTCCAAGAAAACACCAGATAATGTTTTAGCCCAGAACCGTAAAGCGCGTCACGACTATGCAGTCTCCGATACCGTTGAGGCGGGACTAGTCTTAACCGGGACAGAAATCAAGTCGTTGCGTGAGCGACGGGTTAATCTTCAGGACGGGTTCGCCCAGATTCGTAACAATGAAGCCTGGCTCATGAATGTTCATATCAGTGAATACGTTCAAGGGAATCGGTTTAACCATGATCCCCTGCGGAATCGGAAACTGTTGTTACACAAGAAGGAGATTCGTCGTTTGGGACTGGCTACCCAAGATAAAGGGGTAACCTTAGTGCCATTGAAGATGTACCTGAAGCATGGATTTGCTAAGGTCTTGATCGGCGTGGCAACTGGTAAACGTGAGTATGATAAGCGTGAAACCATCAAGCGACGTGAACAGGATCGGCAAATTGCTCGGGTTATGAAACGTTATTAATTTTGAAGAGGCCAACTGAGAAAATTTCTCAGTTGACCTTTTTTTGGTTGCTTAACGTTAGAAAAAGTTCATAGAGAAAAAAACATGGAAGGCAAACTAACAATTTGAATGGCAGAGTCAAGAACGGACAATACAGCCGCGAAAATCGCGGTACGAGATTGTTTTTTTTTCGAAAAATATTTAATTTCAAAAAATTTGAAATTTGAACAAATATGCCCATATAAGGTCTGACGTGCAACTTTTAGATGGCCTTTTTTAATTAACGATGTTATCATATGATTAACAAAACAAAGCGATTTATGCGGCGGTCTGACTGCCTATTGGCAAAAATAAGAGGTGACTTTTATGAAATGGCAAGTAGCGTTAATGATGATGGGGGTTGGATTTGGGACCACTCAAGTCATGACCATGACGAATCATCAGTCAATTATCGGGACAACTGTGGCGGCACACGCCGCAACCAAGTCGACGGCTATTGCCGATGGTCGTTATGGAACCGTGGATTGGTATCTAACGGCGGACGGCGAACTCCATCTGGGGGCCGGGACGTTGGGCGACAATACGGCGAGTCTTGAAAACCAACAAGGCCAATTGGCGACCTTGATTGCGCAAGCACAAGGGAATGCCACCCCAACGGCCAAGGAAAGCGAAACCGCGGGGCGGCAGGTAAAAAAGGTGGTTCTGGATGGCAAGGTGTCCACATCGGCTAATGCCTCATATCTCTTTGCCCAACTCCTGAACGTTAGTAGCTTTGAACACCTCGACCTGTTGGATACCAGCGCGGCAACGACCATGGCCGGGATGTTCAGTGCGTCGCTTGCAAATAGTTCCGGCGTGCCAGCGGACCAGCAGGGTAACTTTGACTTGACCTCCTTGGATGTGTCGCATTTTGATACCTCGAAGGTTACGGACATGTCATTCATGTTTTACATGTTGAAGCGAGTGACGAGTTACGACTTGTCGAGTTTTAACACGGATAATGTGACGCAGACCACGTCGATGTTTTTACAGAATTATCGTTTAACCAATTTGGACTTTTCCAAGGCAACTTTTGCGAGTCTCCAAAGTGCGAACTTTATGTTTGGCTCAACGACGATCCAGACGCTTAACTTTGCCTCATTCGCGCCACCAAAGACGTTTAGTCCATTTGCTTTGTTTGGCTATCAGAATGGTGACTTTCGGAAGGTGACCTTTGGACCGAAGACTTACTTCAAGAGTTCTCCAGGCCTGAACAATGCCGACCAGGATGACACCTACACGGGTAAGTGGCAAGCGGTTGGTGACGGGACGGATACGAATCCGTTAGGCGCCAAATTCGATACCGGGTCGGCGCTCACGTCAATCTACGATGGCGTTAATAGTCCGTCTACCGTGGAATCTTACGTTTGGGAACCGGTCAACCGGACGATTGCGCCGGTGACGCCACCCGTAACGCCGGCGCAAAAGGCCCAACCGGTAACGGTGCGTTACCTTGACGATAAAGGGAAGAATTTGGCCACCGATCAGGTTCTGACCGGTGAACTTGGTGAAAGTTACACGGCACCTAAGTTGGCCTTTGATGGTTACCGTCTGGTGAAGACCGATGGTAACCCAAGCGGCGTCTTCGCAACTGATGCTCAAGCCGTGACCTTCCATTATGCACCGAAGTTGGTCAATGGTGGCGACGCTGCCACGGTTGCTCCAATGGCAAGCGTGGTGTACAGCACCAAGAAGATTGGTCTGTACAGCAACAAGAACTTCTCCAAGAAGACTGTCAAGCATTGGTATACTAAACAAAAGCGGACGAACCGTCCCATGTTTGTCGTGACTGGATTTGCCACCTCAAAGAATGGCAACTTGCGGTACAAGGTCAAGGACGTTAACCATGGTTCTAAGACGGCTGGCAAGACAGGCTACATGACGACTAAACAAACCCATGTGGTCAATGTGTATTACCAGGCTAAGCACAATAAGATTCAAGTGATCAACGCTAAGGGAATCAACAGTTACAAACAGAAGACCCTGAAGACGAAACAGGTTCATTACAAGAAAGGGAAAATTTTAAAAGTAAAGAAGCTGGTTCGTCACAACAAGACCACGCGATACCAATTAACGAATGGCCAGTATATTACCGGCAACAAGAAGCTAATTATTGCCAAGTAGGCCTGAAGGCAGCTCATTGAGCTGCCTTTTTTGGTTACATTACTGATAGTGTATATGGTTGGGCTTGTTTTCAAAGCTGACGAGGGGACCAATTTTCCTGTCTTAGGAATCCAGCAGCTGTGGGATTGTTGACCGTATTTAATCGTGTCTCAACCAAATACAGGGACCGGAGTCACTTGAATTATCAGCTAATTTGACGAAGTGGGCAAAGATTTTGTGGCGCTATATAATTTAACGTGTTATCATATAATCAACGAAATTAAAACGCTTCTAAATGATTTTGTTCAGACTAGGATGAACTTGAAGGAGGAACTCTCATGAAATGGCAGACAACGATTTTGGTTGTGGGCTTAAGTCTCGGCGCGATGCAGCCAGTGACTAACGTGATCACCAGTGGGCAGACAGCGATGCCGGTGGCCCAAGCGGCAACCACGGCCGCAAAGGATGATATTCAGTATCAAGGCGACTATGGTGTTCATTGGTTTTTGACCAATTCGGGTGAATTGCACTTGGAAAGTGGCACACTGGCGGATAGTCCAATACCATCATCGACCAGCAAAAGTGGGGTAAATGAAGGCCAGTTTGCCAAACAGATTGCTTTGGCGCAGAACATTAGCGCGCCCACGGACGCCCAATTAACGGCTGCCGGCGATCTGGTCAAGAGGGTTGTTTTAGATGGCCCCGTTAAGACCAGTGCCAATGCTGCCAATCTGTTTGGCCAACTAAGCCAGGTCAGTGAATATGACCATTTAGACCTGTTGGACACCTCCGCTGCCACGACGATGCAGGGGATGTTCATGGCGATCAACAGCAAAGGAAACACGAGCTTAACCAGTCTGGATGTCAGTCATTTCGACACTTCGCACGTCACCAATATGCGAAACATGTTTTATCAGTTGGTCAACGTCAGTGATCTAGACCTCAGTCATTTTAATATGGATCAAGTGACCGACACTGGTTCGATGTTCTTGGGGACCAGGAAGATTGAGACCGTAGATTTATCGAGACAAGCCCTGCCGAGCCTAGTGACGGCTAATTATATGTTTTCTGGCAGTAATATCCAGCAAGTTCTGTTGAATGCCTTCAATCCGGCACCAACGTTTACTGGCTCATCGATGTTTTTGGGAAAGAGCACGATTTGGCGAGTGACCTTTGGGCCTAAAACCCACTTCTCGGGCACGTCTTATCTGAATAATCCCAACACGGTTAACGCTCCGGACTTTTTGAAGTCATGGCAAGCTGTCGGCAAAGGGACTATTCAGAATCCATTGGGGGACCGTTATGCTTTGGGGAAAGATGTGACAGATCTTTATACGAAAGACAATCCTAACAAGCCGACCAAGGTTGAAACCTACGTTTGGGAACCAGTTAAGCGGGTCGTGGAACCCACGACGCCTTCCGTTGTAACTCCGACGCCACAGGCTCAACCCGTCACCGTTCAATATTTGGACCAACAGGGTCATAAATTGGCGAATGATCAAACGCTGACCGGTAGCCTTGGGGCCAAGTACACGGCGGACCAACTTAAGTTTGATGGATACAAGCTAGGGAAGACCGATGGTAGCACGAGTGGCACCTTCAGTACGTCGGCACAGACGGTGACCTTCCGCTATGTTCCCGACCTCAGTACGGGTGGGGATGCGGCGACGGTCGCGCCAATTTCCAGTGTTGTTTATAGTACCAAGAAGATTGGCCTTTACAGCAGCAAGGATTTCTCGAAGAAAACCTTGAAGCATTGGTACGGCAAACAGAAGCGGACGAAACGCCCGATGTTTGTGGTGACCGGGTTTGCGACCGCTAAGAATGGTGCCTTGCGGTATAAGGTTAAGGATGTCAATCATGGATCCAAGACCGCGGGTAAGACCGGCTATATCACGACCAAGAAAGCTTATGTGGTCAATGTGTACTATCAGGCCAAGCATAAGAAGATTCAGGTAATCAATCCTAAGGGCATTAACAGTTATCAAAATAAATCACTGAAATCGAAGAAAGCTCACACCTATAAAAAAGGCCAGATTTTGAGAGTTAAGAAGATCGTGTCCTACCATTTAACCACTCGTTATCAATTAACGAACGGCAAGTATGTGACGGCCAACAAGAAATTAGTGATTGCTAAATAGATCGGCCAAGGGGCCCCGGAGTTAATCCGAGGCCCCTTTTTTGCTGGCTAAACCCCGTTATAAAGGGATTTATAAGCCGTTTTTCTTGGTGCACATTGTTGGGTAGTGATATGGTTATTCACGAAAATTGATAGATAAATATGGCCAAGATAATCAGGGAGAGGGGATCCACACGTGAAGTGGCGCAGTCGAGGAGTATTATTGGTTGCCACGTTAAGCTTAGTGGCTATGGGGGTACTGGAAAAGCCAGTTGTGGCCGCTGGAGATGGTCAATTACGTTCTGAAGTCATTAAACCTACCCAGGGTCGATATGGTAGTGTGCCGTTTCACTTAACGTCGGCGGGTGTTTTACATTTAGGGGCCGGTACGTTGCCAGAATATAAGGACTTACATCTTCTGTCTGGTTTTTCTGGTCAACTGCTGGCGGCGGTTACCAAGGCCTATTTGCATCAGAACAATATCATGGGTGACGATATGGATAAAATATCTTCACGGATTACCAAAGTTGTTTTTGATGGACCGGTGGTGGCACCGGTGAACGCTAAAGAATTATTTGAAAATTTGAAGTCAGTGACCACGTATGAACATTTTGACCGATTGGATACCCACCAGACTGTAAATATGGCTCACATGTTGGCGGACAATTACCTTTTAACGAGTCTGGATCTTAGCCATTTTGATACGAGTCAGGTCACAACGACTAATAATCTGTTCATGTTCGCATCAAGTATGCCCAACATTGATGTCACTAATTTAGATTTGGACAAGGACACAGACATTCATGACATGTTTTGGGGAATGACAGCGCTACATGAATTGGACTTGAGTCATCAGACCTTTCGCAACGTCAAGAATGCAAGTCTTATGATTTCTCACACTAGCATTCAGCGCGTTAATCTAGCTCACGCCGCACCTAAGGTGGTGAATGGGCTCAAACAGATCTTTGTTGCGGCGGATACTTTGGCAGAAGTTACCCTGGGTCCCCAGGCTCAGACAGGTCAAGAACTGGCCATTTCACCGGCCCCCAGGAACGACCAATTCACCGGGAATTGGCAGGCGGTTGGCACCGGTACGGTGAAGAATCCTTTGGGTAAGAAATACTCGGATAACCGACTAATCGGTAATGATCCGACTGCCGGGAGACAAGTTGAAACCTATGTCTGGGAACCCGTTAACCGGGAGATATCGGTTACCCCACCGGCAATCGTGCCGCCGACCGTTGTGCCACCAACCGTTGTACCGCCAACGGTAGAACCACCAAAACCGGGGCCGGAACCCATTGTGCCGCCGCAGCCGGGGCCGACGAGCCAACCAGTCACGCTCCAGTATTTGGATGAAGCGGACCAGCCCTTGGCTAATGAGCGTCAAATGCGTGGGAAAATAGGCGAGACTTACCGAGCAATCCCACTAGAATTTACGGGCTATCGCTTAAGACGAGTGACCGGCCGGACGGTTGGAACGTTCGGGGTGGCGCCACAGATGGTGACCTTCCGCTATGCTCAGGATACGCATGCGGGTGGCTCCGGGAATACGATTGCCCCATTAAAGAGTGTCGTCTATGCCAAGCGGCGAGTGGGCTTGTATGCGACGCCGAACTTCAATCGACACCAAGTGAAACACTGGTATGGTCGCCAGGCACGAACCCGACGTCCCATGTTTGTGGTGACAGGATTGGCCCGCTCTAGGTCAGGCCTTCTGCGTTACCGGGTCCGCGATGTGAATCATCACTCGAAAACCGCGGGGATGACCGGCTATCTAACGGCCCGCCCGGCCTGGGTGACGAGTGTTTATTATCAGCACAAGTTGGCCAAGGTTCGGGTCCTGAATCCGCAAGGGGTTAACGTTTATCATAACCGCTCACTGCGGGGAAAGACGACCCATATTCGCCAGGGACACTATCTTAGAATTAGAAAAATTGTGGCGTATCATCGCGCTAGGCGGTTCGAAATACAGCGGGGCGGGTATGTTACGGCGAATAAGAAACTGGTCATTTGGTGAAACAGCGGCCAGTAAAAAACGCGCTAACGGTTAACGTTAACGCGTTTCTTCATGATTAATGGTTGGCGTAAGACCGCTAGAGGGGAGGCGTTGTGGTGTCCAACCGTGTTTAGTGAGTACGTTAGGAAGCCTCTGTTGATGTTTGGCCCATCGGTCTAGAATCGCCGCCAGACAAATGACCAAGCCTTCATGGTCGGGATGGTCGATACATAGTTGCACGGTGCCACCGGCGGTATGCTCGACATTCTCAATGGTGCCAATGAGTTCGCGGCCGTGATAAATTTTAAAGCGGCCGCTGTTGAGGTTACCCATGATCACCCAGTTAAGCCCACGAATGAACAAGACCTCACGAATGACGCCAAAGGTCTTGCTGACCTGACCAACGACCTGACGATGATACAACAAGCGAAACTTGGGCAAAAGGCCTAACGAGTCTTGCTTGACTTCAGCCTCTAAGGCACCAGCAATTGTATAGACAGACAGGACATCAGCGCGCATTCCCCATTTACCAACCAGCAGGTAGCATGATTGGTTCTGGTCGTCACGAATAACCGTGGTCGCCCGAGCTGATAGGGCTGCCTGATTCAGAAACAACGTCCGCAATGGGGCACCTCCTTTATCGTATCAGTCTTAGATAAGCTCATTTTACCATGTTTCCCTTGCATCCGGTCGATAATATCTTTTGACTTGGGGTTATGCTAGAATAAAGACTGAGGTGTTGGGAATGAAACCGTTTATTCATAATGATTGGTGGCCGGTTCTTGAACCGGAATTTGAGCAAACTTACTATCAACAATTGCGTGAATTTTTAGTCGAAGAGTATCAAAGCCATGAAATTTATCCAGACATGTATCACATTTTCACGGCGTTTGACTGGACCCCGTTTAGTCAGGTCAAGGTGGTCATCTTGGGGCAAGATCCGTATCACAATCCGGGTCAAGCCCATGGCTGTAGCTTCTCGGTTTTACCGGGAACCAAGATCCCGCCATCGTTAGTCAACATTTATAAAGAGTTGAATAGCGACTTAGGCATCAAGCCGGTTGACCATGGTTATCTAGAAAAGTGGGCCAAGCAGGGGGTTCTCTTATTGAATTCCGTCTTGACGGTTCGCTACGGGGAAGCCTTTTCCCACAAGGGCCACGGTTGGGAACGACTGACGGATGCCGCGATTGCTAAGCTCTCGGAGCGACCTGAACCAGTGGTCTTCATCCTATGGGGGAATGCGGCTAGGTCGAAGATTAAGCTGATTGATACCAAGACCAACATTGTCTTGCAATCGGCCCATCCGAGTCCGCTTTCTGCCAACCGAGGCTTCTTTGGGTCTAAACCATTTTCCAAAACCAACATCGCCTTAAAATCGTTAGGAGAGACCCCGATCGACTGGCAATTGCCAGAGCATGTTTCAATCGATGAGGGCTCGGCTAAACAGTCTCACGACGCATAGCTAGAGAGAATTGAGTCGTCGAATAATTCTATTGGAGGTCATCAGATATGGAACTTTTTGATAGTCTTAAACAAAAGATTGACGGGAAGGGCAAGTCAATTGTCTTTCCTGAAGGGGAGGATGCCCGGGTCTTAGGCGCAGCCAGCCGGCTCGCTGCCGAAGGGCTCATCAAGCCAATCGTGCTGGGGGACATGACCGCGATTCAAGCGACCGCCTCGGCCAACGATATTGACTTGAGCAAATTAAATCTTTTGGACCCAACGATGATTCCTTCAGATGTTCACCAAGACATGTTGGATGCCTTAGTGGAACGACGCAAGGGAAAGAACACCCCTGAACAAGCGGCCGAAATGCTGAAGGATCCGAATTACTTAGGAACGATGATGGTCTACATGGACCAAGCCGATGGCATGGTCTCCGGTGCCGTACACGCAACCGGAGATACCGTTCGGCCAGCCCTACAAATTATTAAGACCAAGTCCGGTGTTAAGCGGATTAGTGGGGCCTTCATCATGCAAAAGGGTGATGAACGTTACGTCTTCGCTGATTGTGCCATCAATATCGAACTGGATGCTGCCGGAATGGCCGAAGTGGCCACTGAAAGTGCCGCGACTGCCAAGATCTTTGACATCGATCCTAAGGTTGCCATGCTGAGCTTCTCCACCAAGGGCTCTGCTAAGGGTGAAATGGTCGACAAGGTTCGCGAAGCCACGGCCCTGGCTAAGGAAGCCGATCCAGACTTACCAGTCGATGGGGAATTACAATTTGATGCAGCCTTTGTTGCCAGTGTTGCCGCCCAAAAGGCCCCAGACTCCAAGGTTGCCGGTCATGCCAATGTCTTCGTCTTTCCAGAATTACAATCCGGGAACATTGGTTACAAGATTGCGCAACGTTTCGGGGGCTTTGAGGCCATTGGACCAATTTTACAAGGCCTGAACAAACCCGTATCTGACCTGTCACGTGGTTGCAACGAGGAAGATGTTTACAAGGTTGCCATCATTACGGCGGCCCAATCATTGGCCTAATTTAAGTGAACGAATCCACAGGATACCCGGATTGCTATTTATTAGCGGTGCGGGTATTATTTATGAAGCAAATAAAAACGATTAAAGAAGGTTAACTAAATGTATACAGTCACAGTGACAAGTCCAGAACAGACCATGGCCCTGGGTCACCAGTTAGCCGATGGCCTGCGAGCCCAGGATGTCATTTTGCTCGACGGCGACCTTGGTGCCGGTAAGACCACGTTTACCAAAGGGTTAGCGGCGGGACTCGGCATTACCCGTAACGTCAAGAGTCCAACCTTTACCATCATTCGCGAGTATCAAGGCGGTCGGCTGCCCCTCTATCACATGGATGTCTATCGCTTGGAAGACGGCAGTGGGGATGAACTGGGATTAGATGAATATTTCAATGGCGACGGCGTCAACGTGATCGAATGGTCCAAGTTTATTGCGGATGAATTACCGGAAGACTATCTGCGCATCGTCTTCAAGCGTGATGACGATGCGGGCGAGACGCAACGCACATTAAGTTTCGAACCGGTTGGTGACCACTTTACAGAGCTGGTTCGGCACCTGGAGGAAAACTAGCCATGAGTGAAGAAGTTGCGATTCGTTTACCAGAAGCGACTGAGGCCACGGCCCTGTTAGACCTACTCGAACAGCTTCAGCGCGAAAGTGACACCTTTGTCTTGGCCGATGCGGCGGACCGAATGACGGTTGCCCAGGAGGCCGACCAGCTACGACAGATTCAACATAGCTCCCGGCATCTGCTGCTAGTCGCTAGCCTGGGAACCGAATTAATCGGGGTCTGCTCAATCTCGCCAACCACGCAGGGACATGTCGGTGAGTTGGGCGTTGCCGTGGCCCAGGCCTATTGGCATCAGGGCATTGGCACGGCGCTGGTCGACGAGGCGCTTTATTGGGCGGAAACGGCCAGTACGTTGGACGCGGTTGGTTTGACCGTCCAAACGCGAAATGTGGCGGCGGTTAAGCTCTACGAGAAGCTGGGCTTCGAACGGACCAATATGCCAATGGAAACGGTGACGACGGCCGACGGTGAACAAGTGACGGCCGTGCAAATGGTGTTTTCAATTCAACAATCGGATGATCAATAGACATATGCGAGGGCTGTAGCGGCCCTCTTTTTTTATAGTGAATTGCACATCGCTAGTTGAAAGCGGTATCATTAAAGGCGACGTTTAAATGAGGAGGGGTTCCAATGTATCAAGCAAAACAGACCCGGTATGATGACATGGTCTATAACCGAGTAGGCAACAGTGGCCTTAAGCTGTCGGCCATTGGCCTGGGGTTATGGAATAATTTTGGCAGTGTTGATCCGCTGGACCGGCAACGAGCGATCATTCATCAGGCATTTGATCTGGGCATCACCTACTTTGATTTGGCTAACAACTATGGTCCGGTTCCGGGAAGCGCCGAGGAAAATTTTGGCCGGATGCTGGCCAGCGACCTGCGACCATATCGGGATGAGTTGGTCATTGCTAGTAAGGCCGGCTATGTGATGTGGCCGGGGCCTTATGGTAACTGGGGGTCTCGTAAGAGTGTGATTGCCAGTGCCGACCAAAGCTTACGCCGCACTGGGCTAGACTATTTCGATATTTTCTACAGCCATCGGGCGGACCCGGAAACGAATCCAGAGGAAACCGCCGTCGCCCTGGACCAACTCGTCCGGTCGGGTAAGGCCCTATACGTTGGCCTGTCCAATTATTCTGGCGCGCAGATTAAGGTGATGGCCGCCATCTTCAAGGATCTCCATACACCATTTATCATTGACCAGCCCCGGTATAATATGTTGAATCGGCAAATTGAAACGGATGTATTGCCGGCGTTAACGGCCGAACATAAGGCGGCGGTGAGCTTTAGCTCGCTGTGCCAGGGCTTGTTGACGGACAAGTACCTTCATGGCATTCCGGCGGATTCGCGGGCCAAGAAGGGGACGATTCCGTTCTTACACCCGGCCCAGGTTGAACAAACCTTAGACACGGTTCGGGGGCTCAATGAGGTTGCCAGCGACCGTGGGCAAAGCTTAGCCCAAATGGCCTTGGCCTGGAACCTTCGACAACCAGCCATTGCGAGCGTCCTGATTGGTGCCAGTCGGCCAGAACAAGTGGTGAATAATGTTCAAGCACTGCAACATCTGGATTTCACGTCGCAAGAATTACAACGCATTGATGACTTGCTAGCGAAACAACCCACCATTGATTGGCAGGCAAAGTGATCAAAAAGAGTCCGGGACTTCAGTCCTGGACTCTTTTATCGTTAAGCGTTGATGGTGACGAAGTTTTTCAAGGGCTGCGTGCCAAAGTGATTGGCTTCATACAATAGGATATTGGCACAGGCCAGGCTATCATCGAGGGCATTGTGATGATGATGGAGGTCGATGTTGAGCTCGTCACAGACCGTGTTCAACTTATGATTAGGGAACTCGGGGAAGAATTTGCGACTAGTCTTGACGGTGTCGAGGGTTAAGTACCGCGCCGTTGGCAGCTGATAGTGTTCAAGGCTACTCCGTAAGACCCCATTATCAAATGGAGCGTTGTGGGCCACGACGAGCCGTTCTCGCTGGAAGAAGGGAGCCACGTGGTCCCAGACCTCAGGGAAGGTTGGCGCATTGGCCACGTCAGCCTCGTGAATACCGTGAATCTGGACGTTACGCCAGAAAAAGTCCGTATCGGGCTTGATGAGTGAATAAAATTCATCCACAACTTGGCCATTGCGTACGATGGTTAAGGCAAGCGAACAGGCACTATAGCGCTTGCCGTTTGCAGTTTCGAAGTCCATGGCAACAAAGTTCATGGCTGTCGCCTCCTTTCTAGATTAAACGGTCAGGCCGGAAACGTTGAGTTCAACCGGACAGTGGTCGGAACCCATGACCTGGTCCAAGATATCGGCATCTTGTAATTGGTCGGCTAAGCGGTTGCTGGTGATGAAGTAGTCGATCCGCCAGCCGGCGTTATTATCGCGAGCGTGGAACCGATAACTCCACCAAGAGTACCGAGCGGTAGCATCTGGGTTAAAGTAGCGGAAGGTATCCGTGAACCCGGCTTCCAGCAAATGACCAAACTTTTCTCGTTCATCGTCGGTGAATCCGGCGTTATGGTGATTGGATTTGGGATTCTTTAGATCGATTTCGGTGTGAGCAACGTTAAGGTCCCCACAGAAGATAATCGGCTTGTTGGCATCGAGTGATTGGATGAAGGCAAGAAAGGCCGCTTCCCATCCCATGCGAAAGTCGAGTCGTTTAAGGCCGCTACCAGAATTTGGCGTATAGCAGGTGAGCACATAGAAGTCCGGGTATTCCAGCGTAATGGTTCGACCCTCATGGTCGAAGTCCGGCGCATTGATGCCATAGATCACGTTGAGTGGCTTGTGCTTGGTGAACAGCGCCGTTCCGGAGTAACCCTTACGTTCGGCGTAGTTCCAGTATTGGTAGTAACCGGGCAGATCGAGATCGATCTGGCCTTCCTGCAATTTGGTTTCTTGAATGCCAAAGAAATCGGCATCGAGGTCCTGAAAAGTTTTAACAAAGTCCTTTTTCACAATGGCTCGTAAGCCATTGACGTTCCAAGAAATAAATTTCATCATGACACCTCCAGCAAACTAATTTCAGTATACCAGAAATATTAGAATTTATTGTAAATGGTGCGTTCAACCACGGTGAAGGCCGGATTCATGGTAAAATAAGAAATGACTTTAAAAATTGTTCGGCGATGGTTTGCTTGTCGGCAATTAATTTTTGTGGAACGAAGGGAACTTTAAAAATGATGGAAGATATCGCAACGGCATTTCCAGCCGTCACTATTTTGCGGCATGAGCCACTGGCACATTATACCCATACGAAGACCGGGGGACCAGCGGATTACTTAGCCTTTCCAACCAACATTCAAGAGACCAAATCCTTGTTAGCCTACGCCAAGCAGACGGATTTACCCGTCACGGTGGTGGGTAACGCCAGTAACCTCATTGTTCGTGATGGTGGTATTCGTGGCTTAGTGATGATTTTAACCAAAATGAATACGATTATGACCGATGGCAATACGGTCACAGCGGCCGCCGGTGCCGCCCTAATTAAGACAACGGAAGTGGCCCAGGCTCACGCCCTTACCGGCGTCGAGTTTGCTGCCGGGATTCCTGGTAGCGTCGGCGGCGCCATCTTCATGAATGCCGGTGCATATGGCGGCGAGATTAAGGACGTCGTCGTTGCCGCTGAGGTCTTGACCCCCGAGGGTGAGATCCGGACGTTGGACCACGATGAGTTGGACTTTGGTTACCGTCACAGTTCGATTCAGGATTATCATGACATTGTTTTGACGGCGACCTTTGAGCTTAAGGCCGGGGATGCTGATGCCATCCAAGCCCAGATGGATGACCTGAATGCTCGCCGGGCTGCCAAGCAACCCCTAGATCTGCCATCCTGTGGGAGCGTGTTCAAACGTCCAGAGGGGCATTATACGGGACGGCTCATTCAGGCGGCCGGCCTGCAAGGCTATCAAATGGGTGGCGCTCAGGTTTCGATGAAACATGCGGGCTTTATTGTGAATATTGACCACGCAACGGCGACAGATTATCTTGATCTGATTGCCCACATCCAAGCGGTCATCTGGAAAGAGGATGCCGTTAAGTTGGAAACGGAAGTTAGAATTATCGGTGAAGCACCAGCCAAATAACCTAGGAAAAGGGGGGACCTTATTTGCCTATAATTGAAGCAGTGATCCTGTTGATCGTGTTAGTTTTATTGTCTAATATTATCAGTCACTACCTCACGTTTATTCCCGTCAGTCTGATTCAAATCGGCCTGGGCCTGTTAGTGGCCCTGATCTGGCACTTTGAGATTTCATTAGAGACTGACTGGTTCTTGCTCTTGTTTATTGCGCCATTACTGTACAATGACGGCCGCCGCTTTCCCAAGCGAGAACTCTGGCGGCTGAGAGGGCCGATCTTTGCCAATGCCATTTGGCTGGTCTTTTTAACCACCATTTTGGGTGGCTTTCTCATATATAAATTAATTCCACAGATGCCTTTGACGGTGGCATTCGCGTTGGCGGCCATTCTATCGCCTACCGATCCGGTTGCCGTTCAATCAATTTCCAAGCAGGCTAAGTTACCGGCTAGCTTGATGCATCTCGTGAGTGGTGAAAGTCTTATCAACGACGCGAGTGGGCTGATCGCCTTTAAGTATGCGATCGCCGCCACGGTAACCGGTGCGTTCTCATTGGGAACGGCAACGGGTGACTTTATCTACATTAGTATCGTTGGGTTCTTGTCCGGATTGCTTTTCATGACCGCCATTCAACTCCTGATGGACTTTTTACGTCGCCAGGGAATTGACGATGTCATCTTCAATACAGTCTTGCAGATTGCCACGCCGTTCGTGGTGTATCTGGTGACCGAAGAGGTGACGCATGCTTCCGGGGTGATTGCGGTTGTGACCGCCGGGGTCCTGTACCATGCTCGAGAGAATCGGGTGGTCGAGGATTCGCCGGAGCTGAAATTAGTGACGGAAAAGGTTTGGGACATTATTATCTATTCCTTGAACGGCGTTGTGTTTGTCATCCTGGGGATTGAGTTGCCAGTCGCGACGTCGCAAGTGATCAAGGGTGGTCAATTTAACACTTGGCAGGCCATGTTCTTTGCCTTCGTGAGCTGGGTCATCATTGTGGCCATTCGGGCCATTTGGACCTATGGCTATATGTTCTTTGGTCGATTGAACAAGAAGACCCCTAATGAACGGCCAAGCATTCGGATGTCATTACTGTCTGGATTGTCTGGGGTTCGGGGAGCCGTCACGATGGCCGGGGTGCTTTCCGTTCCCTTGACGATCGCTTCTGGTGGTGGCTTTCCAACGCGAGCGTTAATGTTGTTCGTGGCTTCTGGTGTGATTATCATCAGTCTAGTTGCCGCCACGGTGACCCTGCCATTAATCTCGACGTCCAAACAACCCTTACAAACGCGGGCGAGTGCCAGCGACGTCGGGGCAAATGACATTGATCTCGATGTCGACGTTGATGTCGATGGTGAAGAGATTCCTGCGGACCCGGTCCGGCAAATCAGTGAGGATGAGGCGCGCGCCTACATCATGCGTTTAGCCATCTCTAAAATTGAAGAGTTACGGCGGCCTAGTAATCAACGGGCGGCTTACGACTTAATCCTGGACTATCAGTTCATTATCCGGCGGTTAGAAATGAATTACCGGGCGGATCAGGCGATGCAGAAGGTCTTGGATGACGAACTTAGGCTACAAGAGATTACCTTGGCTGGAGAACGGGCCTCACTTAAGGAGTTGCGTAAGGGTGAGAAGATCACGCAGACCAGTTATGTTGGGGCGCTGCGGCGGATTGAAACGCTGGAGAATCGCTTGACGCAAGCCCAGGGGCATACGATGCCTGGCATGCTGCGTTACTGGCGGGTTTTCTTCAAGCATATGTTTCGGAACGTGGCCTACTGGCTGCATTCGGAGGATACTGAACGGCTACACGCCGAGAATCACTTGATTGAGCGGGAGACGGCGAAGGCCGCCATCCAATCTTTGTCGCAATATCTGGCGAGTTCCGACGTGGACGAGACGCAGTTCGATAACCAAGCCGTCTACCATCTGCTGGTCCGTTACCGGAATCAAATCGAACGGGCCAAGGCAGAATCGGCACCGAACCATGAGGAAGAATACCAACACCAAATTAACAAATTACGGGTTCGAGCCTTGGGCGCCGAGCGGGCAGGGATTCAATCACTGCTCGAGGCCGGCAACATTACTTGGACCAAGGCCACGCACCTTCGGCAATACGTGAACTATTCCGAGAATGTTCTCGTCATGTCATTGAATAGCGAAGAAGGCTAAGTCGTTCACGTTTTGACCGAAACACAACGTATAACTTTAAAAAAAGGCCGCTGGATTTTTTCCAGAGGCCTTTTTGCTAGGTTATAAAGTCATTTCATCTTTGTTTGACGTAATCAGATGAAGAATCCAGTAACAGAAGAGTTGGATGAAGGTCATGAGACCAACGAACAACCACATATCCGGCGTCCACATGTCGATGAGTGGCCGAACAAATTGTTCCGGATTTAGGAATAGATAGACGGTATGAATGCGTAGAAAGCGGCCAATGTAAATGCCCACGGAGGTCAAAAAGGTTAGGGCAAACAAGATCGCGATCCGTCCGAGGCGTTGCCCCTTAACTAAACGTTCCGCAACCAGGTGACTGACGTGATTTAGGCTCCAGAAGCCCAGGAATGAACAGCCAACGGCGCTAATCACCATGTAGGTGAAGTAGATCCAGATGTGTGGCGTCACCCTGAGCAGGCCGCTGAGAGCATATGGCCTCAGGAGCGACAGGTGAAACAGGTCCGTCAGAAGGTAAGGGGTGTTGGGGTAAAACAACAGCCACAACACAAAGATTGGCCAGAACAGCCAGGCCTTTTGTGTTTGCTTACTGTGAAGGTGAAAGCTGATTTCGATAGGGATGACCCCCAAGAAGGTGTTTAGGACCAAGAATGAGAAGGGGTCCTTAGCACGGAAGAACAGAAATATTAACCAAATTATGAAAAAGATTCGGACTTCCCACCGGGCACGGCGACTCATCAGCTTTCACCTTCTTTCCAAGATTTATCTAAACTTATCTTAACGCCAATGACGGCAAAATTCGCTCAATATGACTTCTATGTTACCAGATTATTCTGATCCCGCAGCCGGTTACGAGTGGTTTTAAAGAATCTGTAAGTTTTCTTGGCGAAAAGCCGTGAGATCCGGCATTACTTAGGATTCAGGGCGAAAAGTGTGGGGTGGCGTGCTATAATAAAATCTGAATTCGATTTGGAGGGAAAGTCATGAACCTGGATTGGGGCAACATCCTGACATTAGGGAACCTAGTCAACCTGCTCGACATTATTGTCGTCTGGTTTGTTATTTATGAACTGATCGTGATGCTCCGGGGCACGAAGGCCATTCAACTGTTCCGGGGGGTTATTTTGATTTTAATCGTCCGTTTTGTTAGTGCCTACCTGGGCCTTAACACCGTGCTATGGTTGGTGGATCAGGTCATTAACTGGGGCGTGATTGCCATCATTATCGTCTTTCAACCGGAAATCCGGCGGGGCCTGGAACACTTGGGTCGCGGGTCGATTTTTGTTCGGATGCGGCATGAAAATGAAGAGACTAATCATATGATTGAAGGCCTGGACAAGGCCATTCAATACATGTCCAAACGACGGATTGGTGCCTTGATGACCATTCAACAAGAAACGGGTTTGGAGGACTATATCGAAACGGGGATTGATTTGGATGCCGAATTAACCGGTGAACTCTTAATCAATATCTTTATTCCCAATACACCGTTGCATGATGGCGCCGTGATTATTCGCAACAGACGGATTGCCGTTGCGGCGGCCTATCTGCCCTTGTCCGAAAGCAATCTGATTCCCAAGGAATTGGGGACGCGACATCGGGCCGCAGTGGGGATCTCGGAGGTCACGGATGCTTTGACGATTGTCATTTCAGAAGAGACCGGTGAGGTTTCGATTACCAAGAACAACGAGCTTATCCGGGGGCTAACTCAGGAAGATTACATGAAACTACTTCGTAACGAACTGGTTAATTCCGAAACGGCGTCTAATACCAATGTCTTGGTCAAGACCTTGGATTGGTTTGACAAACGGTTCAAAGGGGGGCGGCGCTAATGAAGAATCGGCGTTACACAACGTGGCTCTACCGAGTGTTGGCTTTGATTCTGGCGGTGCTATTGTTCCTGTATGTGAATAGTACCAAGTCGTCCAATAATACTCAGTCGACAACTTCAACGGGGTCGAACACCTCGCTCACGGCCACTAAGTCCATGACGGTATCGGTCCCATTGCAACTTAATGTTAATAGCAATAAATACTTTGTGACGGGCTATCCGCAAAAGGTTAAGGTCACGTTACGCGGTCCCTTGGCGCTGGTTACCACAACGGCCAATACCCAAAATTTTAAAGTTTACGCTGCCTTGAGCGATCTGGGTGTGGGCAAGCACCAGGTCACCCTTCATCAAGAGGGGTTGAATCATGAGATTCAGTCCACGATCGATCCGGCCAAAATCACCGTGGATATTGAACCGCGGCGGACAGTGTCATTCCCAGTGAAGGTCCAATACAATAGTCAAAATATTGCGGCCGGTTATTCTGCCGGCAAGGCAACCTCTGATGTGACTACGGTAAAAGCCACAGGCGCGGCCAATGAGATTTCACGAATTAAGCAAGTGGTTGCGCAATTGACGGTGCCACAGAATACGAAGAAGACGCTCAATAGCCAAGCCGTGATTGAGGCGTTAGACAGTTCGGGCAAGACCGTGAATGTTATCTTAACGCCATCGACCACGACGGTTAACCTGCCGATTAAGTCGGACGGAGAGTCGAAGAAGGTCGGGTTAAATCTGAACGCGAAGAATGGATCCTCCGGGACCTCGTACAAGCTTACCAGTAATGTCTCGAGCGTTACCGCCTATGGCAGCTCGTCACAATTGAAGGACTTGGACGATGTCGATGTCGACGTGGATGTCAGTGACGTTAAGAATAGCGCCACCAAGACGATTACGTTGGATACCGATGACAACAATGTCACGGCCTTTGACCCAACTACCATTAAAGTTACCGTTAAAGCAACGACAAACTAACTAAAACTAAGACTTAGAAATGAGGAGTATTGATCATGAAGTATTTTGGAACTGATGGTGTACGGGGCGTTGCCAATCAAGAGCTAACCCCTGAATTAGCATTTAAAGTTGGCCGGTTTGGTGGGTATGTATTAACCCAACATGCCGACAGTGATAACGACCATCCTCAAGTATTGGTGGCTCGTGATACGCGGATTTCCGGCCAACTCTTGGAAAACGCCTTAGTTGCTGGCCTTTTGTCCGTTGGGATTGAGGTTCTGCGTCTTGGCGTGATTAGCACGCCAGCTGTTGCCTACCTGGTTCGAACACAGGAAGCGGCCGCTGGGGTCATGATTACGGCTTCGCATAATCCCGTTGAATATAACGGAATCAAGTATTTTGGGAACGACGGTTACAAGCTTTCCGATGAAATGGAAGAAGAAATTGAAGCCCTGCTTGATGGCGAAAAGGATGAATTGCCACGGCCAACCACGGATGGTCTGGGAACGGTTGAGGACTATTCCGAAGGTAGTCAAAAGTACATCCAGTTCCTGGAACAGACCATTGCGGATGACCTTGAAGGCCTCCACATTGCGGTGGACTCTGCCAATGGCTCCACCAGTGGCCTGGTCTCACGTCTGTATGCCGACCTTAATTTAGACTTCGATACGATTGCTACCACGCCTAATGGCCTGAATATCAATGACCAGGTGGGATCAACTCATCCCGAACAACTGCAAAAGTTTGTGGTTGAAAAGGGTGCCGAGATTGGTTTAGCCTTTGATGGCGACGGCGACCGGTGTATCGCAGTTGATGAAAATGGGGAACTTGTCGATGGCGACAAGATCATGTATATCTGCGGGATGTACATGGCCGAACATGGTCGTTTGAAGAAGGATACCATCGTCACGACGGTGATGAGTAACCTGGGCATGTACAAGGCCATGGAGGCCCATAACCTGAAGTCGGTTAAGACGAAGGTTGGGGACCGCTATGTGGTTGAAGAAATGCGGAAGTCTGGGTACAACCTGGGTGGCGAACAGTCCGGTCACATTGTCTTCCTTGACTTCAACACCACTGGTGATGGCTTGCTGACTAGCCTACAATTGTTGCATATCCTGAAGGTCACCGGCAAGAAGCTCTCAGAACTGGCTGCCGATGTGAAGACCTACCCACAAAAGTTGGTTAACGTGAAGGTAGCTGACAAGCAGGCTGCCTTGGACAACCCACAGGTTCAGGCCATGATCAAGACGGTTGAAGACGAAATGGCTGGCGATGGCCGGGTATTAGTTCGCCCTTCAGGGACGGAACCCTTACTGCGGGTGATGGCCGAGGCCCCAACCGAAGAAATTGTTAGTGGCTATGTAGACCGAATCGCTGATGTGGTTCGTGCCGAGGTCGGTGTAAAATAACGAATGAAAACGAACAAGGGCCTGGCGAATGCCGGGTCCTTTTTTCTGTAAACTCAATATTAAAAGGTTAATAGACCAGTTTTGGATTTTTTGATTGACAACATCGAGGAAAGACTGTAAAGTGTAGTCATTCAGAATTGTTTTTCATTTTGTTTCAGTCTATACCAATTCTGAAGAAAGCTGATACATTTGAGCTAATAAATTATCCGCCATCCCGAAGTCAGGTTGTATGGCGTTGAGTAAAGGAAGAAAATAACATGTGTGGAATTGTTGGAGTTACTGGAAAAGATAACGCCGTTCAGATCTTAGTTGACGGTTTGCAAAAGCTTGAATACCGGGGCTATGATTCCGCTGGTATCTACGTTAACGATCAAAAGGGAGACGACTTCCTGGTTAAAACGACTGGTCGTATTGCCGAACTCCGGAAGAAGATTACGCCCGACGTTCACGGTTCAACTGGGATTGGCCACACACGCTGGGCAACTCACGGTGGCGTGACTGTTGACAACGCCCATCCTCATTTTTCTAACGATGACCGTTTCTACCTGGTTCACAACGGGGTCATTGAAAACTTCCAAGAATTAAAAGACACTTACTTGAAGGATGTTCCCTTCAAGAGCCAAACAGATACCGAAGTTGTTGTGCAATTGGTCGACAAGTTTGCCGTAGAGGACCACTTGGATGCCAAGAGTGCCTTGGTTAAGACCTTAAGCCTATTGAAGGGGTCTTCATATGCCTTCTTAATGATGGACCGCGAACAACCCGACACGATGTTTGTTGCTAAGCAAAAGAGTCCCCTGTTAATCGGTGTGGGGGATGGCTTTAACGTCGTTTGTTCCGATGCTTTTGCTATGCTCCGCGAAACCCACGAATTCTTAGAATTAATGGATGGTGAAGTCGTTACCATTACGCCAAACAGCGTTGACATTCAAGACGCCGATGGCAACGCCGTTTCTCGCGATCCATTCCACGTTGATATGGATCCTAACGAAGCCGACAAGGGGACGTATCCCTTCTACATGCTGAAGGAAGTTGACGAACAACCTAACGTGATGCGTAAGTTGGCCCAAACCTACTTGGATGCTGCTGGCAAGCCTGAAATTGATGACAAGTTGATCAAGGCCATGCAGGCGGCTGACCGGTTGTACATTGTGGGTGCCGGGACGAGTTACCATGCCGGCCTGATCGGGAAGCGGCTCTTTGAAAAGCTGACCAACATGCCAACGGAAGTGCATGTTTCTTCAGAATTTGCTTACGAACAACCCTTGTTGTCCGCTAAGCCATTCTTCATCTTCTTGACCCAATCCGGTGAAACGGCCGACAGTCGCGAAGTCTTGTCGAATGTTAACGAAGCCGGCTACCCTAGCTTAACGATCACCAATGTTGAAAACTCAACGTTGTCACGGGAAGCCAACTACACGTTGCTCTTACATGCTGGTCCAGAAATTGCCGTTGCCTCAACCAAGGCCTACACGGCACAAATTGCCTTGGAAGCCATCTTGGCTAAGGCATTAGGTGAAGACATGGGCTTAGCCATTGCTAAGGACTTTGACGTGCGGACCCAATTGGGCTTGGTTGCCAATGGGATGCAAGCCATCGTCGACGAAAAGGACAAGTTGGAAGAATTATCCAACGACTTCTTGATGGATACTAACCGGGCCTTCTACATTGGCCGGGGAATCGACCAGGCCGTCTCATTGGAAGCTGCTCTGAAGCTGAAGGAAATCTCTTATGTTCAGGCCGAAGGTTTTGCTTCTGGTGAACTTAAGCATGGGACGATTGCCTTAATCGAAAAGGGCACGCCAGTTATTGGCATTATCACGCAAGCCAAGACGGCTAGCCTGACCCGCAGCAACCTGCAAGAAACGATTGCTCGTGGGGCCAAGACGATGACCATCGTTCGTGAAAGTTTAGCCAACGATGATGATGATTTGGTTCTGCCTGATGTTGATGAGCTTTTGATGCCACTCTTAAGTGTCGTGCCAGCCCAATTGCTGGCCTACTACACCAGCTTGAACAAGGGACTGGATGTTGACAAGCCACGTAACTTGGCTAAGAGTGTGACGGTTGAATAAACTTAACTAAAGTGTGATGACGTTTCACGCATAACTAGTGAAATGTCACAAAAAAACGGCCTGAATGGTGACTTTCAGGCCGTTTTCAATTGGCTACGATCGGTGACTTTGCTTGCATCGACGGCGTTTTCGTTGTATAGTATTTTCAAATATTCAATGAAAACGTGGTGAAAATAATGAAATACACGAAACGAACCGATTCTCATAAAAATCAAAAGCAGCGGGATGCAACCTTTGAGAAGTTCCGTAAACAACAGAATGCCCTCAGCGCCAACCGGCGTGGCGTTCGCCGTAAATAAGTCGACCACTGATCCTGTCAGTGAGCGGCTTTTTTTATTATCATGGTAGTGGAAGACGAAAGTGTCTGACTTGCAAAATTGGCCTAGAGCATTTATAATTGGACTATACCATTAAAGACAAGGAGACTAACAATGATGACACAAGGAACGAACATGGACTTGCATATCGTCAAGGATCAAGCTGAAGGGGGTCGTGTGGGCTTTCAAGTATTCAAAGCGGCTTTAGATGATGGTGCCAAGGTGTTAGGATTGGCCACCGGGAGCTCACCCATTACGATCTATAACGAACTCGCCGGTAGTCAATTGGACTTTAGCCAATTAACGTCAGTGAACCTGGATGAGTACGTTGGCCTAAAGGCTGATCACCCGCAGAGCTACCACTACTTCATGCAACAAAACTTGTTTAATGCCAAGCCATTTGCTCATTCCTACGTGCCGGATGGGTCCAACCTCGACGAGGCGGCCGCTACCAGTCAGTATGACCAAATTATTGCGGATAATCCCATTGACTTACAATTGTTAGGCTTGGGCCAAAATGGCCATATTGGGTTCAACGAGCCCGGCACGGACCCAGAGTCGACAACGCACAAGGTGACTTTGACGGAATCAACCATTGCTGCTAACGCGCGTTTCTTCGAGAATGAAGATGACGTGCCACGCTATGCCTATTCCATGGGGATTGGGTCCATTCTAAAGGCCAAACAGATCCTGATTGTGGCGTATGGCGAGGCCAAGGCTAGCGCCGTTGCCGCGATGATTGAAGGCCCGGTCACACCAGACGTTCCGGCAAGTTATTTACAAACGCATCCTCGCGTCACGGTTATCTTGGATGCCGCTGCGGCCAGTCAATTAAAACACTAATTTAGATTTCCTTTGAAAATTATTCCTAGAGCAAGACGAGTTATGGTATTCTTGTTCTGGAAACGTTTTTAAGGGGGAACGGTTAGATGAAGCGATCAAAGCGCTGGCTACTCGCCACATTGTTAGTAGGTGTCAGCTTGAGTAGTCTGGTTATTACGAGGGAAACAAGTCATGCGGCGACTTCCAATCCTCAGAATTTTATCTCACAATTAAAGAGTCCCGTGCAAACGGTAGCGAATAAATATAAACTGTATCCATCTGTCATGATGGCTCAGGCGGCCTTAGAGAGTGGTTGGGGGACCAGCCAGTTAACGACGTCTGCCAACAACTACTTTGGTGTTAAAGGGAGTTATAATGGGCAGTCTGTTAGCATGCAGACGGCCGAGTATGATTCGAATGGTCAGCTCTATTACACGAAGGCTAACTTTCGTAAGTATCCGGACGCTAAGGCCTCGATGACCGACAATGCCACCTTGCTGCGCAACGGCACGAGTTATAATCCGAAGATTTATAGTGGCACTTGGCGTGAGAATGCCAAGACCTATTCGGATGCCGCTAACGCCCTGACAGGAACCTATGCCACGGCTCCTGGCTATGGTGGTAGCCTGATCAACCTGATTCAGGAATACGGCATGAACAGCTTAGACAGTAGTAATAGTTCATCGGGATCTACCGCCGACAAGGTGGTCTATGACACCGCCAAGTATTATGGGGCGAGTGGGACTCAGACGGCCAATCTAAGCAACAAATACAGCAGTTATCGGCTGTACAATCACGTTAAGAACACGCGGGCTGGGATTACCAAGACGGCCTGGAGCAAGGTTAAGGCCGCCAAAGGCGTCAAGGTTTACCTCGACATGCGGGCGGTTAAAACGTCTGGCAAGTCGAAGGCCAAGTCAACTTGGTACCGGGTGCGCTTTGCCAAGAGCACGAAGTCGAAGAAATATTGGGTCTATAGTAAGGCCCTGACATTTCCCAGCATCAAGTACACCAACGGCACAGCTAAAGTTAAGGTGAACAGCAAGCTGAGTGGGAGTTACTACGACCACGTGCTTAACTCACCCTATCTGGCCGTAGCCAAAGGGAAGCTGAGTAAGCTGACCGCCAAGACCTACACGGCGGATAGTCAGGCGGTTAAGACCCAGGATGGCATTAAGACCACCTGGTATCGGATCAAGGTTGGCAGTAAGAAGTATTGGATCGCCGCCGACGAGACGGCGGCCAGTCCACAGTACGATTACGTCACTTATTCCGCCGCTAGTGGCACCAAGAAGTTAAGTAGCAAGTACAACAAGTACAGTCTGTACAATCACGTCAAGAACACCCATTTTGACCAGAAGGCTAGCAAGTGGCCTAAGGGAAGTAAGAAGGGCGTGAAGGTCTCGGTAAACCTTAAGGGATACAAGACCTCTGCTAAGACGACTTGGTATCGTTTGAAATTCAATGGTCAGAAAACCAACTACTGGGTCGATGCCCGGGCGTTGTCGTAAACATGGAGTCGGGACCTGGTCCCGACTTTTTTGATGGGGAAGGGCCTAAAGAAAAGACTAAGGCCACAGAGAAATGTTCCCCCATTGATAAATATTTGGTATAATACAACAGACTAAGCTTGGATCTGTTTCAAGCTGTATTTGGATGGTTAATAACCGAGTTAGGAAGTTTAATTCATGGATAATTCTTACAAAATTAAGGTTCAAAACGTTACCAAGGAATATGACTTGTTTAAGACCCAGTCAGAAAAGCTGCGGTCGTTCTTTTCAGTCGGCAACAATAAGGTGCCGCACTTCTGGTCACTGATGGGGATTTCACTCGAGGTTCACTCCGGCGAAACCATTGGCTTAATTGGGGTTAACGGTTCTGGGAAGTCGACGTTGTCGAACATTATTTCCGGAATCATCCCACAAACAACCGGGGTCGTTGATGTTCGTGGTGACACGTCCATCATCGCGATTGGTGCTGGTTTACGGGGTAACCTGACTGGTCTTGAAAATATTCGATTGAAGGCCTTAATGCAAGGGTTAACCAATCCCGAAATTGATGCCTTAATGGATGATATTGTGGGGTTTGCCGATATTGGTGACTTCTTATACCAACCCGTTAAGAGCTATTCGTCAGGGATGAAGTCCCGGCTAGGATTCGCCATTGCCGTCCACGTTAACCCTGATATTTTAATCATTGATGAGGCCTTGTCTGTTGGTGACGATACCTTCTACCAAAAGTGTGTGGACAAGATCGCTGAATTCAAGGACCTTGGCAAGACCATTGTCTTCGTTAGTCACTCCTTGAAGCAAGTCGAAATCCTTTGTGACCGGGTTGCCTGGATTCACTATGGGACCTTGAAGGAACTTGGCCCGACTGAAGAAATCGTGCAACACTACCGCGACTTCACGAAGTGGTTCAAGGCCCAAACCAAGCAAGAAAAGAAGCACTTCCAACGGCAGATGAAGAACAACCAAAAGACGTTTGACATCGATGCCTATCAAAAGCAGGTCGTTGCGGACCGGCAGGCGGCCGAGCCTAATAATGGCAACGTTGCGGCCGAGGTCAAGAAAGACTTCTATGGGTCCGTCATCAGCGAAAAGATGACGCCTGGCGCGCGTTGGTTAACCTTTGCGGTGACGTTAGTGTTTATATTCACCTGCTGGGCGAACATCTCCGGGCATTCGATGCGCAGTATCATTCAAAACCCGTCTAACCTGGTTCACGTTGAAAAGGTTTTGCATGACTCCAATGCCACGAAGAGTGTCAAATAATTAAAAAATAATTAGAAAATAGATAGATTTTTATCATTTAACGTGGTATGTTTAATTTACCATTTATTTACCCCTTTATTTGATTTCCCAATGAATTGGATGAAGGTCTATCTCTCATTTGGTGAAAACTAAATGGTGGAACCGACAGTTATTGTCGGTTCCTTTTTTTATGGTCTGATGGCTTCCTGCCATGACTGAGGGGGGACACCGTTAAAAGTCACAACAATTTTCAGAAAGCTATTGACAGCGCTTACAAAAACCGGTATATTATTGTCTGTAAGGTATTAATAATTACCTTCTAATCAATTCTCTTTCTCTCTTATGCCGACCACTGCCATTCCCTGGTAGTGGTTTTGTTTTGCGCTCAATCACGGTATAATAAGATGATTGTGGGAGGAATTCGAAATGAAAAGCCATGAAACATTTACATTAATCGAAGAAATTACCCGATTAGACGGGACGAAGTACATGGAGATTAGCGACATGGTGCAAAACGGCCGAGCAGAACTGGCCGTGGAGCGCGGACTGATTAAGCAGGTTCGCATTCTCCAGTTAAATATCGCCCATACGCCTCACGTGCAGGCCTACGAAGACTATGTGAATGAACACTATGTCATGCCCGAGGAGGACTTTACCAAGTTTGAGGAATGGGAGAAGCCAGAAGACATGCAGAAGGAAGTGCAGGCGATTCTCCACGAAAATCACTTGGGGTAATCCGGCTAAATTAACTGAAATGATTGCGGCTTGGTTCTGGGCCGTTGGTGTAGGCCCGAGAATGGGCTTACGCCTTTTTTGGCTACACCGCAAAACTGGCCCGTTGGACGACGCGATGACGGGTCATAAGCGACAACGTCAGGCTGTCTGACCGTCCAACGTCTACTTGATGGTAATTGCGTTTGCAGGGCCTTAAACGACTATTCTGGGCCTTGGCGGGGGAAGCCCGGCGAGTATTTAAGAATCGGTTGAATCAACCAAAAGAGGACAACCAAATGGTGATTGGTTGTCCTCTTTTGTATGGGTTAATCTTCCTCGTTACCGTTCTTTATCTGGTTAATTTGTTCAAACAAAATGCCTTCGCGCAAACCAGCGTTGGAAAAGGTAATTTGTTTGGAATCAAGCAACCGCATCAGCAGGGTGACGGGGATTAGACCACCGACGATAATGTCGGCGCGATCCTTGGAAAGTCCGGGAATCTTTTTGCGGCCGGCTAGGTCAAGACTTAACAGGCGGGTCAGCGTTGCGTAAACGTCGGCGGCTGAGAGCTTGTAACCGTGAACGTCTTCGAAGTTCAGGAAGTTTTTGTTGCGCCGGTTAATCTTGGCGAGCGTTCGGTTAGCACCGCCCAGTCCAAAGACAGGGAGGTTGGTCGCCTCGCGGAGCCACCAGACATCATTCAAAATATTATTGACGTAGGTCATTGCCGTAAACAAGGAATCGGCCTGAACGCGGTCACTTTCGAGATAGGCCTGTGACAAGGTCACTGAGCCTAATGGGATGGAGACCACGTGCTTCATTTGGCGATTCTGGACCAAGATCAGTTCGGAAGAAGCCCCACCGGTGTCAACGAGCAGGCCATTGATAACCGGCAACGTGTTGACGACACCCAGGTAGTCATAGCGGGCCTCGGTTGTCCCAGGGATTACGGTGAAATCAAGATCTAATTGGGCTTTGACTTGTTTTAAAAATTGTTTTTGATTGCTGGCCTGACGAACCGCTGCGGTTGCAACAGCCTTGATTTTGGGATGGTCAAGCTCACTATAAATGGCTTTAAATTCTTCCAGAGCGGTTAACGTCCGCTCGATGGCCGCCGGTTGTAAGATTTGGGAGTCGCCCATGTTTTCGGAGAGGCGCACATAGCGTTTCTCTTGGGTGACCGTCTTATAATTACCAGCATTGTCGAGTTCACTAATCGTCATCCGGACCGAGTTTGATCCCAGGTCAATGACAACTAAGTTTTCCATTTATTCAGGACTCCGATCGATAGGGGATTTTGGTTGGTTCTTGGGGCTTAACATGGGTTTAAATTGGTGCGTGACGGAGCCGCCTTCAGTGTGTTTCTGGGTTGCCGCCGCAATTTCCTTGGCGGCTTGATCCATGAAGCTGGCTTGGGCATCCAACGGATCGAGTCCGCGACGGTCGATGCGAGTAAAGGACCGGTCGGCCATCAGGACACGCGTCTTGACGTTATCATGCCAGAGCGTGTTGAAAATGTCAAAGACCCGTTGGCGTAAGGTGGTATTCAGGATTGGGAAGAGTAGCTCGACCCGGCGATTCAGGTTCCGCGTCATCAGGTCCGCACTGGACAGATAAACTTGGGAATCACCGGCGTTAGCAAATGCGTAGATCCGGCTGTGTTCCAGGTAGCGGCCAACGATTGAATGGACTTCAATATTTTCACTGAGGCCGGGGATGCCGACGTTGAGGCAGCAAATCCCCCGGACGATCAGTTTGATATGCACCCCAGCATGGGAGGCCTCATAGAGCTTGGCAATCATTTCGGAATCGGATAGTGAGTTCATCTTCATCTCAATCCACGCGGGCTGACCAGCCTTGGCATGGGTGATTTCTTCGTCAATTTTCTTGCTGATGAAGTTTCGAATCCCATCGGGTGACATGTGAAGCTGGTGGAAGAATGGGGGTTCCGAGTAACCGGATAACATGTTGAAAATGTTTGAAGCATCAATCCCCATGTCCGTGTTGGTGGTGAGGAGCCCTAGGTCGGTATAGAAGTGAGCGGTCACGTCGTTGTAGTTCCCGGTTCCCATATGCATGTACCGGCGGATGCCGTCGGCCTCACGCCGAACAATCAGGGTCAGCTTACAGTGGGTCTTTAACCCGATTAGGCCATAGATGACATGACACCCCATCTTTTCCAGTTGTTGGGCCCAGTGGACGTTATTCTCTTCATCAAACCGGGCTTTGACCTCGACTAACACCGTGACTTGTTTCCCATTTTGGGCGGCTGAACCGAGGTATTTGATGATGGGCGAGTTGGCGGAAACCCGGTATAGGGTCATCTTAATCGCCAGCACATCGTCATCATAGGCGGCTTGGCGAATAAATTCCGTAACCGCCGCAAAATTATCGTAGGGATGGTGCACTAAGACGTCATGTTGCCGAATGGTCTTGAAGACGTCATCGGTGGGTTGGAGTCCGGGCGTCCGGGCCGATTGAAAGTCGGGATACTTTTCGTCATCATGGCCCGCAATTTGCTTAGTGAGGCCACTCAAACAGGTCAGGTCGATGGGACCATTGATTTCGTACACCGCGTATTCCGCAATGTTAATCGACTTGATCAATCGTTGCCGGAGCGATTGACTAATGCCCAATTCAACCTCTAGGCGAACGGCGCCACCATGTTCCCGTTTTTTCAGTTGTTGCTCAACTTCCTTCAACAGGTCGGAGGTATCTTCTTCGGCCACGTCGAGGTCCATATCCCGGATGACCCGGTAATTGGCGGCCTCCTTGACCTGGTAACCAATGAACAGGTTCCCAATGAAGGTCTTGATGATGTCTTCTAGCATAATGAAGTCGTTGTCGGCCCCGGGGAGACGAACGGTGCGGGGGAAGATGTCCGGCACTTGCACGGTGGCAAATCGTTTATCCTTCTTGTCCCCGTCCTTGAAGAGACGCAGGGCAATGTTTAGTGTGTTATTGCCGATGAAGGGGAAGGGCCGCGAGCTATCGACGGCCATGGGCGTCAGAGCTGGAGAGATCTCATCATTGAAATATTTCTCGATAAAACGCGTCTGTTGGCTGGTGAGTTCTCCCGGTTCGAGGACATGAACATCCAAGTTGGCCAGTAAGGGGAGGAGCATCCGATTGAGGGTGGAATACTGTTTTACCACCTGATCATGGGCCTTCGCATTAACCGCGAGTAACTGGGCCTCCGCCGTCATGCCGGATGCGTCAGGTTTGGGATAGTTGACCGCGGCTAGCTTGGATAACGAGGCTACCCGGACCATGAAGAATTCGTCAGCATTACTTTGGGTAATCCCTAAGAAGCGGACGCGTTCCAGCAGGGGGTTAGCCTTGTCGCGGGCTTCCTCCAACACGCGATTGTTGAAGTCTAGCCAGCTGAGCTCCCGGTTGGTGTAGTACTTGGGTTTAGTATAATCAACGGTCATTTGTGTAACCTCCTTTGTTTTAAGACGGGTTGGAGCCCGAAGACGTCGGTGAAGAATTGCGCCTTGTAGTTGAAGGCCCAACGAATCAGCGAGAGCTCGTCGTCGCTGAATGCCGTAATCACAATTTTATTGGTCCGAACGGAGACGGAAATCTTTTGAATGGTTTGTTGGTGCGCGTCGTCTAGCGCATCGGCGAGTCGCAGGATTGCCGAAAGCTTGGCGACGACCAAGCGTTTGTCGGCATCTAATTGTTGAAAATGAGCGAGGTCTTCCGCCGGTGTTCGCGTGCTATGGTAGCGTGAAACGGCCGCAATGATTTGGGTTTCTTCATTAGACAGCCCCAACATTTCCGATTGCTTCAGGACGTAGTCGGAATGGAGATAGTGTTCATGAGTATCGATGAATCCGCCAATATCGTGAACGATGGCGGCGATTTGCAACAATAGCCGGTCGCGATTGGTTAGGTGATGGAGGGGCCGCAACTGGTCGAAGAGATGCAGGGAAAAGTGGCGAACCAGTTCCATGTGATGGGGCTCCACCCGATAGCGTTGGGCCAGGTCATCGGCTGCAGCCAGGATCTGATTCTCAAAATGATATTTGTGATGGCCGGCCGTAATGGCCTGGTTAGTGGTGAGACCGTCCAAAACGTTGAGGTTTACCAGATGCAGCTTGTCGGCGTGAACCACCGTGAGCAGTTTTTTGACCAGTAGAACGACGGGCAAGACGGTGTCGACATTTTCCTCGGAGATTCGTAGTCGTTCAACTAAGAATTGGTTAGTCGCCCCCGATACCTCCCGGCTGAACTTGATGAAGTCCTGAATGGTCAGAGTATAACTAATTTTATTTTGAGGAATGAAGTAATTATTTAGCGGGGTCGCCCCAATTAAGATAATTTGATTTGGGGTATTTTGTAATTCAGCGGGTAGGAAACGGTAAAAGTCGTCAACCTTGCTGTTGATATAGTCATCGAGGACGTCGACGGGATTCGGGGCCGTGGCCCGCAAGTTTTGTAAGACTTCCTTGATGCGGATGGGCCCCAGCTTCATGTTGTGGGACGCCACCAGGTGTTCGTTGGCGAAGAAGGATAGGGTCGTACTCCCCGAATTCAGCCCGATGATGGCCGCGTGATGCTTGACCAGTTCCTGATACTGGTCGAGCTTGAGGGCAATGGCCTCATTGCGGACAAAGGATTCCTCACCGAGGGATAGCCAGTCGATGTGTAGTCCGGTGCGGACATAGAGTTGATCCCTAATGAACTCGGCGTTAGGTGCCGACGATAGTGCCTGAGATCCCCAGACCCGGTAGTTGTGAACACCGTAGTCTTTGATAATTTGGAGGAATCCGCGTAGGGCTTCCGCGGCGTCTGCGACGGTTTCAAAGTCAATTTCCTCATGGTTGTAAATATTTTCCCCAATTGCGACGCTGGATTTTACTCGTTCTGTTTGCGTGCCCGTTTTCAGATTGACGATGGAAAGCTCAATGCTGGAGACGTTCACCAGAATGGCGCCAAAATAATCATCAGCCATAGTTGTCATCTACTTCCTCAAGAATTTTTATTCGGTGAAGACTTGATTGTCCATAATCAGTCGGTCCAAGTGTTTCTCTGTGCGTTGGTTCTCCGGGGGTAAGACCCGGTAGTCCCCATACATGCGTTTCAAAATATTATCATAATTTTTTGGAATCTTTAGCATCAGGTGCTCAAATGGAACGGTTGTTAGGTCAGTTAACTCAGAAATCGAAAAAATCTCTTTGTCATAGCTGTATTGTGAGGCCAGATTTTTGAGTTGAACGCTGGCGGTCGTCTGGTATTGGGTCATCACAGCGTCGCGTTCTGCCTTCAGGGCGGCGGTATCAGCCAGTTGCTCTGCTGTGAGGTCACCCTGTAATTTGCGCAGCGGCGTATCGACGAGGTGGTAGCGCAACTGTAAAAGGATGCGGGCGTTGAGTACCTGGAATTTGGCGAGCTGTTCGCGCTGAAGCCCAGGATCACTGGGGATGCGATCTAGTGGAAAGATATCAATGAAGATGCCCTTGCGAGCGTTGTTCACATTGTTCTTTTCTTCGATATAGGTTCGCCGATCGAGGAGCTTCGCGTAGCTCAGGCCGTAGTTCTCGTCCGTTTGGGGCGTCTGTAAGAAGTAGTCACTCGTGGTGAGAAGTGCGGGGGCCGCCTCAACGAAACGGTCGTAGTCAGCTCGTAAAAGGCCAACATCGACGTCATCATCCCAAGGGATGAATCCTTGATGGCGCACGGCCCCGAGGAGTGATCCGCCAAGAAGGCAGTACTGGACGTCTAGTTGATCACAAAGCTGGACAAATTGGTCAAGGTTTCCCAAAGCAACGTGGTGGATTCTTTCGATTAACGCGGTCATAGAAAATTCCTTCCTGAACCTTAGTTTAGTGAATAATGGCTTTGGTGAATGGTTTGATGATGGGTATCCTGATAGGTGACGGTGACACTGCCGCTCCCTTTAGGCTCAAAGGTTGCCAGCCCTTGGCTACTTTGACCGGGTTTAAGCGGCATGACCGTATTATTTAACTTATTATTATCCTGGGTTTGACTGGTCGTGAAGGCCAGGTTGCCCGTGCCAAGACTTTTCCCAGCCTGACGGGCCGATACGGCGGCCTGCCAAATATCACTGGGCACAATCGATCTCGTTTGATGGTTGGTCACGGTATAATAAAGAACGAAGAGTTGTCGGTTAGCCGTGGCACTCGCCGTGACCTTCTCACCAGTTATCCGGTAAGCAACCCTTGAAATGGTGAAGGTCTGGTTGCTGAAGGTTGCTGTGGGCTTGACCTGTGCCGACGAGGATGAGCTGGTCACCCGCGAACGACTGCTGGATGACGATTGACTAGAGGTCGTCTTAGCGGGCGATTGGTTGGCACAGCCGGCCAAGAGGCCTAGACTGAGAATGCTGAGTAAGTAAAATTTTTGTTTCATGAAAGCGCCTCCCTCTTTGACTATCGCACATTGAGCGGGGTTGGTCCAGTAGCTAAGCGTTACCATAAGAAAAACTGGTATTTGATGCGGGTAAATGCTAAGATAAAAATCGTATTTTGAGAATTGTAGGTGGGAAAGCATGGCTGATCAAGAACCGTCGTTACTGGATGCTTTTATTGATGTGTATATGAACTCTTTGAAGTATTTAGATGAGTTCGTTTCGGAGCCTGCTAAGGAGTTTCATCTATCCTTCGAGCAGTATTTGATTTTGCGAGAGATTACGCGTAATCATCAGGTGACGCTCATGGATATCGCGAGTGAACGACAGGTCACCCGTAGCGCGGTGTCGCGACAGATTAAAACTTTGTTAAAACAGGGCTATTTGGAACAACAGCCTGACGAAAATGACCGTCGGCGGTTATACTTAATTGCGACGCCCACTGGGGCCAAGGCCGAGCGGGTCATTCGGGAACGCATCAGCACCCGCTTCCAAAGCTGGGTCGACGTCTATGGCGAGGATCGGGCTAAGGAAATTTTGACCTTTATTCGAGACTTCAGCCAGCTAACCCGACTGAAAAAATAAGGCTATTAGCAAACGTGCTAAGAGAAAAGGAGATTGAAGTCAATGGCCAAAAAGCGCATGAGTGATGAAGAGGCCAAGCGCTGGCGTAAGATTGTCTTCATGGATGATGAACACGAGGGCAAGCGTTCATCCCGGCAATCCCACTCCTATGTTTATGGCGAGACCACCCACAGTTCCTCTTGGTGGGAACGATTACGGCAACGACTAGGTCGCCGTTAAAGCGAAAAGACCACACGGACCGATTTGAATCGGGGGTGTGGCCTTTTTTTATCGAGCTAATTCTCAATTGGACGAACCGGGGTAAAGTTGGCGACCAACTTCACCTGGACATTGGGTTGTCCCTGCATGAGTTTTGCAACCGGACACCGGCGTTCGGCTAGGTCGATCATGTCCTTGGCCCGTGCCTCATCGACGCCAGGAATCATGACCTCCGCCGTTAAATAGAACTGGAAGCCACGGGTATCTCGCGCCATCTCCACGATGGTGTGGACTTTTGAGGTATGTGGTAGGTGATCGCGACGCTCGATTGCCTCTAAGGTGGCATTCAGGCAGGTGCTGAGTGCTAACCCGATGAATTGTTC
Source organism: Levilactobacillus tangyuanensis (assembly GCF_003946545.1). Classification (GTDB taxonomy): domain Bacteria; phylum Bacillota; class Bacilli; order Lactobacillales; family Lactobacillaceae; genus Levilactobacillus; species Levilactobacillus tangyuanensis. The sequence goes on from NZ_RHOA01000004.1 coordinate 88,299, forward strand.
AGGATTCGCACCAGGGCGATCGTTTAAGGGATCGCTGACGGGGATGTCTAGGCCGTTGGGAATATAGGAACGACTTTCCAGGCCATCATCGTTGTTGGCGACGGTCCGGTACAGCGGTGGGAACTTTTGCGGTTCAGTTGGCATATTAACAACCTTCCTTCACGTTCGTTTGACTCAAGATTACGCTGTTTTGGACGAAAAAACAACGGATTTGCCGGCAAAGTGAAAGAGCTTTCAAACAAGCTACACCAATGATGGTTGACTTAGTAAAATGTTGGTCAAACGTAAGACGCCTAGCGATGTTAACCGGTTGCACGGATGACATATACCAATTTTTGGTATGGCTGGTTTAAGCCGCGAAAGGATTCTAGGTAAAACGTATTAGTAATGCCGGTGAGTTAACTATTTAAGCGTTTGTAAAAGTCTTGTAACAATTTTCGAAAAAAGGTAGACCACTAAGGAACACTTCGCTATAATGTAGTCGATGGTAGTAGAGCACTGGCGCAGAGAATTTGGGGGGAGCCATATGTTAACTGAACGACTATCTGAAGAAGAAAAACAATTTCAACGAATGACCTGGCGGGCAAAGAAGCATGGTGGCCAGGTGGTTGAACGGGAAATTATGCAACAATTTACCGCAACCATCGCCGAACAAGATGCCATCTTGGCAGCCGCACGGCAGCGGACGATGAGTTCTGTCAGCTAGTACCTGGTGACGCGGCTGTCGGTTTTGCCTTGGGGGGCGAATGAGATGAAGCATCCAACGATCTATTACGTTTATTATCTCGCGGGGGTGGCCTTCGTCGGTCTCATGGTCGACGTGATTTGGCACATGCTCCGTTTGTGGTTAGAAGCAAGTCATATGTAACGACAATGACAGAAAAGGGTTTTCTTCAAGCAAGTTTTGCTTGAAGAAAACCCTTTTTAATTTATTCGTTTTTTGAGACGAGCTCTGGCGCTCTGGCCAACTTGCGATAGGCAACCGTGATTCCCAGAAAAAAACTCGCTGCTAGGACCGTTGTCAGTGGGAGCATCTTGAACATGGCTTGCGGTAAGACCAGGGCCAATACCGGAAAGGCATACGCCGCGGGTAACTTGATTCGCAAGGCGGTGAGCAAGAGGAACACCAATGGGAGACTGATCGCCGCCGCTAAGAGCCAAGGTGCGGCGAACAGGTGGATGAATACCCCAATCGCGGCCGCCCCGGTCAAGGCAATGACCTGGCGAGCAGCTATCTTGGCATTGTAACCGGGTTTCTGGAGGACTTCGAAGAACACGACCATGACTGGTGGAATCCCGGCCATTTGGCCTTTACCGGCCAGCCACACGGCTAGGATCCAGACCAGACTGGCCACCAGGTAAATGGCCATGTGTTTCAGACTCATCGGTGTGCGTTCTGGTCCCTTACCCGGATGATGGCGTAGCACAACGGCGATCGCCAGGATGAGGGTAAAGCCTAGGACGGTGAAGATGTATGACCAATGACTGGCGTTGGTCAGGACCGGCAAAAGGCCGGTGGCAAAGGATGGTGCAAGAGGGGAATTCATGAGCCGGAGCAACAGTAAGATGAGGGCGATGGTCACGAACACCTTGAGACCATAACTGATAGTGAGCATATTGACAAGAAAACCAATCAGCGCGGCCACGGATGGTCCCAGAAAAACATTTTCCGGATGAGACATCCACTCGCGGTTGTGATAAATCCATAGACCGGTGGTCAGGGGTCCCAGCTCCGGCATAATGGTTTCGATGTCGCCGGACCAGGTGGCCAGGCCGATCATCGCTAAGACGAAGGCAAAACCGATCAGGTAGTCCAACGTTTTTTCTTTAGAGAAAGACATAATCGACTCGTTTTCACCCGTATAAATTTTGCAAGAAATCGGTGATTAAAATAATTTTCCGGTTTGGATGGTCATACGGGAAGCCATCCACAATCAATTGGCGACCAACAAAGGGAAGTGGTCGCCAATACGTCTGCTTATTATTTTCATAATTATATAAGAGCCTGCCAGGGGTGTCAAACCGAGGCAGGTCTTGAGATAATCCCTCTAAGCCGGCATTTGTATGCGGATTTGGACGAACAAGACGCACAATGGGTTGGGTGATAGATGGAATTCGATATATTATTATAGAATAAGTCAATGACGATTTTGGAATAATTAAGGGCATAAAAAAAGCTAGTTACGTCGAGGCGCAACCAGCAGAATAGAAGTATGTGTACGGTTTCGATGGTGTTAATAATGGCAAAATGTCAATTAACTCCTCCAACGATCGAATCCCGTAGCAGGCTCTCGCCTGAATATGTAAGTTCATTATAACCTGCTAGCGGTGGTCTGTAAACCATAAATTTAAAGTTTCACTTAAGCTATTATCATTAGTAAAACGATTAATGTCACTATTGACGGCATTCCTTGTAGCCAAAAGATTGATCGCTTCACCGTTAGACTACCGAATATTGCGACAATTATCACAAAGATTAGGAGGAGGGCACTGGTGGTTAGGCGAGCCTGGCCGTTCAGCAGCCACTGGCTGGCCAATAGGGTACCGCCAAGCATGCCATTGTAAATGCCTTGGTTCGCGAGAGCGGTCTGTGCGGCGGCTTGGCGGACAAACTCGAGTGGCATGCCAAAGGCCTGTGCCTGAAATTCGGGGCGTCCCCAAATTTCCAGGACCATGATACCAAGGTGTTCGATACCAACGAGAATAATTAAAACGGTGATTAGAAGTGACATAAACAAAACCTTCTTCTCTCTATAGTAGATAATGACCAAATTGATCGGTGGATTGGCGATTGTGGGGCAAAATCATTCGTACTTTAAGCTAATTTTTAGTTTGGCGTGTAGAATAATAAGTAAGATTATTTATGTCAGGGGAGCTTTAGCCATTCACGGGGAGAATGGCGTCATGACAATCTTTTTGAAATCTGAATGGAGGAATTATCTATGAGACTCCTAGACTTAAGTGGACAACAATTCGGCAGACTGACGGTTATCCGTCGTGATGGTACCGCGAAAAACGGTAACGCCACGTGGTTATGCAAATGTAGCTGTGGCAATTTAGTCACGGTTGACAGTTATCGCCTCCGTCACGGGATTACGGTCAGCTGTGGCTGTTACCGTCGTGACATCAGTAAAGAGCGTTTGACCAAGGATCCCCGGACCCGTAAGCAGATTGGGAATGCGACTAATTTGCCTTTAGTTAACGGTTCGAATGTTGCGGCCTTAACCAAGATTAGCTCCCGGAATATCTCCGGCGTTATCGGTGTCAGCTTTGATAAGCGCTCTGGTAAGTGGGCCGCACGCCTATTTTACCATGGCCGTTACATTTTGAATCAAACTTTCAGTGAATTTTCCGACGCCGTCGCGGCCCGCAAGGCGGCAGAACAACAATTGAACCAAAACGAAGAACTTAAAGTTGAGGCCGCTGAAGGCTAAACGCTTTAATGAATCAGCAGAATAATATAGAAGCCAAGTAGCCGTTCCCAGTAGGGGGCGGCTTTTTTGGTGCCCTTGAGCAGTTAGATTGCACCAGACCATTGTCTTTAGGTAGACTGACAAAATATTTGTGACCGATTGTGTGACTTTTCTCGGTGTTGTTCGTTGTCTAGGTGGGAGGGGGAGCAGATGCGCTTACAGCAATATGAATCACAGCTGGCCGACTTAGCTATCACCGTTCGCCATTATCTCATCAGTCGGGGAGCCGATGCAGAGGTTGCAGCGGATGTGACGCAAGACGTCTTTGTCAAATTATTGGAAATGGAGTTAATCTTACCGGCCGACCAATTGCGGCCTTATATGTTTCGTGTTGCTTGGACGACGTATCTCGATATTTTTCGCAGGCAACAACGCTACCAGCGGCTAGTGGGGTTGTATTTACGGCCAACTCAGGCAAACCCTGGATTAGACGGTATTGATGAGAACCTGACCCGTGGGTTAGCGAGGCTGAAGGCAACAGAGCGACAGTTGTTGGTCTTACGGTACGTCGAGGGACTCAGCGTCCAGCAGACCGCTGAGCGGCTGCAATTGAAGCTGTCGGCCACGAAGATGCGGTTACGACGGGTTCATCGCAAGTTAGAACGACTAATGAGGAGTGAAGAGTGTGAATGACGGAAAAGAGTTCAAACGACTGGCTCAAGGGATTAAGATTCGGCGTTGGGGAATAACGATCGTCCTGATCGTGGGCATCGTATTGGGAATGACTGGGGTTACGTATAAGCTGACCCAGGTCAAGGCCAGCCGGGAGTCCAGTTCATTGATGCGATATATGTACGTGATTGGGGAGATCATGTCGCCAAATATCCAGCATGATGACCTGCGCTTGGCGGATACTAATTTGATGGGCGGCAAGGTGGTCAGCCACCGATATAAGGAAATTGAGGGACAGCGTTTTCCGTGGTCGACCAGTTCTAGCAATTATTCTTGGCTGTTAAATTCTGGGCAAACGGACTTGATATCACGAACATCAGCAAATTTTGGGCCGTCGTCCTATGACCAGGACACGCAACAGAAAATTCCATCATTCTATAATCTAAAGATGCAAAAACACTCGATGAAGGTGGTTCATGAGGCTAAAGAGGTGGCTAAGACTAAGGGGGCTATCGCTGAGGTGGCACTGACCTTTAAGCAGCCAATGACCTATGACGAGATCCAGGGGAAGCTGCCTAAGGAACTTCACGCGACTTGGTATTGGCTGGGGGCCAAAGGGGATACCGATGTCACTTACGTGGATAATAATTACCTGGGATTCAGCGCAAATGACCAGGGTAAACTGACCAAGGGCGATTACTTCCGTCTTCGTGGGACGTTAGAGGCGGCCAAGCCCTACCACCTGGTTTACGACAACTTTGACGTCTTTAAGTATGCGTGGCAATACGCCAAAAAGCATCCTAACTTCGAAACGGCGCCATTCTCTGGGGTCATTGTGACCGGGAATAGTCGTGATTTTAAAAAGTTAGTCAAGGCCGATTGGGTCGTTGCTAGTTCGGCAGGGATTGTTGCGCCTAAGACCACCATAAAATGATTTATGAGAAATTTGACATTTTTCTAATCAAAGTTTAATCTCATAAGTAACTCAAATTTTACCTGACCATAAAGACATCAGAGAGTTAACTCGTTCTGATGGCTTGCCAGAACGATTTTTAATTTAAAAGGGAGCGTGGTTGAATGTCAGCAAGCGAAATCGATCAATTACAAAACGCCGTAGAAGAGGCCTTGGTCGCTGACCGACAGCGATTGGGCAAGTACTTAAGCATCGAAACGGTTTCGGCCCAGAAAAAGGGGATTCCAGAAACCGTCGCGTTTGTGCAACAGTCTTTTGAAGAACTTGGGGCCAAAGTTCAGGTCTGGCGAGATATTCCCGGCAGTAACCCCTTCATTTTTGCAACACTACCGGCAGGAGCAACCGGTAATGCTAATAAGACCCTACTCTTCTATAACCATTACGATGTTCAGCCGCCAGAACCACTGGAAGAATGGCATACCGAACCCTTTAAATTAACTGAGGTTGACGGAAAGTACGTGGCCCGTGGTGTTTCCGATGACAAAGGGGAACTCATGGCGCGATTGTCGGCGGTCAAAGCCTTACAGAACGCCGGCGGCCTCCCTTGCAATCTCAAGTTCGTTCTTGAGGGTGAGGAAGAGATTGGGAGTGTCCATATTCCCCAAATGACTCAAAAACATGCGGCTGATCTCGCGGCCAATGTTGTGGTTTGGGAAACGGGTGGCAAGGATGCCGATGAAAACTTTAATATCACCTGTGGGGTCAAAGGCATCATGAGTTTTGAACTGACCGTTCAAACGGCGGCCGTCGACCTACACTCCTCGTTCGCTGCTTACGCCGACAACGCGGCTTGGCGGTTGACACGGGCGTTGGCCTCGTTACGGGGACCCGACAATCAAATCCTGGTCGATGGCTTCTACGATGACATTCGGGAGCTGACCGCCCCCGAGAGATCGGCAATTGCCGATCTCAACTTTAACGAGGCCAAGACCAGAGCTAACTTTGGGATTACGGGGCCATTAGTCACCGATGATCCCAAGACGGCCCTCACCAATGCCACGACCATGACGATCAATGGCCTAACGAGTGGGTATGAGGGGGATGGGGTTAAGACCGTCCTACCGAAGTTTGCCAAGGCCAAGCTTGACTGTCGCTTGGTACCAGATCAGCGGCCGGAGAGATTGGCCCACCTTATTCAAGCGCAGTTGGATCGAAATGGGTTTGATGATGTTCATGTGAATTATTTACTAGGTGAAAATCCGTTTAGATCTGACCTGACCGATCCCTTTGTTCAGGCAACGGTGGCGACGGCTCATGAGGTCTATGGTGACCAGGTTAAATTGGTGCCGAACACGCCAGGTACCGGTCCTCAGGCGCCATTCGACGAGGCTCTTCACGCACCGATCGTGGCCTTTGGGGCCAACTGGTCAGGTTCGGGCGCCCATGCGCCTAACGAGAGCGTTCGGATTGCTGATTACGCTCAGGATGTGTTCTATACGGCCCGTCTATTACAAAACTTTGGGGCAACTGACAACAAGTAAATCGCTGATCCATCGCGGGAGTCGTGACTAAGTCACGGCTCTTTTTTGTTGCGGCAGTCAGGTCATTGGGGGGAGGCTGTGGGCAATGAAGGATGCCGTGGTCCCGCGACCATCGAGCTTGTATATAATCCGATGAAACGATTCAATACTAATCCTTATCGGTTACTTAACATTTAAACATATAATGGTTAACGGGGATTTCGAATTGTGATACACTTTTATTAAATAAGTGATAATCAAGGAGGAATGTTGATATGAAAGTGTTTAGCTATCTGTGGCGATGGGGCGGTGCGGTTGTGTTCGCTTTCCTAATGGTATTTCTCATATTTACGTATGTGTTACAAGTTGAGTCGTTTCGCGGAACGGGAATGGCCCCTAACCTCAAGAGCAAGGATACCCTGGTCGTTTGGCGGATGGCCAAGGTTAAACGGTTGAGCGTGATTGCCTTTGATGCCCAGAGCGAAGTTCCGGGGTCTAAGGTTCATAGTACATTTGTCAAACGGGTCATCGGGATGCCGGGCGATCGCATCGTCAGCCGGAATGGTCAGATCTATGTGAACGGCAAGAAGCTTGACCAGTCATTTCTGAGTGCTAGTCAGCGCGAGCAAACCGGAAACTGGACCCTTAAGAGCTTGGGCCAGCAAAATGGCACGTCGAGCACGGTTGTCCCCAAGGGGAAATACTTTGTCTTGAGTGATGACCGGGCAACCACCCACGCCGAAGACAGTCGTGATTGGGGCTATGTCAGTGCCAAAAAAGTTGTGGGCGTGGCTAAGCTTGTTTTCTGGAGTGGATCGGGCGAACAACGGCAGCGAATTAACCAGTTAGCTAACTAATTGAGATGACAAAGCAGGAACTTCTCGGCATATAACCTAGGAGCTCCTGTTTTTTTGCTTAACTATTAAGGCTCACTCGCCGGGTAAATCCGGTATACTAAGGGAACTAAAGGTAAGGGAGCGATCAGTCACATGGATGATATATTCTATTACGCCGGAATTGCTTGCTTAGTCGTGACGGGGATGGCCCAATTAATCGTTGCCATTCGTTACCGTAGCTGGCAGGCACAACCGCGGTGGGCAATTTGGGGTTGGCTGATGGGCATTGGATTGCTCAGCGTGGCCACCTTTTTGGCCATTTAAGTCGCCAGGCTGCGTTTTCGTCAAGTTGGCTGATCGGCGGAACCTTTTTTCACGAAGGCACGATCGGCCGGCATGACCATCAAAGCGGTTTCGGTGACGCCGTATCGGGTATGAAGGAGCTGATTAATGGTCTGGGTGAGTTGATAGATGGTGGCTGCCGTCATGTTGGGATTAACGGCAATTGTCACACTGACCATAATCAAGTTGCCGTCGTAGTAAGCCTTAATGAACAGGACGCGTTGAACGGCCGGCAAGTCGGCAACGGCCTGTTGATAGGCGGCCTCCAACCGTGGGTCGAAGTAGTCGACCAGTTTCAGTGCGCACTGCCGGAAAATTTGAATGCCCACAAACAAGATATATAAACCCAGGGCAAAGCTGGCGGCGCCATCGATCCAATTGATGTGGAACCAGCCAACCCCCACGATGGTGAACAGGGTGACGAGACTGGTTAGAACGTCGGTGAAGGTATCCTTGGCCGCGGCTGCCAACGCAGTATTTTTTAGCTGATGGGCCCACCGGCGATTGGACCACCAGAGTAAGGTGAGCAATAGGCCCGAAGCTGCCGCTGCGGCACCCGATAACAATGGTTGTAAATGTTCGTGGGATGGCCAGATTAAATGGTGACCGGTCTCGAATAAAATATCCGCGGCAATGAAGACCATCATGATCCCGGCCAGCAGGGTATAGATTGTTTCAAAACGAAAACGAGATTGCTGCGTTCTTGGCCCAACGTGTGGACGGTCGACGGCAGCAATCGGGGCGCCCCACAGATCGTTGTCGCGAGTTTTACCGGCAATGTACAGGCCGGTCATGAGGAGACTGGTAGAAAAGATGCCGGATAGATTATTGAGGGCATCTGCCCGTAAGACTTGTGAGTGGCCAAACCAGGCTGCCAAGTCTTCAACGAGGAAGAGCGATAAATAAATACCGGCATTTTCCCATAAATGACGGTTTGCCAGATTAAGATTGGCGACCACCGTTTGTTGCACGTGCTGCCAGTCCTGATTAGTGTCCTTCATCATCTTCACCTCCTGGGCCTGCTGCCGGATTTCTGGCTCCTATTAAGCCACAGGCGAGGAGGTGAGCTGCTTCACGTGCTCGTTAAACGGGGAGTTAGGCATGTTGACTGACGATTTGTGCGGAACCAAACGCCTAAAAATGGCCACAAAAAAACCACATTCAATCGAATGTGGTTTTTCTCGTCATAGGTTTGGTCATACTGGCATTTATGGAGCCGGCGGGGATCGAACCCGCGTCCTAGCATATTGCCAACTTAACGTCTACACGCATAGGCAGACTACTTATAGTTTCACTGAATAACTTGCCGCCTGTCAGGGCCCACATACTCAGCTAACCTGATTCATCTCTTCTAACGTACTTCAGGTGGGAGCCGTTAGCGTAAGCCCGTTAAATTTAGGACCCAGATCTAGACCGCGGGCAAGCCTAGGAGGATCTACGTTAAGCGCCTATTAAGCAGCTAAAGCGTAAGAATTGTTATTATTTTTTGCAGTTATAATAAACTGGACCTTTTAACGTAGATGCCGCTACGACGCGCAGTCAAGCTTCAACCTATACCAGTCGAATCCAGAACGGCCCCATGACGATACTGATACAGTTTATCACAACTTGCTGGGCTTGCAAAACTAGGCGCTCAATAAAGGGCAATAAAACCCCGAAGTTCCTTAACGATATAGTATAATAAAACATGTAGGTGCCAAATATTTATTGATTAATGGTGAACCGACAAAAAGTTACAGAAAGATCATGGTTCCATCATGGCCCCTTCCAATGAAATTGGTAGGCTTAACGCCATATAAACCCTAACTTTTTACTGGCTCCGTAGAAGGACAGTAATTTTCTCTGGAGGTCGCAATGAAATTATTAATGATCGAAGATAATCATTCTGTTTCTCAAATGATGTCGATGTTTTTTAAAAAAGAACAATGGGATGCCCATTTTGCCTACGATGGCAAGGAAGCCATGACCATGTTTTCGGCGACGCCAAATGAATGGGACATGGTTACGTTGGACTTGAACCTGCCTGAAATGGACGGCATGCAGGTCAGCGCTGAGATTCGCAAGATTTCGCCAACGGTGCCGATTATCATGCTGACAGCGCGGGACTCGGAGAGTGACCAGGTTCTGGGACTCGAGATGGGGGCGGATGACTACGTGACCAAGCCCTTCAGTCCAATTACCCTGATTGCCCGGATTAAGGCGCTACATCGGCGAGCAGGACTGGGCGCGACTGCCCGGCCAGCTGCGGATGTTCCAGCCGATGACACAGAGGCCTTCGACGTGATTACTGACAACTTCAAGCTCAACACCAAGACGCGGGAGGCTTACCTGAATGGTCGCCAGATTCAGGATTTGACGCCCAAGGAATTCGATTTGTTGAAGACCTTAGCACAGAAGCCCCGTCAGGTCTTCTCAAGGGAACAGTTGCTTCAGTTGGTTTGGGACTATGAGTACTATGGTGATGAACGGACCGTGGATGCCCATATTAAAAAGCTACGGCAAAAGATTGAAAAGGTTGGTCCTCAGATTATTCAAACGGTTTGGGGTGTGGGTTATAAATTTGATGACAGTGGAGCCGATCAACAATGAAGTTAATGTATCAACAGATGCTCGGATTTTTCGCGGCAATTATGATTATTCTCGTGCTCATGGGGGTTTCATATTCGCAGATGACCCGGCGAATGGTGTATAGCAACACCTGGAATTCTCTAGAAAAATATTCGAACAGTCTGATTGAGCAGTCGTTACGGATTAGTTCTCAGGATCCTAAGACCGTTAATTTTGACACCACGGCGCTAGCTAACAGTGAGCAGCTGTTGCAAAACCAGGCGGTGAGCACCACGATCTATAGCGCAACGAATCAGATTGTTTTTCCAGCCAACGTTTATCAACAATCGATCAAACCGGCTGATTGGAAAAAACTGAAAAACAATCAGATTATCCACAAGGTGGTTGACCGTCAGGTTCGCAATAAGAATGGCCGCGTTAGCCCAGCAATGACGGAAGTGATGAAACCGTATTTCTATAACCACAAACTAGTGGCGGTCGTTGTCATGGGCGCGTTCGTCTCTGACATCAATACCAGTGTGAACCAGATTAACCGGAACTTGATTCGGGCCTTACTGTTATCCTGTATCGTCGCGATTGTTGCCAGTTACATCTTGGCTCGCTACTACACGTCGCGAATTAATCGCCTGCGAACGGCGACCAACCAGGTTGCCAAAGGGAATTATGATGTGCAGATGGCCAGTCGTAATCGGGATGAAATTGATGACTTGATCAATGATTTTAATGGGATGACCCATTCATTGAAGGCGTCGCAAGACGAGATTCAACGTCAAGAAGAACGTCGACGAGAATTCATGGCCAACGCATCTCATGAGATGCGGACGCCACTAACCACGATTAACGGTCTCTTGGAGGGGATGGCGTACGATGCCATTCCGGAGGAGAGTAAGGAAGAGAGTATCGAATTAATGCGTAGCGAGACGAGCCGGTTGATTCGGCTAGTCAATGAAAATTTAGACTACGAAAAGATTCGCTCCAATCAAATCGCGTTGAATCTTCATGAATTTAATGCGGTGGATGCCTTGCACAATATCGTTGAGCAATTGAAGCAAAAGGCCGACGACAAGGGTGACAGCCTGAATCTGGAAGCGGCGAAGGAGGTCCCAGTCTTTGCCGACTATGACCGCTTCGTACAGATCATGTTTAACATTACGCAAAATGCCATTCAATTTACCGATAACGGTCAAGTAACCCTGTCGGCGCAACGCGGCTATGAAGAAACCATCGTTAAGGTGGCCGATACCGGGATGGGTATGACCGAACACCAACTGGCAAACATTTGGGAACGGTACTATAAGGCCGATCCTTCGCGGAAGAATACCAAGTATGGTGAATCCGGGTTAGGCCTATCGATCGTGCATCAGCTGGTCCAGTTGCATCATGGTAAGATTAGCGTCACCAGTAAGGCCGGTGTGGGGACCACCTTTACCGTCATCTTCCCCGATCAACATCAAACCAATTCAGAACGAGTTAAAGAGACACCGACAGATTAGTCAATGGCTGTGTTAGTGTGGGTTTCATGCTACAATAGCAGATAGTCATTAAGGAGGAAACTTGTGAAACGAGTACAAATTACAGGGAAGTCCGTCCGGAAGTTTGAGGATGGGTACCCAATCGTATCAATAACAGATTTAGAAGACCGCAATGATTTTGATAATGGTGCCTGGGTGCAATTAGAAAATCACGGTCACTTTGTGGCCACGGCATACTTTGCCAAGCAACATCGGGGCGTTGGGTATGTCCTGAGCCTTAAGGAAAATGAAGCAATTGATGAGCGCTTCTTTGCCAGCAAATTTAGAGCCGCCGTTGCTCGGCGCTCTGCCTTCAAGGACGAAGCAGCCTACCGGTTATTCAATGGTGCCGGCGACAATCTCGGTGGCCTAGCTGTAGATGTTTACAACGGGTTATACATTTTCCGTTGGCAGAACACGGCCCTGAACCGTCAATCAAAATTAATTTACGCTGGCTTTCAACGGGTCGTGGGTAAGGATGCCGTCATGTTAGCTACGACACCAGGCCATGATAACCTGACGATCGTGAATGGTAAGCTCCCAGATATGCAAACAGAAGTCATGGAAGATGGTGTCAGCTATCCCATCGACTTGACGGTTGGCCGTTCACAATTAGCCTTAGAGTTCCGTGATATTCGGGCCTGGGTTAAGGCCAATAGTGAGCAAAAGCACCTTTTAAACTTGTACAGTGCTGAAACCGGTTTGGTGACGGCTGCCATGGCCGGCGATGCGGTTGAGGCCGTGACCGTCGACCCAACCAATCGAGCAACGACGACGATTCAAACGCAATTGGCCGCTAACAACTTGGATCAGGCTGCCGTTGAAATGCGGACGATGGATGTCTCCAACTACTTGGACTATGCCAGCAAGCATGAGTTATCCTTCGATATCGTCTCGATTAATCCACCAGCCTTTATTCGCGGGAAGAAGCATTCCTTCACCCTGGAACAAGACCTGCCAGAATTATTGCGTCAGGCTTTAGCGGTTACCCACAGTGGTTCTCAAATTATTTTAACCACGACGACGCCAACGTATTCGATGAAGCGTTTGCGGCAGACGGTGGGGGATGTGTTAGAAAATTATACCGGTTCTGTAAGTATTTCCAATGAGTTCCTGGCACCGGCCGATTTCCACAGTAATTCCGCCGATCGTCACGGGGAAGCCTTAAAGGGATTAGAGTTAACGATTAATTAATGAAAAGATTGTGAAAACACAATTTGAAGAGTCGACGGTAAGGATAGACCACTTACCGATCGACTCTTTTTTTAATGCGAACCGGTTTACTTTTGGAATAGAAAACTTTAAACTTACTATTACAATTAAAACCGCTTTCAGTGGTTTACCGCATAATTGAAATGAGAATTGAGGCTTACAACAATGGACATTCTTCTAGCTTTAATCCCCACAATCTGTTGGGGAAGTATCGGATTAATCAGTGGCCGCTTGGGTGGCACATCGTACCAGCAGACGCTGGGGATGACTGCCGGGGCAGTTCTCTTTGGGACCTTTTCCCTATTCTATTACCAACCAAACCTTTCCGTTATGGCGATGGTGGTTGGGATCGCTTCCGGACTTTGCTGGTCCGTGGGGCAATTTGAGCAATTTCAATCGATGAAATTTATTGGTATTTCCCGAACGGTCCCCATCTCTACGGGGCTTCAATTGGTTGGGACGGCGCTCGCCGGTGTCCTATTATTCCATGAATGGACGACCACTAAGATGATTACCCTGGGGACGATCGCCGTGATCGTTCTGATCGTTGGGGCCGCAATGACGTCTCTGCGTGATAAGAACGCTGTCGCTGGCAGTAGTCAACCGATGGAGGCCGGTAAGGGCTCCATGGCGTTGGCCATTTCGACGATTGGCTACATTCTTTACACCGTGATTGTTGAGTGGTCTGGCTTGAAGGCAACGCGGATCATTTTCCCACAATCCTTGGGGATGATTCTTGGGGCCATTATCTTTGTCCTGTTTTCACGGCAACAAGTTATGCACAAGGCAACGGCCAAGAATATCCTGACCGGGATCGTTTGGGGCGTGGGGAACTTCTTCATGTTCATGTCGATTCCTAAGGTTGGGTTGGCCATCAGTTACTCGTTGGCACAATGTGGAATCGTGATCTCCACCTTCGGCAGCATCTGGTTATTAGGCGAGAAGAAAACCAAGCGTGAGATGGTTTACATCACGATTGGCTCACTGCTGGTTGTGGCCGGTGGGGTCACGCTCGGCATTATGAAAAAATAAGTATATTGAGACCAGTCGCTGATGGTGACTGGTTTTTTTATTGGTTGCTTTGGACTATACCATTTACATTCTTGGGGATTGCGTTATAATGTTCTTGTCTATAACAATAAAAGTGAGGTTATCTAATATGGCACATATCGCCTTTGATCGTTCCAAGCTGACACCCTTTATCCATGACAATGAATTGGGAGAAATGCAGGCGCTCGTTACCGCTGCAGACACCGAATTACGTCAGGGAACTGGTGCGGGTAGTGACTTCCGTGACTGGTTAAACTTACCTAAGGATTACGACAAGTCTGAATTCGCTCGGATTAAAACCGCGGCCAAGAAGATTCGTTCCGACTCCGAAGTCCTTGTTGTCATTGGTATTGGGGGTTCTTACCTAGGTGCCAAGATGGCTGTTGACTTCTTGCACGACACGTTCTTTAACTACTTGCCGGCTGAGAAGCGTCAGGGTCCTCAAGTGATCTTTGCTGGGAACTCGATCAGTCCAGATTATGTCCACGACCTAATCAATTTGATTGGCGACCGTGATTTTTCCGTTAACGTGATTTCGAAGTCTGGGACCACGACGGAACCTTCCATTGCCTTTCGGATCTTTAAGGAAATGTTAGTTAAGAAGTACGGTGAAGACGGCGCGAAGTCACGGATTTACGCCACGACCGATAAGCAACGTGGGGCCTTGAAGACCGAAGCGGATGCTGCTGGATACGAGACGTTTGTCATCCCTGATGGCGTTGGTGGCCGATACTCCGTCCTGACTGCCGTTGGATTATTACCAATCGCCGCTTCAGGGGCCGACATCGACGAATTGATGGCCGGTGCCGCTGCAGCCCAAGACGACTACACGGATCCTGACCTCACCAAGAATGCGGCTTACCAATACGCTGCACTGCGGAATATCCTGTACCGGAAGGGTTACACGACTGAATTGCTGGAAAATTACGAACCACGTCTGCAATACTTCGCAGAGTGGTGGAAGCAATTAATGGGTGAATCCGAAGGGAAAGACCAAAAGGGCATTTATCCATCATCCGCTAACTTCAGTACCGACTTGCACTCATTGGGTCAATACATCCAAGAGGGTCGGCGGAACCTGATGGAAACGGTAATTACCGTTGATAAGCCACAAAATGACGTGAACGTCCCAAGTGCCGCCGATGACCTCGATGGCCTGAAGTATTTGGAAGGCAAGCCAATGAGCTTCGTTAACCGCAAGGCCTACGAAGGGGTTGTCTTAGCGCATACTGATGGTGGCGTTCCTAACATGGGGGTTCATATTCCTGACCAAACGCCTTACACACTGGGTTATCTGATCTACTTCTTCGAAGTGGCCGTTGCAATTTCTGGTTATTTGAATGGGATTAACCCATTCAACCAACCGGGGGTTGAAGCTTACAAGACCAACATGTTTGCACTTCTTGGCAAGCCTGGTTTTGAAAAGTTAGGGAAAGAATTGAACGATCGGCTTTAATTAACGAAGGAAATTCATTGTAAATGTCTGCGGATCGATTGATCTGCAGGCATTTTTTATGGTCTAATAGCGATTATGTGCGGGTAGGGGCCGGGCATAATCGGTCAAAAACCGTAAAGTTTAGTTTATAAAAGGAGAGTAACCCTTGAAGGGTGGATCTTGAACCGGTATAGTATTAAGGTATGCTCCGGAGTGGGGCAGAAAAGTCAAGGGAGAGAATAATTTGAAGGCTTCAAAACGTACATATTTATGGTATACAGCGATTTTTCTAGTGCTGGTTGCTTGTTCCTACGGGATCTTCATACTGACTGGGAAGTCGTTCATCTGGGAAGGTGATGGCCTAGCCCAACATTTTCCAATCTTGGAGAAATTTTACAGCTGGTTGCACTCGGGGAGTATTACCGGTTGGTCGTGGGACTTGGGCCTTGGAGCCGATAAGTTAACGACCTTCTCCTACTATGTCCTAGGGGACCCATTCAGTTACCTCATCGCGTTTTTTCCTCATGCGCGGATTGAATTGGGGTATAACCTGTTAATTCTATTGCGGTTATATGTCAGTGGGTTGGCATTCCTGTTCTTTGCTCGTCAACGCGGCTTCAAGACCGCCAGTCAATTGTTTGGGACGCTAACTTACACCTTTACCGGGTTTTCACTTTACGTTAGTATCCGGCACCCGTTCTTCTTGTTACCGATGATCCTGTTCCCATTGCTGGCCTTTGGGGTTGATCACGTGTTACGCGGGAAGTCATGGGTACCACTGGCCATCTTCACTGGCCTCGCCTTAGTCAGCAACTTCTACTTTGCCTACATTTTGGCAATTGGGAGCCTGATTTACGCCGTGTTACGGTACTTCAGTGTTCGTGAACATCAGAGTCTGAATACTTGGCCGGTTGTTGGTAAATTGGTTGGCGCCGGGTTTGCCGGCTTCATGCTGGCAGGTGTCCTGTTTATCCCTTCATTAATGGGGGTTATGTCATCGACGCGGGCCACGGCCAAGTTTGCTAATGGGTACTTCATTTATCCATTCAGTTATTACTTACGCCTATCGAACAGCATGGTCACCACGGGTAACCCAATGCGCTTTTGGGTAAACTTAGGCCTGGCAGGGATTACCTTCCTGGCCTTGGTCTACGTCCTGCGGCACTTCCGTCGATACCTATGGTTAAACATTGCCATCGTCATGATGGCCGTCGGTACCCTAATTCCAGCCGTTGCCGCCATTATGAATGGTGGGACGACGCCATCACAACGGTGGTTATTACTGGGGTGCCTGGCCTTTAGTCTGGCGGTTATGTCGTTTGTCGACAACCTGACGAGTCTGGATCGCGGTGACTTAACGACCCTGATGCTCAGCACCTTAGGGCTGTTGCTCTTGGTATGGCTGTCTAATGGGTTTATCTTTAACAATCATCCCCATGACTTTGTCCAATACGGCCTGTTACTGATGACCTTGGGGATTGTGCTAGTGGGGCATTTCTACCACTGGTCCGTTGAACGGACCGGGGCCCTGTTGATTGTCTGCTTGGCCATTAACCTGATTGGTAACGCCTATGGTTACTTCAGTCCGAATGCCGGTGGGGCAAGTTCCCAACTGGTTACTCGTGGGGTATCCACGAAATACCAAAAGAATTTTTACGACGGGGCACAGGCCTACGTCAAGAAGCAAAAGGGCTTCACGCGGAGTGCCACGAGTAAGTATTATTACTTCACGAATGAAGCCAAAACCAACATGGGGATGAACTTAGGGACCCATGATATTATGTCCTACTTCTCCGTTGAAAACGGGGCCGTGGGTGACTTCAGTCAAAAGTTAGATAACTCACAGTTCAAGATGAACAAGCCGATTAATCAGGCTGATAGTCGGACGACGATGAGCAATCTATTGGGCGTTAAGTACATCTTTGCCCGTAACAATCAGATTGGCACGCAGGCCTTTCCATATGCTTATCAAGTTGCCAAGCACAACAATGGTAAGGTGGTTAAGTACCGTGATCAACCAGTCCATGACTTAGGAAACAACTACGGCACGACCATCTTGAAGTCTAAGGACGCCTTGCCATTAGCCTATCTCCAAACGAGTCAAATTAGCGGTAAGCAATTTGCCGGGATGAGTGGGTTGAATCGCGAACAAGCCTTGACGTATGGTGCCGAGGTTCAAAAGCCAATCAGTGGGGTTAAGACCGCTACGGTACCGGACTCAACCAAGGCCATTGCCTATCATGTCGAACCCGATAAGGCCATGGTTGTCGATAGCTTGGGTCAAGTGGTTAAGTTCCGACAACAAGGAAACCAAGTCAATCCTGACCTCATCACGACCACTCAGACGTCCTTACGGCAAAAGAACCAGGACCGGTCGGTTAATATTACCAATGACCGGGCCCGGCTCAAGAAGTTGGCTAAGGAAAATGCCAAGACGTTGGCTCGTAATGAAAAGGTCAATGCCAACGGGTTGAACACCATGACGAGTGACAACATGGGGAATCCGATGACCTATCATCTGATGATTGATCGGCCCGTATCAACCAAGCATACCGAGTTGTATTTGGAACTGGATGGGATTAAGGCTGACCGCTTCAGTGTTCGTGACAAGTATCGTCATGAGAAGAACACGAAGGCCTTCAGTAACCAGGCCTACACGGGGATTGCCCGGATGCAAACGCTGCGGAGTGCCCTGTGGAACCAGAGCGACGGTGCTTATACCGTTACTGCCACGAGTTTCCAAAACGTCACGAGCTTTAACCAGTTAGGACAAGGGAACCTGTCCGATTACCAGAACAAGCAACGGGTCTTGTTAAACTTAGGCTATTCACCAACTCGACGCCAGAAGATCAAGCTGACCTTTAGCGGCGTCCAAAACTTGAAGTTCAAGTCGGCCAAGTTGGTGGCTGTGCCATTCAACAAGGCTTACAGCACGCGGATGCATAAGCTGCAAAAGCAAGGCTTAAAGAACCTGAAGGTTAAGAACAACCTGGTCAAAGGGAGCACGAACAGTCAATCTGCGAGTGTCCTGACGACCTCGATTCCTTATTCCAAGGGCTGGCAATTAACGGTGGATGGTCACCAACAACCAACCACTAAGGTTAACGTCGGCTTTGTAGGGGGTAAAATCCCCGCTGGGAAGCATCAAATCCGTTTAACTTACCGGACACCAGGATTGAAACTAGGGGGCTTAATGACGCTCTTAGGGCTACTGGTGGTTGTGCTCATCGGCGGCTTCCAGTTTTGGTGGTCACGGCGAACGAAATAACGCGTAAGCTAGAAGTGTAATGAGAAAGGCCATCCGATCGGCTGATCGGGTGGCCTTTTTTCGCTTTCTAAAAAACTGTGTTCAATGGCTTCAGGAGGGGAGGCAGTGACCGTTAGCCGGCCGAGGTAACCGCTTTTATTGCGTAGACGTCGTCAGTACAATGCATGGGTAGATTATAGAAACAGTCGTCAACAATAGCTGTATCAGGAAAAAGATCTTTTCACGGCGGCATCAATTGTCCCATGTTGGTCAAACTAAGTGATCATTCCCACAAATGGTGCAGGGATCGAATAAAGGCACGGCCAAATGGCTATGCCTTTTTATGAATAAATAAACCCCAGATATTCAATGCCAGGCATCGAATATCTGGGGTTCATGTCTGATTGGGTATACTGGACTCGAACCAGTAAATTACGGATTCAGAGTCCGCTGCCTTACCAATTTGGCGAATACCCAATAAAGTTATCAAACAACAAATTAATTGTAACTTGTCCAACTATTAGTGTCAACTATCTTTTGGCAGAAAAAGCGATAAATTGCATAAATCCGACTTTTCTCGAATTTTATTACATAATCGATTGACAATTACTGATGGGTAATGTAAAGTAATAGTTGCTTAGTTGATCACATTGCCCGCTGGTCAAACTGGTTTAAGACGTCGCCCTCTCAAGGCGGAGTTACGGGTTCGAGTCCCGTGCGGGTGATAAGTTGAAGTGTACCGGTATCATAAGAAGGCCTAAACGCTGTGTTAACAGTGTTTAGACCTTCTTTTTTCATTCCCAAAATTTTGAAATGACAATACTAAGGTCAAATTAGGTCAAGTGAATCGGGTGACCTTTTTTTCAAGGCTTTTAGTTGTTTTAAGCTCTTTAGTGTCCCACAGACAAAATTTCTGGTCATCTTTTATTCACTTTAACGGGGCTATCCTGCAGTCGATTGAGAGCCACCGGTATCAGCCGTTCAGACACGCGATAGTCGAAAATACTGATGAACAAAAAAGCGACCTGACCGATTGATTATCGGCTGGGTCGCTGAATAATAGCAAAAATAAACGTGAACGTGCGGATGCTTCACCTTACTTGAAAGGGTGTTAGCTTAAATTAATCGTGGCATCAAAATTTTTGAAGTCATTGTCGTCGTCATAATCGTCCGTATCGTAACTCGCATCCCACTTTAAACGAATGCTAGAAAGGTCGGACACGTCATCCAAGGTTGGCAGCAGAAAGTAAAGATCGCCGTCCGATTGCGTACCTGAATTCAAATCACCATCGAAGTCATCACTATCCAGGGAATCAACATCAACCTGTTGGCCATCGTCAGTACTCAAGGTTGCTTGGGTTGGGTAGGCTGAGATATCACGGCCGGCATCGATGGACATGTGGACCTTTACAACACCATTGAAATCCGACTTGTCCTTGCCGCTCCCTTGCGTGTAAACGCCGTCGGTTTTATAGAGCGTGACCTTGTCGATCGCAAAGGTCGATTGAGCCCAGTCCTCGGAATAATCCGTGGTAAAGTCTTGTTTGTCCGCAATGTCGATAGAACCGTCTCCGAGTTTAATCCGGTCGGATGAGCTTGAATCGCTTTCGTCGTCGGTGTCATCGGTTGAAGCATCGTCCCTCGCAGCGGGTTGAGTGGAACTATCTTGAGCAAGCGGCATGTCGCCTGTATACTCGGCGATTGGTCTCATCATCGCGGTCATCAGTAGCGACCCAACAATGAGGATTGTCCAGGTCCACCATTTCTTTTGCCAGGGTTTAACAACCTTCTTAGTATCAAAACGTTTTCCCAGCGCATTGGCCGGCTGAACAAACATCACGATAGCAATGATCGTGCCAAAGAATGGAATAAGGATTAACCATAAAAAGTGACCGGATCGATTAGTATCATGTAGTCGGCGAATTTCAGACGTCAAGTACATGACGGAGGTCAGGGTAAATATGAGTGAAATTAAAAATAAGAGCAATAACCAACCGTTCACGGCTCCTAGGCTCACGTGTTCAAGTGTTGAGGCCAGTGGAAACGAAACGATAAAATCTATGATAAATAGGGCCAAGAACTGCCACCAGAAGTCAGCGCGGCTCATTCGACCGGAAATCGTGAACATATCCTTGAAACCACGTTTAAACGATTTGACCAGGCCGGGCTTGTCAGGATGAGCAGTGTTGGTTACCGGTGAGATAACGGGGCCTGACTCTGAGTTGACGGTCGTCTCTGAATCAGAGCTGACCGAACTCTCTGACGCGGATCCAGCATCTGTTTCTGAAGTGGGTTCCACCTCACTGTCTGGTTCGCTTGAAGAGTCCTGATAGGTGGGTTGTTCGGTCCCGCAGTACGGACAGAAACGGACATCTATCGGAATCGCCTTCCCACATTTTACGCAAAATCGGTGTTCTTTAGTCATTTTCTTCCTCCCAAAATAGGTGTTCAGCTTTTAAAGTCATCAGTTTTGGACGCATAACTCGGTTTGCTGGTTTTGCTGTTATCACTATTTAAGAGAATGAATGATGAGACAAGTCATGCGTCGACCGCACTCCGAAAGGGTCAACGCATGACTAAGTTTTATCGTTGATTGTTACTGGTGTAATGGGCGCTTCCAGAAGATCGTCGATATGGCGACCCGTAGCTGTTCTCTTTCAATTTCCGTCAGTTCTTCGCCACCATAGGTTAGCAGCCCTTGATGATCTTGTAGGAATTTCTGTAAATCATGAGAACTACTGGGTTGTGAGGGGGCTTGATTATCGTGGCGACCCAATAAATCGTCCAATGTCACACCGAAAAAGGTGGCCAGATGAAGCATCATGTCATAACTCGGTTCCGATTGGTGGGTCTCCCAACTGGCAACGGTTTGCTGGGAAACCTTCAATAAGTCAGCGAGTTCTCGTTGACTTAGCTTGAGTTGCTTTCTTAATTCCTTGATGCGATTGGCTAACATAAGAACCCCCTAAGAAATAACCATACCATGATTAGTGGCGGTTTTAATGGTTTACTATGAACATGCGTAAAACTAATTATATGACAGGCTATCGTGGTATTAAATAACAACATAATGTAGTAAGTAACTTTTAACATAAAAAGCATCTGTTCCCTTTAAGCGTTGTCAACCGGTCATTTTGGTTGGCAATGATAAAAGGACAGATGTTTTTTATCGTTGGTTTCTTAACAGGTCTTCCGGTAGCGGATGCGGCTTACCGTAGTACCAGCCTTGGCGATTAGGAATACCGAGCTGATTAGCCAGGTCGTGATCGGTCTTGGTTTCAACCCCCTCAAGAATGAAGCGTAGGCGGTATTGTTGGGCAATTTTTAACCAGAAATGAAGAGCGGGTTGAATTTCTGTTTCCCGATGGGCTTCACGGAAATTTTGTAAGGGAAACTTCAATTCGCTGACAGCCGATAGAAGGGGTTCTAAGTGCTCGTAAGTATTGAGACCGGTTCCCACATCGTCTAGGCTGAGCTGAATGCCATGGTCGTCGAAGTAATGAATCTGCTCACTGAGTTGCCGTTCGGTGACGGGATGGGCGGTAGGTTCCTCTGTGACCTCTAGAACTAGATTAATTGGGTAGATGGCGCGTTGGGCCTGAATGATGGCCTGAGCCATGCTTCGATCTAGGAATTGGTGTTCATTGACATTGAACGACAGCGACCCCACCTTCAGCTGTAATTGCTGGGCCGCTTGCTCAATTAAGCGGGCTTCATCATCCACCGCGATTCCCGTTGTAGCGGTGGGGGTCAGCCATTGTCCTGACTGTTTTTGCCGGAGAAGAAGTTCGTACCCAATCACGCTGTCATTGATGGCATCGACTTGCGGTTGAATAAAATAGCGATAGGTCATTCTGAACATCCTCCCAACTTAATACTTATGTCTATCATACTTTAATAGGCAGAAATAAAATAGTGACATCTTGAAGAAATCGATGGTAAAATGAGCACCCCAGTTGGCAAAATGAGTAACAGATTAGTTTATCTGGAAAACTCGTGCATTATAATTAGGGTTGTTTTATAGTTAAAGTAAGCGTCCAGATAGCCACAATTGTCAATGTGGTAAATCACTATTAGGATAATTCAATACGGGACCACTTTAAAAGGTCACTTAATAATCTATCTACAGTAAGGAGCATGATGAGATGGCTTGGTCAGTTTGGCTAGTACCGCCAATCATTACCAGCGTGTTCTTTGTCCTTGGGGTCATTACCCTTTATTGGTCAATCTTCAACTGGGTTACCGCGCGGGTTCAGGCACATCATGAACCGAACACGGTTAAAAAAATTCAAGTCGCCATTGGGACGGCGTGTGCCGTCGTTTCGATTTTTGCGTTACAAGTCATTGTTCGTGGCAGCCATCTGGCATGGACCTTCACCAATTTTCAATTACTGCTACTAATCTTTGTGGCTTACTTCCTTCAATTACGGATTCCCTATTGGGTCATTCTTATTTCCGGGGTAGGCTTCATGGTCCTTAATGGCAATGTGTCGGCACCGTTGTCGTGGGTCTATACGATTGTCTTCGTGTTGTTCTATGTCGTGTCGTATCGACAGAGCTTAAAGCTCAATCGTTGGCCGTTTGCACGGTATATGGCGATTGCCCTGGTGTTCGCGCTAGTTCTTTGGTTTTTGGTTAAGCAACGTTATAGCCTGAGCTGGGGCAACTATGTGACGGAAATTGCCGACTATGCTTTATTGGCAGCACTGATGTACGGCTACTTTATCATTCAAAACAAGGACCGCCGCATCAAGGACCGCCTGTTCCAATCGGCCAACTGGGATGCCTTAACTCATGTCCAAAATTACGCGGCGTTTGACCGGGCCATTGGCTATCAATTCCAGCAAAGCTTGGAACACGACCATGACTTGTCGATGATTATGTTTGATATCGATCACTTCAAGCGAGTCAATGATGGCTATGGGCATTTGGCCGGGGATGAGGTCCTGAAGCAGGTGGCTTCGCAGGTCACCGACGTCTTACAAAGTCTGGACCCTAGTCTAATTCTTTATCGAACCGGTGGGGAAGAGTTTAATATTATCTTGCCAGGGTATGACCTGGAGCAAACGCGACCAATCGCTGGTCAGGTCTTCCATGGGGTTCAACATCTGGTGGTTACGTACAATGAAATTGATATTCAGGTCAGTATTTCAGTCGGGGTTTCTCGACTGGTTGAGACGGATCACAATCCCTTGGACTTTTACAAGCGGGTGGATGCAAATCTCTATCATTCAAAACAGAATGGTCGGCAACAGATTACGGTTGCTTAATGCTCGGTGTTTTTACGTGTTTTTATAATAAAAATAGTGTAAACTAACGACAAGTTAAGTTGAACGGCTTAGCAGAATGGAGCGATCAACGTGATCTTTTGGTTATTAGCACTATTTTTATTGTTTCCCGTTCTCCGGATTGTTTTCGGATTGGGTGGCTGGTTGTTGGGCCTACTAGGAACCCTGATTGTTGGGGCAATTGTCCTCGTCGCCTTTGCAGCTTTCTTCTGGGTTTTTATCGCCGCCGCGTTAGTATTTGGTGGCCTGTGGATCTCACGATCCCTCTTAAGTTAAAATCAAAAGCGAATGGCACAGCCATTCGCTTTTTTCGTGACCTATTCAAAAGAGATTTCCACCAGATAGGTGTGTTCGGATGGAATATGACTGGTTGTAATCCAGACCTGCTGGTAGTCTAGCTTGGAACTGCTGGTCAAGTCGAAGAAGTCGTTGAGCAGGTCGCCATTCTTCGCTAGGAAGTCTTCGTTCATCAGATTCACTTGTAAGTGGTTAACCGGGAAATAGAGATCTGCGTTGGCGACGGTGACCGTATCGGGGACACCGACCGCGATGACATTGCTATTCCGGCGTTTGATAAACGTCATTTCCGGTTGATGCCGATGGATATAGGTTAAGACGTTATAGATTGAATCAGAGTTACTCGCCACAATTCTCTAGCTCCCTTCGATGCTTACATTGTAACAAAAACTGGTCGCATTACCAGTGACTGATGATTGGGTCTTCATTGATTGCAAAAGAAAGTCAGTTGGGTATAATTATCGCATATGCTTTTTATTAAATAAGACAATGAAATAAGAGAGAAAGAAGGCCAAAATCAAATGATACGACTAGCCCGTAAACACCTTGACTGGTGGGCGGTTATCCTGGCGGTTGTGTTCATGATCGTCCAGGTATCCTGTGATCTTTCCTTACCGACGTTAACCTCGGATATTATCGATAAGGGGATTGCCACGAATGATATTGCCTACATCTGGCGCACTGGGGGCAAAATGCTCCTGCTGAGTTTTATTGGTGTCCTGGGGGCGGCCGGCAATGTTTACTTTGCGGCCACTCAATCCCAGAAGATGGGGCAACGCATCCGGTCCGGCATTTTTAAGAAGGTCACGTTTTCATCAACCGAGGAATTTGAAACGGTTGGGAATGCTTCCTTGATTACGCGAACCACTAACGACGTTGTCCAGATTCAAAATGTCATGGTGCAGATGCTGCGAATGATGTTGATGGCACCCATCATGTTAGTGGGTGCGGGCGTGTTGGCCTACGTTAAGAGTCCACGCCTAACGGTGGTCTTCTTGGTTGCATTGCCCGTGCTGGCCGCCTTTACCGGGGTCATTATGTACTTTGCCGTGCCACTCTTTAAGAGCCTCCAAAAGAAGATTGATCGGATTAACCTCATCTTCCGGGAAGGATTAACGGGGGTTCGGGTTATTCGGGCCTTCAATCAAGATGAATTCGAACAGGATCGTTTCGAGAAATCCAACCGAGACTACACGCAGACCGGGATCAAGGTCTTTATGATTGTTTCCCTGATGTTCCCAATTATTACTTTAATTATTAGTGGCACCAACATTGGGATCGTTTGGTATGGGGGTCAATTGATTTCCAGCCAAGCCATGGAAGTGGGTAATTTAGTTGCCTTCATGACTTATGCGACTCAGATTCTGATTAGCTTCATGATGGTTTCCATGGTGTTTGTGTTCGTGCCACGGGCCCAGGCCTCGGCCGCCCGGATTAACGAAGTCATGGATCTTAAATCAAAGATTAACGATGCTGACCAACCGGTCGATTTTGACCACAGCCAGGCTAGTCTAAGCTTTGAACACGTTAACTTCCGGTACACTGGCGCCGAAGAACTGGCGTTGGCCGATGTTAACTTTTCGGCCAAGGCGGGGCAAACGGTCGCCATCATTGGGGGAACCGGTTCGGGTAAGTCGACCTTGGTTAACCTGATTCCCCGCCTGTTTGACCCCGAAAGTGGCCAAATTATGGTTGATGGGTCGCCATTGCCGGCCGTCAGCCAGGCCGATCTGCACGCGGCCATTTCAATCACGCAACAGCAAGCGGTCCTGTTTTCTGGGACGATCCGGACCAATATGGTCTATGGGATGGCGGACGCGAGCGATGATCAAATCTGGCACGCACTCGACATTGCCCAAGCAACGGACTTCGTTAAGGAGGCTGGTGGCTTGGATGCCGTGGTCGAACAGAATGGGGATAACTTCTCGGGTGGTCAACGACAACGGTTAGTCATTGCGCGAACCATCTTGAAGTAGGCAAGTGTTTACATTTTCGATGATTCCTTCTCGGCTTTGGACTTTAAGACGGACGCCGCCTTACGGGAAGCCCTTAAGACTGATGACCAAGTGAACCAAGGCGTCACGGTCATCGTTGCCCAACGGGTTTCCACGGTGGCCAACGCCGACCTGATCCTCGTGATCGATGGTGGACGGATTGTCGGCCAAGGGACTCACGATGAACTGAAAGAAACGAACAAGACCTACCAGGAAATTCTGGAGTCTCAACTCCGAAAGGGGGATGTGATCGATGCGTAATGGACGCGGTGCTGCAACGAAGCAGCGACCTCAAAGCTTTTGGCGGACCACATTCCGTCTCTTCCGGTACATGAAGCACTGGTTGCCCGGGATCTCACTGGTCTTGGTCTTAGCCACGGTAGCGGTTATTTTACAAATCCGGACGCCTAAGATCTTAGGGAAGGCAACCACGGAACTTTTCAAGGGCGTGATGAAGGGGCAAGCCGAGCTGAAGGCGGGGCTGCCAATTCACAATCTGCCTGTGAACTTTGACAAGATTGGCCACATTCTATTGATCGTTGGGGTCATGTATGCCGGGGCAGCCGTCTTTAATGTCATTCAGTCCATCATCATGAACTGGATTTCCCAAAAGGTGGTTTACCAACTGCGCCGGGACTTGAAAGAGAAGATGAAGGTTCTGCCAATCAGTTACTACGATAGCCATAGTAACGGGGACCTGATGTCGCGGATGGCTAACGATATGGATAACATTGGTGGGACGTTACAACAGACGCTCTCACAATTGGTGACCAGTGTCCTGACGTTCTTTGGGGTCCTCTACATGATGCTCACCATTAGTGGCTGGCTCACCTTAGTCGCGTTGGTTTCCGTGCCCTTGAGTCTCCTCGTGGTGATGTTGGTTGCTCCGCGGTCACAGAAGTTTTTCGCCGGGCAACAAAAGAACCTGGGTCTATTGAACAACACGGTTGAAGAAACTTACGCGGGTCATACCGTTGTGAAGACCTTCAACCGCGAACAGGCCACACAGGAACAATTCGAAGAGCACAACCAGAAATATTATCAATCAGCCTGGAAGGCGCAATTTGTTTCCAGCTTGATCTTTCCACTGATGAACTTCGTTAAGAACCTGGATTACCTGGCGGTCGCCGTGATTGGTGGGATTCAAGTGGCCAATGGCCAAGTGAGCTTGGGGAACGTGCAGGCATTCCTGCAATACACGAACCAATTTTCACAACCCATCACGCAGATGGCCAACCTGACCAACACGATTCAAGCCACAATTGCCTCGGCCGAACGGATCTTTGCCGTTCTCGATGAGGGGGAAATGCCGGCGAGTGAAACCGTGACTGAAAAGGCTGATACGGCTAACATCTTGGAATTTGACGATGTTAGCTTCCAATACGTTGATGACACGCCATTGATTGCCGACTTTAACTTAAAGGTTAAGCCGGGGGAAATGGTCGCCATCGTTGGGCCGACCGGTGCCGGGAAGACTACGATTATTAACCTGCTTGAACGTTTCTATGACGTTAAGGGCGGGGAGATTCGGTTCCAAGGCCAGAATACCAAGCAATTATCCCGAAACGATTTACGGAAACATTTTGCGATGGTTCTGCAGGATACCTGGCTCTTCACGGGTTCGATTTTTGACAACATCAAGTATGGTCGTGAGGATGCTACCGATGACGACGTGTACGCGGCGGCTAAAGCAGCTCATGCGGATACCTTCATTCGGCAACTGCCTGATGGTTATGATACGGTGTTGAATGAGGCCGCAACCAATATTTCCCAAGGCCAACGGCAATTGTTGACGATTGCCCGGGCCTTCGTTGCCGATCCGGATGTTTTAATCCTGGATGAGGCCACGAGTTCTGTGGATACACGGACTGAAATGCTGATTCAAAAGGCCATGGAAAGTCTCCTGGCCGGTCGGACCAGCTTCGTGGTTGCGCACCGACTGTCAACGATTCAAAATGCCGAGAACATTGTGGTGATGAACCACGGGCATATTGTTGAAACCGGGAACCACGATAGCTTATTGGCGGCGGATGGGTTCTACGCGGACCTGTACAACAGTCAATTTAAGGGAAACAACTTAGCTTAAACTGATCATGATGGATTGTGAGGCGTTTGCTGGCCGTGAGACCGCAGCACCGCGCAATCTATTTTTTTATAATCGAACGAATTTTAACCGTAAATAGCTGGCAGGTTGGCCTGGGTAAGCTACAATAGAAGACAGAGAGAGGGCGTGTTGGTGTGGCATATACACAGACAAAGGCGGCGTTACAGCGGCTGATTGATGATGGGGTAGTTCCAGGGGTAAGCTATGCCTTCGTCGATGGCGATCGGGTATTGAGTGGCGCGATGGGACGAGCGGCAATCGTGCCGCGGTCGGAAGTGCTCCGACCAGGCATGACTTATGACGTGGCGTCCCTGACTAAAGTAGTGGGGACACTGACGGTCACCCTGCAACTACTTGCTCAGGGTCGCCTGCGGCTGACGGATTCGCTGCATGATTGGTTACCGGGGTGGGCGGACCGGCGGGTGACGATTCATCACTTACTCACGCATACCTCTGGTATCATTGGGTACATTCCTAATCGGGATGCGCTGAATGCCGAAGAGTTAACGGCGGCGCTATTGACCCTGCACGTTGGGCCAACCTTCAATCGTAAAATGGTGTATGCCGATGTGAACTATATTTTCCTGGGATGGATCTTGGAACAAGCGCTGGGGGCGCCCGTGCAGGACCTTGTTCGGCAGCGAGTCCTGGAGCCACTCGGTATGCGGCACAGCACCTTTACGCCAAGCGATCCCACCCAATGTGTGCCAACGGCCTTTGCGCCGGGCCGCGGAATGGTGCGGGGACAGGTCCACGATCCCAAGGCGTTTGTCCTGGGCAAGCGGTGTGGCTCGGCGGGCTTGTTCAGCACGGCGGCCGACCTGGCGACCTTTTGTCAGGGGGTTCTGCATCCGGAAAGGGTCGCGGCGGTCTTGCCACCAGCCTGGGTTCATCGCTTAACGGCGGATTTGACCCCGTCTGGAAAGGCGCGGCGGTCTTTGGGCTGGGCATTAACGGTAGCCCAGACGCCAACGCCCCACTGGGTCATCTGGCACTCCGGTTTTACCGGCACTTATTTGGCCCTAGACCCGGCAACCGATCAGGCCATGGTCTTCCTGACCAATCGGGTTCATCCCTATGCCCCGAACGAGCCGTACCTCGACCAACGCAACGCGGTCGTTGGTACCTACTTAGCAGAAAAATAACGATAGTCCGGATACCAATTGCAGGGTATCCGGACTTTTTGCGTAAAAAAACCGTCATACCGAGGATCCGGCGTGACGGTCGTTGATTGTAAAGTTTTAGAATGTGGCAGGAATCGGTAAAGCCTCTTGTTCACTGAAGTCGACGTCAGGGTATTTACGCTTCAACGCGGCAATCAGTAAGTGTTTAGCAATATTCCCATTACGAGTTAACACGGGGCCGTGGAAGTAGGAACAGTAGACGTTCTTATAGATAGCGCCCTCTGATCCATCCTCACCATTATTGCCCTTACCGGAAAGAACGTGGCCCAGGGGCCGTTCGTCTGCACCCAAGAAAGTTCGGCCTTGGTGATTTTCAAAGCCATGGTAAGTTTCGCCGGTTTCTTCATTCTTGATTTCGATGTTCCCAATGAATCGGTTGTTGTCTTGGGATAAGGTGTAATGGTCCAAGGCGCCGATGCCGGGCATCTTTTCGCCGTCGGCCCCAACGTAGTAGTGACCCAATAGTTGGAAGCCCCCACAGATGGCTAAAATGGGACCACCGGACTCGATGAATTTAGTCAGCTCGGCTTTCTTTGTTTGGATGTCCTTGGAGACAATGGTCTGTTCGAAGTCTTGGCCACCGCCAAACAACGCCATGTCGTAGTCGTCTGAGTGAAATTCTTCGTCCAGGCTGACAACGGTGACCTTGATGTCGACGTCCATTTGCTTCGCGTAGTACTTCAATGCCAGAATGTTACCGGCATCGCCATACGTATTCATTAGGTCACCATAGAGGTGAGCAACGTTTAGTTCATAACTCATTCGCCAATGGCCTCCTTAATGTAGCCTTGTTCCTTCATGATGTCGCGGACCTGGAGCATGGCCGTGTAGGTCGCCAGAACGTAAACGCGTTCGGTTGGTAACTCGGCGATGTCCGCCACAACCTTCTTCAGGTCGGGTTCGACGATGTGTTTGTCATCGGGAACGCCAGCAACTTTCAGCCGGAACGTGATGTCCTTGTAGCGTTCACCACCGGTGATGAACTTCGGGACATCCATCTGGGTCAGCTTTTCAAAGTCGCCGTCCCAGATCCAACTGGTATCAATTCCATCGGCATAGTTTGCGTTCAGCAAGGCTACCAAGGAGAAGGGATGGGTTTCGCGGCTAATGGTCTGTAAGACTTGGTCCAACCCAACCGGGTTCTTGACCAAGATAATGGTGACCTTTTTGCCGTCGACATCGATGACTTCTTGGCGACCGAAGACGCGTTCATCGCTGTTGAACGCATTGCTGATTTCGGTTGGACTGACATCGAAGAATTGACCAACCGCGTAAGCGGCTAGTGCGTTGTAGATGTTATAAGTTCCGCCGATTTGAATCTTGAATGGGTGACCGTCCAATTCAAACTTAGAAGAGGTTGGGGTTTGTTCGCCCAGCTTCGTCAAACGATAGGTGAGCTCAGGGCGAGCAAAGCCACAGTGAGGGCAGAAGTACTTGCCTTGGTTCCCATAGGTTAGGGAATGGTAGTGCAAGATGTGCTCACACTTGGGACAAAGGACGCCATCCGTATTGGCCTTGGCCTTGAAGTCCTGATCGGGTTCGTTGTCGAAGCCGTAGTACAAGATTGGATTCGGTAAGTCCTTTGAGTGGAAGATTGGGGAATCCCCGTTGGCAATGATGGTCGCGTTGGGTGCCAAGGCCACCCCGTCGAGAATTTTTTGGTAAGTGGTGTAGATTTCACCGAAGCGGTCCATCTGATCCCGGAAAATATTGGTAAAGACGAAGGCTTTGGGTTCAATGTATTTAGTAATATTGATGACGTTAGCCTCATCAACTTCTAAGACGGCAATTGGTCGCCCAGATTGAGACTTTTCGGCCTTAAGGAACGTCGTAACGATCCCCTGTTCCATGTTGGAACCGGAGGGGTTGGTCAGGACGCCCGGGTATTTTTCATTCAGTACGGACACGGTGAGGGCAGTCGTCAACGTTTTACCGTTGGTTCCCGTCACGATGACCAGATCATACTTTGCCCCAAGTGCCCGCAAGATGCTGGGGTCGAGAGTCAGAGTAATCTTCCCTGGGAGGGAACTTCCTCCGTTGAGAAATTTATGCAAAAACCAGTACGAGGACTTCCCCGCAAAGGTTGCAACGCCGCTTCTTAATGACATGGATACTTCGCTCCTTATCGAGACAAATTTCGTGTCGAATTCCTTGTTTGTTCAAGTGTTAATTCTAACATGGTTTGGTAGATAAGAGGAGCCATCCGGTTCAGCTTTGGGAAAACGCAAGAAAAGTTTGGCAATCCCACAGTCGAATTTTCGTTAGTGATCGGCTATAATAGATAGAAACTGTCAAAAAGGTGGGAATTAACGTGGCGCAGTTATTTTTTCGGTACGGCGCAATGAATAGTGGGAAGACCATTGAAATCTTGAAGGTCGCTCACAATTACGAGGAACAAGGCAAACGGGTGATCATCATGACGAGTGGTCTGGATACCCGAGACAACGTCGGTTACATCACGAGCCGCATCGGATTGAAACGAGCCGCTCATCCAATCTTTAAAGAGACGAATTTGTACGATGCGATTGAAAAGTTGGATCCAAAGGCCAACTGCGTCTTGATTGACGAGGCCCAATTTTTAACGAAGGAACACGTGTTACAACTCGCAAAAGTGGTCGATGAGTTAAAGATTCCGGTCATGACTTTTGGGTTGAAAAACGATTTCCGCAACGACTTGTTCGAAGGGACAAAGTACCTGCTGCTGTATGCAGATAAAATTGAGGAAATGAAGACCATCTGCTGGTTCTGCACGAAGAAGGCCATCATGAATCTTCGTTTCCATGATAACAAACCCGTGTACGAGGGTGAACAGGTCCAAATTGGTGGTAATGAAACCTATTATCCAGTCTGTCGGCGGCATTATTTTAACCCGCCATTAGATCAGATTGGGAAATAGCCATTTCAGTTAAGCACCGCTAAAGTGACCTGATGCTGGTAACAACTGAACGAAACGAGGTTAATCGAATGGATGAAATGTTTGACAAGCTCCAGGCCGTTGCCGACCGTTATGACGAGCTGAATGAATTAATTAGTGACCCAGAAATCATTGCGGATACGCAACGTTTCATGGCACTTTCAAAAGAAGAAGGGGAACTCCGCGAGACGGTGGACAAGTACCACCAATATCAAGACGTGACCCAACAAATTAGTGACGATGACGAAATGTTACGCGAAAAGTTAGATAGTGACATGGAAACCATGATCAAGGAAGAACTGAAGGACTTAACGTCTCAAAAAGAAGCCTTGGAAGAAGCCATCAAGGTCTTGCTCTTACCTAAAGATCCTAACGATGACAAGAACATCATCATGGAAATCCATGGGGCTGCCGGTGGGGACGAAGCCAGTCTCTTCGCTGCGGACCTCTTTAGCATGTACTCCAAGTATGCCGAACGTCAGGGTTGGCAGATTGAAATTGTCGACGAAAACGATACCGAGGTTGGGGGCTTCAAGGAAATTGTGCTGATGATTTCCGGTGACAAGGTTTACTCCAAGCTGAAGTATGAAAACGGTGCGCACCGGGTGCAACGGGTACCCGTAACAGAATCGGCCGGACGGGTACATACCAGTACCGCAACGGTTGGTGTGATGCCTGAAGAACAAGACGTTGACATTGACATCGATCCTAAGGATATTCGGACCGACGTTTACCGGTCATCCGGTGCCGGTGGGCAACATATTAACAAGACGTCATCCGCCGTGCGGATGACCCACTTACCAACTGGGATCGTCGTGGCCATGCAAGACGAACGGTCACAACAACAGAACCGGGCCAAGGCCATGCAGATTCTGCGGACTCGGGTCTACGACTACTATAAGCAACAGGAAGAAAGTGCCTACAACGCTGAACGAAAGTCAGCCGTGGGGACCGGGGATCGTTCGGAACGGATTCGGACCTACAACTATCCTCAAAACCGGGTCACCGATCACCGAATCGGCTTAACCTTAAACAAGTTAGACCGGATTATGAATGGTGAGTTGGATGATATTGTTGATGCCTTAATTCTGTCGGATCAGGCAGCTAAGCTGGAAGATCTCAAGAACAATGGCTAAGCAAGTGACTTACTTTAGCTTGCTCCATACGGCCCAGGAACAATTGACGGTCGCACGGCAAGATCCTAGTGCGGCGGAATACCTGTTGCTCGAGGGACGGAATTGGCGCTACACGCAGCTGGTCCAACACTACCGGGACGTGGTTCCGGCCTCGGTGTTGGACCAGTTTCGTCATCAGCTAGATCGCGTCTTAGCTGGTGAGCCGGCGCAATACGTATTGGGCCACGCGCCGTTCTATGGCCGTGAGTTTCAGGTGACGGCGGCCACCTTGATTCCCCGTCAGGAGACCGAGGAACTGGTCGAATGGGTCTTAACGGACTGTCCGCAGGAGCCCCTGAAATTAGCCGACATTGGCACCGGTAGCGGCGCCATCGCGCTATCATTGAAGCTGGAACGTCCGGATTGGCAGGTGACCGCCACGGATATTTCTGCGGCGGCCGTTGCAGTGGCTCGGCAAAACGCCGAGGCTTTGAATGCGGCGGTTCGGTTTGAGGTGGGGGATCTGTTGGCGCCATTGGCGGGACAACGATTCGATACGATTGTATCGAACCCGCCCTACATCGACCAGGCGGAACGACCGGTGATGGATGAGTCTGTTAAGCGATTCGAGCCGGACCAGGCGTTGTACGCTGCGGATCATGGGCTGGCTTTCTACCAGCGCTTTGCGGCGGCACTACCGGCATTCTTAACGCCTAAGGGTTGCTTCTTTGCCGAGATTGGCTATCACCAGGGTCCAGCCGTGCGCGAACTCTTCACCGCGGCGTTACCGGCCGCTAGGGTGACGGTCCGTCAGGATATTAATGGCCAGGACCGGATGGTCAAAGTGCAATTGTGATAAGGGAGACTTAATATTTATGGAAACCAAGATCTTTAAACCAACTGAAATTGATGCCGCTGCTCAGGCCATTCGTGACGGCCAACTTGTGGCGTTTCCGACTGAGACCGTTTATGGCTTAGGAGCGGATGCCACCAATGAAGCGGCGGTTAAACAAGTCTATTTAGCGAAGGGTCGTCCTAGCGACAATCCGTTGATTGTTCATGTGACGGGGATGGATACGGTTGAACAGTATGCCCAGCCACTGTCACCGGCGGCTAAGAAGCTCATTAAGGCCTTCTGGCCGGGTCCCTTAACGCTTATCTTTAAGTTACAGCCCGGGAAGCTTTCCTCGGCTGTTACCGGTGGCCTAAACACGGCGGCGTTTCGCAATCCGGACAACCAGGTCACGCTTGACCTGATTCGCACGGCTGGCGTGCCATTGGTCGGGCCATCCGCTAATACGTCGGGCAAGCCCAGTCCAACCTTGGCCAAGCATGTCTACCATGATTTGAATGGCAAGATTGCCGGCATCTTGGATGACGGGCCGACCGAGGTTGGCGTTGAGTCCACGGTGTTGGATATGTCGACGGATATGCCCACTATTTTGCGGCCAGGTGCCGTGACCGAAGAAGAACTAACCGCAGTCATTGGGGATGTTCGCTCCAGTCATCATCGGGTGGGGGCCAAGGAGGTTCCTAAGGCGCCGGGGATGAAATACAAGCACTATGCACCGAATGCCCAAGTGACCATCGTGGATCACGAGGCAGATTGGTCGGCAGCCATGGCGTGGGCCGGTCACCAGGATGGAACCATTGGTGTGATGGCGACCGACCCAATCTTGGCCGAACTGACGTTACCCAACAATACCGAGACGTATTCGTTGGGGGCTAACTTGGATTCGGCGAGTCACCAACTGTTTGCCGGCCTGCGACACTTCGATCTTGAGTCACCAGTCACGGGCATCCTAGCGCAGGGCTTCCCCGATGACGGTCTTGGTGCAGCATACATGAATCGGTTGAACAAGTCAGCTGGCCAAGTCCACTTTGAAAAATAGGCAAAATTAATTGAATCTCGAATGGTGGCGGCCCCACCTGAGCAGAAAATTTGGTAAAATGAAACCAATTACTGTTCAGGAGGGACCGCCATTGAATTTTAAAGAGAAAGATCCAGCTCTTTGGGGAGCTATTGCCAAGGAAGAACAACGACAAGAGGACACCATCGAACTGATTGCTTCGGAAAACATTGTGAGTCAGGCCGTTCGGACGGCACAGGGGTCGGTGTTGACCAACAAGTACGCGGAAGGTTATCCAGGCAAACGTTACTATGGTGGCACCCAATACATCGATATCGTTGAGCAACTGGCGATTGACCGGGCCAAGGAATTGTTTCACGCGGAGTATGCGAACGTGCAGCCACATTCCGGTTCTCAAGCTAACCAGGCGGTCTATGCAGCG
The DNA here is from genome assembly GCF_003946545.1 of Levilactobacillus tangyuanensis. Classification (GTDB taxonomy): domain Bacteria; phylum Bacillota; class Bacilli; order Lactobacillales; family Lactobacillaceae; genus Levilactobacillus; species Levilactobacillus tangyuanensis. Next base: position 124,206 of record NZ_RHOA01000004.1, read on the forward strand.
CTCCTGAAACCGGGAGACACCATCCTGGGGATGAGTCTCGACGCGGGGGGCCATTTGACTCACGGGGCCAAGGTTAACTTCTCCGGGAAGCTTTACCAAACTTACGGTTACGACTTGAATCCCGACACAGAACGACTGGATTTTGACGCGATTCGTGCTCTGGCACTGAAGGTTAAGCCCCAACTGATCGTTGCCGGCGCGTCCGCCTATTCCCGGACGATTGACTGGCAGGCTTTCAGGGCCATTGCCGACGAGGTCGGTGCTTATCTGATGGTCGACATGGCGCACATCGCCGGCCTGGTTGCTGCCGGACTGCATCCCAGTCCCGTAGGCATTGCCGACGTTGTGACGACCACTACCCATAAGACCTTGCGTGGACCCCGTGGGGGGCTCATCTTGTCTCAAGAAAAGTACGCCAAGCGGTTGAATTCGGCGGTATTCCCGGGGACGCAGGGGGGACCTTTGGAACATGTGATTGCCGGGAAGGCTGCGGCCTTCTTTGAAGATTTACAACCAGAGTTTAAGGACTATGCCCAACGGATTATCGACAATGCGCGGGCGATGGCAACGACCTTCGCCGATCTGCCAACGGTTCGAGTGGTGTCTGGTGGGACCGACAATCATCTGATGACGTTGGACCTTTCGGCAACCACGTTAAATGGGAAGCAGGCGCAAGATTTGTTGGATAGCGTGATGATTACCACTAATAAGGAAGCCATTCCTAACGAAACTCTGAGTCCATTCAAGACCTCTGGCATTCGTCTTGGAACCCCGGCCATTACGACTCGTGGCTTCACCCCAGCCGATTGTCAACAGGTTGCGAAGATGATTGTGGAAACACTCCTTAATCCAGAAGATGAAGCCGTTTTGAACCGGGTTCGTTCACAGGTCCGAGAATTGACGGCAGCTCATCCATTAACAGTGTTACCTTAATTTTGAAAAAAACGTTTTCATTTGAAATTTTTCCGCTGTAATGCCGTAGATAATGGTACAATTGTAAGAAATCACAAAGGAGCGTTTATCCATGGGGAAGTTTCAAGTTCTTGACCACCCGTTGATTCAACACAAACTGACAATTATTCGGAATAAGAGTTGTGGTACTCGTAGTTTCCGGGAAGTTGTTAACGAGATCTCAACTTTAATGGCCTACGAGGTTTCACGCGATATGCCATTACAAGATAAGACGATCGAAACGCCGGTGGCGAAGATGACAGCCAAGGAACTTGCAGGTAAGAAAGTGGCCATTGTGCCAATCTTACGAGCAGGGATCGGCATGGTTGATGGTATTCTAGAATTGATTCCAGCCGCCAAGGTGGGTCATATCGGGATGTACCGTGATGAAGTCACCCTTCAACCCCATGAGTATTTTGTTAAGTTACCTTCTGACATTGATCAACGACAGGTATTCGTTGTCGATCCAATGTTGGCAACCGGTGGCTCGGCTATTATGGCCATTGATGCGCTGAAGAAGCGTGGTGCCAGCAACATGAAGTTTGTCTGCTTGGTCTCTGCCCCAGAAGGGGTTAAGGCCTTGCAGGAAGCCCATCCAGACGTCGACATTTACACGGCGGCCTTGGATGATCACTTGAACGAGGACGGGTACATCGTCCCTGGTTTGGGCGATGCTGGTGACCGGTTGTTTGGGACAAAATAAACTTAGTAAGGTTCGGCTAGTTTACTAGCCGAACCTTTTTTGTTTTAATCTTTCGTTTGGAAATGGTTATGAAAACTGAAATTGTGTGCGTGCGCAAGTAAATTATGGAAGCGATAACAATCCTTTTATCATTGATTTCAAATGTGAGTCCCATTTATTGAAAATGTTCAATTAATTCCACAAATAGTCTTTGTTTTTTAGGGGATTTGGTGGTATCATTTTTAATGTGTTTGAGCGGTATTTCTTTCGCTCAAAATTTCGCAAGCTCTGTGATTTCGCGTCCGTGCGTTAGGGCAAGGATTTCCCGGTTTATTGCGTACATATGTAGTTCATGAAAAGAGGTGATATTTGGTGGGAAATGGTACAGTTGCAACCTTTCAATTATTCGGACTGACGTTCAGTGTGGCAAACCTTGTCTCAGGGGCGATAGTTTTCTTGTTGGCAGTCATCTTCGTTTTCGCAACGACTCGGCACATTACGATGCGGCCCTCTAAAGGGCAAAACGTGATCGAATGGCTGATGGACTTCACCAATGGGGTCTTGAAAGGAAACCTTCCAGCAAACGAAGTGCGTGGCTACGGACTTTGGGGATTTACACTATTTATTTTCATTTTTCTATCGAACCAACTTGGGTTGTTCTTTAACCTGATGATTAATGGTAAAGCTATTGTTCGAAGCCCAACTTCTGATCCGGTAGTTACGATGACACTGTCTATGATGACGGTTATCTTCGCCAACTACTCTAGTATTCGTCGCTGGGGTACCAAAGGATACTTAACTAGTTTCGTGAAGCCACTCTGGTTCTTCTTCCCAATTAACATCTTTGAGGAATTGAGTAGTTTTCTGACGTTAGGTCTTCGTATCTTCGGGATTATTTACTCCGGTGAAGTTCTGTTGGAAATGATTTGGCAGTTAGCTGAATCACATGGTATCTTTACGATGGCGTTGTCTCTGCCAATCGAAATGATTTGGCAAGGATTCTCCGCTTTCCTAGGTGCCATTCAAGCCTATGTATTTATCATGTTGTCGTCGGTTTATGTTGGTCGAAAGCTTCAAGAAGAATAATTTCTGGATGTTTTTTAAATTTAAGGAGGAAACAAGATTATGGGTGTTTTAGCAGCGAGTGTAACTATGTTTGGTGCCGCTATTGCTGGTGCGTTCGGTGACTGTATCGTTATTTTCAAGACTTTGGAAGGCATGGTTCGTCAGCCCGAAATGGCCGGTCAATTACGTAGTACGATGTTTATCGGTGTTGGGTTAGTTGAATCAATGCCTATCCTGGGCTTCGTTGTGTCCTTGATGTTGATGAACAAGTAATCATGGTTTTATTATCAACTGATTTGACAGTAAAAGGAGGTGTCAATAGATGCTCTTACATTTAGCGGTTGCTCGGACCCTTTACAATGGCGATACCATCTTTTACGCAGTGAGTTTCATTCTGTTAATGTGGATTGTTAAAGTCCTTGCTTGGAAACCAGTTACCAAGATGATGCAAGATCGTTCTGACAAGATTTCCGATGATATCGACAACGCCGAGAAGTCACGGAAAGATGCCGCGGCCATGGCCGAAGAACGAAAGGCAGCCTTAGCTGGTTCACGAGTTGAAGCTCAGACAATTGTTAAAGATGCCAAGGAAAATGGTCAACAACAACGGGAGCAAATCGTTACCCAAGCACAGACCGATGCTCAGTCACTGAAAGATAAAGCGCAGAAAGACATTGCGCAAGAACGTGAGGATGCATTGGCTAGTGCGCGCAACGACGTAGCGGATCTATCTGTTGAGATTGCTTCCAAACTTCTTCAAAGAGAATTAAAGGCTGATGATCAAAAGGCACTAATTGACTCTTATATTGAAGGGTTGGGAGAACAACATGAGTCTTGATAAGGCAACTGTAGCGAAGCGCTACGCACGTGCATTGTTTGAATTGTTGTCTGAAAAAGACCAACTGGAGTCCGGCATGGCAGAGTTGAAAGAACTCCGTCAGGTCTTCCAGGACAATCCAAAGTTAAGTACCGTACTTTCGGATACAAGCGTAAAAGCTGGCGATCGCGAGGCCTTATTGCAAGATCTCTCTAAGACAGCATCTCCCTATATCAAGAATCTTATCCAGATGGTTTATGAGTACGGTCGAATGGATACAATGGTTGCGATCATTGATCAATTCAAACTGTACTATAACGAAGCAAAACATATTGTGGATGCGCAAGTTACCACGGCTGTGGCAATTTCCGATACGCAACGTGACCAAATCGCGACTGCATTTGCGAAGCGAGTTGGGGCTAACCAGGTAAACTTAACGAGCCAGGTTAATCCGGATATTATTGGTGGCGCGATTGTTAAATCCGCTGGCATGATTTTTGATGGGAGCTTACAAGTTAAAATTCAAAAGTTACGGCAGCAACTGTTGGCATAACGAATTTCATAGGTAAAGAGGTGAAACTTTCATGAGCATTAAAGCTGAGGAAATCAGTGCTCTAATTAAACAACAATTAGAGGGCTACGAGGATGAACTCTCAGTTGAAGAAACTGGTACAGTAACTTACGTTGGTGACGGGATTGCCCGGGCCCACGGTTTGGACAACGCCTTACAAGGTGAGTTGCTATTGTTTGATAATGGGGTTTATGGGATGGTCCAAAACCTCGAAGCTAGTGACGTTGGTATCGTTATCTTAGGTGATTTCACTGGAATCACTGAAGGGGACACGGTTAAACGCACTGGTCGTATCATGGAAGTTCCCGTTGGTGATCAATTAATTGGCCGGGTTGTTAACTCCTTGGGTCAACCAATTGATGGTAAAGGGGACATTAAGACCGATAAAACACGGCCAATCGAACACAAGGCACCCGGCGTTATGGAACGTCAAGGGGTTAATGAACCTCTGCAAACCGGGATTAAAGCTATTGACGCGTTAGTTCCAATTGGCCGTGGTCAACGTGAGTTGATCATCGGTGACCGTAAGACTGGTAAGAGTTCGATCGCGATTGACACGATCATTAACCAAAAGGGTCAAGATATGATTTGTATCTATGTCGCTATTGGTCAAAAGGACTCCACTGTCCGTTCGCAGGTTAGAACTTTAGAGAAGTACGGCGCTATGGACTACACGATTGTTGTCAGTGCTGGTCCTGCATTGCCTGCTCCACTTCTATACATCGCACCATATGCTGGTGCCGCTATGGGTGAAGAGTTTATGCATGCTGGCAAGCAAGTTTTGATTGTCTACGATGATCTGACGAAGCAAGCCGATGCTTACCGTGAACTTTCACTTATCTTACGGCGTGCGCCAGGTCGTGAAGCGTACCCTGGGGATATTTTCTATACCCACTCCCGTTTATTGGAACGGGCTGCTAAGCTTAGTGATGAGCTTGGTGGTGGTTCGATGACGGCCTTGCCTGTCATTGAAACTAAGGCTGGGGACGTTTCTGCATACATCCCTACGAACGTTATTTCCATCACCGACGGGCAAATCTTCCTGAACAGTGATTCCTTCTATTCAGGGGTTCGTCCAGCTATGGATGCCGGGACTTCTGTTTCCCGGGTTGGTGGTGACGCTCAAATCAAGGCCATGAAGAAGGTTGCTGGTTCGCTGCGGTTGGACTTATCTGCCTACCGTGAGCTGGAAGCCTTTGCACAATTCGGTTCCGACTTGGATGCTGCCACCCAAGCTCGCTTGAACCGTGGGGCCCGGACCGTTGAAGTTCTGAAGCAAGGACTTCACGAGGCCGTTCCCGTAGCCAAAGAAGTTATTATCTTATACGCACTGGCTCACCGTCATTTAGACAAGCTTGAGTTGGAAGACGTTTTACGTTATCAAAATGAATTGTTTGAATTCATGGATAACTCGTACAAGTCCCTTGAGGACACGATTACGGAAACCGGGAACTTGCCAGAAGGCGACACCCTGGACGATGCAATCAACGAGTTCGATAAGACTTTCCAACCTACCAAGCATGGTGATGCTGCAGCAGATAATGGTTCGGCTAATTAAGTTGCTTGAAGGAAGGATGGTGAGGAAAAATGGCTGAATCGATTCATGATGTCCAACATCGGATTAATTCCACGAAAGCTACGCGGCAAATTACGGCTGCGATGCACATGGTTTCTACTGCGAAGTTGAACAAGATTCAGAAGCATGCTAGGGGCTATCAAGACTATGTCTCAAAGATCAAGTCCGTAGTTCTGCGTTTATCTCAGTCTCAACTGTTTGAACATTCCTCAAGCAAATTACAGTCAGACCGTCCAGTTAAGAAAACGGCTTACTTGGTTGTGACTTCCGATCGCGGTATGGTTGGGAGCTATAACAGTAGCGTGCTTCGTGAGGCTAATGAGTTTATCGAAAACCGGACACCAAACCCTGACGACTACATGATTTTGGCCGTTGGTGGGACTGGTGCGGATTTCTACAAGAAGCGTGGCGTTAATGTTGCTTATGAATATCGTGGCGTGAGTGATGTTCCGGAATTCAATGAAGTTCGGGAGATCGTGAAGACCGTGACGACGATGTATGACAGCGAAGTCTTTGATGAACTCTTCGTTTGCTATAATCATTTCGTGAACCGCATTTCATCAAGTTTTCGTGCTGAGAAGACGCTTCCCGTTGACCGTGAGACGTTAGAGTCCGATGCCGTGGATGATTCCGCAGCATCGGCTAACCTCGCATCGGATTATGAAACGGAGCCGTCAGAAGCCGAAGTCTTAGAAACCATTTTGCCGCAATACGCGGAAAGCTTGGTTTACGGCGCTATTCTGGACGCGAAGACTTCCGAACACGCATCAAGTACGAACGCGATGCAATCAGCCACTGATAATGCTGATGATTTGATCAGCGACTTACAATTGCACTATAATCGTGCACGGCAAGCTGCGATTACGACTGAAATCACAGAAATTACCGGTGGTCAGGAAGCCTTGAATAATTAATGACGGGAGGAATTAACGAATAATGAGTGCTGGTAAAGTTATTCAAATTATCGGACCAGTTGTTGACGTTGAATTCCCACTGAACGATGAATTACCCGACATCAATACCGCCCTCAAAGTTAAGAGGGACGATGGTAGTGTCTTAGTAACTGAAGTTGCCCTTGAACTGGGTGACGGGGTTATGCGGACCATCGCCATGGATGGTACTGAAGGTCTTCGCCGCGGAATGGAAGTAGAAAACACAGGTGCTTCTATTTCAGTTCCAGTTGGTGACGACACCTTAGGTCGTGTGTTTAACGTTCTTGGGGATCCAATTGACGGCGGTGCCGAATTTGGAGAAGATGCGCAACGGATGCCAATTCACCGCGACGCACCAAAGTATGACGAATTGAACCCAACGACTGAAATTCTTGAAACGGGGATTAAGGTTATTGACTTGCTCGAACCTTACGTTCGTGGTGGGAAGATTGGGTTATTCGGTGGTGCCGGTGTTGGTAAGACCGTTTTAATTCAAGAATTAATTCACAACATTGCCCAAGGCCATAACGGGATTTCCGTCTTCACCGGTGTTGGTGAACGGACCCGTGAAGGTAACGATATGTACTGGGAAATGAAGAGCTCAGGAGTTCTGAAGCAAACGGCCATGGTTTATGGTCAAATGAACGAACCTCCTGGTGCCCGGATGCGGGTTGCCTTAACTGGTTTGACCATTGCGGAATACTTCCGTGATGTTAAGGGCCAAGATGTTCTGTTGTTTATCGACAACATCTTCCGGTTCACGCAAGCTGGTTCTGAAGTTTCCGCCCTATTGGGCCGGATTCCTTCAGCCGTTGGTTACCAACCAACGCTGGCAACTGAAATGGGTCAATTGCAAGAACGGATTACGTCAACGAACAAGGGGTCAATCACCTCTATTCAAGCCGTTTATGTTCCTGCCGATGACTACACCGACCCTGCTCCAGCAACGACTTTTGCTCACTTGGATGCAACGACCAACCTGGAACGTTCATTGACTCAACAAGGGATTTATCCTGCCGTGGACCCATTGGCTTCAACGTCAACGGCCCTGGCACCAGAAATCGTTGGGGAAGAACACTACCATGTTGCCACCGAAGTTCAACACGTCTTGCAACGGTACCATGAATTACAAGACATCATCTCTATCTTAGGGATGGATGAACTGTCTGAAGAGGAACAAACGATCGTTAACCGGGCACGTCGGATTCAATTCTTCTTGTCACAACCATTTACGGTTGCTTCTCAATTCTCTGGTTTACCAGGGAAATACGTTAAGTTGGAAGACACCATCGAAGGGTTTAAGCAAATCCTTGATGGTAAGTACGATGACTTACCAGAAGATGCCTTCCGTAACTGTGGTGGCGTAGAAGACGTTGTGTCTAAGGCAAAAGAGATGAACGACGCGGTTGCAAATAATTAGGGAGGGATTCTAATTGGCTGATAATAAACCAGTTTTATCGATTAGTATCGTAACTCCCGACGGCCGAGTCTATGAACATCAAGGGGACTTCTTAGTCGTTACCACGGCTATCGGTCCATTAGGAATTTTGCCTAAACACGTTCCCGTCATCGCCACCTTAAAGGTCGACGAAGTCCGGGTTAAGTACGGTGAGGAACAAGATCGCATCGCGGTCAACGGAGGCTTTATCGAGTTCTCTGACGATACCGCAACGATCGTTGCCGACAGTGCTGAACGTCAAAGCGAGATTGATGTCAAGCGGGCTGAAAGTGCCCGTCAACGTGCTCAAGAGACGATCAAGCAAGCTAAGGCTTCGCATGATACGGATTCTTTGGCTCGTGCCGAAGTGGCTTTGCGCCGGGCTATCAATCGAATTAACGTTGCCAACCACTAATTTATTAGTGGTTGCAACGGTTAGAGTCCTTCCCATTTTGGGGAGGACTCTTTTTATTGGCATTTGTCAAAATTCGCAGGCAATTTGTTCAAATAAAAATTGTAATATTACAAACGCCGCTTTCATGGGATTTTCGGGGGACAAGCCCGAAAAAATATGCTATAGTTGACGAGAATGTTCAGAAAGGAACGAAGTCATGAAGCAACTAGGCGTGCAAGGAATTTTAACTATCGTTAGTCATCTCTTTTTTATTGCCATCGCCTTTTGGGCGATCTCAGGTTTACATATCGAGAGATTAATGACTTTTTATCCACGCCAGTCGCGATTATTAATTGTGATGTTAGCGGTGGCTATTGGTTTTGGCTGCAGCTCGTTTTTTCTGGACTTCATCGATAACGTTCGTAACCTGGGTTACTTGGTCAAGTAAACCCATAAAATTCTTTGGAGGTATCCCATGGAAAAAATTGTCGTTCATGGTGGGAACCGCTTAACTGGTGTTGTTCAGATCGAAGGCGCTAAGAATGCTGTTTTGCCTATTTTGGCAGCCTCAATTCTTGGTGAAGATGGACTCACTCACTTAGCAAATGTTCCGGTTCTGTCTGATGTTTATACAATGAGTAAGGTTTTACGCTTCTTGAATTTAAAAGTTGATTTCGACGAGGATGCTCGCGAAATGACTATCGACGCCACTAACCAGATTTCTAGTGAAGCGCCGTTCGAATATGTTTCTAAGATGCGAGCTTCTATCGTTGTCATGGGGCCACTATTGGCTCGGTTGGGTCATGCCCGCGTTGCCTTACCTGGTGGCTGTGCCATTGGGACGCGACCAATTGACCTGCACCTGAAGGGCTTGGAAGCCTTAGGTGCCCGAATCGAACAACACGATGGCTATATTGAGGCTTTCGCCGATGAACTCAAGGGAAGTCATATTTACCTCGACTTCCCAAGTGTTGGGGCCACGCAGAATATTATGATGGCGGCTTGTTTGGCAAAGGGGACCACGGTGATCGATAACGTGGCTCGCGAACCAGAAATCGTTGACCTCGCCAACATCTTGAACAAGATGGGCGCCAAGGTCTTCGGTGCCGGTACTGAATCCATTCGGATTGAAGGCGTTAGCGAGATGCACGGGACGGATCACAGTGTGGTTCAAGACCGGATCGAAGCAGGGACCTTTATGGTCGGTGCTGCCTTGACTCAAGGTAACGTGCTGATCAAGGACGGCATTGTTGAACACAACAAACCTTTAATTTCTAAGCTTCGCGAAATGGGCGCACAAGTAACTGAAGAACCAGCCGGTGTGCGAGTCATTGGACCTAAGAAATTACAACCAACTGACGTTAAGACGTTACCATACCCTGGCTTTCCAACTGATATGCAACCACAAATGACGGTTCTGCAGTTGGCTGCCGAAGGGACCAGTACCATGACGGAAACCGTTTTTGAGAATCGCTTCATGCACCTGGAAGAACTCCGGCGAATGAACGCTGAATATCAAGTGAACGGGCGGACCGTCGTGATGCATGGACCAACCGACTTCAACGGCGCTGAAGTGGCGGCAACCGACTTACGAGCTGCGGCGGCATTAGTTCTGGCGGGGTTAGTGGCCGATGGTTACACGCAAGTGACTAATCTGAAATACTTAGACCGTGGGTACTATGACTTCCACAAGAAGTTAACCGCGCTGGGTGCAGAGGTCAAGCGAATCACGGTTAACGATAACGATACCGTTGTTTTAAACAACGCTCACGTTAACAACTAATACGTAAAATGAGGGGTGGCTTTTGGCCACCTTTTTCTTTGATTTGAGAAACCATTTAGAGTTTCTCTAGATTATGGTATAATGAAATGTTGAAAATTGGCACTAACAATCAGGAGGACGCATAAGTATGGCGAATGACATTGGAATTGATCTGGGTACGGCAAACGTTTTGATCTACGTTGTCGGCAAGGGGATCGTATTGAATGAACCGTCTGTCGTAGCAATTGATACGAAGACGGATAAGGTCCTGGCCGTGGGATCAGAAGCATATCGAATGGTTGGCCGGACACCAGGCAATATCCGGGCCATTCGTCCATTGAAGGACGGTGTGATTTCCGACTTTGATATTACCGAAGCAATGCTTTCATACTTCATTAACAAGTTGAGTGTGAAGGGCTTCTTATCAAAGCCAAACATCATGATCTGTGCTCCAACGAACATCACGGAAATTGAACGCAAGGCGATTATTCAGGCGGCTGAAAAGTCCGGTGGCGCAAAGGTTTATCTTGAAGAAGAACCTAAGGTAGCCGCTCTGGGTGCCGGCATGGATATCTTTAAGCCTAGCGGTAACATGGTAATCGACATGGGTGGTGGGACTAGTGACATCGCTATCCTTTCACTGGGCGATATTGTGGCTAGTCGCTCAATTCGAGTGGCTGGTGACCGGATGAATACTGAAATTGTTAACTACCTGAAGCACAATCATAATTTAATCATTGGTGAACGGACGGCCGAAAACGTTAAGATTACAATCGGAACGGCCTATCCAGAACCTGGTAACGAAGAAAAGACCATGGATGTCCGTGGCCGGGATTCCGTCAGCGGAATGCCAACTACAGCCACGATTACGGCTGCTGAAGTTGAAATTGCCATTCATGACTCAGTCGACCAGATTGTGGCCGGCGCCATGGCCGTGCTGGAAACCACACCACCAGAGCTGGCCGCGGACATCATTGACCGCGGGATCATGTTGACCGGTGGGGGTGCCCTCTTAGACGGTATCGATAAGCTCTTCTCAGAGCGTTTGACGGTTCCCGTCATTATCTCCGAGGATCCATTGGACAACGTCGCTAAGGGTGCCGGAGTCCTGTTAGAACACATGGATACCAAAGGATCAAAGAAGAACAGTAACTAAAAATGATGTAAGGGGGCAGGTTTTATGCTACGGCAACTCTTCAGCCTGTTAGTTCGGGGATATCAGCGGTTCATTTCCCCACTGTTTCCACCGAGCTGTCGGTATTATCCGACTTGCTCAAATTACATGTTGCAAGCGTTGGCTAAGCACGGCGCCGTTAAGGGTGGCCTGATGGGAATTGCCCGTATTCTACGGTGCCATCCCTTTGTGCACGGGGGAATTGACCCGGTGCCGGACCACTTCACGTTGCGTCGTAATGTGGTGGCCCAGAAGGCTTACCGTGAAGCCATGCAACTAGACCAACCCCTTACGCAATCAAAGGAGAGCCTGCATGAGTAAGCGAGAAAAATCAGTAGAAGTCACCATCGACGAGCAGAAGCTCCCGGACGGCCAGACCATGTCCGTTCTGAAGATTGGCGATGAAACCATTGGGACGGTCAGTCCTGTCGAAGATCGGTTGGAAGCGCAGTTAAACGATGGCGATGTCTATCGTGTGAAGACGGTCGACGAGGGTGTTGAACTCTTGCTTCGGGATTACCATTTACACCGGGGTTAATAAATTTTAGTAAAGTTGGCCGGAGTGACGCAAGTTTGTTCACTGCGGCCTTTATAATTAAGACAAAATCTTAGTTTGAGTTAAGGAGCAATCATAGTGGCAAAGAATGCGACAGAAAAGCGTGGCGAAGTTGACTCGCGAATCGACTGGGGCATCATCTTCTGTGTCATGATGCTCGCGTTGATTGGGCTGGCCTCTATTTATGTGGCGGCCACCCATGATAGTAGTGCGACCAGCATTACGTCCGCGGTTATTTCCCAGTTGGCATGGTACATCATTGGGACCATTGCCATCGTGATTATTATGCAGTTTGATTCGGAACAGTTATGGAAGGTGGCCCCGGTTCTCTACGGGATTGGGATCTTCCTGTTGGCGGCCGTCCTGGTCTTTTACAGTCGGGCGTATTTCGCCAACACCGGTGCTCGGAGTTGGTTTGCCATCGGGTCGTTAACGTTTCAACCTTCAGAAGTCATGAAACCCGCCTTCATCTTGATGTTGGCCCGGGTGGTGACGGAACACAACAATGATTTTCCCGTTCATACGGTGCGGTCGGACTGGCGGCTAATTGGTAAGCTCATCCTATGGACCTTACCGGTGGCGGTACTCTTGAAGCTTCAAAATGACTTTGGGACGATGCTGGTCTTCTTCGCCATCGTTGGTGGGGTGATTCTGGTTTCCGGAATCACCTGGAAGATCATCGCACCGGCTTTCGGCGGAATCGCTGTAGTCGGCGGGACGGCCTTAACGTTAGTGACGACCGACTGGGGTCGTAAGATTCTGGAGAAGTTTGGCTTTCAAGCCTACCAATTCTCCCGGGTTGACACCTGGTTGCATCCATCTGCGGATACGTCTAACCAGGGTTACCAACTCTGGCAAAGTATGAAGGCGGTTGGTTCTGGGGGCATCTTTGGGACTGGCTTCAACGTGTCCCACGTGTATGTTCCCGTCCGAGAATCCGATATGATTTTCTCCGTTATTGGGGAAAACTTCGGTTTCATTGGGGGCTGTGTCCTGATATTCTTGTATTTCTTATTGATTTACCAAATGATTCGGGTCACCTTTGATACCAAGAATGTGTTCTACGCGTACATCTCAACTGGGGTTATCATGATGATTCTCTTCCACGTGTTCGAAAACATTGGGATGAGCATTGGTCTGTTACCACTGACTGGGATTCCGCTGCCATTTGTTAGTCAAGGGGGGTCGGCATTGATTGGTAACCTGATTGGGATTGGGTTAATCATGTCAATGCGGTATCATTATAAGAGTTACATGTTTAGTCGAAATAAAGCTTTCGAATAAAAAGGAGCGCTTAGCATGAGTGAAATGGTCAAGTATTTCTGGACGGCAGCAAGCAACGACGGCACCCGCATTGGTTTAACCAGTGAGGGGCAAGACGAACTAGGGACCATCAAGTTTGCCAAATTACCCGACGTGGGTGATCAGGTGACCAAGGGTGATAACCTATTGAGTGTTGAAGCTGACAAAGCGGTTTCAGACATTCAAAGTCCCGTAACCGGGACGGTCACGGCGGTTAATCCCGCCCTTACCGATGATTTCGCGGCCTTAAATGGTAGCGACACTCAGGCGGCTTGGTTCGTCGATGTTCAAGAAGATTAATTAAGTTAAGCGACCGGCCACCTTCCTTGAGAGGGTGACCGGTTTTTTAGTGGTTTCGTTCATTGTCGGGTATAATAGAACCAGTTATGGGGATGGAGGAAATCACATGCAAGAAAAAAAGGTGTTTCATTTAAATGGTTACCTTGGACTAGTGCTGGTTTTGATTCTCCTTGGAATCGGTGGTGGACTCGTTGTTCAGGTCAGCCGACCACTCGGCGCGTTGTTGATTATCGTGGCATTGATTGCGGCCAGCAGCTTGACCATCATTGGACCTAATCAGGCCAAGGTTTTAACTTTTTTTGGTCGATACATCGGAACGATTCGTGAGTCGGGACTGTATCTTACGGTGCCGCTTACCAATAAGGCGACCGTTTCTCTTCGGGTTCGCAACTTCAATAGCGCCATTTTGAAAGTTAACGATTTGCGGGGGAATCCGGTGGAGATTGCCGCCGTCATTGTGTTTAAGGTGGTTGATACCAGTAAGGCCTTGTTTGCGGTTGAAAATTACGAAGAGTTTGTGGAAATTCAAAGTGAATCGGCTATTCGGCACGTGGCCTCGGAGTATGCCTACGATAACTTTACGGACGACGCAGAGTTGACGTTAAGAAGTAATCCATCCGAGGTATCTAATCGGTTAACCAAAGAGCTCCAGGAGCGCTTGAATGTGGCCGGCGTTGAGATCGTGGAAACGCGATTGACCCACCTGGCCTATGCCACGGAGATCGCCTCGGCAATGTTGCAGCGGCAACAATCGCAGGCGATCCTCTCGGCCCGTAAGATTATCGTTGAAGGGGCGGTGTCCATTACCGAGGGCGCCATCGAACGGTTAGAGGCCGAGACGAGTCTGGACTTGTCGGATAATCAGAAGTTACAATTAATCAATAATATGATGGTTTCAATTATCAATGAACGCGGCTCGCAACCCGTTATCCACACGGATCGAGTCGAACCATAGGATGAGATAAAAACAACTGGAGGTTGCTGGAATGGACGAACAGATAGGGGCGTTAATGACCCAAATCGAAGGGCTCAACGCTGAGGTGAAAAATGGTGAGGTTTACCAGTCGCTAGGCCGACGGCTGGGCGAGTTGATGGACGGCATTCATCGGCGTCGGCGCACAGAAGTTGAGTTGCCGGATGATGAAGATGGCATCGATGAAATTCTGGCCAACCTGAAGGGACAACTGCAGGTGAATGACCCGGTTAATCTGCCTTTCCGTAAGATGCGGCAACTCATTCAACACCTGGGATCACCGGATCCTCTGATTCGTTACCAAGGAGTGAATTTCACCATTTACGATGCCTTACAGCAAAATGCCCTGAGTTCGGAACAGTTACTCTTTATCTTTAACCAGCTCACACAACCCGAAGATCTATTTGCCCATTCGTTGGAACCGGCTAACGCGGCCGTCTTTGGTCGGTCGGGCCGGATTAATTTGCTGGCGGTGCTCTTACACTTTGTGGGGGAGAATCAACAGGTCGCCTCGAAGATCGACTGGCATCAGCTAGTCATCCTGGCCACGACCGCCGTTTGTTTAGAGACCGACACCCGGGGATTTATCAATCATCAGGGATGGGCCCATACTTTCGCGGCGTTGACCGATCTGTTGGTGGTGTTAGCGGCCAGTGATCGGCTGGACCGGGCTGACAAGCTCTTCTTGATGGTAAGCATGATTGAAAGGCTGCGTCGGTTAACGACCCCTTTGATTTATGGGGAGAACGATCGGATGGCGGCCTACTTTATTGACCTTGCTAACCGGCACACCCTCTATGAACAGACGCTGGTCATGGTGCTACAACAATGGCGTAAGGCGGTGGCCTTACATCGCCGGCCAGATACCATTGCTGGATGGAATCGGTTCTTCAATCGCAAACGGTTATTGGATTCATTTCGGTTGCATAAGGATCTGCCCAAGAGTCTAGAGGATTATTTGAACTCAACGATTGACTTTTTGGGCTGATCCGCTACGCAAATTTTATTAAAAATGGTATACTGTAGGCTAACCGAAATTTATACGATAGGATGAGTGACAACATGGAGACGAAAACAAAGTTACACGTAGGTCTATTATTCGGTGGCAATTCCTCGGAGCACGACGTTTCAAAGCGTTCTGCACACAACATCTACGATGCAATGGACAAGTCACGTTACGACGTTAGTTTATTCCTACTGACGCGGGGCGGATTTGTTCTGAGTGACGCGGCATCACGCCGGGTCTTTGATGGTGAGGATGAAGCCGCAGTGGCAACTGAAGAGTTGTCCAAGGTAGACCGGTCTAACCCATTGGCACCCATTTGGAATTTATCCCAAGCAAAAGACATTGATGTTTTCTTCCCAATTATTCATGGTAACTTGGGTGAAGACGGTACGATCCAAGGGCTTTTCCGTTTGTTGAAAAAACCTTTTGTGGGGAGTGGCGTCTTAGCATCAGCCGTGGCTTTTGATAAGGATATGACGAAGCAAGTCTTGACGACACATGGGATTCGGAACACGAAGTACCTTGTGCTGACGCCTAACAATCGGGATCGTTACGATTACGAAACGGTTCAAGAAAAGTTAGGGACTAACGTCTTCATCAAGCCTGCAAACCAGGGTTCATCAGTTGGGATTCATAAAGCCAGCAACGCTAAGGAATATATTGAAGGCATTTCCGATGCCTTCCGGTATGACTACAAGGTGTTGGTTGAACAAACCATTGACGGTCCTGAAGAAGTTGAAATTTCCATTTTGGGTAACGAAGAACCTAAGGCTTCTCGACTTGGCGCCATCCGGGTGCCTAAGTCAGATGTTTTCTACGACTACAACAATAAGTTTGTGGACGCCAGTGGCGTCACCTTTGAAGTACCGGTTGAGTTACCGGCCGATTTGACGGCTGAAATCACCTCAATGGGTCTTGAGGCGTACAAGGCTTTGGGCTTAAAGGGGATGGCTCGGATTGACTACCTCGTGTCTAAGGATGGGGTTCCTTACATCGGGGAAGTGAACACCTTGCCTGGTTTTACCAACATCAGCCTGTACCCACAATTGTGGCAGGCCACGGGTATTAGCTACACGGACTTAATCGACAAACTAATTGGTTTGGCACAAGATGAGTTTGAGGTGCAAGACGAATTGGCTTACGATTTCATTCCGTTGGATGATAACTCGGCAGCATCGACCTTTAAACCAAAGAAATAACGTGATTTAGAATCGGTTGGGCGATGCGCTCAATCGATTTTTTTATTGGAGGAGATTCTTGATGCGAGAACATTGGCATGAACTGACCACCGCCTGGAGACGCGGATTAACCCCAGGACTGACCTGGGGGTGGCTTGTCGTGGTTGTTGCGTTAACCGGTTTGCGCTGCCTAGGGGAGCGGCCAGGGTGGACGCCGAGCCAGGTGCTGGGCATTTTGGGCACGTTGGTGATCATTGCCGGCCAGTTGGCCACATTATCGCTGACCTTCAGTCATCCTGAACGGCCGGTGACGTGGGCAAGGGTTTGGCAACTCGTCTGGGATTTTAAGGGCACCTGGTTGGGTCTTGAGATGGCCCTGACAGTGTTGATGGTGCCTTGGGGGCTCTTTGGACTGAGCAGCCAGTTGGTGGCACGGGTTTGGCTGCCCAGTCGTTGGGTGAACCTAGTCGGGCTCCACCGGCGTCCGGTGGTCATTACTGTTGCCATCATCTACCTGTTAGTTACTACATTTTGTCTCATTCGCGGCCCCCGAGATTTCCGTCGGCTGACGCCTGGGTTACGCCATCCTGGTCGGGCTGGTCAAATGATCCGGGGGATTATTGTGAGCCTTGGTCTGCTGGGACTGTGGTTCGGTGGTAGCCAGTTAATGGTCGCCGGGGTCAAGCGCCTGGGATTCGGCACCGAGAATCTGGTAAGACTGGCCACGGCGGCGGGGATTATGCTCAGCTGGATTGGCTTTCAGTGCGTTGCCATCCTGGGGGTCACCACGCTGATTTGGTGTTGGTGCGGGGCGCCCAGTCTGCCGATGATCCGGCGTGATAGACGCCATTGGATTGGCGTCACCATTGTTGCGGTGGCCTTGGCGAGTGGGGTGAGCTGGCAAACGATGATGGCTCGGCCGGCCTTCGCAAACTCGGCCGTGATTAGTCACCGAGGCGTTGACCATGAGCAGGGCGTTCAGAACACGCTGGGGGCCTTGCGGCGTATTCACCGAGAACGGCCAACCTTTGTAGAGATGGACCTGCACGAGACCCGTGACGGCCGGTGGGTGGTCCTACATGATGAGACACTGGCAACCCTGGCGAAACGTCAGGTAACACCGCGACAATTGACCCTACGTCAACTTCAACGATTAGAAATTACAGAGAATGGCCAGCACGCGCACCTCGCAAGTTGGTCGGACTATCTTCGGTTGGCGGAGCGGTTCCATCAACCGTTGTTGGTGGAAATAAAGACGACGTCGGCGGATTCCGCTAACATGGTACAACGCTTCGGTAGGCTGTATGGACAGCGGTTACGGCGTGATGGGTCGCGCGTTCACTCCTTGGATTATCGGGTAGTTGCAACGCTCCGCCGACAGGTACCGAAGCTAGCGGTCGGGTATATTACCCCGTTCAACTGGGTTAATCCCCAGTCGATGCCAGCCGACTTTTACTCCCTTCAGCAAATATCAGTGAGTCGGCAGTTTATTCTGGCAGCCAAGCAACGGGGGGGCGCGGCGTATGTTTGGACGCCGGATTCACGAGCGGCCATGACACGGAGCTGGGAATTAGGCGCCGACGGCCAGATTACCAATAATCTTCGGCAATTACGGCAGGTGACCGATCAGGCGCCTTGGCGGGCTAGCTGGGCCATTCTGCAAAACTTCATTTACAGTTATATCTAATGAGCCGCTAATTAGGTTGTCCACCAATTAGCGAACGATCACAACAAATATTGTGATTTTCTACGCATTAACTGACTAAATATAAATATATTTATGCCAAAATGAAAAAGTGGCCTAGACAGATGAGAGTTCCTTCATAATAACGTATATTACTTGTAATCACTGGTAGAACGCTTATTATAATAATTAATGATAAAGCAACCGGACTAGGCCATTCAGTTTTCAATGATTTTTTCACAGGCTTGGTAAATTAGCGGCGAACTAGTTTCATCAATCGCGCTTTGCATAATGTTCGGTTTTATCAGATAAATCGGCAGTTGACCAACGTTACGCTTTGTGAGGGAGAGAAGACATGCGTCTACTAGGGAGTAAAGTTAAACAATATCGTAAACAGAAAAATTTATCACAGCAGGAGTTAGCTGATGGCATCTGTACTCAGGCCACGGTGAGTCTGATGGAGAAGAAAAATAAGGTGCCAAGTATTAAGATCATTCTGCAAATTTGCCGCCGCCTAAACGTTTCCTTGAATGATGTGTTATCCGGCCTGGGGAGCGGGATGGACGAACAGTTTGAGGCCATTTCGTTAGCTATCCGCCGTGGGGATTACTTGAGTGCCGATGGGTTACTTGGCAAGCTAAACATGAGTAATGTCCAGAATTCCTTCGATCGGGAACGGTATCACTATTATCGCGGTTTCGTTGAGTTAGGGGCTAAACAACGTCCGGATGAAGCCATTTTCCACTTTAATCTCTTGTTGCACCGGTCATACCGGATGCCTTGGGACCTCTATGCCATCGTCGGTAATGTGGGGATGGCGGCCGCCTACATGGAACGGCATGAGCTCGAGAAGGCCCGGTATTACCTCAACGAGGCGATGACCTACTTAGATGACTTCGAATGGCACGATGAAGCCAACTTTAAGCGGCTTATTTGGGCGCGTTATCGAATGGCTCAAATGTACCTGGAGTTAGAGCAACCGCAACTTGTGATTGAAAATGTGGAATCCGCTTTGACGGCGGTTAAGCATCAAGCATCGCTTTACTTAATTGACGTGCTCTACGAAGTTCGGGGCCAGGCGGAACAAGCACTATTGGCAACGGCTGCCGCTAAACGTAGCCTCATGATTGCGAAGACGTTGGCCTTGGTCACCCACAACGTGGCCTTACAGGAACGGCTGGCACCTTCGTTAGGATCACTGGTTGCCGATTAACTGAATCCATAGAAAAACGCCACTGCAGTGATTGCAGTGGCGTTTTGTGTTTAAGAAACAAAGACTTATTTTTCTGGGTGTTGTGCCTTAGCAGGTTCGTTATCCAAATCCGTCCGCACAACGATCACATCGCAAACGGCCGTACGAGTGACGTATTCAGTGACAGATCCAATCAAAAGGCGTTCAACGGCATTTAAACCGGTGGCACCAATCATGATTAAATCAGTATCGTTATCCCGTGGAACATCGCGGGCAATAATGGTCTTAGGAGCCCCATATTCGATGGCGTAGTCAACATTGTCCAAGCCTTCAGCCTTGGCATCGGCCACGTACTTATCGAGGGTCTTCTTGGCCGTTTCGGTAACTTGTTCGACCATGCTGGTATCAAAACTAGAAATGTTTTGGAAAGCCCGGGTGTCTACAACGTGAACGAGATGTAAATCAGCATCGTTACGCTTAGCCACAGCAACCGCTTTCTTGAAAGCTAATTCAGCCTCGTAAGAACCGTCAACTGGAACTAAAATGTGTTTATATTGTTGTAACATATTGCTCACCTCTCATTACTTTATACTCTTATCATACGTTATTTAGGGGTAAATAAAAAGTAAATTAGCAAAAAAGGTCACGGATATGTAAACGGTTAACTCTTTGGTAGCCAACGAACCAGGATAACCTGCAGGCTGACGATGATAATGATACCGACCAACAGGACGGCAGCAATGAAAACCGTATTATTTAAAAAAGTTGCGATGGCGGATAGAATCCCCACAATTAAGAGCAGAACGCCACCCGTCGCAACGACTTTGCTCAGGGCAGGGGTGCTTTCCGGGTGAAAGACCAGGAAAGTTCGCTGCCGATGGCTAAACAGATACCAGCCAAACCACAGGGCGATCAGGGTATAACAAATCATTAGAATCGTAATGGCCACAAGGGATGCCTCCTTCATTTTTGAAAAGAAAAGGACCATTCAATGGAATGGCCCTCAAAGCTAGGCTTTGAATGATCTAAGTGGTGCCGTTAATTGTCTAGTCATGTTGACCCGCGATGACAATGCAGGGGGGAAAGCTTGATAGAGCGTCTGACTTCCAAGTGATAAGGCCTGTCATGTTCTCTACCGTTAGACATTCCCGTTTAAGAATTACTTGTTCGGCAACTTGTAGTGAGACAACGCGTACACCTTAGAACCAATTGTATCTTAGCATATAAATATCTAAATTTCAATTAGGGTTACTGGTTCGCTTTACGCAACCGGTGGTACTGTTCAGCCAGCTGGGATTCAAAGCGACCATTGGTCTTGGGTTGATAGTATTCGGATCCCTTCAAACCGGCAGGTAGATAGTCTTGTTTCACCCAGTCATTTGGAAAATTGTGGGGATATTTGTAGTCGTTACCGTGGCCAAGTTTCTTAGCGCCGGCGTAATGGGCATCCTTTAGGTGGTCCGGAACGGCCCCGTTATGGCCGGCGTTCACATCGGTCAGGGCGGCATCCATGGCCACCATGGCCGAGTTGGACTTGGGTGAGAGGCAGAGCTCAATGACCGCGTTGGCCAGCGGAATTCGACCTTCGGGCAGGCCCAATTGCTGGGCCGCCTGAACGGCTTGTACCGTCCGCGAGGCCGCCGGTGGATTCGCCAGTCCGATATCCTCGTAAGCGATCACCATAAGTCGCCGACAAATAATTGGTAGGTCGCCGGCGGCCACGAGCTGCGCGAGGTAGTGGAGCGCAGCATCGGTGTCGCTGCCCCGAATGGACTTCTGAAAGGCCGATATGACATCGTAATGCGCATCGCCATTCTTGTCGCCGGCGATGGCCTTGCGTTGGAAGCATTCCTCGGCAATGGCCTGGGTGATGTGAATGGTGCCGTCTTCGTCCGCCGGCGTTGATTGGGCGGCCAGTTCGAGGCCGTTCAACGCGCTTCGGAGATCGCCGTTCGTGGCGCCCGCCATGAAGCCCTTGGCGTTATCGTCCAGTTGAATAGGGAGCTTTCCCAGCCCGCGTTCGGAATCGTTAAGTGCCCGGTCGAGCGCCGTTTCAATATCGGCCAACGTCAGGGGCTTCACCTCAAAGATCTGCGTCCGACTGCGAATGGCCGGATTGATATTTATATAGGGGTTCTCGGTGGTCGCCCCAATCAAAATGATGCGGCCACTCTCTAAATGGGGAAGCAAGAAGTCTTGTTTGGTTTTGTCCAGCCGGTGGATTTCATCCAACAGGAGGATGACCGTGCCGCTCATCTTGGCTTCTTCGGCCACGATCTGCAGATCCTTC
Source organism: Levilactobacillus tangyuanensis (assembly GCF_003946545.1). Lineage (GTDB taxonomy): Bacteria > Bacillota > Bacilli > Lactobacillales > Lactobacillaceae > Levilactobacillus > Levilactobacillus tangyuanensis. The sequence goes on from NZ_RHOA01000004.1 coordinate 146,049, forward strand.
TTAGAGTCGGTGGCGGCGTTCAGTTTACGGAAGGCGTATTTAGTGGACCCGGCGATGGCACTGGCAATACTGGTTTTTCCAGTGCCAGGGGGACCGTAAAGAATCATCGAGGATAGTAGCTTGGCCGCAACCATCCGGGCAATGATTTTTCCGGGGCCCACGAGGTGTTGCTGGCCGACAACGTCACTCAATCGTTGTGGTCGCATGCGATAGGCTAATGGTTCAGACAATGGGGAGACTCCTTTCACTAATGACGCCGCCAAAGTCGCTGCCACCATGAACGCTTGGGTTCGTTAGTGGCTGGCGTTGTCGTTACCTTTGGCGGATACTTTTTACTGAGACTAATGGGATTCTGATTGATGGCATGGTCGCTCGCCACGATGAGGCCGAGCTCGTCAGGGGCTGTGCCATAGATGGCTTCCTGCCGGATGGTGAGGCGAACCTGATGCTGACTTGCCAGCTTGAGGTAGGGCGCCAGGTCGGCCTGATCAATATGACCATTGAGGATTAATTGGTAATCCGGATGGGCGGTGATCTCCGTGGTGAATGCGTCAAGGTGTTGATGACTGGTTACTTCCGCGATGGTCATCATGAGGGAGACCCGCTCACGGAAGGTCCCGAGGTAGTGTCGCTGTTCATCGGGATTGACCTTGGGCGTGCCGTACTGTGCGTTTTGAATATGCTGTTCCATTAAGCTTTTCTCCGCCATCCAAATGCCTCTTTTCAATGTAGTTAGACTAGTATACCATGGAATTAAAATTGGGTTCAAAGGAGGAGTTGGCATGTATCAGGACCAAGATTTTCGGGTGTTTAATGATCCCACGTTGCCCGGTCGATTGGGCAAGATCCAATCAGAAATCGATCCCAAGTTCTTGAAAACGGCGGCGGACCTGCAGCCCGTCTTCGCCGAATTGGCGATGCCCATCTACGAGCATGTGTCGTTGCACCGGCGTCGGACTAAGAATCCGCCGACCGATACCTGGGTGGCATTTAGCACATCCAAGCGGGGATACAAGATGCTTCCCCACATTGAGATAGGTTTTTGGGATGACCGGTTCTTTATCTGGTTAGCCGTCTTGCAGGAGGCCAAGAATCGTCAGGCCTTATTGAGTCAGCTGAAGGAAGATCTGGTGCTGCAATTACCGGCGGATTTCGAATGTGGTGGCGATCATACCGATAAGAATTCTGGGCGGCCCCTGACCCGAGAAAATTATCAGGCACTGATGGCGACCCAGATGGATCGCCGGGCTGAGTGGCAGGTCGGCCGCAACTTCTTACGGGGGAGTGACTTCTTCCGGTTGCCAGCTGACCAACAGGCACAAAGCATTCGAGACGATGTGCGGGCATTGCTACCGGTCTATGACCAATTGATTCGTTTGTAAGGAGACTTAACCGGTTATCGAAATATTGAAATCTTTATTACTTTTAAGATAAAATCTGCTAAAATGATATTGAGTAGAACGTTTAAAGTATCAACCGTACTCATCTAATAATTATTTCATTACAACTTCATTTGGAAGCTGAATGATTGGAGGAATTTCCATGGGAATTTTTAGTGGTTGGAAAAAGCATCGCCATGAAGATAAGAACCAGTCGACTGCGCCAGAATCATTGGCAACAAAAGCAACGGGAACCCCACAAGTCCAGTGGACACGCGAATTTGAACAGAGCCTGTACGTGGTGAGAGTCGATCAGGATGGTCAGGCAATTGTTGGGGGCGCCAATGGCTTCGCCGCAAAAATCAGTCCAACACAAGAGACGCTTTGGTCTCATCGATTTCTGAGTGCGATTCGGGCCCTGACCGTTGATCACCAGAACAATTTATTATTTGGTGACATATCAGGCGATCTGTCTAAATTTAATCGTCAATTAGAAGCGGACTGGACCAATGATCTGTTGAACCGCTATATTGTGACTATGGCCGCCGACAATCAGGATAATATTATTGTCGGTAACGTGACCGGTCAATCAGTTCAGAAGGTCACGAAGGCTGGTGGATTAGATTGGACCACCAGCTTCGACGCACCGATCGATACGTTGGCCTGTGATGGGAAGGGCAACACCTATGTTGGGTCAAATGGCGTCGTGACCAAGTTGGATGCCGATGGCCAAGAACAGTGGCAACAGCCGGTTACCGGCAAGATGCAAAATATCGTGGTCAACGATGCCATTTGGGTGGCGACTAGTGGTGTCCTCTTCAAATTCGATTTTGACGGCAACCAAGTCTGGTCAACGTCCGTCGGTGGTCGTAATTCCGTGTTAGCCGTTGGCCCGAGTGGGGACCTGTATCACGTTTACCAAACCAATGATCGGCGGACGGCGTATGAACGCTTGGCCGCGACGACTGGTGACCTGGTCTGGGAGACCACCAGTGACGCCAGCGCTTTACCGGTATCTGTGAGTGCCGGCAAGCAGGGACTGTACGTGGTCTTCAGCAACAATACGCTGCAATTGATTAGTGAAAAATAGGGAAAATAAAGGGATTCAACCACGATGTAAGTTCGTTGTTGAATCCCTTTTTCGGTGAATTAGTCGTCCGGTGGTCGGTGAGTCGGTTGTGAAGCGTGATGATCAGCGACAGTGAGTTCAGGATAATTGCCGTCGACAGCAAAATCGTCGTGAGCCTTTTGGTCATCGTCAAACCTCCTCGATCCATCTAGTATCAGTATATCTGACGTAGTGAATTTGGCAATACTCCTTTGGTCAGGGGTACTTTGTAGGAAGCATGCACAAAAAGGACTCTACTATACTTGGTGTTGATGATAACCCATTAATACTAATTTCTTTATATGGCAGATTGCAAGAAATAACTTGAACAAATTTAGTAACGCAGATCACGCAAAAAGATCTCAATCGGTGTTCGCCAAT
>NZ_RHOA01000005.1 GCF_003946545.1 Levilactobacillus tangyuanensis
GTTGTGGTGACACCATTAAAGACCTTTATGGGTTTTTCTGTCCACTAATATGTTCAACTTAAATTTTACAATCTACCATTATGAATAAAAAATGACGGAATTAATGTAATTTTTATGCAAAGGGCTTTTTTCTCAGCCGATTTTTGGTACCATGAACGTATAACCTAATGTCGCCGGGCTCACCGGGGATGTTCAAACGAGGGATAAAAGCCATGGAAAACCAAGAACAAACAGCAAGTGCCGCCGACGTCTTGACGCAGGCAATCGCCAACAAACTCGATTATTTAAGCACCTTACAGGCCGCCGTCCAACATGGCGACGACCGCAAAGTGTATGAACTCTTAGACCAAGTTCGTTATTTCCAGGAAGTTAAGAAGACCCGGGCAACGCGGACGGTTAATCATTTAGCGGAATTAGTTGATAACATTCATCCCCAAATCAGTCACTACTTAAGTGATAACCTGATTGACTATTTAGGGCATATTTATCCATTTTTCTATTACGAAGAATACACGACCGGCCTCTTCCACATCTACTTCGGTAACTGGTGGGACCGGCGGTTATTCGGTGATCTAGACGTGATCAACGTTAAGTTTAATTTTGATCAGACCGAATACCAGAAGTTACAGGACTCTTTTGCCTTAGAAAGCCATAATCAACGACTGAATACGGCCAAGATTGAGCAGATTTCGGCGAACAGCGAACGGCTTCAACAATTGGTCGATGATCAAGGGAAGCGGGACACCGAAAAGGCCACGCTACGCGAGCAGCTCAAGGAAAACAGTGGTCGGAGTAGCATGCCATGGGATTCTGGTAAGGTGAAGGACGAACGTCAAAACATCATTGACCAATTGACCAAGTTGGCCGATGAAGATGAAAAAGCGCTGGACGCTCACAAGGCCATCAAGGAAAATGATGACCAAATCCTGGTCTTGTCGAAGGAAGACACCATCCTGAATTACGAAAAGCAAAGTATTCGCGACGCCTTCGATGACTTCGAACATTTTGAATCACACAATACGAGTCTCTATGCGGACTACTTGAACAGCCTGTTAGGAAAGAGCGAAGGCGGGGTGACTGTCGATGATTAACGAGAATGATCCCTCGACCCTAACCACCAGCGGGCGGTTACTGAACTATAACGAAGCCATTAAGTCCGGTTTGGAAACGGGGCTGACGTTTACCAAGTTGATGGACCAACTGATTAAGACGACCGATACCGACGAGTTGGTATCCGCCGCCACGCAGTTAGCCAGCTTCCAATTGGATTCGGACTTTGTGACCTTCCCGCACCAATACAGTAATGCCGATTATTACCTATTATTTATGTCACGGATGTTGGAACTGCATGACCAAGGGAACAATGTCATTTTGCAGTCCCGTGACCACAAGGAAGAGTTAACGCAACAACTGACACCGCTTGGCGACCGTGGCACCTTTAATTTCCGGATTGAAACGTCCGAAAACGGTGGGGTGTTCTATCGCGAACGGGCGACGGGGCAGGCATTGTTCTACCTCAACTTGGAACGGAAGATGTTCCGGTTCAGCAGTCACGCTTTAACCCAACTGTTTATTATCGATTTACACGACACGGTGCCTGCCGAAACGGTGAAGACCTCCGTTCAAATTCTGGTCGACTTCGCCCGGTTCCTTAAGGAAGATTACGGTTATTCCGTGGACTTTAACGTCCTGGACGCCGCTAATCGCCAAAACTATGCCGTGCGGGCGGCCGATTTACCAGCCGGCATCGTCGATCGACTCTTCGTGGTGGCTGCGCAAAACGATTACATGTTAACCAATGGGGTTAATGGTAATGGTGCCGAGATTACGTTGGATGGGGATGTCGTGGTAGATATCTTCAACAACCAATTAGAAGGTCAACCGGAATGGGTGCTCACGGTTCATGACAACGAACAAAAGGTGTCGTGGTTCGATGTGCTGATTAAATATCCATTCATGCGCGACTGGTACTTAGAAAACTTAACAGATCTTGAAATTAAATCGGATCCACTGGTGTTTGATTAGAGAGGGATTGACGTCGTGTTAGAGTTAGCAAAATTGGTTCAACAGTCCATTGCATTAGACAATCAAATCACAACCGAGCGAGACATTGAGTTGCCTCGTCATCGGCAGATTGAGAACGCCTATGTGGCGTTGGACGTGGAGTTGGCCGAAGTTGCCAACACCTCGGAATGGTTTAAGGTTTGGAAGACCCATCGTGGCAAGGCCGACGAGGGATCAACTGCGCGCGAGACGCTGTTAACCGAATATACCGATGCCATGGACTTCTTCTTTCTGGTTGCTACTAAGAAGGTTTGGACGCAACTGATTATGTTGAAGGAAGAGGATTTACAGGCGTTGGCCAGCAGCCGACCGGCCAAGGATCCCGACCAACAATACTTAATCCTGAAACGCATGGTCTTCAATAGCCATTTTTCACATCGGCAGGAAGACTTCCGTCATGCTTGGCGGTTATTCCTGAAGTGGGGCTTCGTTGACTTCGGCTTCAGCCAAGATGAAATTCAGGCGGCTTACGAGGCTAAGCGTCAGGTAAACCTCGACCGTCAGGCTAATAACTATTAGAAACAGGCAGGCTAGTTCGTACTCACGAACTAGCTTTTTGTCCACAAAAAGGGGGAGTGCCGTGATGGAAACCGTTGATCCGCGGGTCATTCGAACGAACGACCGCCTTCGCCGGGCGCTACATCAGTTGTTGCAGGAACAATCTTTGAAACAGATTTCGGTTCAGAAGTTGACCCAGGCCGCCCAGATTACCCGGGGAACGTTCTATCTTCATTACAAGGATAAGGCGGACTTCTTGGCTCAGACGGAAGACCAGGTCATTGACGAATGGTTTGCCGCCGCTAAGGTGACCCTGGCCCCGAACGGGGAACCGGTAGCGGGGTTTGCCTTAGCTCCGGCGCTGCAATACATCGAGAGTCATCGTCACATTGTTTCGGTGCTGCTCGGGCCGGCCTTTAGTCGGTTTCGACCGTACCTTCGGGATCGCTTTGAGCATGAGCTGATGACCTATTCTCGGCAACTTAGCCCGCAAGCTGCGAACCTACCCCCGAAGGATATTCAGGTCACCTTCCTCGTCACCGCCTTTCTTGGCTTGGTTCAGCAATGGCTGGATGACGATCTGCGGTATCGTTCAGAGTTCTTGGCCCGGTCATTTCGGCAAATGATTTCGCCGGAATTACGGCCATTGGCCGGGTGGTTTTCGCTGGTGGGCTTAGATGTCGAGCCAATTTCAGAAAAGCCTTGACTCGGGTAATTGGTTCAGGTATAATTTTCATGTTGTATTTGTGGACTTCCACAGCTGCAACCGCTCGGAATAAGTCTTAAGTTTTCCGCCTTGCGGAGCACTTATCTTCGGCGAGTCTAAGTCTAAATATATAAGGAGGTGCACATACATGTACGCAATTATCGTAACTGGCGGCAAGCAGTACAAGGTCGAAGCAGGCCAAGCTGTTTACGTCGAAAAGTTGAACGTTGAAGCTGGTGAAAAGGTTACTTTTGACCAAGTTGTCTTTGTCGGTGGTGACAAGCCTAAGATTGGGACGCCAACTGTCGCAGGAGCAACTGTTACCGGGACTGTTGAAAAGCAGGGTCTGGAAAAGAAGGTTGTTACTTTCAAGTACAAGGCCAAGAAGGGTTCTCATACGAAGAAAGGTCACCGTCAACCATACACTAAGGTTGTCGTTGATGCGATCAACGCTTAAAGCCTAAAGATTAAGAGAGGCGATCCCGATGATTCATGCGACGTTCCATCATGGAACTAACCGAATCAATTCATTCCAAATCACTGGCCACGCTGACTCAGGTGAGTATGGTCAAGACATTGTTTGTGCTGCAGTTTCGGTGCTCGCGATTAGTACGGTGAACGGCTTACAACGAATCGCTAAGATTCCCGTTGAAGTCGAGAACCGCGATCAGGCAGGCGGCTTTCTGGAAGTCCGCTTACCACCAGAGCTGGGGGCAACGGCTGAACTTAAGGGACAAACACTCCTCCAGAGTTTTGAGGATGGATTACGAGATGTCGCCACAAATTACGCGGATTTTGTTAAATTCGTAGAAATCAAAGATTAATTTGCGGAGGTGAAACTTATGCTGATGAACATGAACTTACAATTCTTCTCTCACCATAAAGGTGGTGGGTCTACTGCTAACGGTCGTGACTCTGCTGGTCGTCGTCTTGGGACGAAGGCTGCTGATGGTTCTACTGTTACCGGTGGTTCTATCCTTTACCGTCAACGTGGGACGCACATCTACCCTGGCCTTAATGTAGGTCGCGGTGGTGACGATACTTTGTTTGCTAAGGTTGCTGGCGTCGTTAAATTCGAACGTCTGGGCCGTGACAAGCGTCAGGTATCCGTATACCCAGTTGCAGAAGAAGCAGCTAAATAACACGAGGTTTTCCTCGTACGACTGAAGAGCTTGAGGCGAGACCAATTCGCTTTGAGTTCTTCTTTTTTTCCACTAAAATGACGAGTGAGTCCAGTCATCAGAAAGGGTGTTGTTCATGACGAATAGAATTGAACGGCTTCAAGCAAGTTTTGCGTCACTCAGTATCGATGCTTTCTTGGTCTCGTCACCGAGCGATCAACGCTATTTAACCGGAACCAGTGTTGAGGCTGGTGACGGGTACCTCTTGGTCATGGCCGATTCGGCCGTCTTCGTGACGGATGCCCGTTACGAGGCTGAGCTGGCAACGACGATGCCCGGTGTGCCCAAGACCATCACTCGGGACTATCTGCAGGCGGTTAATGACGCCTTAGATGCCGCTGGTGCGACCGTTCTTGGGATTGAGGATAGTTTAACCGTGGCCGAGTATGAGTGGTTAGACGAGCATCTGATGACGGACATTGTTCCCATAGCTGGGGTTGTTGGCGAGTTGCGTCAGATCAAGGATCACACGGAGTTGAAAGCCATTCGGCGGGCCACCCGGCTGACCAGTCAGGGACTAGCAGCCCTGTTCACGGTTCTGAAGCCGGGGATGACTGAGCGGGAAGCTGCTCAGTGGTTGGAGCGGTGGATGTTGGAACATGGGTCAACCGGCCCGAGTTTTGGCACCATCGTGGCTAGTGGGGAACGATCCGCTTGGCCTCATGGCCAGGCCAGTGAGAAGTTGTTGGCTACGGGCGAACTGGTCACCATTGACTGCGGGTTTTACGTGGATGGTTATACATCGGACGTGACGCGCACGGTGGCCTTGGGTGATCCTGGCCAAGCGTTGACGGCCGCCTACCAGGCCGTCCAACAGGCTCAAACGATGATCCGTGCGGCGGTTAGGCCAGGCGTGACCGGCGACGAGCTGGACCGGATTGGTCGCGATTACCTCACCGAACAGGGCTATGGCCCCGCATTCATTCACGGGACTGGTCATGGGATTGGTGTGGATATTCACGAAGGCCCGAACATTGGCCGAGGTTGGCCCGATGTCATGCAGGCTAACGAGGTCATTACGGTGGAGCCCGGTGTCTACTTTACTGGCAAGGGGGGCATCCGTATTGAGGATGATCTCTTGGTCACTGAAACAGGCAACGAGTGTTTAACGACCACACCACGAAATTTAATTATTCTGTAAGCGGTCCTGGTATCTTGCTTTTTATGGGTAAGAATTGATATTATAAAGAGGACATATTTTAGGAGGCTGACACATTATGGCAATTTCAACTGCTGATTTTAAAAATGGTTTAACTATCGAGGTCGATCACGCAATCTGGCGGATCGTCGAATTCCAACACGTTAAGCCCGGTAAGGGTGGCGCTTTCGTTCGTTCAAAGCTTAAGAACTTGCGGACGGGTGCTGTTCAAGAAAAGACTTTCCGTGCCGGTGCTAAGATGGAAAAAGCTGACATCTTGACGCGGAGCATGCAATACCTTTATGAAGACGGTGATAACCGGGTCTTCATGGATACTGACAACTTTGAGCAAATCGAAGTTCCAGAAGAACAGATCAAGGGTCAATTACCTTACTTGCAAGAAAACATGAACGTGGACTTGGTTCAATTTGGCAACGAAATCTTAGGGGTTGAAGTACCAAACACGGTTGTCTTAGAAGTTACGGCAACCGAACCTGGTATCAAGGGGAACACCGCTTCCGGTGGTTCCAAGCCTGCTACCATGAACACTGGCTTAGTTGTACAAGTGCCATTCTTTGTTAACGAAGGCGACAAGCTTTCTATTAACACGACCGATGGGACTTACATTTCCCGGGCATAGTTTTCAAATCTTTTATCAGTAAGGGAGGGTCAATGAATGGCAGAAGAGACTAATATCATTTTAGAATCAAAGGAACCGGCTTTGGGCAAGATTGAAGTGGCACCACAAGTGCTCGAAATCATTGTCGGTATTGCTGCAAGTCAGACTGAAGGGGTTGCCCGGATGCGTGGCTCACTTGCCAACAGTTTTACCGAATTGCTGGGTCGCAAAGAACAGCACGGTAAGGGTGTCAAGCTGGTATTTGATGACGGTGAACTGGCCGTTGACGTATACGTCTACTTGAATTATGGCGTGGCGGTACCTAAGGTTGCCTTGGCCATTCAAGACAGCGTGAAGCAGCAACTATTATTCATGACTGATCTCGACTTACGTGAAGTCAATGTTCACGTGGAAGGCGTCATTCCCGAAAAGACGGCGCAACAGGTTGATCCTGATCACCTGTTCAACGAAGCCGACGAAGGAGACAGTGATCAATAGTGGCACTTACACGACACCAGATTCGGGAACGGGCGTTTCAGATGCTCTTTGCCCTGAATGCCAATCCCGACGCCGATCATGATGCTCTGTACCAACGGGTCTTAACGGACGACACAACGCAGGTTGTGCCGGTTCCGGCTTACCTTGATACGCTGGTTACAGGTGTTTTGACCAATCAAACCGAACTGGATGCGCAGATCGAACAGTATCTGAGCACCGGTTGGCAATTAAAGCGAATTGCCAAGACCGACTTGGTCATCTTACGACTGGCCTTTTATGAAATTGACCATGTTGATGATGTGCCAGACCGGGTTGCGGTCAATGAAGCTTTGGAACTGGCCAAGAACTTTAGTGATGATCGTTCACGTCGTTTTATTAACGGTGTGCTCGCTCATACGCTGGACGATTCGTCAGCACCTCAAGACTAAGAAAAATGACCGATGACGGGTAACTGTCATCGGTTTTTGAGTCTGGGACAAAACCCCAGGCTCTTTTTTCGTGTACCCATTTATATGGCCGAAACGTGCGAAAAAAGGCACCCGGTTCCGCTTAAAACTGCTAACCAAACAATCCAAGACCAGGATTATTCGGTTAGCAGCCTTAATGCTCGCCGGCTAACCGCCTTTTGTCCAACTCTCTTTTTTGTTGGTTAATGGCGGGGCGCCCGTTCCCGTTTTCAGAATAACTATGCTAAAATGAAAGATAACTTTGAATTTTAACTGGGAGGAAATTCTTCATGACGACCATTATTGACGGCAAGCAATTGGCCAAACAGGTGAATGCGGAGACCAAGGAACGGGTTGCCCAACTGAGTCAACGCGGAATTGTTCCGGGACTAGCAGTAATTATGGTGGGTGAAGACCCAGCGAGTGCCATTTACGTGCGCAACAAGCATCGTAAGGCAACCCAGCTCGGCATTAAGTCGGTCGTCCGCGACTTGCCGGCAACCATCACACAGGCAGAACTTTTAGCGGTGGTTCAGGGATACAATCAGGACCCGTCAATTCATGGCATTCTGGTGCAGTCGCCATTGCCCGCAGGCCTCGATGAACGGGGCATTGTTGCCGCCATCGATCCGGCCAAGGACGTTGATGGTTTCCATCCCTTGAATGTGGGGAAGATCTTCGCTAACTTGCCTGGAAATTATCCGGTTTCCTGTACGCCACGAGGCATTATGACCATGCTGAAATCGCTGAATGTCCCGCTGAAGGGGAAGCATGCCGTGGTCGTTGGCCGAAGCATGATTGTTGGTCGGCCAATGGGGGCACTGCTTTTGAACGCCGATATGTCGATGACCATCACCCATCAATACAGCGAGAACCTAAGCGACATTACCAAGACGGCCGACGTGTTGGTCGTGGCCACGGGGGTGGCGCATTTGATTAAAGCCGCCGATGTGAAGCCTGGGGCCATCGTCATCGACGTGGGCATGGATCGTGATGAAAATGGCAAGTTAACCGGAGATGTCGACTTCGACGGCGTCTTTGACAAGGTTAGCGCGATTTCCCCCGTCCCCGGTGGCGTGGGGCCAATGACGATTGCCACCTTGATGCAACAGACCGTGGATTTATGCGAGTGGAGTGAGTAATTTGGCAAGCAACGACTATCTATCAGTAACGACGTTGACGCAGTACCTGAAGCGGAAATTTGACGTCGACCCCTACCTGGGCAAGGTCTATCTGACCGGTGAAATCTCCAACTTTCGCCTGCGACCGCATGCCCATCAATACTTTAGCCTGAAGGATGACCACGCTAAAATTAATGCGATCATGTTTCGGTCGGCCTTCGAAAAGCTAAAGTTTACGCCAGAGACCGGGATGAAGGTCCTGGTCACGGGCCGAATCTCCCTCTATGAACCCACTGGCAGTTACCAAATCTACGTCGAACGCATGGAACCAGACGGGATTGGTCAGCTATATCAAGCCTACGAGCAACTTAAAAAGAAGCTGGCTGCCGAGGGGGTGTTCACGGCGCCCAAGCAACCGCTGCCACGCTTTCCCAAACGGATTGCGGTGGTGACAAGTCCCAGTGGGGCGGTCATCAGAGATATCATTACGACGGTCCGGCGTCGTTATCCGATCGCCCAGATTGTCCTATATCCGGCGGTTGTCCAAGGGGATGCGGCCGCTGACGATATTGTTCGGCAGATCGAACGGGCCAATGCGGCCGGGACCTTTGATACCCTAATCATTGGTCGTGGTGGTGGGTCGATCGAAGACCTCTGGCCGTTCAACGAAGAGCGGGTTGCCCGCGCTATTGCGGCCAGTCGCTTGCCGGTGATTTCTTCGGTTGGTCATGAGACCGATACCACGATCGCCGATCTGGTGGCCGATGTCCGGGCGGCGACGCCAACGGCTGCGGCCGAACTGGCGGTGCCCGTGCTCAAGGATGAGTTGTTAAAATTAACCCAGGAACGCACGCGGTTGTTGAACGCCATGGCCAATCGGATTAATTTCCAACAGCAACGCCTGAATAAATTGATGACGGCGTATGTTTTCCGGCAGCCGCAACGCCTCTATGAGACCTATGTGCAGCGGTTAGACCGGGCACAACAGGGACTGCAACGGGGCATGAGTCAACAGGTGACCCGCCGCCAGCAACAATTTCGACTGGCCAGTCAAGGCTTAGCCAATCAATCGCCCTTGGAGCGCGTTAAACGGGCCCAGGTCGATCTTGGCCAAACGACGCAACGGTTAAATGAAAATGCAGAACGTCTATTAACAACGAAAAAGCAACGAGTCGGCCAATTGATTGAGGGCTTAGACTATCTGAGTCCCCTGAAGATTCTCGGTCGGGGGTATAGCTATGTGACCCAAGAGGATCGGGTCATTCGGCAGACAGCCGATTTGAAGAAGGGCACCGCCACCATTCATTTGAGTGACGGGAGTGCCACCGCAGAGATTCAGACCATCACACCAGCAACGGAGGATCAACATGAGTGAAGAAAAGCAACCAACATTTGAAGATAATTTAGCAACCTTGGAAAACATTGTGGCGCAGCTTGAACAGGGCGACGTGCCGTTGGAACAGGCCCTGGATCAATTTCAAAAAGGGGTCGCCTTGAGTAAGAGTCTGCAGAGCACCCTCCAAGATGCCGAGAAGACCCTGACCACCATGATGAACGACGAGGACCACGAGGAAGCCTTCGAAGCACCACAAGGAGGCCAAGGGGATGCCGAGTAATGAACGGCTACAGGCCTTTGAACAGACCTGGCTCCCACAGTTAAATCAACCGTTGGCGGCGGCCATCGCCGCCGATGCCGGTGACGATCGGTTGGCTGCCGCAATGCAGTATTCGGTCCTGGCGGGCGGTAAGCGGCTGCGACCATTGCTGACGGTGGCGACGTTGACCACCGTCGGTCACCCGGTCGATATGGCCAGGGACTGGCGGCCAATCATGGCGCTGGAACTGCTACATACCTATTCTTTAATTCACGATGATCTGCCGGCGATGGACAATGATGACCTACGCCGGGGCGAACCCACCAATCATGTTAAGTTCGGTGCGGGGATGGCCACGCTGGCGGGTGACGGGTTACTAACGCTGGCCTTTCAATGGCTAACGGCCACGGCCTTGCCCCCAATGGTGCAGGCCAAGTTGACACAGGCGCTGGCTCGAGCAGCCGGTCCGAATGGCATGGTGGCCGGTCAAGCGAAGGATATTCGGTCCGAACACATTGACTTACCCTTGGCGGATTTACGGGTTCTCCATCGCGAGAAGACGGGGGCACTCCTCCACTATGCCGTTCAGGCGGGATTGATTCTCGGCGAATTACCAGCGGATCAGTGGACGCCTTACTTGAAGTTTGCCGATGCCTTTGGTCTGGCCTTCCAAATCTATGACGATATCTTGGATGTGGTCAGTACGCCCGGTGAATTGGGTAAGGCCACGCAGAAGGATGCCGGTGAAGCTAAGAATACTTACCCAGGTAAGTTAGGCCTCGAGGGGGCCAATCAGGCCTTGATTGCGACCATTGAACAGGGACGGGCCGCGCTCGCCACCTTGCCAGCATCGGTGGATACCAGTCTGCTGGCGGCCTTCTTTAGTTATTTCGATACGAAACGGGTGAAAGCATGAAGAAAAAACGAGTAGCAGATTTGCTGGTCGAACAGGGCGTCTTTGACTCGAAGGATGAAGCGAAGCGTGCCGTTATGGCCGGGGAAATCTTGGGGACCAATGAGGAACGGTTGGACAAACCGGGGACCATGGTGCCGATCGATACCGAATTACATATCAAGGGGCATCCCTTGCCATACGTCTCACGTGGGGGCTTCAAGTTGGCTAAGGCCATCGAAGCCTTTCAGATTGATCTCCGTGACCGGACGGTACTGGATATTGGGTCCTCAACTGGGGGCTTTACCGATGTGATGCTACAGAATGGCGCGAAGCTGAGTTATGCCCTAGACGTCGGTAGTAATCAACTTGTTTGGAAGCTCCGGCAAGATCCCCGGGTGGTGGTCATGGAGCATACCAACTTTCGTTACAGTAAGCTGGCGGACTTTATGCAGGGGCAACCAACGTTTGCCTCGATTGATGTTTCCTTCATCTCGTTGCGGTTAATTTTGCCGCCGTTGAAGGGAATTTTGGCCGCGGATGGTGACGTGGTCGCCCTCATCAAGCCCCAATTTGAGGCGGATCGTGAGGATGTTGGGCAACACGGGATTGTCCGGGATCGGGCCGTTCATCTGGCCGTGGTGCAGGGGATTATCGACTTTGCCGTTGAGACCGGCTACAGTGTTCTTGGATTGGATTATTCGCCAATTCGGGGTGGCGAAGGGAATATTGAATTCCTGGTTCATTTACGCTCAGTTGATAAACATGCAGTCTGTGCAAGTTCAGTTTCCGTTGAAGAAACGGTTGAGGCAGCCTATGAAGGCCTGAAACAATAGACTATGAGAAAATTATGAGAATTCACTTCCCAAATACTCACGTCTGGTATATGATAAGAATATACATTTTTACCAGATAGAAAAGGGGGGCTAGGTATGAAGAAGCAGGAACGCCAGCAGTTGCTGAAAAGACTGCTGACATCGCGAGAAATCGAACGGCAGGAGGATTTTGTTCGCCTACTGGCCGAAGACGGCATTCACGTGACGCAGGCCACGATTTCACGGGATATTAAGGAGATGCAACTCGTTAAGTTACCCGCGGATTCAGGGGGTTACCGGTATAGTCTCCCAGTTCAAAAGAAGATTGACACCCAGAAGAAATTACAGCGGACGTTGCAGAACGCCTATATTTCTTTTGCCGTTCAGGATCAATTTACAATCTTGAAGGTGTTGCCAGGGAATGGCCCAGTGATCGCTTCCCTCCTGGACCAGATGCGCTATGACTTCATCTTCGGCACGGTCGGGGATGACAGCTCGGTCTTGGCCGTTTGTGTTTCTCATCAGGGTGCCTTACAATTGGAAAAGACAATCAATCAGATGTTAGAAGACTAACGTCGACGCGATCACGACTCACCAATCAGCGGTTAGCTGACCTAGGCGGCGTGGTCGTTTTATTTTTGAGGAGGTCAGACCGTGTTACAAGAGTTATCCATTAAAAATTTTGCGATTATCGATCAGCTGGACGTGACGTTCAAGCGGGGCATGACGGTCCTTACCGGGGAAACCGGTGCCGGTAAATCCATTATCATTGACGCGGTCGGCCTCCTGGCCGGCGGACGAGGCTCAGCGAATTTCGTGCGGACCGGCACCGATAAGGCCATCATTCAGGGAAGCTTTACTTTTCCCGATGGCGGAACGACCTACCGGGTACTGGACGAGTTGGGAATCGACCACGATGATGGCAGCGTCATTCTCCAGCGAGAAATCCATCAGAATGGCCGCAATACCTGTCGGGTCAATGGCATGCTGGTTAATACCAACACCTTGAAACGCATTGGGGAAACCGCCGTGGACATCCACGGACAAAACGAACATCAAGAGCTCATGCAACCCGAGAAGCATTTAGGGATGCTGGATGAGTTTGCCGGCGACAAGGTCGCCAAGCTACGGGCTCGCTACCAGACCATTTACCAACGCTATACGCAACTTCAATCGACCTTAGAGAATCGGCGGACCAACGAGAAGGAATGGGCCCAACACCTGGACATGCTAAAGTTCCAGGTCAACGAGATTGAGTCGGCGAACCTGCAACCGGGCGAAGAAGACGATTTGATTGCCGAACGGGAACGCTTGGACAACTACCAGAAAATTAACGATGCCTTGCAGCGGAGTCAGATGACGTTAACCGGTGAGGATGCCACTCCCGGCGTGAATGACCAGCTCAGCAGTGCCTTGCAGGCGATGCAGGGGATTGCCGACTTCGATCCGGCGTTCAAACAGATTAGTGCCAGCCTGGAGACGGCCTACTATGCCCTGACCGATGCCGTGGGGGATGTTTCCTCTCAACTGGACCTGTTGGAATGGGACGAGGGCCGGTTAGATGAAATTGAACAACGGTTAGACGTGATTAACCAGTTGAAGCGGAAGTACGGCGACTCCGAGTCGCAGGTTCTGAAGTACTTCGATAAGATTGCGGCCGAGTTGAAGCAGATGCAGACGACCGATGCGCAGGCCGACGATTTGGAAGAACAGGTGGCTACCCAGGAGACCAAGCTCCACGAGGTTGGTGAACAGCTCAGTGAGGCCCGGCACCATGCCGCCGAGAAATTGGAGCGCGCCATTCACGGTGAGTTGGGTGACCTGTACATGGCCAAGACGGTCTTTGCCGTTCGTTTCTCGCGACCAAAGAATGAGGGCCTATTGAGCACGGGACTAGACCACGTGGAGTTCTATCTGCGGACGAATCCCGGCGAGGACATGCGGCCATTGGCCAAGATTGCCTCCGGTGGGGAATTGTCCCGGATCATGTTGGCCCTAAAGACGATCTTCTCCGAATCACAGGGAATTACCTCGATTATCTTTGATGAGGTTGATACCGGGGTCAGCGGCCGAGTCGCCCAAGCCATTGCCGAGAAGATTAGCGGTATTGCTCGAGCGTCACAGGTCCTATGTATCACGCATTTACCACAGGTAGCCGCGATGGCCGACCATCACTACTTTATTGCTAAGCAGATCGTTGGCGAGCGGACCGAGACCAGTCTGACCCGGTTGAATGCAGATGCACGGATCGATGAGATTGCCCGAATGTCCGCGGGTACCCAGGTCACGAAACTCGCGTTAGAGCATGCCAGCGAGCTCCTGGCACTGGCCGATGAAACCAAGCAACAACAAGCAAATAAGCAAAATAAGTGATCATCCCTAGTGGTTTACCAGTCATCTTGACTGGGGCCACTATTTTTATCTGGTCAGTTAGTTTAAAAGGTTTATGGAATTTGTCTTAAATTATTTAGGTAATTGGCTTATACTAAGGATAAAGACCTCGCTTTAAGAGATGAAAAAGTTAGTTGAGGGTGTAAATTATGAAAAAAAGATTTATGGGCTTGGTCATCGGATTATTGTGCCTGGTGACCGTCTTGGTAACCGGGTCGGTTACGGCCCAAGCTAAGGATCTGACAGAAGAGGGAAACAATGTAACAACCGGGTTAGACGCGCCATCGTCGATTGCTGAAGAAACCGGCAACAATGTCTATACGCCGGTCACTGACACCTCCAAGCTCTATTCTGGTCAAAACTACCAATTAAATTACACTTGGGGCATTAATGATAATGTCAAGGTGGAGGCTGGCGACACCGCCACGATTACGATGCCAACCAATGCCTCGGCTTCACCGGCCAAGTTTGACGTCACGGCGAAGGACGCTAATAACACGGTCGTTGGTGAAGTTTTGATCGCGGTTGGCACGAACGTCGGGGTCATCACCTTTAATGATGCGATGTCTCAGACCAATGTTGGCCGAACCGGTACCCTGCAGTTCAATGCCGTTGGGACCGATAAAAAAGCCTCGAGCGGTGGGGCAACCTATGTCATCAATAAGAATGGCTGGGTCAACGACAATGACTATACTGGGGTCTTACCCAATAAGGTCACCTGGGATATCGTTTTCAATCCCAATAATAAGGACATGGGTAAGGTCACACTAACTGATACCATTGGGCCGTTGCAAACCTTTATCAACGATGACTCGATCTCGGCCAAGTATGATGATGGCACCGTGTTAAAGCCAACCGTGGCCGTCAACGGGTCTACGGTGACTTTTACCTTCGATAACATTACCAAGAATACGACCCTGGTCTATTACACGTCGGTGGACACCACTGCGCTTACGGGCAATACCTCGGGGGTCTTCAGTAACAAGGTTGACCTGGTGAGTGCGGCCGGCGATACCGGCAGTTCGAGCACGGGGGGAGACCCCGGTACGGGCACCGGCACCACAGATAATCCCATCACTTCGACCAAGAACTTCCACTGGGGTGGTAAGGCCGTCTTAGATGGTGACTACGTGGGTGGCTTTAACCTGACAAAGACGGGGTTAAGTGAAACCGGCACGACCATACCGTTAGATGGAGCCGAGTACACCGTGCAAAAGCAGGATGCCGATGGAAATTGGGTTGACGATCAAACCGGACTGACCACCAAGGGAGGTGGCGTCTTAAACGATCCACTGCTGCCAGTTGGGGATTATCGGCTGATCGAAACCAAGGCGCCGGATGGCTACCTCTTAAATAAGGACCCAATTGAATTTACCATTGCCGCTAGTGATGCGGCTGCAGGCAACACGATTCATGAATTAACCCAGGTCGACAATCCGAACTCGGTCACCCTGACCAAGAAGGATGCCAGCACCGGTGACGTTCTCGCGGGCGCCACGTATCAGTTGAGGGACTCGGCGGGAAACGTCGTTGCCGGTGCCGATAATTTGGTAACAGATGCCAACGGTCAAGTGACGGTCAGCAAGTTGGCCCCTGGCGACTATAACTTCTATGAAGTGACACCACCGGATGGCTATGAGAAGAACACCGATCCGGTACCCGTCACCGTTTTGTCTACCGACACAACCGCTGTCGGCGTCGATCAACTCGACAAGCCGATTACGGTTGACTCATCGAGTTCTTCCGTGGCCTCAAGCACGCCATCGTCGAGTGCTACCAGTTCGACGACGTCCTCGGTGGCCAGCAGTTCAAGTTCGAGTGAGGAGTCTTCGGCTTCATTGTCCGAATCAAGTTCCAAGCCGGTGGTAAGTTCCTCGATTCCATCCAGTTCAAGTTCTGAGGAACATAGTTCCTCGATTCCATCTACTTCGATTCCGAGTGCCTCTTCTGAGCCGGTGTCGATTGAGAGCAGTAGCGCGATTAAAGCAGGCTCTTCAATTCCACAAGGCGCGAGTTCTTCAGAGCCGAGTTCAAGTAGCACATCGTCAGGTGATTCAACGGGCTCGAGCAAACCTGAACGCGTAAAAAAGCCTTCAGGTTCTTCCTCGAGTTCTCACCCAGCAACCGTTAAACCTAACGCCAATCAGAGTAGCGGGGCGGACCTTGCCTCGAACGCTCTCACAACGGCGAATGCCGGTGGGACGACCCTGCCTTCTGCTGGCGGTGCCGCCGCTAAGCCCAAGGGCCTGAAGCGTTTCTTGCCACAGACCAATGAGCAAAAGAGTCTCTTTGCAATGATCCTTGGCTTACTCGTCTTTGGGACGAGCCTTAGTCTCTGGCAATGGCGCCGGTCCACTAAACGGTAAATAAGTGATGATGCGACAAAAAAGGAGCCTTCCTAGTCTATGGTCTAGGAAGGCTCCTTTTAAGTTTAGTAACGCTGAATTGAACGCAAGAGTCGTGGGGCAACGATAGTTGTTAGCCGGCGGTCTTGCTTCAAGACGAGGTGACCAGCGGCATCTTCACTTAAATAGCCACTCGCCGTTGCGGGGGCAACGTCAGGGACGCTCTTGAATTGGAGACGGACAAAGTAATGCCGGTCAAGTGATTGCCGGATGAAGTAATGCAGCTGTTCATCGGGCATTTGGGACTCGATCACTTGGCCTTGAACGACAGGTCGACTACTAAAGAGTTCCTTATAGGCAGTCGCAACCCGATCGGACAGGGCTGCACGATTAATATTTAAGTTTTGCATACTGCTCACCTCGAACGTTTGTTTGTATTTACATTATACGAACATCCGTTCGAGAATGCAAGAACTTTTTGTTGCAGCCGCTAAATCCCTTTATTTCGGACTTTTTCTGGATTTTAAAGGGTAAACCAACCTATTTAGGCGGAAATAGTGGTAATATAGTTATCTATAGATTGTCGATAAGGCCGGCTAACGGCTGGCACGAGACCTGCTTCATTTCGGTTACCAAGACGAATTGGGTCAGTAATTAAATTTTTTGGATGAAGGGATTTTTTCGAAATGGCTAAACGTGGAATGCTCATCGTACTCTCGGGTCCTTCGGGAGTAGGTAAAGGAACGGTTCGTAAGGCGTTATTTGAGACCGGTGCAACCGACTTCTCTTACTCCATCTCAATGACCACTCGTCAACCACGAGAAGGCGAAGTCAATGGGGTCGACTATTACTTTGTTTCCAAGGAAGAATTCGAGGAGAATATCCGTAACGGGGAGATGCTCGAGTATGCCAAGTATGTTGACAACTACTATGGCACCCCGTTAAAATATGTAAATGAGACCCTTGATCAAGGCAAAGATGTCTTCTTAGAAATCGAAGTCAACGGGGCCATGCAGGTTCGGGCCAATTGTCCGGACGCCGTCTTTGTCTTCTTGACACCACCCGATCTGATGGAACTTAAGCATCGATTAATTGGGCGGGGGACGGATGCCATGGATGTCATCAACAAGCGTATTAAAAAGGCCGTTGGTGAGATTCGGATGATGCGCAACTATGATTATGCCGTGGTTAACGATGAAGTTAGCCAGGCGGTTGCTCGGATTCAGATGATTATCCGCAGTGAACGGTTACGGGTAACCCGGGTCATGCCGGATTACGAACAAATGATTGGAGACGAAAACTAATGTTACTTTATCCCTCAGTTGATGATTTATTAGCACAAGTTGATTCACGTTACTCATTAATTATGCTGGCTAGCAAGCGGGCCCACGAGTTGGACGCCGGTGCCAAGCCATTATTAACCGACTACAAGTCGCCCAAGACCATTGGTCGTGCATTGGAAGAAATTGCTGCCGGTGCATTGATGATTGATCCGGACGAAAAGGATCTGGACGCCTAACTTGGCGATTCAGGAAGGACCAGATTACCGTTGGGTGATCTGGCCTTTTTTATCGTAAGTGACAAGGAGGGACGACATGTTAACTGGAAAACACGTGACATTAACGGTCAGCGGCAGCGTTGCGACCTATAAGGCGGCAACCCTTGCCCGTGACTTGCAGCGAGCTGGTGCGGAGGTCCGGGTTGTTTTAACGACGGCAGCGGAGAAATTTGTGACGGCGGCAACGTTCGCGGCGTTGACCAAGGCCCCGGTTCTAACCGATGAGAGTTGGTGGCGAGCCTCTGGTGAAATTGACCACGTTGCCTTGGCCGACTGGACGGACCTGGCCATTGCCGCGCCGGCCTCCGCCAACCTCATGGCCGAATTGGCCAATGGATTAGCCGGGGATGCTGCCAGTACCACTTGGCTGGCAACGGCCGCGGTTAAGGTGGTCGTTCCCGCCATGAACACGCATATGTGGACGACCCCAGCAACGCAGCGTAATCGGCAACAACTGGAGGCGGATGGCGTCCACGTCTTGACGCCGGCTACCGGCTTGTTGGCCGAAGGCTACGCCGGTCAAGGCCGCTTCCTGGAACCGGCCGAAATTGTTCGCCAAATTGACGATCTGCACCTGTTTCAGGCGCCCATTTTAAAAGGCAAGCGGGTGGTCGTCACGGCCGGCGGCACACGGGAACGATTGGATCCGGTTCGCTTCTTGTCGAATGATTCCTCCGGCAAGATGGGTTACGCCGTGGCGGCCGCTGCAATAGCCGCGGGGGCCGAGGTGACCTTGATCACCGCCCCAACGCGGCTGGATCCACCGGTCGGGGCCAAAGTGGTGCCGATTGAAAGTACCACGGAGCTCCGCGATGCCGTGCTTGCGGCGTATCGGCAGGCCGATGCGCTGGTGATGGCGGCGGCGGTAGCCGACTTTCAACCATTACAAACGGCCGATCAGAAGATTAAAAAGACGCCCGGGGAAACCGAGTTCACCTTACGGCTGCAGCAAACGCCCGATATTCTACAGGAGGTGGCGGCGATTAAGCAGCCACATCAAGTGACGGTAGGTTTTGCCGCTGAGACGCAAGATTTACTAGCTAACGGGCAGAAAAAGTTAGCAGCCAAGCACTTAGACCTGTTGGCCGCAAACGACGTCTCCCAGGCTGGCATCGGCTTTAATAGCGATGACAACCAGGTAACCTTTATTCAACCGAATGGGGTGACCGATCAGACGCCAAAAACCAGTAAAACGCTGATTGCTCAGGCCTTAATTAAACGATTAGCAGAAATTTTAACCAGTAAGTGAGGTGACAACAGTGGCCCAGATTGGTCAAATTCTAGTAGACGTACCGACGATGCAAACCAATGATCCCTATTCCTATGCCATTCCAGCGGAGTGGGAACATCAACTCCAGGCGGGGATGCGGGTCATTGTGCCGTTTGGGCGGGGTCACCGGATGGTTGATGGGGTCGTCGTTGGGGTATCCGACGTGACCAGCTTCGATGGGACACTTAAGCCCATTGAGGCGGTACTCGATCTCTCGCCAGTCCTTAATGAGGAATTACAACGACTGGCCGACTGGTTGGCCGACGAAACGTTTGCCTTCCGCATTACCTGTATTCAAACGATGTTACCCAATTTATTAAAAACCAAGACCGAACGGGAGATTGCGCCGTTGGCCGCCATTACGCCGGCCGAAAAGGCCCAGTATTTTCCAGACGGGGAACCACGGCCCTTTGATCCGGACAAACTGGACGATGGCACGGTGGCTAACCTATTGAAGCTGCAACGCGCGGGCAAGGTGACGGTCCTGTATCACGTGAAGAACCAGGCCGCAGCGAAGACCACGGTTGGTGTGGCGCCGCTGTTGCCACCCGCTAAGTTGGCAGAGATTCAAGCGACCGTTGCTAAGCGGGCCCCAAAGCAGGCCGATCTCCTGGCCTACCTGCAACAAATGGTGCCCAAACAACCACAGCCGCAGGCGAAGGTTGTGAAGGCGGCCGGCATTTCTAGTGCCGTGATTAACACCGGGGCCGAGAAGGGCTGGCTGGAGAAGTCAACGCTGGAGGTCTATCGCGATCCGTTCCATCAGCCGGTCAAGCCAACGCAGCCGTTAACGTTAAATCCCGACCAGGCTAAGGCCGTTACGGCCATTACCGCCGCGATTGATGGCGATGAAACGCAGAACTTTCTGGTTGAAGGGGTGACTGGCAGCGGGAAGACGGAAGTCTATCTGCAAAGTATTGCCGTGGCCTTACGACAAAAACGGACGGCATTAATGCTGGTGCCAGAGATTGCCTTGACGCCACAGATGGTCAATCGGGTGAAGGCCCGGTTCGGCGAACAGGTGGCCGTTTTGCATAGTGGTCTATCGAAGGGTGAACAATACGACGAGTGGCGGCGCATCGATAGTGGTGCAGCCACGGTGGTGGTCGGCGCTCGTTCGGCGGTCTTTGCCCCCGTTAAGAATGTTGGCCTAATCATTATGGATGAGGAACATGAGAGTAGCTACAAGCAAGACGAGACGCCGCGGTACCATGCACGTGACGTGGCCCTCTGGCGGGGGAAATATAATCACTGCCCCGTGGTCCTAGGGAGTGCCACACCGTCCCTAGAAAGTCGGGCGCGCGCCGCCAAGGGCCTATATACCCGCCTGGTGTTACCCAAGCGGGTCAACGACCGGCCGTTACCCACGGTTCACATCGTGGACATGCGGGAAGAGATGAAGAGTATTGGCGACAGTGACTTCTCCACGCCTTTGGTATCGGCGATTCAAGAGCGACTGGATCGCCACGAACAGGTCGTGCTGATGCTGAACCGACGTGGCTACTCCTCCTTCGTGATGTGTCGCGACTGTGGTTTTGTCTTGAAATGTCCGAATTGCGATATTTCATTGACGCTGCATATGGATAGCCATTCCATGAAATGCCATTATTGCGGGCATGAGGAGGCCATTCCCAAGATCTGCCCCAATTGTCATAGCCATAAGATTCGGTACTATGGCACCGGGACGCAGAAGGTTGAAACGGCCCTGCAAGCGCAATTTCCAACGGCGCGGATTCTCCGAATGGATGTCGATTCTACCCGGCGGAAGGGGTCCCATGAGCGGATTTTAAAACAGTTCGGGAATCATGAGGCCGATATTCTATTGGGGACCCAAATGATTGCCAAGGGCCTCGATTATCCTAATGTAACGTTGGTTGGGGTGTTGAATGCCGACACGGCCCTAGGCTTGCCGGATTTCCGGGCGAGTGAACGGACCTTCCAACTGTTGACGCAAGTGAGTGGTCGGGCCGGTCGATCGACCAAGCCTGGTGAGGTCTTCATCCAGACTTTTAATCCCGATCACTACGCGATTCAGTTGGCTCAGAGCCAAGACTACGAGCGATTCTTCGTGACGGAAATGGCGATGCGGCATCAGGGAAGTTATCCACCGTATTACTTTGCCGTTCAGGTGACGGCCAGCCACGAGGATGAGGCGGTTGCCGCCAAGGCGATGTATCAGATAGTCGATGCCTTGAAGCTGGACCTGAGTGACCAAGCCATTGTGCTGGGTCCCACGCCAAAGGCAATTGCACGGGTTAAGCGGAAGTATTATTATCAAGTTGTGATTAAATATAAGAATGAACCAGATCTAAAGGCTGGCCTGGAGCAAATTCGGCAGGCAGCCCAGATCCCGGCCCGTCACGGCTTGGCTGTGACGATCGATCCGGAACCCATGAACTTTATGTAGATAAAAAAAGAAAGTATGGTGTGACATGACATCTGTTATTTTTATGGGAACGCCCAAGTTTTCGGCGCCCATTCTAACGAGTTTGATTGAGCATGGCTACGATGTTTTAGCCGTCGTAACCCAACCGGACCGTCGCGTCGGACGGAAACACATTCTGACGCCATCGCCCGTGAAGCAAGTCGCTGTCGAACATGACATCGAGGTGCTTCAGCCAGAGAAGATTTCCGGCAGCCCCGAGATGGCCCGGGCCATCGAATTAGCTCCAGACCTGATCGTGACCGCAGCCTTCGGGCAATTCTTACCAACTAAGCTGCTCAATGCGGCCAAGGTTGCGGCGGTTAACGTTCACGCCTCACTTCTACCTAAGTATCGGGGTGGCGCGCCCGTTCACTATGCCATCATGAACGGGGATGCTGAAACCGGCGTTTCAATTATGTTCATGGAAAAGAAAATGGATGCGGGGGCCGTCTTGGCCCAAGAAGCCATTCCCATTACCGATCAGGATGACGTGGGTAGCATGTTCGACAAGCTTAGCGACCTCGGCCGTGAGTTACTGTTGGCCACCTTGCCTAAATTGTTGGCCGGCTCGATCACGCCAATTCCACAGGATGAGGACCAGGTGACCTTTGCACCAACGATCAAACCAGATGAAGAACGGGTCGACATCAATTTGAGTGCCCGGCTCTTCGACTGCAAGGTTCGTGCGTTACGGCCATTACCTGCCGCACATATCTACTTGAATGGGGTCCGGACCAAGTTGTGGCACGTGACGGTCATGCCCGAACAGACGGATCTCAAGCCGGGACAAGTGGTCAGTCGGGACAAGCATCACTTGGCGATTGCGACCGGGGAAAACGGTGTGATCGGCCTGGATGAATTACAACCGGCTGGTAAGCCCAAGCTCAGCATCACAGACTTTCTAAATGGAACCACGGACGAATTGGCCGTGGGCGAACAGGTGGCAGAATAAATGACAAAGAATAATACACCACGGGCACTGGCCGTCGAAGCACTGACGCGCGTTGCTAACGGGGCATACTCAAACTTACAACTGGAACAAACGCTGGAAAAGAACGCCCTCAGTGACGTTGACCGGCGGTTTGTGACGAACCTGGTTTACGGGACGATCCAACATCGATTGACCTTGGAATACTATTTGGAAGGGTTTATCAAACCTAACCAGAAGGTCTTACCTTGGGTAAAGATGACGCTGTTGGTTGCCCTGTACCAAGAGATCTACCTGGATCGGGTGCCTAAGCGGGCCATCTTCAATGAGGCCATTCAATTGGCCAAGGATCGGGGCCACGAAGGCATTCGGCGCTTCGTCACCGGGGTCTTACACGCTATCGATCGGCAAGGCTTACCGGATATTGCGGCTATTAAAGATCCAACGAAACGATTAAGCCTCGAATACTCTGTTCCTGAATGGCTGATTACGGCCCTGCAGGAGCAGGTTGGTGAAGACAAGACCGTGAAGATCTTGGAAACGATCAACCAACCGGCCGCCCAATCCGTTCGGGTCAACGTGGCGGTTACCACTGTGGAAGCCGTTCAACAAGCCTTGACGGCCGAAGGCTATGGCGTGACGCCAAGTGAAGTGGCTGGCGAAGCCTTCCGTTTGGACGATGCCGCAGCCAACCAAAGCAAAGCCTTTGCGGATGGTCGACTGACCATTCAAGATGAGAGTGCGATGCTTCCAGTTGAAGCCTTACAGATTCGACCTGGCGACCAGGTCCTTGACGCCTGTGCGGCGCCTGGTGGGAAGACGACGCAAATTGCCGCCCACCTTGATGCGCACTCTGGTGGGAAGGTTACCGCGCTTGATTTGCATCCCAAAAAAGTTGCTTTGATCGAAACGAATGCCGAACGGCTTCATGTGGCAGACCGCGTGGATGCGGTGGCCCTGGATGCGCGTGACATTAATGACGCGTACCCAAAGAAGATGTTCGACCGGATCTTGGTCGATGCCCCTTGTTCCGGACTGGGCCTGATCCGGCGGAAGCCAGAGATTCGTTACGAAAAGACACCAGCAGATATTCAACAACTTCAGAAGGTGCAACTCGGTATCTTGGATGCCGTCAGTGCCAAGTTGAAGCCAGCTGGGATCATGGTTTATAGTACGTGTACCATTTTAGATACTGAAAATAATGACGTTGTGAAGCAGTTCTTGGCCGGTCATCCCGACTTCGAGAGTGTGCGGGTCGCAACGACTAAAGCTATCAAGGAAGACCGCACCACGGATACCCTGAGCCTGTATCCCGATGATTTTGATTCGGATGGGTTCTTTGTCAGTGCGTTCCGTCGTAAAAAGTAGGAGTGAGTGACCATGGAAGTGGCATACCAAACGTCGATTGGCAAGCAACGCGAAGATAATGAAGATTATGTAGACGTCTTTACCAACCAGGCGGGCCAACATTTAGCCATCATTGCGGATGGCATTGGGGGTCACCAGGGTGGTGACGTCGCCAGTGCGATGGCCGTGTCACATCTAGGCCATGAGTTTGAACAGACTGAGATTACCTCACCGGAGACAGCCGGGCAGTGGATTACCACGCAGATCACGGCAGAGAATCAGTCGATTATCGATAAGTCTAACCAGTTTGCCGACCTGAATGGCATGGGCACCACCTTGGTGGCCGCCGTGTATTTCACGGATGAAGTGGTCATTGCTAACATTGGGGACTCACGGGCCTACCTGTTACGCGACGAACAGCTTCGGCAGTTGACCGAGGACCATTCCTTAGTGAATGAACTGGTCAAACGGGGCGAGATTAGTCGGCAGGCGGCACGGCATCATCCCCAAAAGAACGTGATTATTCGTTCCCTGGGAATTTCCAACGATGCCAAGTTTGATTTGAATACCTATCCCTTGATACCCGGCGACCAATTATTGCTGTGTACCGATGGGTTAACCAATATGGTGGACGATGATCAGATTCAGTCGGTCTTGCTCAGTGATCAACGGGCCGAGGATAAATGCAAACAGCTCATTGACTTGGCCAATGCCGCTGGTGGACTGGACAATATTACCGTTCTTCTGATCACGAATCCTCCTCGGGAGGTGATGGGACAATGAAAGCGGGTTATACACTGAACGGGCGCTACCGAATCGTTCGGGCGCTTGGTGAAGGTGGCATGGCCAACGTGTACTTGGCCCATGATCTCATTCTCGACCGGGATGTCTCGGTCAAGCTGTTACGGCTGGACTTACGAGACGATCCGAATACAATTCGCCGGTTCCAGCGAGAAGCATTAGCTGCCACGGAATTGGTTCACGATAACATTGTTCAAGTTTATGATGTTGGTGAGGAAAACGGGATGCAGTACCTGGTGATGGAATACGTCGAAGGGACCGACCTGAAGGCCTATATCAAGCATCACTTTCCCATTCCTTATCAAGAAGTCATCAAGATTATGGAACAGATTCTCAGCGCCGTTTCGATGGCGCACAAGCACAACATTATTCACCGGGATTTGAAGCCGCAAAATATCTTGATCGACGAGCATCAGGTCGCCAAGATTACCGACTTCGGGATTGCCGTTGCCCTGTCGGAACACAGTCTAACGCAGACCAACACGGTGTTGGGCTCCGTGCATTATCTGTCGCCCGAACAGGCACGTGGTGGCATGGCCACCAAGCAGTCCGACATTTATTCGTTAGGGATTATCCTCTACGAGATGTTGACGGGCACGGTGCCATTCCAGGGCGAAACGGCGGTTTCCATTGCCCTGAAGCACTTCCAGTCGGAGATTCCATCCGTTAGAGACATCGACCCACGGATTCCCCAGGCCTTGGAAAATGTTGTCCTAAGGGCGACTTCCAAGCAACCACGGGACCGTTATGCGGATGTTGCTAGCATGGCCGAGGACCTGAAAACCTCACTGTCACCAACCCGGGCGGGTGAAGTACGCTTCACGCCTAGCGAGGATGACAACGGTGAGACTAAGGTCTTGCCGGCCAGTGCGATCGCGGCAATTTCTGAAATCGACCATCCGGAGGAAACGGCGCAGGCCGATGTTAAGTCGGCGGCCAAGCCCGAGAAGGACAAGAAGAAGGGGCGCAAGTTCCATCGACACCCCCGTCGGCGGAAGTTCATCATTGCCGGTTCGGTGATTCTCTTGGTCCTCTTAGGAATTCTGCTCGGCGTGGGCCTCTTTCAACCACGCATGACCACCGTTCCCAAGGTCACCGGGAGGACGGAAACGGCCGCCCGTAGCGAATTGGTTGCGGCCAACTTGAAGGTTGGTGAGATTCATAAGGTCTCCAGTAGCACGGTCAAGGTTCATCGGGTGGTTCGCACGGAACCGCGTTCAGGAACGCAATTACGGCGGAAGAGCATGGTCGATCTGTGGATTAGCACGGGGCCTAAGCGGTTCCGAATGGCCGATTATCAGGGTGAATCCTATGCCAGTACTGCGGCTAAATTAGAGGCGTTGGGCTTCACGGTTCACCGGGAGTCGGTTCATTCGACGAGTGTGCCGGCGGGCAAAATTATTCAGCAGAGTGTTACCGCGGGCAAGAACGTTGTGCCGGCGAATACCGAGGTGACCTTTACGGTCTCAACGGGATCAAAGACGGTGACGTTGGCGGATTTGACCGACAAGACCAAAGCCCAGGCCCAAAGTTATGCCACCGACCATAACCTGAACCTAGCGTTCAAGTACGCTTACTCCTCGGACGTGGCGAAGGGCCATGTCATTCGGCAGTCACCGGGTGAGGGGGCCGTTGTGCATGAAGGGGACAATGTGACCTTGACGCTGTCTCGCGGCCCTGAGAGCGATAGTAGCTCCTCGGTTGATGAGTTTAGCGTTGACGTTAAGATTCCTTACGATAGCGGTTCAACGGACGATGATGATAGTAGTAATAATGGGTCCAGCGAGAATCTTATTCAGATTTATCTTCGGGACCAGGACCACTCATTAAGTTCGGTTTATAAACAGATGACCATTACCGACGATACCCAAGTGACGCTGCCGTTTACGGTGGCAAGTGGGAAGGATGGGGCTTACAAGGTCGTTCGCGACGGCCATGTAATTGCCTCTGACAACCACGTCACGAAAAATTAGGGAAAAGGCCTGCAATTGGTGCTCAGTTCTTTTATAATATAAGAGAACTGAGTTTTTTTATTCAAACTATTAGGAGGTGCGTTATGGCTGAAGGACAGATTCGCCAATCATTGAGTGGCTTTTACGATGTCTTTAGCGCGGGCAAAATGTATCGAACGCGGGCTCGCGGTAACTTTCGTAAGCGCCGAATTACGCCGTTGGTTGGTGACCGGGTGGTCTTTGAAAGTTCTTCGCCCAAAGAAGGCTATGTCTTAGAGATTTTGCCGCGAACCAACTCTTTGCGACGGCCACCGGTGTCCAACATTGACCAAGGTGTGGTGGTCACGGCAGTTGCTGAACCAGAGTTTTCCACCAACCTGCTGGATCGGCAGTTGATTGCCTTAGAGGTCAGTGACATTACCCCGGTGATCTACTTCACCAAAACCGATCTGATTGACGATGCCCGCTACCAGGAATTTGAAACGCTGGCCGAAGGTTATCGAAACATTGGGTATGCGGTCTGCTTGACGCGGGAACCCTTTGCCGAGGAGGGCCTGAACCAGTTGAAGACCACCTTAGCGGATAAGGAAACGGTAATCATGGGGCAAACCGGGGCGGGTAAATCGACGCTACTGAACCACATCTCGCCCGATTTAACCTTGGCAACCGGTGAAATATCGAAGGCCTTGAATCGTGGGCGGCATACCACGCGGAAGGTCAGCCTGATGCCAATTGCCGGGGGCCTCGTTGCCGATACGCCAGGTTTTTCATCCTATGATACGCTGACGATCGATTATCGTGATCTGTGTCACTTCTTTCCAGAATTCGTGGCCCTGGCCGATGACTGTCGGTTCCGGGGATGCGTTCACATCAACGAACCCGGTTGTGCGGTGAAGGAAAGCTTGGCGGACGGCAAGCTTCTGCAGAGTCGTTATGACAACTACGTCCAACTCCTAACGCTGTTAAAAAATCAAAAACCAGTCTATAACAAGAAGAAATGAGGAAGAGAATTTATGATTAAAGTAGCGCCTTCAATTTTAAGTGCTGATTACGTCAATTTACAAAAGGATATCGAAATGGTCGACCAGGCCGGTGCCGAAGTCTTGCACATCGACGTCATGGATGGGGCTTTCGTGCCCGCTATCTCATATGGTCCCGGTTGGGTTAAAGCGATTCGGCCAATCACCAAGATGGTCTTAGACGTTCACATGATGGTCCAAAACCCTGAACGGTACGTGGAAGACTTTGCCAAGGCCGGTGCCGATATCATTGGTGTCCATGTCGAAGCAACACCCCATATTCACCGGGCCTTACAAATGATCAAAAACGCCGGTGCTACCCCAGAAGTTGTCATCAACCCGGGGACACCGGTTGCCATGATCGAACCCGTCTTAGACATGGTTGGTCAAGTGCTGATCATGACGGTTAACCCCGGTTTTGGTGGACAAAAGTTCTTGCCAAGTTCCGTGGACAAGATTGCCGAATTGAATGCCATCAAGGAAAAGAAGGGCTACGACTTCGACATCGAAATTGATGGTGGGGTTAATAATGAAACGGTCGTTGACTGTGCCAAGGCCGGCGCAACGGTTGCTGTTGCCGGGTCATACGTCTTCAACGCTGACGACCCAGCTGCTAAAGTTCAAGCCTTAAAGGATGCGACAAAATAATGCTACGTGGGGGAACGTTTAATCTGTTAGTTGGTGGGCCGAAGGCTAATTGGCCGAGTGATTTAGCTGCTAAAGCAATTGACGGTCCCTGGATTGGGGTTGACCGGGGAACGTTGCGGCTGATCGATTTGGGGTTTCAACCAGTTGCCGCTATCGGCGACTTTGATTCGTTGCAACCTGGTGAGCTCCAACGCGTCCGGCGGAACGTGAAAGACATCCGCCAATCACAACCGGAAAAGGACTTCACGGACACCCAGTCCGCGGTTTCCGTGGCTTTTGGTGACTATGGTGCCGATAAGCTCGATATTTACGGCGCCACCGGTGGCCGGATGGACCATTTTCTGGCCAATCTGTTTCTGGTGTTAGAACCTCAGTACAAGCGCTATGCGAGTCAGATTCGATTGATCGACCGGCAGAATACGATCCAGTTTTTTGCCCCGGGGACCTACACGATTGATAAGGAGTCAGATAAGAAGTACCTGGCTTTCATTCCGTTAACCCCAATCGATCATTTGAGCTTGATTGATGAGAAGTATCAGCTGCATAACGAGCCGATCCCATATCCCATTTCATTCGCCAGTAATGAGTTCGTTGGCGACCAGGGGTCCTTTCAGTTCGACACAGGGCTACTCTGTGTGATTCAGAGTTGTGATACCTATGAAGCGCGTCATGAATAGTCATTAACTAAAGAAGGCCTCCTCACGGACACTGAACAGCGTCTTGAGGGGGCCTTTTAAAATTTGCGTGCAACAAAAAAAGGCCCAAACCAGTTTCCTGGTTTGAGCTTTCCTTTTATAACCGTGGCTATTACTAGACGCGGGTTACTTTACCTGATTTCAAAGTCCGAGCAGAAATCCAGACTTTTTTTGGCTTACCGTCCACTAAGATGCGAACTTTTTGTAAGTTCGGCTTCCAAGCGCGACGACTTGAATTCAAAGCATGAGAACGCTTGTTACCGAAGCGCGTCCGCTTACCGTTGATAAAATCCTTTGCCATGGCGTAAACCCTCCTTTGTGGATTCATTACTTTTTAAAAAAAGCAGTGCTTTTTACTCACCTGAATAATTTACCATACAATTTCTGTGAAATCAATGTTTTCTTTCAAGGAAATTTACTTGACACTTGTTTACCGTCAAGACGTGGTTTTCAGTCATCCTATTTCTATTTTTGGTCGGGTTGTGGTAAGATTAATCTCTGTTAAGATTCTAAATCAGACAAGGAGGCTATTTCCATGGCCGTAAAGATTAAGACTCAGTACGGAACAATTGATATTACCAATGAAGTGATTGCGACCGTAGTTGGGGGTGCCGCGACTGATAATTATGGTGTCGTGGGCATGGCAAGTAAAAATCAAATTCGTGACAACGTCAACGATATTTTACGCCGGGAGAACTATGCCCGTGGGGTCGTTGTTCGCCAGGAAGAAAACGGCGTTGCAATCGACGTCTACGTGATTGCTAGCTACGGAACCAAGATTTCCGAAGTCTCACGTAGTGTTCAATCTAAAGTTAAATACAACCTAGAAACAATGCTGGGGGTTACCGCAAACTCAGTCAATGTCATTGTGCAAGGGGTGCGGGTGTTGGCTGACTAGCCAGACGTACTGAAATCAAGGAGGATACTTAGTTGAAAGTAACAGAAATTACTAATCTTGAGTTTGGTAAGATGGTCCAGGCAGCCTCGCAAAAGCTAAACCAGAACGCAGATTTTATTAACTCATTAAATGTTTTCCCTGTGCCCGATGGGGATACCGGGACCAACATGAGTCTCTCACTGCAAAGTGGGGCCAAGTACGAACGTGATGCTGATACGGAGGCCGTTGGTGCCTTAGCCGAAGCCTTGGCTAAGGGCCTGTTGATGGGCGCCCGTGGGAACTCTGGGGTTATCTTATCTCAGATCTTCCGGGGCTTTTCTCGTAAGTTGGCCGATTTGAACACGCTGAGTGCTCAAGATTTGGCCGATGGCTTCGCTGCTGGTGCTGAGACGGCCTACAAGGCCGTTATGAAGCCCACCGAGGGAACTATTCTTACGGTTGTCCGTGAGGGTGCTCAGGCCGGTTTAAACGCTGCTAAGAAGTCCGATGATGTTTTGGTCGTTATGGACGCCGTATACGAGGCCGCTAAGCAGGCCCTGGCAACGACACCAGACCTACTGCCTGTTTTGAAGCAGGTTGGCGTCGTGGACTCCGGTGGTCAAGGGTTGACCTTCGTGCTGGAAGCCTTCAACGACTCATTAAACGGTCGGGTTTCCGAAAACGAAGAATACAAGCCCGACGATGCTGAAATGAACGAAATGATTGATGCTGCGCATCATCAGAGTGTTCAAGGCAAGTTGGACCCTAACAGCATTAAGTTTGGTTACTGTACCGAAATCATGGTTCGTTTGGGCCGTGGTAAGCAGGTTGACCATGACTTTGACTACGATACCTTCTATAACTACCTCGCCGACCTTGGGGATTCCCTGTTGGTTGTGAACGATGATGAAATCGTTAAGGTTCACGTCCACACGGAACATCCCGGGAAGGTGATTGCTTGGGGCCAAGAATTTGGTGACCTGGCCAAGGTAAAGGTTGATAACATGCGGATGCAACAGGAGACCATCATGGAAAAGGATGATCAAACGCCTGCTGCTACGCCAGAACCCGAAGAAGAGATTTCAGATACCGCTATTATTTCGATTGCAGCCGGTGACGGTCTTGCAACGCTCTTCAAGAGCCTCGGTGTGACGCACGTGGTCAACGGTGGTCAAACGATGAACCCAAGTACGCAAGATATTGTCGATGCCATCAACAATAGCAAGGCGAAACGGGCCATTGTTTTACCTAACAACAAGAATATCTTCTTAGCTGCTGAACAGGCGGCACAGGTTGCGGATATCCCAACGGTCATCGTCCACTCTAAGACGGTTTCCCAAGGAATGACGGCAATGCTGGGCTACAACCCTGATTCAGAGCTTGATGAAAACCAGTCCGCTATGGAAGACAACCTGACGGCCGTTAAGAGTGGTCAAGTGACACATGCCATTCGTAACACCCAGTTGGATGGCTTCGATATCAAAGAAGGCAACTACATGGGAATCGTTGACGGCACCCTTAAGGTGACGGAAGCCGATCTCTTGCAGACGGCTGTTGAAATGGTTAAGGCCATGCTGGATGATGAGAGTGAAATTGTGACGATCATCTACGGCACGGACACCACAGCCGAAGTTGCTGAGCAGTTACAAGCAGCCGTTGCCGACTTGGATGACGACTTAGAAACGGAAATTCATGAGGGTGACCAACCAGTTTACCCATTCTTGATTTCGGTTGAATAACGCGTAAAAGCGAAAAAGATTGGGCGATTGAGTCCAGTCTTTTTTTCGCATTAATGAAGAAGGGAGTGAAGGTGGATGCCAAGTTTAAGCGATAGTGTCAGCGTCTTGGCCGGTGTCGGTCCTAAACGAGTCGCAGCGCTTAAGGAATTAGATATCAACAATATTAATGATCTGTTGACCTATTTTCCGTTTCGCTATGAAGACCTTCAGGCTAAAGATCCCAGTGAGTTAACGGATCAGGCCAAAGTAACCTTAAAGGGAACGGTAGCGGTTGTGCCGGTGCTGACCCGTTTTGGCCGCAAGAAGAATCGACTGAACTTTCGGCTACTCATTGATGAGCACACCATCATTCCCGTGACGTTCTTTAACCAGCCATGGTTGAAGGATCAACTTGAGGTTGGGTCGGAAGTCGTTGTCTACGGTCGGTTTGATGCCAAACGGCAGAGCCTGTCCGGGATG
The DNA here is from genome assembly GCF_003946545.1 of Levilactobacillus tangyuanensis. GTDB lineage: Bacteria > Bacillota > Bacilli > Lactobacillales > Lactobacillaceae > Levilactobacillus > Levilactobacillus tangyuanensis. Next base: position 32,028 of record NZ_RHOA01000005.1, read on the forward strand.
AAGATTCTGGCCAGTGCGGCTAATGCCATGGGATCGATTTATCCCGCTAATAAATCGATTCGGCAGGGAACCATTAAGCAACTGGTTGAGGCGGCCTATGATCAGTATTCGGAAAAGATTGTTGACCTGGTGCCGGAGCCGTTGCGTGACCAGTATCACTTGCTACACCGCCGGGAAATGATTCATGATATGCATTTTCCTGCGGACGATGCAGCCGCTCAGGCGGCACGCCGAACGGCAAAATTTGAGGAATTCTATTTGTTTGAAATCCGACTACAGATTGTTCGGCAACAGGACCATACGCTGCATGGCCAAACGCTGGCCTACGACTTAAAGGCGCTGAAGGCCTTTATCGATTCATTGCCATACGAGTTAACCGCCGCGCAGAAGCGGGTCGTGAACGAAATTTGTTTCGATCTCAAGCGGCCCATCCACATGAATCGCCTTTTGCAGGGGGATGTTGGTAGTGGCAAGACGGTCGTGGCGGCGATTGCCATGTATGCCGCCATTACCGCCGGAACTCAGGCGGTGTTGATGGCCCCAACCGAAATTTTAGCGGAACAACACGCCGATAACTTGGCGAAGCTGTTCGCCGATTTTCCCGTCAACGTGGCGCTGCTAACCGGGGCGACGAAACCGGCCGCCAGGAAGACCCTGCTCCCGCAGATTGCCAATGGGACGGTCAACCTGATTATTGGCACCCACGCCTTGATTCAACCGGAGGTCACGTACCATCACTTGGGACTGGCGGTGATTGACGAGCAACATCGTTTTGGGGTCAATCAACGGCGAGCGCTCAGAGAAAAGGGGCAACAGCCTGACGTCTTGGCTATGACGGCCACCCCAATTCCTCGGACGTTAGCAATTACCGCTTATGGTGAGATGGATGTTTCGGTGATTAATGAGTTGCCGGCTGGGCGTCAACCAATCAAGACGACCTGGATTAGAAGTAATCAGGTCGATTCGGTTCTTCGTGAGGTCAAGGCCGAGCTGAGTACCGGCTCGCAGGCCTACGTGGTCACGCCGTTGATTGAGGAATCGGAGGCGGTCGACATGAAGAATGCCGAGGCCATTTATGACCGATTCAAGGAAGAGTATGAACCGACCTATCAGGTGGGACTCCTGCATGGGCGGATGAAAAATGACGAGAAGAATAGCATCATGGCGGACTTCAAGGCCAATAAATTCCAGGTGTTAGTCGCAACTACCGTGATCGAGGTGGGGGTCGACGTGCCCAATGCAACCCTGATGCTGATCTACGACGCTGACCACTTTGGCCTGGCTCAGCTGCACCAATTACGCGGCCGAGTTGGTCGGGGACAGAAAGCCTCGGCATGTATCCTAATCGCCGATCCGAAGAACCAGGTCGCGATTGAACGGATGACGACCATGACGAATTCCAATGATGGGTTTGTCCTCGCGCAAAAGGATTTGGAATTACGTGGCGCAGGTGATATTCTTGGAAGAAAGCAATCCGGTGTTCCCGACTTTAAAGTTGGTGATCCGGTGGCCGATCTGAATATTTTAAGTGTGGCCCAGCAGGCTGCGAAGGAAACGGTGGCCGCTCCCAATTGGGATGACAAGGACGCTAACCTGGCGTTGGCCGCATTCTTAAGTACAACCGCCCATCAGAACACCACGATGGATTAGGTTGATGATAAAGGAGAGTTAACATGAAAATTGCCGTTGATGCCATGGGCGGGGACTACGCACCCGCCGAAATTGTAAAGGGGATTGAATTAGCCCGGGATGCCTATGCCGACGTTGAGTTCCTCTTATTCGGCCAGGAAGAGGCTGTGAAGCCCCTGATTAAAAACTCGGACCGCATTGAATTTGTTCCCGCCACGGAAGTCATTACGATGGAGGACGAACCCGTTCGGGCCGTTCGCCGTAAGAAACAGTCAAGTATTGTTTTGGCCGCCACGGCGGTTAAAGAGGGCCAAGCGGATGCTTTCTTCTCTGCTGGGAACTCCGGGGCCGTCTTGACTGCTGGCCTGCTAATCGTGGGTCGGATCAAGGGAATTGACCGCCCAGGGTTGACCACGACCTTACCCGTTCTGCAAAAGCCTGATCAGAGTAGCTTTGTGATGCTGGATGTCGGGGCCAATGCCGACACCAAGGCCTTTAACGTGATTCAGTATGCCATTATGGGCCAATACTACGCTCAGTCAGTGATGCACGTTAAGCAGCCACGAGTGGGACTCCTGAATAACGGGACCGAGGCCGACAAGGGTGATAAGAATCACCGGGCAATTCATGATGCCTTGGCACAGATGAGTGAAATTAACTTCATTGGAAACGTGGAATCACGGGAGTTGCTGAACGGTGCGGCCGACGTGGTGGTTACCGATGGATTTACCGGGAATGCGACCTTGAAGGCCATTGAAGGAACCGCACTGTCCATGCTAAAGCTTATCAAGGGTGAAATCATGGGCGGCGGCCTGGGTGGCAAGATTGGTGCCAGCATGTTGAAGCCCGTCTTCGGCAAGGTTCGCTCGGCCATGGATTACTCCCAATATGGTGGGGCCGTTCTGCTGGGCTTGAAGGCGCCAGTGGTCAAGACTCATGGTTCCTCCAAGGCACCGACCGTTAAGAACACGATCGGCCAGATTCGGGAATTGGTTGCGAGTCACAGTGCCGACCAGTTAGTTAGCTATTTTGACCAACACACCGACGAGATGGCTGAGTTGAAAGAATCCCTGAAATAACGGGGCTGAATTGGCTAGACAAGGCTGGTTAAAACGGTTAGACTACTAATGAATACAACGAATGAGGGATTGCAAATGACTAGAACAGAAATTTTTGACAAGATCGCTGACATCATCGCCGACCGGTTTGAAACCGATCGGGAAGGTATTAACGAACAATTAAACTTCAAACAGGATTTGGATGCTGATTCCATTGACTTTGTTGAGTTTGTCCTTGAATTAGAAGATACCTTTGGTGCCGAAATTTCAGACGAAGATGCTGAGAATTTAAACACCATCGGTGAAGTGGTTGACTACATCGTTGCCCACCAGAGTCAACAAAAATAAGTTTTGAGCGAGTCCGGGCCGCACCTTTTCGTCCCGGGCTTTTTCAATCTTTTTAGGGTGATCGTGTCCGCCTTACCGGTTGGCCCGGTGGGGGCTGGAACGCGGTGGGCACGGCTAGCAGCCTCAAAGAACGAGTCTGTTAGTCCGACCTTTTCCTAGGCCGAGAGAATCACTCGACCAAGGAAAATTTCACCACTGAGCCCCCACCGGACCAACCTCACGGCTCTGATCGACCTGCAAGGTTGAAATGGGTGGTCCGGTAAGGCGACCTTTGTCATCGGTAAGAAATTAGGAAATGAGGGAAATAGCACGTGATTGCTGGATTAAATAAGGAATTAGAAGAAGTTTTTGATATTCATTTTAAAGACCAGTCATTACTTGACGAAGCCTTTACACAGGCATCGTATGTCAATGAACATCCGAACCAGGGGTTAAAATTTTACGAGCGAATTGAATTTTTGGGGGATGCGGTGATGCAGTTGGTCGTTTCCAATTACATTTTCCGACGGTATCCGAACATGCCCCAAGGACGGTTAACTCGGCTACGGGCGGCAATGGTTAACGAACAAAGCTTCGCTAGTTTTGCTCGGGAATGTCATTTTGATCAGTACATTCGGCTCGGCAAAGGGGAAGAAAAGGCGCAGGCTCGGCAACGGGACTCGCTACTTTGTGATATCTTCGAATCCTTCATTGGGGCATTGTACATGGATCAGGGACTGGAAAAGGTCGTTCCGTTTGTGACTCGCGTCGTCTTCCCTAAGTTGGATGAAGGCCGGTTTGATGAATTCTTTGACCACAAGACGGAGTTACAAGAACTGGTTCAACAACACGGACCGGTCGAAATTGATTACCGGTTATTAGACGAAGAAGGTCCCGACAATGACCGGGCCTTTAAGGTCGCCGTGTACGTGGACGACAAGCTGTTGGGTGAGGGACAAGGGCATTCTAAGAAGCATGCGGAACAAAACGCTGCCAGACATGCCCTCGAAAATTTAGAAACGAAGTAGGGATGACTAGCGATGCGGTTAAAGACATTAGAAATTAGCGGATTCAAGTCCTTCGCGGATAAAACCCGCATTGACTTCTTGCCGGGAATGACTGGCATCGTCGGCCCCAATGGTAGTGGAAAGAGTAACATCTCGGAAGCGGTTCGCTGGGTTTTAGGGGAACAATCGGCCAAGAGCCTGCGGGGCAGTAAGATGCCCGATGTTATCTTTGCGGGTTCCGCCGATCGGCACCCACTGAACCGGGCATCCGTGGCCATTACTTTTGACAACAGTGATCATTATTTAAAGAGTGACTATACCGAACTGACGATCAGTCGGGTGTTGTATCGAAATGGCGACAGCGATTACCAATTAAATGGGCAAAGCTGTCGGTTGAAGGACATCACGGAACTGTTGATGGATTCGGGGATGGGGCAAGATTCCTTCTCGATTATCTCGCAAGGGCGGGTCGAAGCGATCTTTAACAGCAAGCCCGAAGACCGACGAAACATTATCGAAGAGGTTGCCGGCGTTTACAAATACCGGAAGCATAAGGAAAAGGCCCAGCGTGAGCTTGATGACACGATGGCTTATTTGAATCGGGTTGAGGATATTATTGCCGAGCTCGAAGGCCGGTTGGAGCCGTTGGAAGAACAGAGTAGTCTGGCCGAGGACTATCTGGACCAACAAAAAAAGTTTGCCCTGTTGGACCGGACGCAACTGGTTCGGCAGTTGCATACTGAGTTAGACCAGAAACAAGCGGTCGACACCGAGGTTCAGGAAAAGCAAGGGCAAGTCACGGAGCATCAACGTGCCGAACAGAAACAAAATGAACGGGTTCAATCGTTGAAAGGCCGGCAGACAGAGTTATTGGCCCAAAAGGACGATCTGCAGGCGAAACTCGTTTCCGCCACTCAGTTGGTTGAGCAGTCCCAGGGACAGGTTAATCTGTCTGGCGAACAACAGCGTCATCAGGCTGAGCAACGGCAACAGCTGGAAGCCCAACTGGTGGCGACCAAGGACCAAATCCAGGAAAATCAGGCGCGATTAGCCGATGTGCAAAAGCAGTTGACGGCCCTGACTAGTGAGATGGCCGCGACGAAGACGGTTATTCGCGATCTGACTAAGGCCACCGATCCGAAAAACATGGCCGACCTGCGAGAACAGATTGAGCAACAGCGAAACACCTATTTTGACCAGAAGCAACAGGTTGCCAATTGGCGTAACGAGCAACAATATCGGCAACAGGATCAGGAACGCCGGCAACAAGCCGGTCAACGGGTACAGCAACAGCTGGCCACGCTCCAGTCGGATTCGACGACCGCCAAGCAGGCCGTTGTGGCGTTAACGACTCAGGCAACCGCGTTAAAGGGGCAACTGACCGAGGCCGAACAAAACCTGGATGCCGAGGCCGGTCACTACCAGCAAGTGGAGAAAACGTATCAGGGTCTCCAGCATAACTGGCAGTCGGCCTTAGAAGTTTACCAACGGGCCCAGACTAAGGTGGCCAGTCAGCAGGCCGCTTCTGCCGAATATGGTGGCTTTTATCAAGGGGTGCGGGCCATTTTGAAACAACGGCAACGATTCCGTGGGCTGCTTGGCGCGGTCTCCGAGTTGCTTCAGGTTCCAGACCGGTATACGCAGGCCGTCGAGTTTGCCTTAGGCGGCCAACTGCAACAGGTGGTTGTCGATGACGAAACCACGGCTAAGGCAGCGGTTGGTTACCTGCGGGAACAACGAGCCGGCCGGGCCACTTTCTTACCGCTGAGCACCATTCGTGGCCGTCAGGTCGACCGTAACACGCTGAGTCTCTTGCACAGCATGCCGGGGTATCTGGGGGTTGCGAGTGATCTGGTCACGATTGATACTCAGGCTCAGGTTATTTTGCAATATCTACTTGGAACCACGATCTTTGCGGCCAACTTAGATAGCGCTGTGGCGATTAGCCAACGGATTCATCATCGCTACCGGATCGTTAGCCTCAGTGGGGATGTTGTCAGCGCAAGTGGGGCCATTACCGGTGGCCAGACGAAGCAGACCCATAGCAGCGTTTTACGTCAACAACAGGAGCTGCAACAACTTGAGGGCTCCATTAAACAGATGCAACAACAATTGACCGACCAGGAGGCCAAGATTAAGGCCCAACGGTCGGTGCTGATGAGCAGTGAAAAACGGCGGCAGGATTTGCAGGCCACCATTAACGACCTGCAGCCAAAGTGTCGTCAATTGGATGACCAATTGGCTAATGCCCAGACGACGGCTGACCAGGCACAACGTAAATTGGCCGCGGCGGAACTCGAGATTAAACAGGCCACAACGGGCGATGATGATGCGAAGACGGCCGAGTTGACCGAGCATATCAAGGCCGGTGAAGCGGCGATCGTCGAGACGGAAGCGGCCGTGAAGGCCCTACAAGATCGCCTGGAAACATTAGGGACCGATCAGGAGGCCCAGCAAGCAACGTTGAATCAGAAGCAGACCTGGCTAGCCGGGGCCAAAGAGCGCCGGCAACAGCAGGCAGCCACGGTTCAGCAGTTATCGACCGACGAACAGGCCGGTCGTGACCGAACCCAGAGCCTGCAAGACCAATTGAAACAGTTGAGCCAGCAGCAAGCCTTAACACCGGCCTCGGCCCAGCAGCAGCTGAAGTCGGCCCAAGCGGACCGACAACAGATTGAGCAGGATCTGGCCACGACGAACGAGCAATTGACCACGGTTAATGACGATCTGGCCGCCGCAGAGACGGCTAATCAGCGGACCAGTGGCCTTCTGCAACTGGCCAATGATGATTTGCAACGGGCCCAGGTGCAACAGGCCCGGTTAGCCGCTCTGATTGATCAGCAACAGAATCAATTGTCCGAGAAATATTCGTTGAGTCTAGCGGCCGCCGAACAGGATGTCAGTGACATTGCTCCCGATGAATTGGCCGTTCAATTAAAGCTATTGAAGCGGGGACTCGATGAGATCGGCTCGGTTAACGTCAACGCGATTGAGGAATATCATGAGGTAAAGGAACGTTACGACTTCTTGACACAGCAGCGCGACGATCTCCTAACCGCTAAGGACCAGTTAACCACGACGATGACGGAGTTAGACGATCAGGTGAAGACCCGTTTCAAGGCGAGCTTCGATCAGATCGCGGCGAAGTTTACGGCGACCTTCCGGCAGATGTTTGGCGGTGGGACGGCCGAATTGGTCTTAACCGATCCCGATAACTTGTTAACCACAGGCATCGATATCATGGCACAGCCACCTGGCAAGAAATTCCAGAATATGGGACTGTTGTCCGGGGGCGAACGGGCGTTGACCGCCATCACCCTGTTATTTGCCATCCTACAGGTGCAGCCAGTACCATTCTGCATTCTGGATGAGGTCGAAGCGGCCTTGGATCCGGCCAATGTGACCCGATTCGCCCGCTACATTCACCAATTCCAGGACCAAACGCAATTTATTGTGATTACCCACCGTAAAGAAACCATGGTGCAGGCCGATATTTTATACGGCGTCACCATGCAAGAATCCGGCGTTTCCAAAATGGTCGCCGTTGATCTTGACCAAGAAACCACCACGGAAAGGAAGCCATCTTAATGGGATTATTTGATATTTTTCGGCGCCGGGCCAAGGAAGAACCGACCAACCAGGCCGAGAATGAAACGCCAGCCAGTGAAAGTGACGTCACCAGTGAAGCCCCGGTAGCCAGTGAGGCCAGTGAAACGAATGAGGTCACCAGTGAAGCGGCCCCCGTTACCAGCGAGAGTGAGGTTGCTGAGCCGGTTAGCGAGAGTGAAACCGTTGTGGCCAGTGAGTCCGAGTCTAGTGAATCAGAAGCAAATGACCCGGTAGCCAGCGAGGTCACTGCCAGTGAAACAACGGCTTCGGCTGACACTGAGTCCGAGACCGAGATCACTAGTGAGAGCGAAGAGACGGTCAGTGAAGCCTCGGAGAGTGAAGCCCCGGTTGAATCCGAGGCGGAACCATCGCCAGTGGCGGAAACCGAAACCCCCGTTGAAAAGACCGACGAACAGCTCTATGACCAGGGGTTGGAGAAGACACGGACCACATTTGGTGAGCGGCTGAATGCCCTGCTCGCTAACTTCCGTCACGTCGACGAGAGCTTCTTCGATGACTTAGAGGAGACTCTGATCGGGGCCGACGTTGGCTTCGACATGGCCGTCAAGTTAAGTGACGAGCTACGTGATGAGGTTAAACTTCAAAATGCTAAGAAACCCCAGGATGTTCAGAACGTCGTCGTCGAAAAGCTGGTTGAAATCTACGATGCCGCTGGAAACGACGAGAGTACGGCCTTGAACATGGCCGAATCCGGTCCCACGGTGATCCTGTTCGTCGGGGTCAACGGGGTTGGGAAAACCACGACCATCGGAAAGATGGCCAACCGGTACCATGAGGCTGGCAAGAAGGTCTTACTGGCCGCCGCGGACACGTTCCGGGCCGGTGCCACCGAACAACTCGATGTGTGGGCTAAGCGGGCCGACGTGGATATCGTAACGGGGAAACCCCAATCGGATCCCGCTGCGGTTGTGTTTGACGCCGTACAAAAGGCTAAAAAAGAGGACTATGACATTCTCTTTGTCGATACCGCTGGCCGACTGCAGAACAAGGTTAACTTGATGAATGAGTTGTCGAAGATGAAACGGATTATTACCCGTGAAATTCCAGCAGCCCCTCACGAAGTATTATTGGTGTTGGACGCGACGACCGGTCAAAATGCGTTGACGCAGGCTAAGTTATTCAAGGAATCGACCGATGTCACCGGGATTGTGTTGACTAAGTTGGATGGGACCGCCCGTGGTGGGATTGTCTTGGCTATCCGTAATGAACTCCACGTTCCCGTGAAGTTTATTGGGCTAGGCGAACAGATCTCTGACTTGCGGCCATTTGACCCGAACGAGTTTGTTTACGGCCTGTTCAAAGGGCTCATCGATGTTAATGCATTAAAAAAATAATGGTAAAATTTCGGTGAAAGACAAGGAGCGGGGTGTGACTGATGACTAAACGACGAGCACTGGTTATTGCGGTTGGTGTCATCACTTTTTTCCTCTTCGTGGGAATTCTTATTTCTGAAGCCGAATTTCTTGTTGAGAATGATGTCGACCATTGGGATTTCAAGCTTCTGTTGTTATTGGTGTTGACGGGAGTCGGGTTAGTCGCGACGATGCTTTCGGTGATTATGAATAGGTACTTCAGTCATCACCTCGTCGTGCCGGTACTCCTCGTCATGCTGTTTTTAGGCGTTAAAGCGCTGCCGGTCCGGTTAGCCGACTATCGGCAGGTCTTTTATCCGATTAGTAACTCGGAAGTGGATAAGGTTTCTCGGCTCAAGCTAAGCAAGGATGATGATTATCAGATCTACTTGTATCGATCGGACGATAAAGAATCCATTCGGTTCATGTCGAGGCTGAAGGCTTGTTTGAAGGCCGGAGACCAGAGCGTCGAGACCTATGACCTGACCAGGGCTAAAGCAAAGCTGACGACTGGTCAGTACGCGGCGCTCATCAAGCGGCTGGGCGTCGAAAAGCTCCCCACCATGGTCTTCAGTTATCGGGGCCTGGCCAAGAATAGTAAGCCGTCCATGGTCACCTTTAACGCGATTAACGATCAGACGAGGTTTTCCACGATGCAGCGCTATTTGAATGGCGATCGTGATAAAATTTCTGGACCGGGAATTGTGTTCAGGGGTAGTGAACCTTAGCGATCGACCGCTATTGACCGTTAAAATAGAAAATGGTGTTCTCAAAGTTGAGAACGCCATTTTTTAATGGGATGGGTCGATCAGTGTGTTTCAACGCTTTTAAATCGTTAGGGTCGAGTGGGGGTAACCACCCATAAGAATGGTCAGATTGAAATACAAATAAAATAGACTTTGATAATTGTTTTTTTTTTGAAGTTGGCCTAACATTAAGGTGGTTCTTATTTTTAGGGAGGAATTATTTTATGAAGAAAATTGTGCAAGCCATGCTGATTTTAGGTGTTGGTGCGGGGATCGTCGGTGTGACGAGCACCACGGCATCGGCCAACAGCCAGTACTCGGCTAAGCGGTCCAAGTCTGTTCGCCTGGTTTGGCGGAAGAGTATGAAGCGTCATGCCATGACGGCGACGACCGGTGCTCGGTACTCTAAGCATCTGGGTATCCGTTACAGCAACAACGACGTCACCCCAACGGTGACCTGGTATACGGATGCTCATGAAAAACTCTACAAGAAGAACAAAGGCCACAATGCCATCTATTATCACGTTAAGAGCGCCGATGGGACCTTACAAGGTTGGATCTGGCGGGGCTATTTGAAGCCAGTTTCCACGAAGAAGAATGCCTTGGCCGCTGTCAATGCTCAACCCGATCCTAAGAATCCCGACTGGGTTTCGTTGAAGGATGAGACACCCGTTGACAAGGAAATCCTGAGCTTATTCCCTGGCACCATTGAGGATAAGACGTTGGATGCTCAGGCCGGCAGCGTCGTTTATACCAATGACGGTGAGGAAACACCAGCCACGCCAGCGGGTCAAACCTTTATCTATCTGGCCAACAGTTCGGCTCTCATGGACACGAAGAATTACGACAAGCTGTTGACGGCGGCTGGGTATCCTGCCGCTAAGCGGGCTCAGTATCGTGGTTGGCACATTGGTGTCCGGACCCAAATCGACAACGAGTGGGGCGAAGGCATTTCTGAAGGTGACGCGGCCGTTTACCTGGCACCAGCCAAATAATTAAACAATTTTCATTTCGCAGAGGCAATTCCTTAAGACAGGGAATTGCTTCTTTTTGTCGTTTAGCGGTCGAGTCCGCGAAAAAAATTGACGCGCCCGGTAAAAATCGGTACTCTAGTAGAGTGTGTAACTATGTGGGAGGACCCCAGTATGGAGCTTGAAAAAAATAATCGAATTAATTCCCTATTTGCGTTCTACCAGCCGTTACTGACCGCAAAGCAAAATAACTATATGCAACTTTACTATGGGGATGACTATTCCCTGGGCGAGATTGCGGAGGAATATAGCGTGAGTCGGCAGGCGGTCTATGATAACCTGCGGCGGACCGAGAAAATCCTCGACGATTATGAAGAGAAATTACATCTTTTCCAAGAATTTACCGCGAGAAACGACCAAGCGGACGAAATTCAGGCCTATGTGGCCACAAATTATCCCCACGATGCCAAGCTTAATCGCCTCGTAGCGGGGTTGGAAAATCTAGAAGAACAATGAAAGTTAGGTGGCAAATCGAATGGCGTTTGAAGGTTTAACTGAACGACTACAAGGCGCGATGCGCAAGCTTCGTGGCAAAGGTAAAATTTCTGAAAAAGACCTCCGTGAAACGATGCGGGAGATTCGTCTGGCCCTCTTAGAGGCCGACGTTAACTTCACGGTCGTTAAAGACTTCGTGAAGCAGGTTCGCGACCGAGCAATGGGGGCCGACGTCCTCGAAGGGTTAAACCCGGCCCAGCAAATCGTTAAGATTGTTGACGAAGAATTAACCAAGACGATGGGTGACGAGGCCGTCTCCTTAAACAAGTCACCAAAGATCCCAACCATTATCATGATGGTTGGTCTTCAAGGGGCTGGTAAGACGACCACTGCCGGTAAGCTGGCACTGAAGTTAAAGGACGAAGAGAACGCGCGACCATTAATGATCGCGGGCGACGTTTACCGGCCAGCCGCCATTGACCAATTGGTTCAAGTGGCCGAAGGTATTGATGTGCCGGTATTCCAGCTTGGCACGGATGTTAATCCGGTCGAAATTGTTCGGCAAGGGTTGGCCCAGGCCGCCGAGAACCACAATGACTACGTGATCATCGATACCGCCGGTCGTTTACAAATTGATGAACAGTTGATGAACGAACTGAGTGAGATCAAGGATCTGGCTCATCCCGATGAAATTCTGCTGACGGTTGATGCCATGACCGGTCAAAACGCTGTGGCAACTGCCGAAGGATTCAACGATAAGTTGGATGTTACCGGGGTTGTCCTGACCAAGCTTGATGGGGATACCCGTGGTGGGGCTGCACTGTCCATTCGGGCCGTGACCGGCAAGCCAATCAAGTTCATTGGTCAAGGTGAAAAGATGACCGATTTGGACGTCTTCCACCCCGACCGGATGGCGTCACGGATCTTAGGGATGGGGGACATGCTGTCCCTGATCGAAAAGACCCAGAAGGATTTTGATGAGAAGCAGGCCAAGGCCTTAACGGAGAAAATCCAGGAAAATTCCTTTGATTTCGATGACTTCTTAGACCAATTGGAACAGATTCAGAAGATGGGACCCATGGAAGAAATCATGAAGATGATTCCTGGCATGGCGAATAACCCTGCGCTGAAGAATGTTCAGATGGATCCGAAGGACATGGACCACTTGAAGGCCGTTGTTTATTCAATGACCCCGCAAGAACGGGCCAATCCCGACCTCTTGAATCCTTCCCGTCGCCGGCGGATCGCCGCTGGTTCCGGTCGTCCCGTTCAGGCGGTTAACCGGATGATTAAGCAATTTAATCAGATGAAGAAGACCATGAACCAGATGTCCAAGGGGAACATGGCCGGCGTCGAACAGATGATGGGCAGCGCCGGTGGCAGTGGCATGGGCGGCCGGATGCAGAAACTGGCCTTGAACCGGATGTCGCGGCAAATGAAGAAGAATAAGAAGAAACGTTTGAAGCGTAAGAAGCGCCGTTAAAGCAATGGCGCGTGGCTGCCAGATTGCCTTTATTGGTGGCGGACGTGAGGACAATGTCGGGTAGCGACCGCGGTCGCTACCCTATTTTTTAACAAATCAATAATGTTAATCATTTAATCGCTTTTTTGTAGACTGCTCAAGGAAACTCCGGTATAATTCTGGTTATAGAAATCAACATAAGGGAGTAACTAGCAGACCTCTGCGGCAATATCGTCAGCAAGAAGCCATTCCGGTATTGTCTTAAATAGTGAGACTTATGGGTGTCCACAATTATTTTTGTGTGCGCGCGTGGGTCTCTTTTCTTTTCCGCTAAATGTGGGAACGGGCCGGCCGGACACGTCAGGAGGAATGGATTAATGAAGCAGCAACCGATTTACCAACGGACGGTGGCCGACCTCTTAGAGGCCCTACAGGTCACCGAACAGGGTTTAAGTGAGCAGCAGGTTCAGGAGCGACTGGTCAAGCATGGCAAGAATGTGTTGAATCAACAGCAGACCAGCTCGCTACTACAGAAGTTTTTGGCTCAATTCAAGGACTTCATGATTATTGTGTTATTGGCGGCGGCACTGATTGCCGGGCTGACGGGCGAGGTGGTCGATGCCGTGATCATCCTGGTAGTGGTCGTCTTAAACGCGGTCTTTGGTGTCTTTCAGGAGGCCAAGGCGGAAGAGGCCATCAATGCGCTAAAGGAAATGTCGGCGCCTAACGCGGCCGTTCGCCGTGGCGGTGAAATCGTGACCGTTAAGAGTGAGGATCTGGTTCCCGGTGACGTGGTGCTGTTGGAAGCGGGGGATATCATTCCGGCCGACCTTCGGCTCATTGAGGTGGCCTCACTGAAGGTTGAGGAGTCCGCGTTGACCGGTGAATCGGTGCCGGTGGACAAGTCGGCCGAACGGTTGGCTGCAGCGGATCTGGCCATTGGTGACCGCACCAATATGGCCTTTATGAACAGTAACGTTACCTATGGCCGGGCGACCGGGGTGGTTGTTGCGACCGGGATGCAGACCGAAGTCGGTCGGATTGCTGGCATGATTGAAGCGGCCGATGAGACAACGACGCCTCTGCAGGCAAACCTGACGCAACTTGGGAAATCATTAACCATTTTAATTCTAATCATCGCCGCCATTGTCTTTGGGATGGGCATGTGGCGTCAGACCGAAACCTTGGTTGACATGCTACTGACGGCCATCTCCTTGGCCGTGGCCGCTATTCCAGAAGGGTTACCGGCCATCGTCACCATCACCTTGGCCCTGGGGACCCAACGGATGGCCAAGCGGCATGCCATCGTGCGGAAATTACCGGCGGTTGAGACGCTGGGGAGTACGGACATCATTGCCTCCGATAAGACGGGGACCTTGACGCAAAACAAGATGACCGTGGAGAAGGTTTACCGGAATCGACAATTGGTGGATGCTCACAAGCAGCATTTCCAACCGGCCGATCGGTTAGCCCAGGTCATGATTCTAAGCAACGATACCAAGATGACCACGGAGGGCCTGACGGGGGATCCAACCGAAACGGCACTGGTTCAATATCAATTAGACCAGGACTTTTCGGTGGAACAACTCTTAAGCGATATGCCCCGGGTTGGCGAAATTCCGTTTGATTCGGAACGAAAGCTGATGACCACGGTGCACCCGTTGGCCGATGGTCGTTACCTGATCGCGGTTAAGGGGGCCCCCGACGAGTTGTTGAAGCGCGTCACGCAGATTGATTTGAAGGACGCGGTTTACCCGCTGGAGACGACCACGCGTGAACAAATCTTAACGACCAATCATGATATGGCGACGCAGGCCTTACGGGTCTTGGCGTTTGCTTACCGGATTGTGCCGGAAGTTCCAACCAATTTAACTAGTGCAACAACGGAGCAAGACCTGATCTTCGCCGGACTGGTGGGGATGATTGACCCCGAACGTCCAGAGGTGGAACAGGCCGTCGCCGATGCCAAGTCAGCCGGGATTCGGGCGCTCATGATTACGGGTGACCACCGTGACACGGCGGCCGCCATTGCCACGCGACTGGGAATCATCGACAAGGGCGAGACCGATGCCGTGATTACCGGGGCCGAGCTGGACGAGATGGATGACGCGACCTTTGCTAAACGAGTCGGTGACTTTGCCGTGTATGCCCGGGTTGCCCCGGAGCATAAGGTGCGGATCGTGAATGCTTGGCAGCGTCACGGCAAGGTGGTGGCCATGACCGGGGACGGGGTTAACGATGCCCCGGCGCTGAAGGCCGCCGACATTGGAATTGGCATGGGGATTACCGGGACCGAAGTTTCCAAGGGGGCCAGCGATATGATTCTGGCCGACGATAATTTTTCCACCATCGTGGTGGCCGTTGAAGAGGGCCGGAAGGTCTTTGCCAATATTCAAAAGGCCATTCAGTACCTCTTATCCGCTAACCTCGGTGAAGTTCTGACCCTGTTCATGATGACCATGCTGGGTTGGCAAATCTTGGCCCCGGTCCACATCCTCTGGATTAACCTGGTGACCGACACGTTGCCAGCCATTGCTCTTGGGATCGAACCAATGGAGAAGAACATCATGCGGCAACCACCGCGGGGACGACAGTCTAACTTTTTCTCCGGTGGTGTGTTGACTGGCATTCTCTATCAAGGTCTGTTAGAAGGCCTGATCACGTTGGGCGTGTACTGGTTTGCCATCACCTATCCGGTCCATTCGGCCACGGGCTTGGCCCATGCCGACGCCTTAACCATGGCCTTTGCCACGTTAGGCTTGATTCAACTGTTCCATGCCTTTAACTCCAAGTCGATTCATGGATCGCTGTTTACGGTTGGTCTATTCAAGAACAAGTTCTTTAACTGGGCCATCTTGATTGCCTTTGGCTTGTTAGCCGCAACCATCTTGATTCCAGGATTAAATGGGATGTTCCACGTGACGCATTTAGACTGGCACCAATGGGCAACGGTTCTGATTGCCTCATTCCTGATGGTGGTCATCGTGGAAATCGTTAAGTTCTTCCAGCGCCGCGTGGTAAAATAAGACTAATGATCTTTTAGAAAGTGGTGACGACGGTGTCCTTAACCTATGAAGCGTGTTTACAGGCAGTTGAAGTGGTCCTGGCGAGCGGAAGCGTGCCCACCATTGTTGGTGAGGCCGGGATCGGCAAGTCGGCCCTGGTGGCCGATCTAGCCGCCAAACGTGGGGCCAAGCTTTTCACGACGGTGGTTAGCCTGGTTGAAAAGGGAGATCTGGTGATCCCCGTGCCGCCATTGACCACCGACTCGTTTATTCAGACCGCTGACTACGGGTCGCTGGCCGACGTCCAGTTTGGTTATTCGCATACCCTAGTCGCCATGATTCGCCAGGCCGAGGCGCACCCGGACCAGGAGATTATTTGGTTCCTGGATGAATTTAACCGGGGGACGCAGGCGGTGCAAAGTGAATTAATGAACCTCGTCTTACAACGACAAATAAACACGTTAAAACTGCCACGACAGGTCCGCCTGATCCTGGCCGAAAATCCGGATGCCACCATGGCAGGCTTTGAACAGAGTCATTATGGGGTGACGCCGGGGGATGCCGCGATCGCCGACCGGACGACTCGGCTGATCCTACGGGCTGATGCGGCCAGCTGGTTAGACTGGGCAACGGCCGAAACGGCTGGGCAACCTCGAATTGACCCGCTAGTCACGACTTACCTTGCCGAAAATCCCGGGGATCTGTATGTCGCCGCTACGGGGACGATGGCGGATGATGATTTACAGCCCACACCCCGAGCATGGGAACGGGTTTCCCGGGCATTACGTGAGGTTGATCGACAAAACCTCTGGGGCCACCTGGACATGTTGACGGCAATTCTTCAGGGGAACTTAGGCGTGACGGTGGGCATGGCGTTTGCCGGGTATATCAGTGAGCAACGTCCCGGCTTGACCGTTGAACAGGCCTTTCAGGCCGCTGACGCCGTGACCGTTTTCAATGATCTGGTTCCGGCCCAACAGCAACAGGTGCTGCAAATGTGTCTCGACTCGCAGACGAACTGGCCGCTCACAGATGCGGCTAATGCCACTCGATTTGCCGAACTTTTAGCACTCTGCCCGCCGGATGGTCAGTTTGCCATTGCCCAGGCGATGGCCGATCTGCCGGATTTGTTGGAACAACTGGCGGACCGCGTTGACCTGACACCGGCCGTTGCCAGTCTGTATCAGTTGTTGACCAAGATAGGTCAACGGAGTAGCCAGATCGAGGTGTCGTAATGGCTAATTTAAGTCAATCGTTACGGCAACTGACCACGCTCCCTGGTGAGCAGCGGTCATCAGCAACCGCCAAGATCTATCGTGACGCGGTCATTTATCTGTTGCGAACCGATCCCTTCTATGGTCGGGTTCTTAGCCGCCTAACCGTGACCACCGCTGACCAGCAGCGGTGGCCTTTGGCGTTGGTGGGGACCACCGATGACTGGCAATTGCGGCTAGGGAGTCAGGCGCTGGCTAATAGTCATTGGACTGGCCCACAAATGGTCGCCATGCTGCGACATACGGTGTTGCACCTGCTGTGGCGCCATCCGGACCGATATGCCGATCAGCAAGGGCCAACGCAGGCGCCCTTGGTTCGCTGGGCGACGGATGCGGCGGTCAATGATTACCTGACGGATTTACCCGCCGGCGCCGTCACCAGTGCTAAGCTGAGCCAGCTGCTTGGACATCCGGTAGAGCCACGTCAAGACTCGGCGGTCTATTTGGACCAGTTGCGCCGATGGCAGGCGGCCTCACAGGCCGGTACCGATCGCCAGGCGGGCAGCGTTGGTGGGGCCTTGGCCGATCAGAATTCGGCTAGCGGGGCCGTGACCCCGGGGACAACCCCCAGCGCACATGACGGCCACGAGGATTGGCAGACCGGAGCACTCACGAACGCGACCAGTCGCGAGCAATGGCGTTCTCAGCTCTTTCAAGACGTTAGTGGGTCCTTATCGACTAAGCAGCGAGGAACGCTGCCAGGCAGCATCCAGGCGGCATTAACCCCGATGGTTGCGGAACACTCGTTGAATTGGCGGGCGTTGTTGCGTCGTGGACTGGGCCAGGTTCCGGCCGGTCGCCAGGCGGCGTACGGTCGTTTCAATCGCTGCCAACCTTATCGGATGGAATTACCCGGCACCTTGGTCCAGACCTGGCAGAAGATTGCAATCTTTGTGGATGAGTCCGGTTCCATGGGTAACGATGAAATTAG
Source organism: Levilactobacillus tangyuanensis (assembly GCF_003946545.1). Classification (GTDB taxonomy): domain Bacteria; phylum Bacillota; class Bacilli; order Lactobacillales; family Lactobacillaceae; genus Levilactobacillus; species Levilactobacillus tangyuanensis. The sequence continues at coordinate 49,915 of NZ_RHOA01000005.1, forward strand.
TTATCTCTTGGGGCAAATCGCCACTATCCTGACCGTCTATCCGGCGACCGTCTCGGTGTATCCCTTCGACACGCAGGTCCATGAGGACGCGGCGTTTACATTGGCACAGCGGCCACGGCAATTAAAACGGACCGGTGGCGGTGGGACACGGTTTCAGGCGGTCTTCGATGCCTTGCCCCGCTTGATAGGCGGGCAATCGGGTGAACTCGTGATCATCTTGACGGATGGCTTTGGCGAGAATGCGATCCGACCAACGACCCCGGCAACGTTGCTTTGGTTGCTGACGAGTCCGGTCGAGAAATTTTCCGTTGAACGAGCACCCGGGACCGTGATCAGCCTAACGACCGATCCCCAGTGGCAAGCCCTAAGGAGGCAATGAGCATGACAACCTTAACCGCCAAAGAATTACGAGCGTTATTAAAACAAACGGCCGCCTTCAAAAATGCCCAGGCCATCCTGGCCGATGAATGGGGGGCCCGCGCGGATGAGAATCCCTTGTTTCGGGCCCCTATCAGCGTGGCCGATCTCCAGTTTGCCAAGAAGTTACAGGCAACGGGTGTCAGTCAACGTGGGGTGGACTTTGACGATTATGCCGCCGTTCAAGATTGGATCGCGGCGAATCGCCAATTCCTGACCGAGACCGATCTGACCTGGTTGCGACGGCCATTTGATTAATTTGAAGGTGTAAAGAAAAAACCCTTTACATCATATCCAGAAACTGGTATATTATTACACGTTGAAAGAAATACAGGAGGTGTCTACATGTCAGTTAAGATTCGTTTAAAGCGGATGGGCTCAAAGAAGCGTCCATTCTACCGGGTTGTGGTTGCCGATTCACGGAGCCCTCGTGACGGTCGTTTCATCGAACAAGTTGGAACGTACAATCCAGTTACCCAACCAGCAACGATTACGTTAAAGGAAGAATCTATCATGAACTGGTTGAACAACGGTGCTCAACCTTCAGATACGGTTAAGACTTTGCTTTCTAACGCTGGTATCATGAAGCAATACCACGAAGCTAAGTACACTAAGAAGTAGTGATTAGCGATGACCGATTTTAAGGCACTAATTCTAGCAATTGTTAGCCCACTCGTTGAACATCCCGAAGACTTGGTGGTGACACCAGTCGAGACGGACCGGTTCTACGAATATCGGTTAGCTGTCCACCCCGACGATGTCGGCCGTGTGATTGGCAAACAAGGCCGTGTGGCGCAGGCAATCCGTACGATCGTCTACAGCGTCCGCGTGCAAGGTAATAAACGGGTGCGACTCATCATTGATGACCGCCCGGCAAAGACTCTCGAGTGAGGCGGCGACGTTTCCCTCGAGTTTTTTGTATCTCAAGATAAATCAGACGTGCTGACCAGGACACTGGCGTCAGGACATTAAAAAAATTATGAATGAAGAGGAGGCTGGTAACATGGCCTATTATACCGTTGGCACGATTGTTAACACGCATGGGATTAAGGGCGAGGTGCGGGTCATTGCAACGACAGACTTTCCGGAAAGTCGTTTCGCAGTTGGATCCACGCTCTACCTTTTCCAGCAGGGACAGGCGAAGCCACTAACGTTGCAGGTGGCGTCGATGCGTAAACACAAGCAGTTCTACCTATTGAGTTTTGAAGGTAAGCCTTCCATTAATGATGTGGAAATTTACAAGCAGGGAACGCTGAAGGTCACCGACAATGAGTTGGAAACGGGCGACCTACAACCTGGCGAATACTATTATCATCAAATCGTTGGGCTGAAGGTGGTTACCGAAGATGGCGAGGAACTGGGTAAGATTAAGGAAATTCTTGCACCGGGGGCCAACGACGTCTGGGTGGTTGACCGGCCAGGTAAGGACGACTTGTTATTACCAAAGATTGACCAAGTGATTAAGACCGTCGACTTAGATGCCGGCCAGGTCACGGTTGAACTGATGGAGGGACTCGAGTAATGCGGATCGATGTTTTAAGTTTATTTCCAGATATGTTCTCAGGTCCCATGCACGACTCCATCGTTGGTAAGGCCATTCAGAATGGTCATCTGACCATGCCGGTGACGAACTTCCGTGACTACTCCACCAATAAGCACGGGAATGTTGACGATTACCCATTTGGTGGGGGGGCCGGGATGTTACTGCAACCCCAACCGATCTTTGATGCTCTGAAGGCCACCGAGGAACAGGCCGCGGCCGAGGGCTTACCCAAAGGTCGGGTGATCTTGCTCGATCCCGCCGGGGTGACCTTCAATCAACACGTTGCGGAGGAGTTTGCCCACGAGGAGCATTTAACCTTCCTGTGTGGCCATTATGAGGGCTATGACGAACGAATTCGGACGCTGGTGACCGATGAGGTGTCCCTGGGTGACTTCGTGCTCACGGGGGGCGAATTGGCCTCTATGGTCATGATCGATGCCACGGTGCGGTTGTTGCCTGGTGTCTTAGGAAACGCCGAATCGGCGCCGGGAGATTCGTTCTCCTCAGGCCTCTTGGAATACCCGCAATATACCCGTCCGGCCGAATTCCGGGGGATGCAGGTTCCACCAGTCCTGACGAGTGGTGACCATGGCAAAATTGCCGAATGGCAGCAAAAGGAGGCCCTTCGCCGGACCTATCAACGGCGGCCGGATCTGATCGATCACAGTAAGTTAACCGCCGAACAGAAACGATTGTTAGCAGATGTTCGGATTGAGGAAGAGGAACGACAGGCGGCGGCCAAGGGGTCAAGAAAATAACCTTTACAGGCATATGCTGATATGGTAGACTTGTCTTTGGCTGTTTAGCCACAGAAACAACATTCCGCTGTCGAAACCGAGGATGAATGTTGGCGAAAGGATAGATTAAATTATGCGCCAAAACAATTTGATTGCTAAGATTAACCAAGAACAATTACGGGACGATGTTCCTGACTTCCGTGCCGGTGACACTGTTCGTGTCCACGCCCGGATCGTTGAAGGTACGCGTGAACGTATCCAATTGTTTGAAGGGGTTGTCATCAAGCGTAAGGGTGCCGGTATCCAGGCTACCTATACTGTACGTAAGATCAGTAACGGTGTCGGTGTTGAACGGATTTTCCCAGTAAACTCACCACGTGTTGCTCAGATTGACGTTATTCGTCAAGGTCGCGTACGTCGTGCTAAGTTGTACTACCTCCGTGATCTTAATGGTAAGGCTGCGCGGATTCCAGAACGCCGTCGTGCTGCTAAGTAAGTCACACTTAAACATCAACCCGTCGTGGTTGGTGTTTTTTTGTAGGATTGAACTTTTTTAAAATAATCCTTGACGATCGTCACTTTGTCGTGTATAGTTATCTATTAGAGTTTAAGAGATGCTAATAACGTGATTCAGAGAGATTGGTTAGCAAGCCGGAGTTTCTTAGATTTTAAAAGTCGTCCGCTCATTCAGCTGGAATGAGGGACGACTTTTTTGTGCTTGAATTTATAGGCGATCGCAATGGTAGGAGCGAGTGTCCAGATTGTCGTTGTCAAATTCCTTATTCAGCTACTGGTTGAAAGTGTTTCGGACGAATTGGTTTTTGTGTTTGACTTTTCCCCCCAAAAAAAAAGTGCTAAACTGGGTAATAGTGGGAGGGATTCATATGAAAAAAATGATTCAGGCACTGGCCGTTTTGGTTGCCGGTGCTGGGGTTCTTGGTGTGTCGAGTGTGACGGCTTCCGCAAACAGTCAATATTCGGCAAAGCGGTCAAAGTCAGTTCGGTTGGTTTGGCGGAAGAGCATGAAGCGCCACGCCTTTCAAGCCACAACTGGAGCGCGGTATTCTAAGCATTTGGGCATTCGTTACAGTAACAACGATGTTACCCCAACGGTGACCTGGTACACGGATGCTCACGAAAAGCTCTACAAGAAGAATAAGGGGCACAATGCCATTTACTACCATGTCAAGAGTGCCGATGGGACCTTGCAAGGCTGGATCTGGCGGGGGTACTTGAAGACGCCTAAGAAGGCGGCCACACCAACAGTGGACACGTCGGCCGATTCTGGTAAAACCGTCGACGACATTGCCATGACGCGGTATTTGTTCCCCAATTCCATCTATGATGCCAAGTTGCATAATGCTGCAAATAACTTCTTGAGTACTGATGAATTTTCTGCCGTGAGTGATATGCGAGACAACATGAGTAGCCAAGTGGCCTTCTTCACGCCATTCAAGACGACGAAGTACATTGACTTTCAGAGTAAGGATCCTAACAGCCTGAAGTCGATTGATGCCGCTTTGACCGCTGCCGGGTATGATGCCAAGACTAGAAGCACGACGTACAGTGGTTGGTACGTTGGTGGTAGTCTGGTTAGCCTGGACTCCTCATACGAAGGAATCGAACCTGGTGAAGGTATCATCTACTTAATCCAAAAGTAAACCGCTAGTTCTATAATTATGCGTTGCGAGCGTTCAATCCCATTGATGGATTGAACGCTTTTTTGTTTGGGCACGGGTTGCTCGGTAACCAGATAAAAATAAATTTGTAAGACGTCCTGACCTCGGGTGTGGCTAGTCGGTGGTAGTCTAGGAGGAACACTGTTAGTGAAATGACATAGGAGGCTATCATGGACTTAATGACGCATCAAGCGTGGCTGGTTCGATTCTATCGAAGTCGGCAATGGTATCAGTACTCGCCCTTTATCCGCCTGAATTTTTTAACGGAGGAAGTTGGTGAACTGTCGCGGGCCATTCGGGCCATCGAGATTGGCCGTGACCATCCAGGAGAAGCGGACCGGACGCCAGCAGATCTGACGGCTAATTTGGAAGAAGAACTAGGGGATGTTCTGGACCAGGTGTTGATCTTGAGTCATAAGTTCAACGTGAGCCCAGAACGTCTCTTAGCGGCCAGTGAGCAGAAACTGCGGGCCAGATTCGATGAATCAGCGACTTAGTGGTTAGCCGGCGTTAGCGATTCGCCTTTGATTCATGTTGGTCAGAATTAGATCAGTCACTTACTCAAGTGCTCGCCGTTGCTTGGGTTTTGGTGGGGACAACTCTATCATGTGCAGTAGCATCAAGTTAGGGGGGTCTAGCCATGAAAATGACGACAAGGTCGTTATCCGGCGTGGGCATGATCATTACTTTGGGGATTGTGTATGGGGACATTGGTACCTCGCCACTCTACGTCATGAACGCCATCATTAGTCAGTCGGGTCATCAGGGGGCAGCGGCGACCACACCGATTATGTTGGGGAGCATCTCATTAATCTTTTGGACCTTGATGCTGATAACTACGATTAAATATATTCTGTTGGCCATGCGGGCCGATAACAACCATGAAGGAGGAATCTTTGCCCTGTATGCCTTGGTTCGGCCGCATGCCAAATGGTTGATTTTTCCCGCGCTAATTGGTGGGGCGGCCTTGTTAGCCGATGGGACCTTAACCCCGGCCGTAACCGTCACCTCGGCGATTGAAGGACTGAAGGGGCAGACGTTAGGGCCCTTACACTTTAGCACCGGACAAGGTTGGGTCCTGTTAGTCGTTACGGGGATTCTCTTAGGATTATTCCTGGTTCAACGCTTTGGCACTGAAATGATCGGCTGGTCATTTGGCCCGTTGATGTTGATCTGGTTTAGTTTCATCGGTATCGTGGGTCTGCTCAACCTGTTGGCCATGCCAACGGTGTTGCGGGCCCTGTCGCCGGTGTATGCCATCACGTTTCTCTTCAGTCCGGTGAATCGCCACGGCATCTTCATCCTGGGAAGCATCTTCCTGGCAACAACCGGGGCAGAAGCTTTGTATTCCGACATGGGGCAAGTGGGCAAACAAAATATTTATGGCACCTGGCCGTTTGTGTACCTCACGCTCATGCTGAGCTACTTGGGGCAAGGCGCCTGGGTGATTCGGCATGGCGCCGAAATGGCCGCCAGCAGCCCGGCTAATCCGTTCTATGCGATGGTGCCGGGGCACTGGCAAATCTTTGCGATCGTGATTGCGACGGTGGCCGCAATTATTGCCTCACAAGCGTTGATTACCGGGTCGTACACGCTGGTCCACGAAGCGATTAGTCTGAAGCTGTTACCGCGGTTGCGGATCAAGTTTCCCGGTAATGTGAAGAGTCAACTGTATATTGCCACGGTGAACTGGCTACTCTGTGCGGTGACCCTGTCCATCGTTTGGTATTTCCGGACCTCGGACAACATGGAAGCCGCCTATGGCCTGGCCATCACCGTCACGATGTTAATGACCACGATGTTACTCCACGCCTTCCTGATGCAAAAACACCACCGAGCATTGGCGCGGGTGTACGTCATCGGTTTTGGCTTGTTGGAAAGCCTTTTCCTGTTAGCGAGTCTCGCCAAGTTTGTCCATGGCGGGTACGTCACCTTGCTGATTACCCTGGTCATCTTGACCGTCATGGTCTTCTGGTACTACGGTAACCAACGGCGTGACGCCCATCTGGCCGAGACGGAAGACGTGTCGCTCTCGGAATTCTTGCCACAACTTGAGGCCCTAAGCGCGGACGATGAGATTCCGTCGTTCTCGACAAATCTGGTCTATCTGAGTCCGGTCACCAAGGACTATCAGATCAAGCGCGCCACGATTTACTCCATCCTGGACCAACAACCCAAGCGGGCCCGGGTCTACTGGTTTGTGACCGTTAATGAGGCGGATACGCCGTATGAATGTTCCTATACCATCGATACCTTGGGCACTCGTAACGTGATTGACGTGCAACTTTACCTGGGCTTCAAGAAGCCGCAACGCTTGAACGTCTATCTGCGGCAAATCGTTAATGACCTGTTGGACGAAGGTTTAATCGATGACCAAACACCGCCGTATTCCAGCATTCCATTCCGACGGGTCGGGAACTTTAAGTTTGTCATGTTGAATCAACAATTCCAAGACCTTGGGGTTCAAGGCGAAATGTCTACCTGGGATCGACTGCTGATTGGTGGGCGGTTGTTATTGCAACGAATCACCTTATCACCAACGCGGTGGTACGGTTTGGAATTTAGTGATGTCATCGAAGAACGGGCGCCGCTATTCATCGGTCAACAACCGGACCGAACCTTGCGTCGTCGGTAACCTTGCACCCAGCAACCTTTCCTTGGTTGCTGGGTGTTTTTTGCTTTAGTTGAATGTTGGCCGCCTACGGCCGCCAGGGCGGGTGTTCGCCGTGGGGACCGCCACCAGCCAAAGGGCGGTCTGTTGGCTCGACTTGAAGCCGCCCAAGCCCGACGTCTCCAAGCTCGTCCCCTGGTGTAGGTTGGCAGAGAACGCCAACCTACACCAGCGACACCGCTCACGCCCGCCCTGACGGCCTCCGGCTTGGATCGACCGTGCCGCGAGAACCGGATTGATGCGGTGGTTACAAATCCTGGCATAAGCTTTGGGATGCATCATCGGTTGCGTCCTGAAGTTTAAGGGAATGGTAACCGGGCCGGTTTTGTCAGATGATAAACGGCGTTAGTTTATCGATTCAATAATTTTAGTTAAAAAAGGGTGCCCAGGCAGGGCACCCTTTAAATGTTAGATTAGTCTTCGTCAGAAGCGGTTTCGGTTAAGTCATTGCGCTTCTGGGCGTTGTGGTAGAAGATCCAGGCCACGGCACCGAAGAAGATTGGGCCGATAACCGTCCAGAAGGCGGTCATGTAGTCGTGTTCCAACATTGGTTCCAGGCAGGTGAAGCCAATCCCACCAACCAGGACAATCAGGACCAACGTGACAATGGTGTTGGTCCAGAAACGGCTGGTGTAGACTTCGAATGGCCGGTCCAGGTCCTGACGCTTCTTGAAGAATGGGAAGGCCCCAATCAAGAAGAGGTAAGGGAAGGACGTGGAGACGTTAGCCATGTCGGTCAGAATCAAGTAGAACTTGTTCGCAGCGGAACCCCCGAAGGCCACCAAGAAGATGAAGACGGCGACCACGATGGCTTGGAGCCACATGGAGAAGGCTGGTAAACCGGCCTTGTTTAACTTCGTCATCTTCTTAGGCCATAGCTTTGGTGAAGATCCCATGATGAAGGACTTCAGTGGGGAGTAAACCAGAACGAAGAAGGACCCTAAGTAGGCCATGAACATACTCAACCCAGTGAAGCGAGCCAAGAGTTGGCCCATGGTTGCAGCGGTGCTAGTGGAAAGGTGCATGGCCTTCCCTAAGACCAGCCCGAGGTTGTTCATCAGGACGTAAGAGATATTCCCAAGGTTAACCTCGTCGCCACCCAACACTTGGTGCCAGTTGGTGCTGATCCCCCACATGAAGATGGAGAGGGAATACATGATGGTGATGGCAATCGTTGAAATGATAAGTCCCTTAGGGAACGTCTTTTCAGGCTTGTCCATACTATCGGTAATCCCACCCATGGATTCCATGCCGGCGTATGCGAAGACCGCATACGTGATGAAGGAAAGCAGGGCCAGTGGGGATGAGAAGCCAGGATTTGGTGAGCTGACGAAGCTGTGAATGCCATGGATTGGTTCGGCGAGTTGGCCACCATTTAAGAACCAGATGACAATGCTGGCCACGAAGAAGACCCCGGTCAGGAACATCACGAAGAAGCCCCCGAGTGAAGAAATCTTGGCAATAGAGTTCATCCCACGTGTAGCGAAGAAGGTGACGGCCAGGATCCAGAAGATCCCGAGCAGGCCAACCGTTTGCGTTGAGGACAAGCCCAAGAAGGACCAGGTTTGCGTCTGGTCACTCCCAGAGATTAACGTGGAGAGTGGAATCCAAACCTTGGTGGAAGTGGATAACATCCAGATAATCCATGAGGATAACCAGATGAAGGTCCCAATGAAGGCCCACTTTTCACCGATTGATCCGGCCAGCCAGGAGTAAATGCCCCCCTTGGCTTCCTTGAAGGCGGACCCATATTCGGCCAGCATCAAGGCACTTGGCAAGAAGAACAGTAGTGCAGCTAAAATGTACCAGATAATACTTGCGTAACCCATTTGGTCATAAGCAACGGTCGTGTTAGCGAAACCGTAGATGGCCGAAAAAATCATTAAGATCAGGCTCGAAACGCCGATCTTTTTTTGCTTTCCCATGATGATATCTCCCATTTATAGTGAAGCCGCTCAATTAGCGACAACCACCTTGTTTATAGATTTAGATCCTGATGATAATTCAGCGGACCAAGGTCGGTGGCCTGAGTGATTAAGGTCGCGGCCAACTCTCGGTAACGCCGAATTCCCAATGCGGCGTTGCCGAAGGCTTGTTGCGTTAAGAAGTGATTGAGTTCGGGACCAGACAGTTGCTTGCCAACCAGGTCCGTGTGTTGAACGGATTGCTTGAAGGCGATGCGCAGATCCTTTTGAACGGCGCTGACGGTGGGCCAAGCCTCGTGGTAGTGGGCATCCGTCAGGACGCTCACCAACTTATAGACCCAGTAGGCCGACTGGGTGTCGTAGGTTTCGGCCCCCAGATGATACGCATCCGGCGTGCTATCGATGCCGGCGTAGAAAGGCACGTAAACACTTTGCGCCGCGACGCCCATGGCTAACCATTGAATGCCGGCCAGGGCAGGGTCCATGTCGGGCCGCACCTGTAAGACGTGTGATTCCTGCGTCTTAGCCAAGCTGATTGGTCGGAATGCCGTTCGTTGTTCGGGTGAGCCGGAACCAACGGGATCGTACGGTGTCTCCTCGTAATGACTACTCAAGAAGGCCTGGGCGTCATCGACACTCAGCAGTCGGTCGGCATACTGAATGAATGGCAGGTCGAACGACTGGGGAGCCTGAGAAACACTCGGGGTCAAGGTCTTTTGTCCGTACCAAACCCGTGGGGTATTGTAGTACAGGTCGGATTGATCTTGCGTCCCAAAAATATCCCGCCAAATGAATTGATTGCGATGCCGATTCAAGTGATTGTCGGCGACAAACGCTTGGAGGTCGCGGGCAAACATGAAGTTGTCGGCATCGTTGAAGTCGATGGCCTGAATGGCCATTTGATTGGCGACGACGGCGTACCCATTTTCGGGAATTCGTTGAGCGACCCAGTAGTGACCGGCACCCGTTTCCAGGTACCAGGCCTCGTGTTGATCGGCAAACAGAATCCCGTTTGATTCGCTGGTCCCGTAGTGTTCAATCAATTGGCCTAGGCGGGCGACTCCTTCGCGAGCGGTATGAATGTAAGGCAGGACCACGGTAATCATGGCCTCTTCACCCAAACCGTCCTTAACCAAGGGATCGGCGCCTAGGACGCGCTCATTTGAATAGGTACTCTCGGTGCCGCTCATGGCGATGCCAAATTCGTTGAAGCCGTCTTCTTCGAATAGGCCATACTTAGACGTCCATTCGGGCGTGGCGGTATATTTGGCAGCGTGCAGGGGTAATGGCATGGTGAAGCCATTATCCTGACTGACAAAGGTTTGCGGCGTGGTTGCGGTCGTTGCTGGGTGAACGACGAAGTGTTTTGGCCAAGCGGCCTTAGCATCCTCGTTACGCCCAATGATGACGGACCCATCGGTCGTTGCCCGGGGTCCAATTAAAATACTCGTGCAAGCCGAATAGTTCAAACGGAGCGCTCCTCTCTCTAATGAATAAATTTACGTTTTCTATTCTATCATGTTTCGTGGAAAACCGGGCCTTTTCGGCAGAATTTACATTGAATTATTTATATTTTCTGGATATTCAAATATTTATACATTTTGAACTAATATATTCATTAATAACATCGATTGGATTGGAAATTAAGAGTATTGTCCGCGCGAAACATTTGGGAAAGCCCGGGAAATATGAGCCATTTATTCATTAAATTAGGTATAATGATGGGAGCAATGTTTCTGGAAAGGACGATAGTTATGGGTAACAAGCGGCAGCGCGAGCTGGCTAAACAGTTATTAATCATGGTCATGTCTTCAGTAGTCAGTGCGATTGCACTGAATGAGTTCCTGGTGCCGGGGAAGATTTTCTCGGCGGGGATCAACGGGGTCTCACAGATTATCGCGACCGTTCTAGAGATGACGGGGATGCACGTCAGTACCGGGTGGTTTATCCTACTCTTCAACATCCCCATTGGCCTGTTAGGCTGGTTCAAGGTGGGGCGGCGGTTCACGCTATATTCCATTATCGTGGCGATTCTGACCTCTGTCTTGACGATTGTCGTACCCGTACATAATATTTCAAATAATCCTCTGTTAGCGGCCCTGTTTGGGGGCATTCTATCCGGCGTCTCGATTGGTTATCCCTTAAAATACGGGTTCTCAACGGGTGGTATGGATATCATTGCTGTTGTCTTGGAGAAGACCACTGGCCGAACGATTGGGACCCTCATGATGATGATTAACTTTACCATCGTGGTGGTGGCCGGCTTCATGTTTGGCTGGGAGAGTGCGCTATACACCATCATTTCCATTTATGCCATGTCGCGCGTCGTTGATGGTATTCATACCGGACATCAGAAGTTAACGGCCTTCATCGTGACCAGTCACAAGCAAACGGTGGTTGATGAATTGAACCGGACCCTGATTCGGGGGATCACGGTGTTACCGTCAACCGGTGCCTATACCGGCAAGGAAAATAACGTGTTGATGGTGGTTATTTCTCGTTATGAGTTGTATGACCTGGAACAGGCCGTTAAGGAAGTCGACGAACACGCCTTCGTTAACCTGGTCAACACCATCGACATTGAAGGAAACTTTATTAGTCAGTCGGAACAGCGGGAAGCCAAGCAGGCCCAGCAGTAGAAATCGGGAGGATGGACAACGATGGATGCGGAATTAGAGTTTGAGAACAAGTTGATTGGTTACCTCGAACAGATTGGTGGGACCAAGCAATGGCAATACGTGCCTGACATTACCCAGACGGAACAGTTGTGGGCTAATTTTAAACAAATTCTTGAGAAAAATAATCAGGATAAAATCGACAAACCCTTGAGTGGTAACGAATTCGCTCAAGTGAAAAAACAAATTGATGATTTGGAGACACCGTATCTAGCCGGAAAGTTTTTGTATGGTTTAAATGGGGTTTCCCAGGTCGAAATTGACATGGATGACGGTCGGCATATCTTCCTCACGGTATTTGATCAGGCCAATGTTGGAGCAGGAAATACCGTCTATCAAGTGGTGAATCAGATTGAACGGCCACATAAGTTGGCGGGCTACCGGGATCGGCGCTTTGATACCACGTTGTTGATTAACGGGCTCCCGATTATTCATATTGAGGAAAAGGCCGCGAATCATAACGTTACAGAGGCCCTGAACCAGATGGAACAGTACGCCACCGAAGGGCAGTTCACGGATATTTATTCCACGGTGCAAATTCTGATTGGGATGACGCCGGACGATACCCGTTATATGGCGAATACGACGGCGGATAAGTTCAACTTTGACTTTGCCTTTCACTGGCAGCGGGAAGATAATAATCAACCAGTCATGGCCTGGCGAGACTTCTTGAATCGGATGTTGTCGATTCCCATGGCCCATCAGATGGCGACTAACTATATGATTCTGGATGGCACTCAGCATCACCAAATGTTAAAGGTGATGCGGCCATACCAGGTGTATGCGACGCGCAAGGTTATTCAACAGATCAAGGAGGCTAGCTTTAATTTAGATAGTCAGAAACTTGGCTACATCTGGCACACGACCGGTTCAGGGAAGACCATCAGCAGTTTTAAGACGGCTTGGTTGGCGTCAAGGTTACCCAATGTCGATAAGGTCGTCTTCATCGTGGACCGCATTGCGTTGACTCAGCAAACGGTTGATAATTATTCCGCCTACGATCCGGATACCAATGATGAAAATAAAAATGGGGTCGTGACGGACACCGCGAACGTCAGTGTCTTGGGCCAAAAGATTCGACAAAAGGGCGGCGGTATCGTGGTTACGTCGATTCAAAAGCTGGATCGATTGGTTCAACGGGCTAACTTTAAGAAGCCCGATCAACATATCGTGTTCATTGTTGATGAGGCCCATCGTTCAACCAGTGGTGACATGTTACAACGGGCGAAGGCTGGCTTCCCGCATGGCGCTTGGGTTGGTTATACCGGGACGCCAAGCTTTGACGGAATCACGACGCAGGAGATCTTTGGCGATTTACTTCACGCGTATACGATTCGGGAGGCCATTGCGGACCGAAATGTCTTGGGATTCAAGGTCGATTTCAATACGACGCTGTCCGAGGATGTGTTGAAGGAACAGTACTTACCGGCCTTCTATCAGGAGAAGCATCCCGACTGGACTCAGGAACAGATTAAATACAAGATTGACCATTTATCCCGTGAGGACATGGACGACTCCGTTAATTCCGGTGTCTATGATGATAATGACGATCACGTTAAATTGGTGGTCGATGATATCTTAAATAAGTGGCGAAATCGGTCCGTTTCCGGCCGGTACAGCGCCATGTTGACGACCCATGTTGGTGGCGGGAAGGCCTCGTCACCCATGGCAATTAAGTATTTTGAGGAATTTCAACGGCGGAATGCTGAGCTCCCAGCTGACAAGCGACTGAAGGTTGCGGTGACGTTTAGCCAGGACAATTCCAATGGTAATCATATGTTGCAGACCAATCAGGGCTTGCACAATGCAATGGTGGCCTACAATAAGCAATTTGGAACGGCCTTCGGGGATGATACCGTCAAGGAATATACCGAGGATGTGGTGTCCCGATTGAATCGGAGTATCAGTACGGATCCCGCTGATTATCTAAATATTGTAATCGTCATCGACCAGTTGCTGACCGGATTTGATGCCCCATACTTGAATACCCTTTACGTTGATCGGACCATGCAGGGCGCTAACTTGATTCAGGCATACTCACGGACCAACCGGATTCAGGATATGCAACAGAAGCCCTATGGCCGAATCGTTAACTATCGTTGGCCGGCGCAGACTGAGAAGCTCATGAACGAAGCCTTGCGGACGTATGCCGACCGGAATTCGGCGAATATTCAAATTGAACTGCCAAATACTGATGAAGACGGCGTGGATGTTATTGCTCCAGACTTTGAGGCCACGCAGGCTACGGCTACCAAGCTGGTTGACCAGTTGGCGGACTTAACTAATGGTTTCGACCATATCCCGGCGAGTGAGGCCAAGCAAGACCAGGCCCTGGATCTGTTAAAGCAATATAATCACGCGATGGCCCTGCTAAAGCAAGACGATTCATATGATTATGATGAGCCAGATAAGCTATTGGAAACAATTGGTATTACCCCGGATCAAGAGGTTCGACTGACCAATTCGATTGCTAATAACTTAGTTGACGCTATTGTTAAACGTGATACTGACAATGGTATTAACTATGGCGACTTCGACTTACAAATGGAACACGTCAACGAGGTCAAGGTTAATTATGACTATCTTGAAGAATTGATTGCACAGTTCCTGAATGAAACCAATGATGGTGATCAAGATGCCGCAGATGAAACCTTTGGCAAGATTAATGATATGGCCGATCAACTGGCAGATCGTCAATATGGTCAGCAGGTTAAGCGAATGGCCGCAGATGTTCACAATGGCCAATTGGACCACGACTTGGTTCCAGAGTATCCCGTTAAGTCTTCGGCGATTAAAGGCATCTTGGAGGAACATAATCAACGGAGTCGGCGGACCGTCATTTTGGCTTTTCGGCAAAAATGGGGGCTAGTCGATGCCGAGGGTGTGAAGGACGAGATGAATTTGATCCTGGATCGACACATCACGGGTAACGATGACTTAAGCGAAAATAACGAGTTGACCGACATCATTACCAAAGGTCAACGCTACTACAAGACCGATGCGACGGATGAAAATATTCAGGCATTGTCGAAGATTAAGTATCGTAATCAATTGCGGAGTGAATTTACGAAATTCGCCGACCAAATCAATCAAGAATTTAAGGAGCAACTATGAGTAAAAGAGAAGAAGCACAAGACATGACATCGCGGTTGTGGGCCATGGCCAATGACCTGCGGGGAAATATGGATGCCAGCGAGTTCAGAAACTATATCTTAGGATTCATGTTTTATCGGTATCTCTCGGAGCATCAAGAACAACACTGGATTAAATCTAAAGTCTTCGATGTTGCCGAAGGACAGTCGGTAAATGACGCTTATACGGCAGCGGTTGCCGAAGATGGTGTCGACGACTACCTTGAGGATGCTGCGAGTGAATTGGGGTATGCGATTGCCCCAGAGTTTACTTGGCGGACAATTACGCAAAAGGTTAATGACAGTCAGATCAAGCCTTCCGATTTCCAAGACATGTTTGATGAATTTGATAAGAATGCCCAGTTAAACAGCAATTCACAACAAGACTTTCGTGGGATCTTTAACGATGTTAACTTGGGAAATTCTCGGCTGGGGAATTCGACGGTGTCTCGAGCACAAGCCCTGAGCCAAATCGTTCAGTCCGTGGACACCTTTGATTACAATGATGAAGCGGGCCATGACATCTTAGGGGATGTCTATGAATACCTCATTGCTAAGTTCGCAGGTAACTCCGGGAAAAAGGCCGGAGAATTTTACACGCCGCACGAAGTTTCCAAGGTTTTGGCTCGTCTGGCTACATTGGACGTCCAGAGTGGCAGTAGCCAATTCAGCGTTTATGACCCAACTATGGGTTCAGGATCGTTGCTGTTAACCGTTCAAGAGGCTTTGAATGAACAGGGTGACCATGATCGCGTTCACTTCCACGGACAGGAATTAAATACCACGACTTACAACTTGGCACGGATGAATTTGATGATGCATGGGGTGGAATATCAAAACATGGATCTCCGCAACGGGGATACCTTGGAGTCTGACTGGCCCGATGGAACTGATGCCGACGGTGTTGACCATCCTCGGAGCTTTGACGCCGTGGTTGCTAACCCGCCATACTCTAGCAAGTGGGATAACAATGCCAATAAATTGAAGGACCCGCGGTTCAAGGATTATGGAAAGCTGGCACCGGCATCAAAGGCGGACTTTGCCTTCCTCTTGCATGGCCTTTATCACTTGTCAGATAGCGGGAAGATGGCGATTGTCCTTCCACATGGGGTCTTGTTCCGTGGCGCTGCTGAAGGAACGATTCGTAAAGCCTTGATTCAAAAGAATTATTTAGATGGGGTTATTGGAATGCCGGATAAATTGTTCTATTCTACTTCAATTCCCACGACTGTTTTGGTCTTCTCGAAGCACAGGTCGACGAAGGACATTTTCTTTATTGACGCTTCACAGGGCTTTGAGAAGGGAAAGAATCAAAACTACTTACGCGATACGGATATTGATAAGATTATCGATACCTATGTGAAGCGAGAAGATGTTGATAAATATGCCCATAAGGCTGATTTAGCAGAGATTGAGGAAAATGAATTCAATCTAAATATTCCTCGTTACGTGGATACTTTCGAAGAAGAACCCCCTGTAGATGTTGATAAGTTAGTTGCCGACATGCAGGAAACAGATAAGCAGATTGATGAATTACAGAGCAGTTTAAGCGGGATGCTGGATGATTTGGTTGGCCAAGACGCTGACGCTCAACAGCAGCTTGAGGCTCTTAAGAGGATTTTTAAATGATGGAGAAGAAAAAGCAAATGAATCCGCGGATCCGGTTTAAGGGATTTGAGGATGATTGGGAGCAGCGTAAGCTGGGAGAGTTAACTGAGCAGACAATAGGAGGTGGAACACCTTCCAAAAAAATCCGGGATTTTTGGCAAGGCGACATTCCTTGGATCCAAAGTTCGAATGTTCAACTCGAACATTTGGTCTTGAAAAAAGCTGAAATAAAACAATTTATTTCAAAAAGGGCTTTAAAAGAATCTGCAGCCAAATTAATTTCTAAAAATTCAATTTCAATTGTAACTAGAGTGGGTGTTGGAAAAATCGCTTATGTCCCGTTCCAATATGCAACTAGTCAAGATTTTTTGACCCTGGTAGGTTTACGAATATCTCCGTTATTTTTGTTATATAAGCTCTATGTCATGATGCCTTTTATGGGGGAAGTGGCACAAGGCACATCAATTAAAGGTGTGACAAAGCCTGAATTATTAGTAATGAAACTCAATGTACCTACAAAGACTATTGAGCAGGATAAAATTGGACAAATTCTTACTGAAGTTGATTCCCTTATCGCTGCCAATGAGAAAAACGTAGGACAATTAAAACTACTGAAAAGGTTACTGTTGCAAAAACTTTTTTCGGTAGAATGGCGATTTAAGGGTTTTAAGGACCATTGGGAGCAGCGTAAGCTAAGTTATTACTTACAAGTTTCTAGAAAAAAGAATCTAGAAAGCTTGTTCAAAAAAACTGACGTGCTTTCAATATCTGGAGAATACGGTGTAGTGAATCAAATCAAGTTTCAAGGACGCTCGTTTGCCGGGAAGTCTGTTCTGAGCTATGGGATAGTTCAACACGGGGACATTGTATATACAAAGAGCCCTTTAAAAAAGAATCCTTACGGAATCATAAAAACTAACAGTGGCGTAGCCGGTATTGTTTCAACTTTGTATGCCGTATATAATCCTTTGCCAACACTTTACTCTCCACTAATCCAGTACTATTTTGAAAGTAATGCACGACTAAATAATTATTTGCGACCGTTGGTAAATAAAGGTGCCAAGAATGACATGAAAGTAAAAAATGAAGATGTGCTGAAAGGGAAAGTACAGTTATCATCAAAGCTTCAAGAACAACACAAGATCGTGTCCATATTATTAGAGATCGATTCCCTTATCGCTGCCAATGAGGATAAGTTGGAAAGACTCAAACAAGTCAAGAAGTTCTTGATGCAGAATTTGTTTGTTTAATATCTATTCAATCAAGTAGGCTATACACTGCGGTTGAGCGACAATAGCTGGATGTTGTGAGTTGTTTTACTGGTAGTTTGAATATTCATTCAGATATAAAAGAGTTGATTAATCGATTAAAGATTAGTCAACTTTTTTAATTTTGGGGGAATGGATATGAATAATACTCAAAGGTTCTACCAATACTTCAGTCAGTGGATGGAGTTGTATAAGTTGGGTGCAGTCAGGTCAGTGACTTATAAAAAGTACGAGATGACTGCTAAACAATTAAGAAAATTAGCGCCGGAGTTGAAGATGTCAGAACTTACACGATTGAGTTATCAGCAACTCTTGAATGATTATGCCGAGACACATGAACGACAGACGACAATGGACTTTCATCGCCATTTAAAGAGCTCGTTATTAGATGCGTTGGAAGAGGGCCTGATCAGTCGGGATCCAACAAGGAAGGCCATCATCAAGGGGACACCGCATCAGCAGCATAAGATTAAGTATTTACATCAGTATGAGCTTCAAGCACTCTTGAACGAATTGCACCTTGAAGGTGAAGTGAACTGGGACTATTTTATTTCACTAATTGCCAAGACTGGTTTGAGATTTGCGGAAGCTTTAGGGGTTACGCCAGAGGATTTTGACTTCGCTCATCAGACGTTAACGGTGAATAAGACTTGGGATTATAAATCTAATGAGGGCGGCTTTGCGCCAACCAAGAATGATTCATCTGTGCGAAAAATTCCCTTGGATTGGCAAAGTGTGATTCAATTCTCTCAGTTAACAAAGGGGCTGCCAGAGGACAAACCGATATTTGTAAATGGCAAAATCTACAATGACACAGTGAATCATTATCTTGAGAGACTTTGTAAACGGGCGCAAGTGCCGGTGATTTCGGTTCATGGGCTCAGACATACACACGCTTCTCTCTTGTTATATGCTGGTGTTAGTATTGCTTCCGTTGCACGAAGATTAGGCCACTCTAATATGACTACGACACAACAAACTTATCTACACATTATTCAGGAACTTGAGAATCAAGATAATGATAAGGTGATGAAACATTTGGCCAGTCTTATTTAGTTAATATGTTTTTCCTTAAATGAGCTTCTGTTGGTACGCAAGACCACAGATGCTTATTTTTATTCTGTCGTTCATTGGCAGCGATAAGGTTGTCAACCACATTAAAAAGGCTACCAACGTATTCTGTTTCTTTTTTTTCAGGTATAAACAATTGAAGGGCACCTAATTGCTTTGATGATATAGCCGGATAACTAGTTCCTGTACTGTGCATTAATACATTATGAACAAATAGGTCGTCCTCCAGTGCTGATATCATAAATTCGGAGTCGATCTTAGTTCTAATCTGTGTATACCCTGATGAAAATACCGTTGGAATTGAACTATTAGAGTAAATCACATTGTTTTTCTGATAAGGTCGAACGTTTTGAAAGAAAACATCCTGTAAGTGTGCAACTCGTTGTGCTCTTGAAGGAGCTTCAGCGAGGGACAACTTTTTCCTATTCGTTATTCTCCCACGATTAACAGCATCTAAATCAATATAATAAAATCTTGATGGCAAGCTCTCACTCGGATTAATAACGGCAATTTCATTTAACTTACGCTGCTCCCAGGTAATCACGCTCAAAACGGTTTCATTTGTTTCTCTTACTTGGGAGCAGCGTAAGTTTTTGAACAATGTTAAAGAAATCATTGATTTTAGAGGACGAACTCCAAAAAAGCTTGGTTTAACCTGGACGCCATCCGGATCATTCGCAGCACTTTCAGCACTAAATATAAAGAATGGTTACATTGATACCACAGTTGATGCACATTTTGGAGATGAATTGCTTTATTCCCGATGGATGAAAAGTTCGGAGCTGAGAAAAGATGACATTATTTTCACAACTGAAGCTCCGATGGGAAATGTTGTCGTTCTGCATCATAATGACCATCACTATATTCTAAGCCAAAGAGTGATTGCTTTGAGACCAGATGTTGAAATGGTTAACAGCGCATTTTTGGGAGTAGCTTTGACTACCCCAGGAATACATCAGTTGCTAAGAAGACTTTCAACAGGAGGAACCGCTCATGGTGTAAGTCAAAGAAATCTAAAGTTCTTGGAATTTATGGTACCTGGAGAGATAAGTGAGCAAAAAAAGATTGGTCAACTGAGTAATTTTGTAGACGCCCTTATCGTTGCCAATGAACGACAGCGTATGCTGAGTAAAAAAGGATCAATAGAAATCAGACAGCTCACCATTACAAATATTCTATAAGTGTAATTAGAATTCCGTGATGGAAAATCGTCAATTTCTTTTGAGAATGATCTCAAAGAATTACTCATTTGAAATGAAATCGTCCTCCAGCAGTGTATTTTGCATTAAAACTCATCAAATCTCTCAAAATGCCTAGATATGCATTCAATCATCCAGATGCTACTTACTGTCTACCCACAACAACTTAGTAAATCAACCAAACAATCGTCACTGAGAGTTATTTTGCCCAAAATTCAGCAATCCTAACAATCATTTCCAGTTGTCCCGCCCCAATTTTCCCGGTATAATAGCCTTATCGAAAGCAACCAAAGAAGGGAATGCCAACTATGCCAATCGTAAACATTGACCTGATCGCTGGCCGATCACAGGAACAACTCAAGGCCTTGGTACAAGACGTTACCACCGCTGTCACGAAGAACACTGGAGCCCCAGCAGAACACGTCCACGTGATCCTACGTGAGATGCAACCAGACCGTTACGGGGTTGCGGGTGTCCTCAAGAGCGACGAAAAGTAAAAACATTTGCGAAAACTTATAAACCGCCACCAAACCCGATACATCGGCGATGGTGGCGGTTTCATTTGCAAAATCGTTTGGCTTGATCGCAAGTTTTCGGTATACTGGGAACCAAGTGCGATATCACGGCATTAATAGGCCGTTGCTAACAACGAATGAATGGAGAGTCTAAACGATGAATGATCAACAATACATGATGGCAATTGACGAAGGGACGACGAGTACCCGCGCTATTTTATTCGACCGGCACGGCCAAATTGCAGGGCAGGCACAACGTGAATTCCATCAATACTTCCCCCAACCAGGTTGGGTCGAACACGATGCCAATGAAATCTGGAATGCGGTTCAATCCGTGATTTCTGATGCCTTAATTGATTCAGACGTCCAACCTTACAAGGTCCGTGGGATTGGGATTACCAATCAACGGGAAACCGCCATTATCTGGGACAAAAAGACTGGCGAACCCATCTACCACGCGGTTGTTTGGCAATCTAAACAAACCAGTGAAATCGCCGACCAATTGAAGGCCGATGGTTATGAAGACATGATTCACGAAAAAACGGGGCTGGTGGTGGACTCTTACTTCTCCGCTACCAAGATCCGTTGGATTCTGGACCACGTTGAAGGGGCTCAGGAACGCGCTGAACGCGGCGAATTACTCTTTGGGACCATTGACACCTGGATCCTCTGGAAGCTCACTGGCGGCCGTGTACATGCGACCGACTACACCAACGCTAGCCGGACGATGCTTTACAACATCAATGATTTAAAGTGGGACGATGAGATCCTGAAGATTTTGAACATCCCGGCTTCAATGCTGCCCGATGTCCGGTCTTCATCCGAAATTTACGGTTACACCGCTGGGTATACCTTTAGTGGGGTCCAAGTGCCAATCGCCGGGATTGCCGGGGACCAACAGGCGGCCTTGTTTGGGCAAACGGCCTTCGATAAAGGGATGATCAAGAACACCTATGGGACCGGGGCCTTCATCGTGATGAACACCGGTGACAAGCCAACCATTTCCCATAATGGTCTGTTGACGACCATTGCCTACGGGATCGATGGTAATGTCACGTATGCTCTCGAAGGGTCCATCTTCGTGGCGGGCTCTGCCGTTCAATGGTTGCGTGACGGGATGCGCTTCTTTGAGCATGCCAGCGAATCCGAGAAGATGGCGGTCGATGCCAAGACGACGGGCGATGTTTACGTGGTTCCTGCCTTTACCGGGCTGGGTGCCCCATACTGGAACCAAGAGACGCGTGGCGCCGTCTTCGGCCTGACTCGTGGCACCACGCGGGAACAATTCGTGCGGGCCACGGTTGAAGCGATTGCCTACCAGACGCGCGACGTGGTCGACACGATGACGAAGGAAACCGGGTTGAACCTGCAATCCCTGAGTGTTGACGGTGGGGCCGCTAACAACGACTTCCTGATGCAGTTCCAAGCGGATATCCTGGATACGCCAATTAGACGGGCAGCGATTAACGAAACAACTGCCTTAGGTGCCGCCTATCTGGCCGGTTTGGCCGTTGGTTTCTGGCCAGATCTAGATAGCATTCGTAAGATGCACAAATCCCGTGATGAATTTACGCCGCATATGGCTGAAGACAAGCGGAAGCGCTGCTACGATGGCTGGCAAGCCGCAATTTCAGCGACCCAAGCTTTCCATCAAAATTAAGAATACGGGCACGACTCTTTAGGAGCCGTGCCTTTTTGGTAAGGCCAATCGTTTAGGGGATTGGCGATCGACGCGCGTTATTGGACAGGGACAGCAGTGATTAAAGGAGGAATTGAGTATGGCCGTTTTTACTGAAAATCAGAAGATTCAGCTCTTAAGTGATTTGGTCGCGATTCAATCGGTGAATGATCACGAGGAACAGGTGGCGACCTATTTACAAAAGGTCTTGGTCGATCATGGCATCGCGGCCAAGCTGTTACCGGTGGCGACCAACCGGGCGAACCTCGTGGCAGAGATTGGTCAAGGCGGCCCCGTCTTGGGAATCTCCGGCCATATGGACGTTGTCTCCCCGGGTGAGGTCAGCCAGTGGGCCAGCGATCCCTTTACGCTCACGGAACACGATGGCAAATTGGTGGGTCGGGGGGCCGTTGACATGAAGGCGGGGCTTGCCGCCATGGTGATTGCCATGATTGAACTGCATGCGGCCGGTCAACCCCAGCAAGGCCGAATTCGGTTAATGGCCACCATTGCAGAAGAAGTGGGTGAGTTCGGTTCACAGGCCTTCTATGAACAAGGTGCCATGGATGACGTGTCGGCCCTACTAATTGGTGAACCCAGTGGCTATAACCTGTTCTCGTCGCATAAGGGTTCCATGGATATCAAATTAACGTCACGTGGACAGGCAGCGCACAGTTCGATGCCGGAGCTAGGGGCTAACGCCATCGATCCGTTGTTGGACCTGTTGCATCAGGCCAATCAAGATTTCCGGCAGACCGACCGGTACAATGACTTTCTGGGGGACCTGACCTTCAACACGACGGTCTTCAATGGCGGCAATCAGGTTAATTCAATTCCGGAGGCAGCGACGGCCGAAATGAACGTCCGGACGATTCCGGAGTTCGATAATGACCAGGTTACCACGACGCTTCAGAAGTTAGTCGATCAGGCCAATGACCAGGGAGGCCAGATTGAGATGAACGTCTACATGTCGCAAAATCCGGTGCAAGAGCCTAAGGATTCCCCTCTCAGCGATTTGGCTGCACGGATCGGGGCATCATTCGCCGGTGGGCCGATTCCTAAGTTGGCCTTGCCGGCCGTCACCGATGCCTCGAACCTGTTGAAGGACAAGGGCCACCAATTTCCGTTTATCGTCTTTGGTCCCGGTAATGAGAGTGCCCATCAAGTGGATGAGTTTGTGGACCGGCAAATGTTTCTCGACTTCACGAGCCTGTACCAGAAATTATTCACGGCTTATCTAGAAAACTAAAGAACTTGGTTCTAACAAAAAGGGCGACATCAAGAAGATGTCGCCCTTAGTCGATCGTTTATTCAGCTAATTTTAGATAGTCTTCCAGGTAGGTTGCCAGGCCATCCTGGTCGTTGTTGAGTTGGGTAATGTCATTTGCCAGGGACTTGATGGGCGCGGTCGCGTTTTGCATGGCGACACCCCAGCCGGCATAGTCGATCATGGCGGAGTCGTTGTGTTCGTCACCAAAAGCAATGATGTTCTGCCGATCGACATGATAATGATGAGCTAAGAATTCAACGCCGGTAGCCTTTTGTATGCCCTTAACCCCAAGTTCGACGACCGAATTAGGACCGCCCCACGGGGCAGCGTCAATCTCGTCATCGAAGTTGGTGCGCAGATAGTCTAAGAGGCCTTGTTGCTGGGGCCGGTCAACGGCAATGGTCAAGCTGGTGGGGTTATTGTTCAAGGACTTTTGATTTAGAATCTGGTTACTTTGGAGTTGTGTGGGGAAGAAGCCAACCTCGACTGGCTGATCACGCACGGCCAGGAACAGGTCCTTGCCCTCGGCAGCGATCATATGAATGCCAAGTTCTTCTCGATGTTGCAGGAGATCAAAGGCAATGTCGCGACTGAAGGTGTATTGATACTCGTCCGGCGACTGTTGATGGGGAACGTGTCCTAGGCTACCATTGAAGTTGATCATGGGGCCCGTCAGCTTTAGGTCATCGTAAAAGTTTGCGGAGATTCGATTCGGTCGGCCCGTCACGATGCTGACAATGTGGCCGGCCTCGCGCGCCCGGGTCAAGACGGCGTGAGTCTTTGGTGAAATTTTGGCTTGGGAGTTGAGAGTCGTACCATCGAGATCGATGGCAATCAATTTTCTTTCCATGTGGCGGCACCTCACAATTATTTTTGAAAAACGGGTGAATCAATCATCCTAACTTACCATATTTTCTGAAAACATGCGACCATTTAATTTGGGCTTAAAGGGTGGAGGAGTCCTGTGGAAACGCGTATAATTAATCGCGGAAAGTTTTGATTAGGAATAGCATATTGTCATATACAAATAACTAGTTGTAACTAACAAGATGGAGCGATGATTGTGAATCTACCAGCAGACTTTATAACAAAATACCAACGCCTCTTAGGTGACGAGGCGGCCGACTTCTTCGCCAGTTTCGATCAACCAAGTACGTCGGGCTATCGGATTAATCCCAGTCACCGAAATCTTCCAGGTGATGTGACGACTGCCGAATCGGTCCCCTATGAACCTTGGGGCCATTTTGGATCGGTGAAGGGGCGCTCTTTGATGCATCAGAGTGGGGCCGTTTACAGTCAGGAACCCAGCGCCATGTTTGTGGGAGCAACCGCTGCACCACAGCCTGGCGATAAGGTGTTGGACCTGTGCGCGGCACCTGGTGGTAAGACGACGCATCTTGCCAGCTATCTTCAAGGCCAGGGGTTATTGGTAACCAACGAGATTAACCGGAAGCGGGTAAAAGTTTTGGCCGAGAACGTGGAACGGTTTGGTATTCGGTCGGCTGTGATCCTCAACGAATCACCCGATCGACTGAGCCCAATCTTTCCTGACTTCTTTGATAAGGTTTTGGTCGATGCGCCTTGTTCCGGTGAGGGAATGTTCCGTAAAGACCCAGATGCCATGCAATATTGGTCATTGGACTACGTGCAGGAATGTGCCGACCGGCAACGGGAGATCATGACCGAGGCCATTAAAATGGTTAAGCCCGGTGGGCAACTAATCTATTCGACCTGTACGTTTGCTCCAGAGGAAGACGAACAGATGATGGCCTGGGTCCTGAAGACCTTTCCCGACTTTCACTTGGCGCCCATCACCAAGGTGGGTGGCGTGAGTGATGCCCGGCCTGATTGGGCCGATGGCAATCCTGAATTGGCTAATGCCGCGCGGTTATTCCCACAACGGATGGCTGGCGAGGGTCATTTCGTAGCCAAGTTGGTTCGCGATGAGGGACCGGCGACGTCGCCACGTGGGGCCGCCAATTTGGGGCAACGTCTGACCAGTGACCAACAGGGGCTGTGGCGTGACTTCGCTAAGCAGGTCCTTGGTCAGCAACCATTTAGCGATTTGGTCACGGTTAAGGACCAGCTGTTCGCCGTTCCGGCAGGCCTGCCCGATCTTAAACGGCTACATGTCTTTCGTCCGGGCCTTCATTTGGGAACATTCAAGAAGAACCGGTTTGAGCCAGCCTATGCCTTAGCATTGGCCAGTGCCGACTGGGACGTTCAGCGTTCCTTGGCGATTACCGATGATCAGTGGCGCGCCTGGGTTCACGGCGAGACGTTTACCCTTGACGAGGCCCCGACCAAGGGGTGGTATCGCCTGACCGCCGCCGACCAACCGGTTGGTTTCGGCAAGGTTGTGGGTCAGACGGTAAAGAACTTCTTCCCGAAGGGTCTGCGGTTTATGGTTTACGAAGACGATGAATAAGCAATGACAAAATAAAGCTCGCTATCAACAATCGTTGGTAGCGAGCTTTTTGACTTAGTAAATGAGATGCCGCTGGTCACAATAATTCAGCAGGGTCGGTGAGAGTAGCAGGTGTTCTTGGCCGAGACTTTGCAGGTCTCGATGGCCAAGCAGGGTCATGATCCGTTTCAGATCCGTCTGCCAGTTCGTCAACATCGTGCTGGTCGTGACTTCATCGGTCGTCAGTAACGTATGTAGGATATGTCCGGCACTGCCCACCATTTGGGCGCCCAGTGCCAGTGACTTAGCAGCGTCCAAGGGTTGGCGGACGCCACCGGTAGCAATGACGGCCAGTTCAGGGGTCGTCTGGGTTTCTAACAGTGATTCGACGGTGGATTGCCCCCAGCCGGCGAGATAACTGAGTTCCTTCTCGGGCCGCCGGAAGTTTTCGATCTGGGCAAAGTTAGTGCCGCCCCGGCCACCAACGTCGACGTAGTGCACGCCAACGGCAACCAGCTGTTCCAGGGTTTCTCGAGCCATCCCAAAACCGACTTCCTTTACAATGACGGGAACGTCGAGGGCAGCCACGATATTGCCGATCTCATCTAACCAGTGAAAGTCTCGATCGCCCTCGGGCATGACTAACTCCTGGGCGGTGTTGACGTGGACCTCTAGGGCATCCGCCGCCAGCATCGCAACCGCTGCCTTGGCGGCCGCAACGCCGTGGTTGGCGCCAATGTTCGCGAAGACAATGCCATCCGGGTTATTTTCCCGTAATGGGGTGAAGGATTCGATGGCCGATTCATCCTTTAGGGCAATGCTTTGGGAACCACTGGCCACGGCAACCCCGCTGGCCGCCGCAATTCGACCGAGGGCGGCGTTAATTTTACCCGTCCGGGGACTGCCGCCAGTCATGGCTTCAATCAAGAAGGGATTGGTCAGGGTTAATGGGCCGAATTGGGTGGTCAGGCTCACGTCGGCCAGTCCCATTTCCGGGAAGCTCTGGTGCATGAACCGCAGCTCGTCAAATTGACTGTTGGCGGTTGAGGCATAAAATTTTTCGGCCAAGGAAAAATGTTCATCCTTGCGGTGGGCGTGGCGTGAGATTTCCATAGTAAGCTCCTTATTCAATCACGTGATGGACGTTTAGCTTAAGCGGTTCGATCCCGCGGACCTGCCATTCTTTTAAAAGGTGTGCCAGGTTGTTGGCGGCATCGATGATGACGATGCCACAGTCACCACCACCGGCACCGGAGGACTTGGCTGCACCGCCAACCTGAACGGCGATGTCGCACATGGTCTTCAGCAATTCGGTTTCAATGGTCACGTGGCTGAGACGGGCCAAGCGATTTAAAAGATCACGGTTAACCGCGATCTCATGTTGGATGGCGGCAAGATCTTGATGATGGAACCCGTCAATCATCCGGTGGAGACAGTCGCGACTCTCATCGAGAAAGGCGCGGTATTCTTGGCGTTGAGTGGCTTTGAAGATGGCAACCTTGTCCACTAGGTGGGAGGTTGACGCTGGCGTTCCCGTCCAGCCGATCATGAGTTTCAAGGATTCGGGGGGCGTTAAGAGTTCGATTTGTAGGCCTGGCCAATCCGTTGTTAGGAGGTCGGTCAGGGATAATTCCCGGCGTGCAGAGGCTAACCAGTCGTGGTCGAAGGCCTGATAGGCAATCCATCCGCCGTAAACGGAGGCGGCAATGTCGCCCAGTGAACCGTTTCCTTGAACATCCAGATGGGCAATCGCGGCCAACTTGAATAGTCGGTCCTTGGTCATGGGGATATCATAGAATTGGCAGAGGGCCTTAATGGTGGCGACGGTGACGGCGGCTGAAGAGCCTAGGCCGTACTTCTTGCCATCGGCACTGTCCAGTTCACTGTTGACGTTCAGGTGATACATCGCCAAGGGCTTGCCCAACACTTGGGCATATTGCTCAGTGAGGCGGATGGCCGAAAGAATGTAATGGAATGGATTATCACGATTGTCAAAAACGAGCTCAGTTCCCTGGCGTTGCCAGTAAAGGGAGTTCTCTTGGTATTGCTTGGAGGCGATCCGGCCATAGTCTTGGCTCGGAGTAATCGTGACGGTGACGAATTGGTTAAGGGCAACGATAATTGCCGGATAACCCGGTTCGACCACGGCGTACTCGCCAGCAATATAAAGTTTTCCGGGTGCTTGCGCGGAAATCAAAAAATCAGGTCCCTTCTCGTACAATTAAAATTTAGCAGGTGAGCTCAAGAATTGAATCCCGGGTCCGGGATGAGCCACGATGACATGTTCACTGCCGAATAAATCGGCCATGGTTTGTGTGATTTTAGGTAAATCTTTGGTTTGACAGAAAAGCTTGACGTTGGGGCCCGCATCTAAGGTGTAATAGCAGGCTGTCCCGGCGTCACGGAGGTCTTGCACCGCCTGCATGGCCACCAGACTGTCACCGTTGAAATAGGTGAAGGGTGGGTTAGCGCTCAAGGTCAGGGCATGCATGCGCATGGCATTGCTCTCCAAGATTTCCCCCATTTGCTGGAAGTCATGTGTCGCGATGGCCGGCCGTATGGCGGCCAGGTCGTGAGCGACAACGTCTTTCCAAGCGGGGTAAAAGGGCGAAGTGTCCACGCTGCTTTGCATGCCCTGACGCGAACTAACCTTTTTCTGGTGGGCATTTAAGACCAAGGCCACGACGGCGATGGGCCAAT
Organism: Levilactobacillus tangyuanensis; assembly: GCF_003946545.1. GTDB lineage: Bacteria > Bacillota > Bacilli > Lactobacillales > Lactobacillaceae > Levilactobacillus > Levilactobacillus tangyuanensis. The sequence continues at coordinate 78,409 of NZ_RHOA01000005.1, forward strand.
CGACCGTTTCGTCGATTGGGTGGGCGACTGAGGATTGATCGTCAGTCCCGGCCGTCCATTCGGCGAATCCCCCAAAGATGGAGCGGGTCGCCGACCCGGAGCCGTGGCGGGCCAAACGTGAAAGCTCGGTCCGCGTCAGGTCCAGGCCGGCCGCACGACTAGCGGCGCCGGCAAGGGCGGCAAAGGCCGATGCCGAAGAAGCAAGTCCGGCAGCCGTTGGTACGTGGTTTGTGGACTGAACGCGGGCAAACTGACCGTCTGGACGAACCAGGTCCAAGAAACGCTGAACCTTACCACTAGCCTGGGGCGATAGGCGGTCATCATTCAGCGTTACCTCGTCGGCCGTTAATGCCGAGTCGAACTGAACGGTGGTGTCGGTATAGAATTGGTCGAGGGTCAACGACAAACTACTGGTTTGCGGTAGCATCTGCGTCGTGTCGGCCTTGCCCCAATATTTAACTAGGGCAATATTGGTGTGCGCACGTGCGGTGGCAGCTGGGGTCATCAGTGTTCCTCCTCGGTTTCAAAGGCTTCAATCCAGGTTTGCGTGGCGCCGGCATCCGTTAGGGCCTGCTGGACGCGCTGAGTGGTTTCCCAGTCGGCACACAGGGAGATAAGGCAGCCACCCATGCCACCACCAGTTAATTTAGCGCCTAGGGCACCGTTGGCACAAGCGACATGCGTCAGTTTGTCCAGTTCCGGTGAACTCACGCCGAGGCCCTTTAATTCATGCTGGGCGGCCGTCAGGATGGTTCCTAATCGGTCGAGGTCGGCACTGGCTAAGGTCGCCCGGGTTTCGGTCGTTAAGTGGCCGAGCGTTTCAATCTGTTCATTGGTTGTCTGGGGCATGGTGGTCTTTCGCCGGGCAACGGCAGCAACCGCTTTGCCGGTTTGGCCCTTGACACCACTGTCTGCAATGACCAGGTATCCCGGAAGGTTGAAGGGAATCTGGAGGCTTTCGTGGCCAGGAATAAACCAAATGGGGGCGTGTGAGCTCACCGTTGCGGCATCGATGCCGCTTGGGTGGCCGTGCGTGATTTTTTCCGCGATGGCGGCCGTGGCGAGCAGGAGCTCACGGTTCAACGGCCGGTCAAAGAATTGATACATGGCCCGGGTTACCGCGACAGCAACCGCCGCCGATGACCCCATGCCTCGCTCGGCAGGGAGGTCGCTGGCGATGGTCATCTCAAAGGGAACCTCGGTGGCGTCAAAGCGATTTAACAGCGTTTGGATCAGTTTGGCCGTGCCGGAGAGATTTTGTCCCATCTCGGTCAACGGACCGTCGAAGTACCGGCTGTTTAGCTGTTGTCCGACTTTAGTACTCGTCAGGTTAACCCGTGTCGTGACGGAGGGTAAGGGAAGGGCAATCGCGGGTTGGTGGTACACCACGCTATGGTCACCGATCAAAATAATTTTGGCATTACTCGTGCCCGTTACCGTACGTTTCAACGCCATCCGCTCGCTTTCTTCTGAATTTATCTACCAGAATATCATACTCTACTGAATACAGTTGTGCTAGTTTTGCCAGTCAAAATCCCGGGAAACGGGGTAAAAGTTAACTCTTTCTATAGAAAGTTTTGTTAAAGCCGGCCTATCGGCGTGGGTTGAACGTGGCGCTGGCTTTCTAAGTGGTGTATCATAGTGCCAGTTATAATCGCAAATTGTGCAGAAATTGGTGAATATATTATGGATAAAGACACGGTTTATGCAGTGGTGGATATTGAGACCACTGGAACCAGTGTGACAGATGGCGACCGCATTATCCAAGTCGGGTGCGTCTTCGTCCAGCACAACCAAATCATTAATCATTTTGAAACGGACGTGAATCCGCTACGTGAGATCCCCTCGGCGATCTCACGGCTAACAGGGATTACGAACCAACGCGTTCGTCACGCGCCGCTCTTCGACGATGTCGCGGGGACGTTGTATAGCCTGTTGACCAATACGGTCTTCGTGGCCCACAACGTCAATTTTGACTTGCCCTTTATTAATGCCGAGTTCTCACGGGTAGGCTACCCGGAATTAGAGATTGCGGCGGTGGACACTGTGTCGATGAGCCAGATTCTCTTGCCAACGGCCACGAGCTTCCGTCTACGGGACCTGAGTGGGCTCTTCAACATTGAACACGACAATCCTCATTCGGCGGATAGCGATGCCAGTGCGACCGCGGAACTCTTTATTTTCTTATTCCGGCGGTTACGAGCGCTGCCGATGGTGACGCTTGAACGCATGATCGCCATGCACGCCGAATTGCCTCGCCAAACGGCGGATCTTTTTGGCGTGGCCCAACGCTTGAATGAGGCCAAGCCGCGTAAGCTACCGGATTACCTCTATATTAAGAACGGTCTGGCGTTGCGCAAACCGGCGGCCCAGGAGCCAGCAACTTTGGCCGAACCACAGAAATATCCGAAGACTAAGAAACAGAAACAACGACTAATGCCGGACAACTTGGAGTGGCGGCCCGAACAGGCCAAGATGATGAATTATATCTACAAGAATTATGCCGCTGCCGATCAACACCCGGTTAAGCAGATGATCGTGGAGGCCCCCACGGGAATCGGGAAGAGTCTCGGCTACCTACTGCCAATGGCGTATCTGGGGCAGAAGGGCCGGCCGGTCGTCATCAGCACGGCCACCACACTGTTGCAAGAACAATTGTTGGATCAATCGGTCCCATTACTTAAGCAGATCGTGCCCTTCACCATTAATGCGGTCCTGATTAAAGGGAGTCGGCATTACTTGGATCTACAACGGTTCGCGACCACTTTAAAATTAACGGAAACCTCTAAACAAACGCAGCTCTTGAAGCTTCGCTTACTGGTCTGGCTCACCATGACCACGTCGGGTGATCTCGATGAGCTGCACCTAGCCACCTATCGCGCCCCTTACTTCCAAGAAGTGATTCATGAGGGAACGGTCACCGAAGACAATCCATTCTTTGACGATGATTTCTTGCGGCGGCGTGATCAACAGATGGCCCAAGCACAAATTGTGATTGTGAACCATGCCTATCTTAGCGAGCATGCCCTGGACTTGGGGGAACGCCTTCATCGGCCATACTTGGTTATCGATGAGGCCCAGCATCTCGCCGATAATACGTTACGGCAACGCCGGACGCAGGTTAAGTTTTCTCAGTTAATCAATGCGCTTCATCACGTTCAACGCGACGTTAGCCGTGAGATTGGGCCAAATCTCCTGTCCCTGTTCGCCGAGGATGGCGAGGCCACGCTCAGTCTGCGGGAAATGCTGGCCGTCAGTCAAACATTGGAACATCAACTGAGTCAGTTAGTGGGCCAACTGTTCATTCGCTTCTTGGCGAATAAGCGTCTGGGCAATCATAACCAAATCATTGAGGAACTGATTCCCGTGGCAGACCTGCGGCAACAGCTGAGCCAAGGGCAATCGATTGCCGACATTCAAACGGCAACCGATAACCTTTTGGCCGCCTTGGGTAGCCTACGACAACGGTTCGATCAGCAGCAGGATCGCTTCTCGGCTAACGAACGCTACCTATTTGAACAGGTTGATACGCAGATTCATCAATTTGACGACCAAATGGTTCGGCTCCTGACCATTTTGGAACAGGTCAAGGATCACAAGCCGGCCAGTCTATTCTGGCTGACCATTAATCACATTGGCGATCGCAATAGCCTGCAACTGGCCAGTGGTCTACTCGCCACGGAAGGCTTCATGCGCCAGCACCTATACGCGGGGTTCCAACCGGTCCTCTTGACCGGGGCAACCCTCTTCTCATCCGGACGGTCACAGTATGTGCTGGACCAATTCGACCTGGATCGAGAGGAGACGGTGACGCACCGGATGCGGTCGAGCTTTGATTACGCCAACCAAGCCGAATTGCTGATTGCGGACAGTGGGCCTAATCTGAGCCGGGTGGCGCCGGATGACTACGTGGATTATTTAGTGACGGCGATCACGAAGATCGCGGGTGCGGTCGACAAGCAGACGCTGGTCCTCTTTAATTCATTGTCGGTGATCGAACGGGTCTATCAACGGTTAGTTGGCCGGGCAGAATTTGCCAAGCGAGAAATCTTTGCGCAGGGTATTAGTGGGAGCCGTGAACGGATTGCCAAACGTTTTGCAACCAGTCATGGCGCCATCTTGTTAGGCGCAGCTAGTTTCTGGGAAGGGATTGATTTGCCCGCCGAACAACTGGAACTCCTGATTGTGACCCGATTGCCGTTCGATTCACCTGACCGTGTCTTTGTTAAGGCTAATTACGAGCGTTTAACGGCGGCCGGAAAGAATCCGTTTTACAATGCCGCCTTGCCAGCGGCTACCTTAAAGCTACGTCAAGGGGTGGGCCGCTTAATCCGGACACCGACCGACCGTGGGGCGATCGTGATTCTTGATCAACGGGTGGTTGAACAACGGTATGGGCAGAGTATCTTACGAGCCTTACCTAGTGACCTTTCCAAACAGACGGGAAGCATTGACGAGATTGCGACGAGCTTAGTTAAATTTTTTGAAAAAAAGCCGAACAAGCCGCAGACGCCTCCTGAAGTCTGATATAATTTAAAGAGATTAAATTTGAAAAGGGAGTACGATGGAAAATTGATGAGACAACAATATCAACGGCGCCAACGGCCACACCATTGGGTTCTACTAGGAATCCTAGTGGTCATCCTGGTGCTCTTGTTGAGCGGCGCAATCATTATTCATAAAGCAACTAAGCCGCTGAGTCAACAACAGGACAAGGCGGAAACCGTTGCTCAGAAGTCCGGTCACTTAACCTCAACGGATAAGTTTTACTGGACGAATCTGGGATCAACTTACTACACTGTTTCTGGTCAAAATAAAGCCAAACAAAGTGTCTATGCCATCGTACCAAAGTCGGGTAAGGACGTGACGGTGGTTCAGCAAAGTGCTGGTATTACCCGCAACGCGGTGCTCGAGAAGGTTTGGCAACGGAACCCCAAGAAAGTCTTAGGGGCGGCCTTAAGCATCTTCAATGGTAAACCGGCTTGGCAGGTTAGCTACTTGAATAAGAGTGGCAAACTTTGTTACATTACCTATCAGTACAGTAACGGAAAGGTTTTACAGCAAATCTCTAATATCTAGCACACATTGAGGAGGTCGACTATGCAAATTTCAAAACGAGCACAGGCAGTTCAACCCTCGGCGACCTTTGCGACGGCCCAAAAGGCCGATGCATTACAAGCCACAGGGGTTGATGTGATTAATCTTTGTATTGGGCAACCGGATTTTCCGACACCCACAAATATTAAGGATGCCACGGTAGCGGCCATCCGAGCCGACCAGGTTGACGGGTATACCGCCACGCCAGGGATCACCCCGTTACGTCAAGCGGTGATCGATCACATTGTGATGCCACAGGGTGAAACGACCTTTACCGCCGACCAAGTTGTCGTGACAACGGGGGCTAAGATGGCGTTATATGCGCTATTCCAAGCCATTCTTGATCCGGGCGATGACGTCCTCATCCCGGCACCTTACTGGGTGAGCTACGGCGAACAGGTTCGCTTGGCTGGCGGCCGTCCCATTGAAATTGCCCCAACGAGCTCATTCAAGGTGACGCCAGACCAATTGGCGACGGCCTTAACGCCATCGACGAAGGCTGTCGTGTTGAACTCGCCCCAGAATCCTAGTGGGGTTGTTTACACGCAGGCCGAGTTGAAGGCTATCGGTGCCTGGGCGGTTGACCACGACTTATTAGTAATTGCTGATGAAATCTATGGCGAATTATTGTATGATGGAAATACGCCTGCGCCGTCAATGCTTGGGATTGACCCGGCCATCACGGCTAATGTCGTGGTGATCAATGGGGTTTCTAAAACCTATGCCATGACGGGCTGGCGGATCGGCTTCTTAATTGGCCAACCGGCGGTGGTTGGCGCCGTCAATAAGGTGCTGTCGCATATGACCGGGAACACCGCGGCCGTCAGTCAGGCGGCTGCTTTGGGTGCCTTAACGGGCGACCAATCGGCGGTAACCACCATGCGTGCAGCCTTTAAGGACCGACTGGACACCATCTATCCTTTATTAATGGCCATTCCAGGTTTTGAGTTGCCATTAAAGCCACAGGGGGCGTTTTATCTCTTCCCTGAGGTGACGCAGGCGATGGCACAGAAACATTGTGCAACGTCGGCAGAGTTCGCTGACTTACTCCTTAACGAGGCCCATGTGGCCGTTGTGGCGGGAGAAGCCTTTGGTCTGGCTAACCACATCCGTTTAAGCTACGCCACGGATCTGGCTACCTTAAAACAGGCCATGCAGCGAATTAACACATTTATGCAAGATTAACTAAAAATTGTTAAGAGATGGAGGAATTGACTTGGAACAGATCAATATTATTGATGCTAGCAAACACGTTGACGAAAAAGTAAAGATTGGTGTTTGGCTAACCAATAAGCGTTCAAGCGGTAAGATTGCCTTCCTACAGTTACGTGACGGGACCGCCTTCTTCCAAGGCGTTGTGCTTAAGAAAGCTGTAGACGAAGAGACTTTTGAATTAGCCAAGGAACTCCGCCAGGAAACCAGTATGTGGATCACCGGGATTATTCATCAAGATGACCGGTCCCACTTTGGCTATGAAATCGAAGTTGAAGGGATTGAAGTGATTGGGGAAAGTGAAGACTACCCAATTACGCCTAAGGAACATGGGGTGGACTTCTTGATGGACCACCGTCACTTGTGGCTCCGTTCATCCAAGCCGCATGCCTTGATGCGGATCCGTAACGAAGTCATTCGGGCAACCTACGAATTCTACAACAAGGAAGGCTTCACCAAGATTGATTCACCAATCTTAACCGGGAGTGCCCCCGAAGGCACGACCGACCTGTTCCACACGGAATACTTTGACCGTGACGCTTACCTGTCACAATCTGGCCAATTGTATGCTGAAGCCGGCGCCATGGCCTTCAACAAGGTCTTTACCTTTGGGCCAACATTCCGGGCAGAAAAGTCTAAGACGCGTCGTCACTTGATCGAATTCTGGATGATTGAACCCGAAATGGCCTTCATGCACCAAGAAGAAAGCCTGGAAGTTCAAGAACAATACGTGGCCTTCTTGGTTCAAAACGTCATCGACCACTGTGCCGCTGACTTGAAGACCTTGGGCCGGGATGTGGATGTCTTGAAGAAGTACACCCAATTACCTTACCCACGGATCAGTTACGATGAAGCCATCGACCTGTTGAAGCAAAACGGCTTCGACTTGGAATGGGGTGTCGACTTCGGTTCACCAGAAGAAACTTTCCTGGCGGATCACTTCGACAAGCCAGTCTTTGTCCTGAACTACCCTAAGGCTATCAAGCCATTCTACATGAAGCCACACCCAACTCGGGAGGATGTTTACATCTGTGCCGACCTGTTAGCCCCAGAAGGCTACGGGGAAATTATTGGGGGCTCCGAACGTGAAGTCGATTACGACCTCTTATTGGAACAAGTTAAGAAGGCTGGTCTGGACCCAGACGAATACAGCTGGTACCTTGACTTACGGAAGTATGGTTCCGTGCCTCACTCCGGCTTCGGGATGGGACTCGAACGGTTCTTGACCTGGATTACCGGTGAAGAACATGTTCGTGAGGCCATTCCATTCCCACGTTTGCTTAACCGGATTTACCCTTAATCATTTGAAATGTCAAACGGCCGCCTCACTTTTTGTGGGAGCGGTCGTTTATTAGTCAGAGGAGGTTTAGCTCATGGATGATTTTACCCGTCGTTATATTGCCGCTGGTCAGACCAGCATCGCCAATTATCTCATCGACCACTATCGGGAGATTGGCCTAAGTAATGACCAGTTTCTGATTTATCTGCAGGTTCGGCGCCAGATTGACCGGGGGGATGAACTTCCCGATGCCGAAATTCTGGCACAACGACTGGGCTGGGATAAGCCGCGGGTCTATCAGGTGCTGCACGAATTGATTTCGGGTAAGCTGATGAGTATCACGACGATTACCAATGCTCAGGGGCAGAAGCAGGACAGTTATGACTTTAGCCTGCTGACGGACAAGCTGAGCCATCTGGCGGCTCAGGAGACGCGTCAGACCGTTCAGAAGGCGGCTACAACCAATCGGGCAACCGTGTTTAATCAAATTGAGACGGAATTTGGCCGCCCATTGTCGCCACTAGAAATGGAAAGTATTAATCAATGGCTGGACGAAGACCATTATCAGCCCGAATTGATTCAGTTGGCCTTGAAGGAGGCCGTCCTCAGTCAAGCGTACAGCCTGAAATACATGGACCGGATTCTGCTAAGCTGGGAGAAGAAGCATCTGACCACGGCGGCTCAGGTCCAACGTGAACGCGAGCGCCAGGAACCACGTCGTTCGAAGGCCCCGGATTCGGCAGCTGACTCGGCCATTCCGGATGTCCCAATCTTTAAATTGACTGACCACTAAATCTTAATGAGGCAGGACCGGTAATCAGACCGGTCCTGCTTTTTTTTACGTCCGGAAACTAAAAAAGCGCCGCAATTCGTTAATGAATTGCGGCGCCTTTGAGTTAACCAAGCCTAACTGTTATCGTTCTTGTTAGTTGTCGCATTGGACGTATCCGTAGAGTTGGTATTGGTGTCGTTACCAGTACCACCGCTAGGCTTCTGTTCCGTGCTAGCGGACTCTTTACTACTACTGGACTCGGTCGTTGAGGCATGTGACGAACTGCTATTGGTTGTCACTTGGTTGTTGCTACTGTAAGCCGATGAGTTGGTGGTGTTGGTTGACCCATACTGACTCGTGGCCGTGGTGTCGCCAACGGTACCAGGATGACCGGTAACGTAGTATTCCTTTTGATTGTTTTGCGTGGTTTCGGTGACGGTACTTGGTGCCGTCCAATCGGAATTGGTAACCTTCGTCGAGAGGTAACTCATTTCGTATTTGTAAATTTGTTGGGCAATCTTGGTTTCCGACTCGCTGACGTAGTGACCAGCCTGGAACTGCTTATCATAACCGGTCCATACGGAGACGGAGTAGTTCTTGGTGTAACCCGAGAACCAGGAATCCATCGTCGCGCCATCCGGCACCTGATCGGCATAGTCATCGGGGTAGGAGTCCGTCCCGGTCTTCCCAGCCTGATAGAGGCCAGAAATCTCGGCGGCTGTCCCGGAACCATTGTCGTTGGTAATAACATCCTTCATCATGTCGGTAATCATGAAGGCCGTTGCGGCGGACATGGCTTTCTTCCCGGTAGAGGCATAGTTATGCGACTTGCCATCTTGCGTGACGACGCGTGAGACCAGGTAAGGCTTGTAGTACGTCCCACCGTTGGCGAAGGCGGCATAGGCTGCGGCCTCTTGTTCCGTTGAGATGTACAACCCAATCCCATTTTGCAGGGTCAGGGTCTTGTCGAAACTCATGCCGAGGCCTTTCAAGAAGTCGGTTGCCTTGCTGATCCCCACGTTTTGTAACGTCCGAACCGCCGGAATGTTCCGTGATTCGTAAAGGGCCTTACGCATGGTAATGGTTCCTTGGTACTGCCGGTCCCAGTCGTAGAGGTTCTTGTCGGTCCCGGGGTAGGTGAAGGCACTATCCTTGACCGGTTCGTAGGTTGGATAGTTAAGATATTCAATTGCTGGACCGTAATCCATCAATGGCTTAGCCGTTGATGCGCTTGACCGGTCGGTTTGAACGGCCCGGTTCAGGCCGAAGGTGACCTTACCGGTCTTACGACCACCCAGCATGGCGACGACCTTCCCGGAATTGGGTTCCACGATGGTTGATCCAACCTGGAATTTGCTGGAAGGATAGGTGATGTAGCTGCTACCATTAGCGATGTCATAGAGTTTCTTTTGAGCATCGAGATCCAGGTTTGTGTGAACCTTAAGGCCACCGGTCGTGGTGTTATAGCCCTTAGATTTCAATTCGGCGTAGACCTGCTTGAGGTAGGCGTCAATGACCTTGGTGGTCTTGGCGCTGGTGCCGGAAGTCTTGTGGGTCTTAGCCAGGCCAGCTGTGATGCTGGTTGCCTGGGCCTGACTGGCTTGCGCACTGGTGATGACATTATTCTTAGCCATTGCGGACAGGACCAGGTCCCGCCGTTTCTTAGCATATTGAGGATAGGACGTTGGGTCGTAGTTCGTTGGCGATTGTGGCATCCCGGCCAGTAACGCCAATTGGGGTAATCCTAACTTCTTAAGGCTAGTCCCGTAATAGTACTCGGCGGCCGTTTCCATCCCATAGACCCCGTTACCCATGTAGACCTTGTTCACATAGTATTCCAGGATCTGGTCCTTCGAGTATTCATGGTCAACCTTTAAGGCTAACCAGGCTTCCTGGGCCTTCCGCTTCAGGGTTCGGTCGGAGGCCGCAGTGGAGAAGACGGAGAGCTTAACCAATTGTTGGGTTAAGGTACTCCCACCTTGCATCCCCAATGAGGATCCACTGACGTTGGCGAAGGCTGCCCCAAGAATCCGGATGGGGTCAACCCCGTCGTTCTTGTAGAAACGCCGGTCTTCGGTAGAAACGACGGCTTTCTTCAAGGTAGCCGGGATGTCGTCGGACTTCACATAGCTACGGTTCTGGGCCCCCAGCCGTGAAATAATGTTGCCCTTGGCATCGTAGACCCGGGTCGACGTGTCACTAGACAGGGCGCCTTGCGTGACCTTAGGCGCGCTCTGAGCATAGTAGAAGAACAACCCAGCGCCGGCCAGTAGGAGGAGCACACCGACGGCGACAATGATAAACAGAATGCGCCGGAACAAGCGCCAGCCGTTTCGACGCGGCTTTTTGGGACCCGGAGTTCGCTCGGCGTTGCGACTCATCCGAGTTTCACGAGTGGTATTGTTACTAGACATGGTAATCTCCTTTATGTTTAACCGGGATGGAACTTACGAAAGTGTTTCAATCAACTCATCCACGGCATTAAGATAAGGAACTGGAATCTGAAGCGCAGCGGGAATTAAAATCCCGTTGGTTTGAATCTCGGTGTACGGAACAGACTTACGTCCGCCCGTCGCCTGGGCATCCCAGAACTGAAATAAGTATTTGGCCGGATACAAGTAGGTCTCTTCGTGGGCAACGAATTTAATAATAGCAAAACAAATCCCACCTTGAGCGACGCAGGCTCGCATATGGTCAATCTGGTGTTCATGGAAATTCTTGAGGGGAAACGACCCTTGGTTGCGGGTTTCCTTGGCATCGAAGTCCAAGTAGTGACCGCGGTACACGCCATTGTAGTCCGTGGTGGAGGCGGTACTGAAGTAGGCCTCCTTAATGACAGCCGCACTTCGCTTAGGGTAGTCAACCTTGACAATTTGAATGGGCGTTGGCTTCTTATGAACAACCGCTTTTCCCCGTGACTCGTAATAGGTATTACTTTCGTTCAATGCTTCCTCTAATGACATGCCCCGTTTGCCATAGTTCGTATAGGTACTGGGGAAGCGGGGCCCCGTTTTACCGGCTGGTGATTGATAGGCATTCCCGTTGGGATACCGGATAGTCATGGATGCTCACACTCCTTTAGAAAAAACCACACGTTAAATTGCGGCCCAGTTATTGACATTATACCAACCTCAAGAAGAAATAAAAACAACTAAACCGGCCTTCATAAATTGAACAACGTTAATTTTACGCGTTTTTGGTGGAATGGGCGGCTTTTTTTGTTACACTTAAGTTATTGTTAAAAGGAGATGACGCCGTGAGTCGATTGTGGTTAACGGGTTACCGTAGCTATGAGCTCGGGGTGTTTGGTAACCAAGACCCGAAGTTATTAGTGATCAAGGATACCCTCAAAAAATTACTGATTAATAAGATAGAAAATGGCACGGACTGGTTGATTACCGGCGGCCAATTAGGCGTTGAACAGTGGGCGGTTGAGGTTGGTCTGAGTCTGAAACCAGACTATCCCGAGCTGAAGATTGCGGTCATGACGCCATTTTCCGACTTCGGGGGCAACTGGAACGAGGATAACAAGGGGCGGTATGCGCAACTTGCCAGCCAGGTGGATTTTCACCAATCCGTCAGTGAGCAACCCTATCATGGGCCCCAACAGTTAAGAAACTATCAAGAATTTATGTTGACCCACACGGATGAGGCGGTCATGGTTTATGATTTAGAGGTTGAAGGAAAGCCTAAGTATGATTACCAGGTGATTCACCGGTATCAAGACCAGCATGCTTATCCGCTAACACTGATTGATATGGACTGGTTACAAGAAAGTGCCAACGAATATCAAGAAAATTTAAATAATGGTTCCCAATTTGAGTAAAAACTGGTATTATTAATATCGCCGGTTTGATTAGGATAACGAGGTGTAATGATCAATGGAAAACGTTAATTTTACTCCCAAGGAGATTTTGCAAAAGCAATTCCGTCAAAAAATGCGGGGTTATGACCCTGACGACGTTGACAGTTTCTTGGACAACGTCATCAAGGACTACGATACTTTTGTAAAAGAGAATCAACGGCTTCAAGAAGAAAACGAACGGTTGTTGGCCAAGGTCGACGAACTCACGAAACAAGTTTCCGTGGGCGCAAGTCAACCAGCAGCAACGACAACTAGCCAGGCAACTTCAAGTGTCACGAACATGGACATCTTGAAGCGGCTTTCCAATTTGGAACGGCACGTTTTCGGTTCACAATTAGATAATGATCCAAACGAGTCACATCGTTTGTAGAATTATATAGACTGGTGTAAATCCTGAGTAATCGCGGTCGGCATATGTCGGCTGAGGAAAGTCCATGCTCGCACAGGCTGCGATGCCTGTAGTGTTCGTGCTCGGTGAAAAAATAAGCCGGGGGACGTTAGGAACAACGTTACGGCGGGAAAAAACGACTAAGGCTTCGGCTATGTCCTAGTATCCCTGAAAAGTGCCACAGTGACGATACGTCTAGGGAAACCTAGGCGGTGGAACGCGGTAAACCCCTCGAGCGGGCAACCCAAACTTTTGGTAGGGGCGCTTCACACATGGAATTGAACGAAGTGTGGGGGGAGAGGAAACTCTCGAGATAGATGATTACTGCCACGTGATTGTTTGCCTGAAACAGTCGCGGGGTACAAAACATGGCTTACAGGGATTTGCACCATGTCAGGTTGGTGGGAGCTTGCTCCCACCTTTTTTTATAGCTATAATTAGCCTTGATTGGGCAAGAAACGATGGTCGCCATCGGTTGGTGAGCCTGGCCGTCGAGTACCAGTAGATAATGAGAAAACAGGAGGGCGTTATGAAAAAATTTCATTTATACGCAGCGACTGCCAGTGGAATTGAAGCCATTGCCGGCCGAGAATTACGGGACCTAGGTTACGAGACGCAGGTCGAAAACGGCCGGGTTCGTTTCGATGGGACAATTGAAGATATTTTACGGGCCAACCTTTGGCTACGGACAGCTGATCGTGTTCGCATCATCGTGGCCGAATTTGATGCGGTCACTTTTGATGAATTATTCGAAGCCACCAAGGCCGTTGCCTGGGATGAACTTCTACCAATGGACGCCGCATTCCCCGTTGAGGGCCGTTCTAAGAAGTCGCAATTACATAGTGTGCCAGACGCGCAGGCGATTGTTAAAAAGGCCGTCGCAACCAAATTAGCTGCCGTCTATCATCGACGGACCCGGATGCCCGAAACCGGGGCAACCTACCCGTTGGAAGTCATGATTGATAAGGATCATGTCATGCTGACGCTGGATACCACGGGATCGAGCCTCTTCAAGCGTGGCTACCGGGTTGGTAAAGGGGGCGCGCCGTTGAAGGAAAACATGGCCGCTGCCTTAATTGCCTTGACTAGCTGGCACAAGGACATGCCTTTCTGGGATCCCGTCTGTGGATCTGGGACCATCCCCATTGAAGCTGCACTGATTGGCCGCAACTTGGCGCCTGGGTTTAATCGTAGTTTCACCTGTGAAAGCTGGAGCTGGGTGCCACAGGAATTAAGTGACCAGATCCGTGATGAGGCCGATGCTAAGGCGGATTACGATACGCCGCTGCAGATTTTTGGGACGGATATCGATGAGAATATGGTGGCTATTGCCAAGCGTAACGCTCAAGAAGCCGGCTTGTCACAAGATGTCACGTTCAGCCAATTGGCGGTTCAAGACTTCAAGACGGACCTGAAGCATGGGGTCATCGTGGCCAATCCCCCTTATGGGGAACGGTTGAGTGACCAGGCCAGCGTCCGGGAACTCTACAAGCAGATGGGCCAGGTCTTCAAGCCGTTATCCGATTGGTCAAAGTACATTTTGACCGCTGACTTGGAATTTGAACACTTCTATGGTCAGAAGGCGACCAAGACGCGGAAGCTTTACAACGGGGCCTTACGGACGGATTACTTCCAGTTCTGGGCCAAACGGCAACCACGTCAGCGAGACTAGCCATGCAGGAAGCCGATTGCATTTTCTGTCAAAAGACGGACATTATCTTGGAGAATGACTTGGCCAAGGCTTTCTGGGACCTGCATCCGGTGCGCAAGGGGCACCTATTGGTGGTGCCCAAGGACCATTACACCACGTACTTTGAGGTTCCTGCGGCCACACGGGTGGCCATGGATCACCTGCTGTTTGACGCCCGGGACCTGCTGATCGAACGGTACCATCCGGCAGGCTTCAACATTGGCATCAACGTGGATGCGGCGGCTGGTCAGACGGTGATGCACGCGCATGTTCACCTGATTCCCCGCTATGAGGGGGATGTTCCCGATCCCACGGGTGGGATTCGCCGGATGATTCCTCACGCGGTCAAGAAGTTATTACGTCATTAAAAATTAACGTCGGAAAGGCTCTCGGCGACCGTTCAGCGCGGTCCGCTCGGAGGCCTTTTTTTATTAAATGAGAGAATTATGAAAATAGTCGGTGACTTTGCAAAGAAATGGTGTTAGAATTTCTAACATTAAGGGTGAAAAGAGGCTGAGTCATGAATTCTACCAATACAGCGTTTGTCTTATTTGCCAGTGTGCTCGTCCTCTTGATGACCCCGGGGCTGGCCTTTTTCTATGGTGGCCTGGTTTCTGAAAAGAATGTGGTGAACACGATGCTCTCGGTGTTCATTATGACGGGGATCGCCTGTTTGCTCTGGGTGTTAGTGGGCTATTCGTTGGCCTTCTCCGGCGATTTTGCGGGAGTGATCGGTAACTTTAACCATGTCTTGTTAAATGGCGTCAATCTGGAGACCCTGACCACGGGCGAGATTCCCGAGGGGGCGTACTCCCTGTTTCAAATGATGTTCGCAGTGATTACCCCGGCCTTGTTCGTGGGGGCAGTGGTTGGCCGGATTCGTTTCAAGTTCCTGTTGTGGTTCTTATTGATTTGGTCGATTTGCGTTTACTATCCCATGGTCCATTTGGTCTGGAGCCCACACGGCTGGTTGGCGGAGCTCGGTGTGCTCGATTTTGCCGGCGGCACTGTTGTCCATATCAACGCCGGGGTCACCGCTCTGGTCCTCGCGGCTTGGTTAGGGCCACGGCTGCCCAGCACCTCACTGGAACATCACTACAACTTGCCATGGGTCTTACTCGGGACCGCCATTCTGTGGGTTGGTTGGTATGGCTTTAATGCCGGGAGTGCGCTGGCCGTGAATGCCGTGGCCCTGCAAGCCGCTATCACAACCACCATGGCGACGGCGACCGCGATGGTGACCTGGCTGACCCTGGATGTAGCCACCGGCGGCAAGCCGACCTTAGTCGGTGTTTGCACGGGAACCTTGTGCGGCCTGGTTGGTATTACCCCGGCGGCCGGCTACGTCACGGTGGGTGGGTCGCTGCTCATTGGTGTACTCACGACTCTGGCCAGTTACGGTTACGTTCACCTCATCAAACCTCGACTAGGCGTTGATGATACGTTGGACGCTTTTGGCTGTCACGGAGTGAGTGGTATTATTGGTAGCCTGTTGACCGGGTTCTTCGCCAGCAAGGCCGTCAATCCGCAAGTGACCGAAAACGGGCTGCTGTATGGCGGTGGCTGGCATCTGCTCGGCATCCAAACGGCGGCCACGGCACTGACGATTATCCTGGTTGCGGTGGTTGGTAGTGCGATCATTCTCATCCTGCGACGGTTAACGCCCATGCGGGTGGATGCTGCCGAGGAACGGCTGGGACTCGACCAGGGGGAACATGGTGAACGGGCGGATTACACGGTGCAACTGAGCGAACACCTGACGGCACTGGAGCCCGATCAATCGCGGTTCGGTCCTGAATTTAAGGGACAACTACAGCGGCTAAGGCATCCGGGTAAGGATTCAGCTCATCCGGATGATTGGTAATTATAGTGACTTTATTAAGGTTGTTCAGAATGATTGCTGAATGGGCGTGAACCTGATATTCTGAAACTGTGGTTAGGGGCCACAATTTAATCAATTAGCTTGGGGGGAGCAAAAATGAAAAACGACAAAATGGTTCTGAGTATTTTAGTTGTTTTAGCCGTCATCTTTTTAGGGCTCGTGTTAGTTCTGATGAAGTCGGTCTTCTGGGCCTTATTCCCACTGGCTTTTGCAGCGCTGGCATTGGTATGCTACGGCGTAGATTCATTGATGGCAAAATATAACCGCGGCGATCGCGAAGCATAGACAGAAAATAATGACGGCCGGTGAGCCGTCTTTTTTGTTGGTCTTTACAGGACTGGCCGTCACTTGCTAGAATGACAATAGCTTTACTATTTGAGGAGGAATCAAGATGGCACGGACGCAACCCGTTGAATTGGTGACAATGGTCTTGGTGACCGATCCCACGACCAACCGGGTCTTAGTAGAAGATAAACGTCACGTTCCCTGGAAGGCTGGCCATAGTTTTCCCGGAGGGCACGTTGAAGTTGGTGAAAGCTGTGCGGCTGCCGCTATTCGGGAAGTCTATGAGGAAACCGGACTCCGACTGACGGCGGTGAGCTTCTGTGGCACCTGTGAATGGTTCGACACGGCCGCTGGTCGGCGTAAGCTGGGTCTGCTCTACCGTGGTCAGGATTTTAGCGGTCAGTTGCAGGCGAGTGATGAGGGAGAGATTCATTGGCTACCAATGAGCGACCTGACGCCAGATAACACGGCCACCGGATTACCTGAAATGTTGCGGGTCTTCAACCGGGAGATTCCTGCAGTTGTGAGCGGCGAATGGAACGGTGATTTGGCCGCCGACACCGGTCAATTTAAGGCAAATAATTAAAAAATGCGAACTGATCGTCAACTTGACGGATCGGTTCGCATTTTTCGTTAACCTAATAAGGTGACCAAGATGTCCCAAGTCATGTGGACGACGATGCCAGGCCATAGCGAGTGGCTGCGTTCGTAAAGCCACCCGAAGAGTAACCCAAGCATGGCCACCGTGATGAGATTGGTGATCCAGGCTAGGGGACTCATGGCAGGCACGGTCGTGAGGTAGCGGGGGATGTGCATGCTAGCGAAGGCCAGCGCTTGAATGGTATTGGCCAGACCGAAGCTGAATCGGTTTCGCAGGGCGTTATAGAAGTAGCCCCGAAACAAGAACTCCTCGGCAACCCCAACAACCAGGAAGTAACGTCCCCAGTACTGAGGGATGAAGGTGGGACTGATGCGCAGGCCATGGTGCGCCAGCCAGGCTTGACCGACCAGGTAGACCACGACGAGTCCCCAGACAAAGTAGCCGGCAGCGAACCGCCAGTTAGGTCGCCACTGCTCACGACTGCCGGTAGCCAGTGGCTGGTCGCCGGCCCGGTGGATGAACCACCAGGCAGCTCCCAACCAAACGATCAATTTAATGGCATCCAGGGCAAACTCCTGTGGCCAACCGGTCAAACGACGCTCAATGGGTGTGTTTAGCAGGCTTTGAACGATTAGCCATAATAGCCAAAAACCGGCGAACTGAATGCCCAGTCGCGCCAGGGAAAGACGATTTTTCATGTTGCCACTCTTTTCTTTTAACAGGTTTACTTTTCATTATAAGTCACGTGGTGGGGGAATGCTGAAAAACTTCCGCGAGGTGGCAAATACGACTGATGTTGTCACTGTTTACATTTGATGTAATCAGTGATAACATTGGAGGAAAGGACGTGATTTCATGGTACAGTCATCCTATCATCGGAAAAATCTTGCGGCAGCGATTGCGCAACAGGCGCGCCAGCAATTGGGAAGTGAAGGCGTCGATCAGCTGTCATTACGCCAGATTGCGCGGGATCTGGGGGTCTCACCGGCGGCCGTTTATCGGCATTATCCGGACAAACAAGCCTTGCTGGCTCAATTACAGGAGACCGTTAGCGAAGAGGTCCAGGCGACCCTTCAGGTGGGTGTCCTGGTTTCCAGTGATGCCACCGCGATGTATCGGAAGATGATTCAGAACATATTGACGCTCCGACAGGAACAGCCCTTGATGGTGGCGTTTTATTTACAAGGGCCACTGACGCTGCCGCAGGGACTGGCCACGGTCATCAACCTTGTGAACACAGCAAATGGCCGGACGACACTGCCTCACCAGGCGGCCAGCGTCTGGGCCTTCCTCATTGGTGTAGTGGCCCAACCGGACTGTTCGCTTTCGGCTGCGTCCGTGTTCGCCGTCTGCGAACACCTGTTGCGGCCCTTCACAGATTCAATCGGTAACGATCGCGATTAGGTGAGTAAATTCTTTACTTCCAAAAAGTAAGTGATAAACTAGGGCTATTGGGTTAATTAATGCCCCTGACGATAACGCGAGTCAGGTGGCCGGAGAAATGAGGAATCTTAAATATGAAAACAAACTTTTTAGAATTAGCTAAGCAACGACGGACCATCTATGATTTGGGCCGCAACGTTTCATTCACGCAGGATGAATTGACGACCTTGATCAAGGACACCATCAAGCAGTCGCCCTCTTCCTTTAACAATCAAACGACTCGAGCGGTCATTCTGTTCGGCGATTCGCATGAAAAGTTATGGGACATTGTGATTAACCGGTTGAAGAGCGAGGTGCCGGACGAGGCGGCCTTTGCTAAGACAAGTGCTAAGGTTAACGCGTTCAAGGCGGCCTTCGGGACCATTCTTTACTTCACCGAAACGAAGACGGTTACGGAATTTGAAAATAACTTCCCACTGTACGCGGCAAACTTCCAAGACTGGTCCGAACAGGCTCAGGGGAACGCGCAATATGCCGTTTGGACGGCCTTAGCCGAGAATGGCATCGGGGCAAACCTGCAACATTACAATCCACTGATTGATGATGATGTTCGGGCAGCGTTTAATATTCCTGCCAGCTGGCGGTTACGGGCAGAAATGGACTTTGGGTCCATTGAAACGCCTGCCGGCGACAAGGACCACTTGGCTGACGATGAGTTATTCAAGGTTTTTAATTAATTAGAGACTCGGCGATCTGCTAGGCAGGTCGCCGTTTTTTTCTGCGCCAACATTTGTGGTGGCGCCCGGGAGATATGCTAAAATGGTCTCAGTAAGTTTGGTCATGAATGGGTCAGGAGGCAAGATAAGGATGCAAAAGAGAATTGCAATTATTGGTGGCGGTATTGTGGGGGCCACGGCTGCTTTTTATCTGAGTCAGTTACCAGGCGCACAACAGGTGAAGGTGACCTTGTTTGACGATGGCGTTGGTCAAGCAACCAGCGCGGCGGCAGGCATCATTTCGCCCTGGCTATCTAAGCGTCGGAATCAACGGTGGTATCGCCTAGCGAAGGCAGGCGCGGCCCTGTATCCGGAGTTAATGCACGATGCCCAATTGGGGACCGAGGTTTATCAGCAGACCGGCACCATCGTGACGCGTGAGGCCGCCGTGGATCTCGAGGTGTTAGCCGATCTGGCCCAGGAACGACGACGGACAGCACCGACCATGGGAACCGTCAGCGTCTTGTCGGCGAAGGACGTGCAGGCCCAGATTCCCTTGCTAACCAATCCACAACCCGGGGTCTTGATCAGTGGGGGTGCCAGAGTCGATGGGCCCGCATTGGTGCAAGGGTTATTGGACCGGGCGAGTGCGGTCAACCTCAGCGTCAAGCGTGAGCGCGTTACCCTGACGACCGACGGGGATGTTGTGACCTCGATGGGGCCTCAACGCTTCGATCGCGTGATCGTTGCCGTTGGTGCCTGGTTAAAAGAGGTCTTGGCTCCCGTTGGAATTACGGCGGATGTCCGACCACAAAAAGGCCAGCTCATCGAGCTCGCCGTCAAGGATTATCCATTGCAAGAACAGATGCCCGTGTTGATGCCGGAAGGTGAACGGGACTTTATTCCATTTGGCCATGGTAAATTAATCGTTGGTGCCACGCACGAGGACGGCGGCAAGTTTGACCTGAGTCGCGATCCCGCGGTTAAGGCGGATCTGCTGGCCAGTGCCCAACGACTCGTTAGCGGTCTGAGCGCCGACAGTATTACAGGGATGCGCGTGGGTACTCGGGCCTATACGCCAGACTTTGCCCCGTTCTTTGGGCCGGTACCGGAACACGAGAAGTTACTGGTGGCCTCCGGCTTAGGATCATCAGGATTGACCACGGGCCCAGAGATTGGTCGGCTGTTAGCCGGCTCCGCCTTATACGGTGGCGAGCCCGACTGGAGCGAGTACGAAAAGCCGTTGACGACTTATCTGTCTTCCTCGGCGGAATGAAGGGCCTGATTGGCTAAGGTATGGGCCCCTTGGTTTTGCTTTTCTGGTACCCATTGGGTCAGAACTAGTTGAAACGGTGCCTGGGCGGCCAATAGGTCGTCCACCCAAATCTGGTAATGTTTTGCATAATGTTTCGTCAAACTGTCACTGACGATCTGGCTATCGGTATAAAATAAAACAGTGGTCGTGGCCGCATCGTCACCCACCAGCCGTGCCAGGTGTTCAAAGCCTAGGCGGGCGATCTCAAATTCCGCGGTGTGATTCGTCATCGCGGTAAGAGGGAGCTTGAGCTGGGTCTGATGATGGTCATGAACCATTAGGATTCCGCCGGCACTTAGGCCCGTTTGGGGCTGGGTGGCGGCATCGGTATACAACGTATACACAAGAATCACTCCAATCTATTGATGAGGTGTTGTAGTTAATGATAACCCAAGAACGACGTTTTTTATATCAACCCAATCCGCTTAGCTCCGTGATTAACTGGAGTTGGACCCTGATTGTGTTGATGATGGGGGCCATCTTCTGGCTGGAAGTTACGCATTTTAATTGGTATACACTGGGCTTCTTCGTTGCCTTTGCCTTTCTGTGCTGGCTCGAGATTCATTTCAGAAATATCACGATGGCCAAGGGGGTCTTGACGGTTAGTACCGTCTTGAATCATCGTCACTTGGTCATTCCCTTAAAGCAAATCAGTAGCGTCCATCTCAGTCGCTACCGGTTGGGAATTGTGGCACAGGGCAAGATTTATCAATTCCTGTTGCCACGTAACTCGGCGATCGAACTCGCCGGATTGATTAGTGAAGCCACCGGGATTGAGGAGGAAAAAGCTTGAACGACATTGAAATTTCACAGCAAACGACATTAGAACCCATCGAAAAAATTGCGGCCAAGGTTGGGTTAACGGCCGATCAGATTGAGCCTTATGGTCATACCAAGGCCAAGATTACCTTACCGCTGAAGAACCCAAAGCCCCAAGGTAAATTGGTGTTGGTGACGTCGATTAACCCGACGCCGGCCGGTGAAGGCAAGTCCACGGTCGTTGTTGGTCTGGGGGATGCCATGAATCGGGCGGGCCACTCAACGGTCCTGGCCTTACGTGAACCCTCGATGGGCCCCGTCATGGGGATGAAGGGTGGCGCTACCGGGGGTGGTTACGCCCAGGTGGTGCCGATGGAAGACATCAACCTACATTTCACCGGGGACATGCACGCCTTAACGGAGGCTCATGATACCCTGGCGGCACTCATCGATAATCACATTCATCAAGGAAATGCCCTAAACCTGGACCCTCGGCAGATCGTCTGGAAACGGGTCCTGGATATCAATGACCGCGAGTTACGGCAGACGGTCATCGGCCTTGGTGGCCGGACCTCCGGGGTGCCTCGTCAAGATGGCTTTGACATCACCGTGGCCAGTGAATTGATGGCGGTCCTGTGTCTTAGCGAAGACCTCAGCGACTTGAAGGAACGGGTTAACCGCATCCTAATCGGCTATAACTATGACCGTGAACCCGTCACCGTTGGCGACTTGAAGGTGGGCGGCGCCATTACGCTGTTATTGAAGGATGCCATTAAGCCTAATTTGGTTCAAACGTTGGAACACAACCCGGCGATCATTCACGGTGGGCCATTTGCGAATATCGCCCACGGATGTAACTCGGTTTTGGCAACGCAAACGGCGCTGCAACTGGGTGACTATTGTGTGACGGAGGCGGGCTTCGGTGCCGATCTCGGTGGCGAGAAATTCATGGACATCAAGACGCCCGTCTTAGGCAAGACGCCGGATGCCGTGGTTGTGGTAGCCACTGTGCGGGCCCTTAAGTACAATGGTGGTGTGAAGCGCGCCGACCTGACCGACGAAAACGTTGCCGCCCTAGAACAAGGGAGCGTCAACTTGAAACGGCACATTGCCAGCATGCAACAGTATGGTGTGCCCGTTGTCGTGGCGATTAACCGCTTCACGAGTGATACCGATGCTGAGATTGCGACCCTGACCAAGATTGTCACCGACCTCGACGTTGATGTTGCGACGACCACGGTGTGGGCCGACGGTGGTGCCGGTGCCAGTGACCTGGCGGCCAAGGTCGTTGCGGCAACGCAGCAGCCTAAGGACTTCCACCGGTTGACGCCGGCGGGGACCGACCTGATGACGCAGATGACCACGATTACGCAGAAAATTTACGGTGGCGCCCGCGTCGAGTTGTCGGCCAAGGCCCAACGTCAGCTGAAGACCTTTGCTAAGTATGGCTGGGACAAGTTGCCAGTCTGCATGGCGAAGACGCAGTATTCCTTAACGGATGATGCTCATGCCTTGGGGGCACCTAGTGACTTCACAATTAACGTGCGGGAGCTTTCCCCCCGGCTGGGAGCCGGCTTCGTCGTTGCCTTAACCGGGAACGTCTTAACGATGCCAGGCTTGCCTAAACATCCGGCGGCCCTCGACATGGATATCGATGCCGATGGTAAGATTACCGGACTATTTTAAACTCACCTGAATCACGCGGCTGGAACCTAGGTTCCGGCTTTTTTTGTGGGCTGATCAGGGGATTGGCCTACGGGCGGATTGGTTTAGTCAACACCGCAATTAGGTCAAGTTTGACCGGTTTTAGGTGCTGGACCGGTATGCTCGAGATGGATTTGTGAGTACTAGAAAGGGTCATATGAAAGAAATTCGGGTTCCGGGGGATGAGTAGGCGGCAAATGACCGGGAAGATCCCCAATTTACCCGGGATTTATCGAAATTAATCGGGCGTCAACGCTCGGTTGTTCAGATTTTCTGTTATACTTTTTAACAACGACTTATAGGAAAGGTGTTCCCTAATTTATGCTGATTGTCGATACAATCTTAATCATCGTACTCGTGGTCATTGACCAACTTATTAAGCACGCCGTGGTGGCAAATATTGCCTTAGGGGGACAACACGTCCTAATCCCGGGGTTCTTATCACTGACCCATTTACGTAACGATGGGGCCGCCTGGAGCATTTTACAAGGCCAAATGTGGTTCTTCACGGTGATCGCGATTGCCGCGCTAGGGATCATGGGTTATTTCTTCTGGCAATATCGGTCGAATCGCGACCATTGGCTGGAAGAGCTGGGACTGGCGCTCATGATGGCCGGGACCATTGGGAACTTCATTGATCGGTTATTGCAAGGTTACGTGGTCGATATGTTCCAACTGGATTTCGTTAATTTTCCAATCTTTAATTTTGCGGACAGCTGTCTGACAATCGGCGTCGTGGCAATTGCCATTGGCGTCTTCATAGCTGACCGACGGGAGGACCAAAAATGACACAAGACATGGCGTTTACGGTAACAGCCGCAGAACGACTTGATAAATTAGTTGCAGATACAGAGGAAACCATTTCACGGTCACAGGCCAAGGCGGCGATTGAGGCCGGCCAGATTACGGTGGATGGTCAAACGGTTAAGCCTAAGTTTAAGGCGAGTGTTGGCGCTAAGGTGGCCATTAGCTTGCCTGATCCAGAGCCGATTGACTTAGAACCTGAGAACATTCCCTTAGATATCGTCTATGAAGATGATGACGTGATTGTGGTCAATAAGCCACAAGGGATGGTCGTCCATCCCGCACCGGGGCATCCCAACCATACGCTGGTTAATGCCCTGCTGTATCACAGCCCACTCTCGGAAATCAATGGTGAGTTGCGGCCCGGAATTGTTCACCGGATCGACAAGGATACCTCGGGATTGTTGATGGTCGCCAAGAATGACCAGGCCCATCAAAGTCTGTCGGCACAGTTGCAGGCTAAGACTAATCTGCGGGAATACGTGGCGATCGTCCATGGTAATTTCAAGGAAGAAACCGGGATTATCAAGGCACCACTGGGTCGGTCGCCCAAGGACCGCAAGAAACAGGCGGTGGTTGCCGACGGTCGGCCAGCGGTTACGCACTTCCGGGTGTTAGAACGGTATGGTGACTACTCACTGATTGCCTGTCGCCTTGAAACCGGCCGGACCCATCAGATTCGGGTTCACATGGCCTACATTAATCATCCGGTGGCTGGTGACCCACTATACGGGCCTAAGAAGACGCTGAAGGGCGACGGGCAGTATTTGCATGCCAAGACCCTCGGCTTCAAACAACCGGCCACAGGTGAAGAGCTAGCCTTCAGCACGCCGGTGCCAGCCAACTTCGCGGCCGTCGTTAAACGGTTGCGGCAACAGGCTGGTCTGCCGATTGATAAGGAAATTTAGCGGTTTTATGCTAAAATATAACCAACAGAACGGGTTTGCCGGTTAAAACAGGCGGGCGGGGACTTCATCACCTACGGAAGAATCCCGCCCGTTTCCTGCACCTGCCGGTACCCAGAACTTGAAGGAGGAAACACAGATGGCAAAGGTAGTTGTGGATGCAATGGCCATGCAGCGGGCGTTAACCCGAATTACTTACGAAATCATTGAACGTAATAAAGGGGTCGATGACCTCGTCATCCTCGGGATTAAGACACGAGGCGTTTATTTAGCACGGCGCATTGCTAGCCGCCTTCAGCAATTGGAAAATGTGACGGTGCCGGTGGGTGACTTGGACATCACCCCCTACCGTGACGATATTGAACACGATGCCGATTCCGCCGAACCAGAAGTCACTGCGGCTAACATTGACTTCTCCGTTGAGGGCAAGAAGGTCATCCTGGTTGATGACGTTTTGTATACCGGGCGGACCATTCGGGCGGCAATGAGTGCCATCATGGACTTAGGCCGGCCCAAGAGTATTAACTTGGCGGTCCTAGTCGACCGGGGTCACCGCGAATTACCGATCCGCGCCGACTTTGTGGGCAAGAACATTCCCAGTTCCCAGCATGAACGGATTCGGGTCTCCGTTAGCGAGATCGATGACCGTGACGCTGTCGAAATCCAACAGGCATAGGACTAACTGGTAAAGGGGCCGATTTTTCATGGCAAAACGCTATTTAATTTTAGAAGACGGCTCGGCTTACGCCGGTGAAGGGTTTGGTGCTGGCGCGACGACGAGTGGTGAGGTCATCACTAACTTAAGTCTTTTAGGGTACCAAGAAATTATTACCAACCAGATCTATCATAATCAAATACTTATTTTTTCACAGCCGGCGATTGGTAACGTGGGGATCAACCACGATAGTTACGAGTCAATCCTGCCTACGGCTAAGGGGATGGTGGTGCGTGACGTCACCAACATTTCGACCAATCGGCTATCCCGGCTGTCACTGGATGAGTTTCTCCAGCAACATAACATCCCGGGGATTAGCGGCATCGATACCCGTCACCTGATTCGTAAGCTGCGCCACATGGATGGCCCGGTCAAGGGTAGTATCGTGGATGTTGCCGATGCCCATGCCTTTGACCAGTTGAATGCCACGGTACTGACCAATCGGCAGGTTGACCAGGTGGCCACACCCAAGCCGTATCCGAACCCGGATACCGGGAAAAATGTCGTTGTCATCGACTTTGGCTTGAAACACGGGATTCTCCGGCAGCTCTCGGAGCGTCGTTGTAATGTGACGGTGTTACCGTGGACGGCCAGTGCCCAAGACGTCTTGAACCTGGATCCGGACGGGGTATTACTGTCGACAGGACCTGGGTCACCACTGGACTTGGGTGAAGGCGTGCTGGAGATGATTCGAACCATCCAGGCCGAGATCCCCTTGTTTGCCATTGGGTTAGGCCATGAGCTCTTTGCCTTGGCGAATGGGGCGAGCCTGCGACCACTACCGGTGGAGTATCATGGGAGTAGTCATCCCATTCGGCGAATCATTACGAACGATATTATTTATGCGGCCCAGGGTCAGGGGTATGCGGTGGATGATAAGACCATTGACCGTGACCGACTGATTACCACCTATGTTGACCTGATCAATGGGACCGTCCAAGGACTCCGTCACCGGGATTACCCGGCCTTTTCGGTACAGTTCTTTACCGACGGGGCGCCCGGTCCCCACGAAAGTCGCGATTTATTTGACGAATTTATGGAAGCCATGACGGCACGGGAGGGATAGGTTTGCAGAACTTAAACGACCTACAAAAGGTTCTCATCATTGGGAGCGGTCCGACCGAGATTGGCCATGAGACCGAACTAGATAGTGCCACTGTCCAGATTATTACGCGATTGAAGAAACAAGGAATTCGGACATCAATCATTGATAATAATCCGTTTTCGGTCGCGCTCGAAGAGATTCAACCCACGAACATGTATATCCAGGCTGTGACGACTGAAAATGTCCGGCATATACTGGAGAAGGATATGCCGGATGCCATCATTCCCACGTTAGGTGGCTTGGTGGGGATCCGAATTGTCCAAGAACTCATTGAAAATGGTGATATTCGGCGGTTGGGAATTACCCTATTGGGGATGCCAACGACCACGATGAATCAGGTGAATAATCCCGCCGCGTTAAACGCCACGTTAAAGGAAATTCATGAACCGGTCATCGAGGCTAAGATTGTCGAGACGACCGACGAGGCCATGGGACTGGTCGAGAATATCGGGTTCCCATTGATCGTCAAGCCGGTTGCTCCTCGATTAGATACCAATCGGATGATTTGTGAAAATGTCGATGAGATGATTACCGCCTTAAATCAAGGTTTCCAACAATCACGGTTCGATCAATGCACATTGGAACACAGTGTCGTTGGGTTTAAGGAAATTGAAATGGTGGCCGTTCGGGATATTGCCGATACCAAGATTCTGATCAGCGGCCTGGAGAACGTCGACCCAATTGGGATTCACTCGGGCGATTCCATCCTGGTGGCGCCTACCCAGACGTTAAACGACCGGGAATATCAAAATCTCCGGGACGCAACGTTTCGGATTGCCACGGAGCTGGGGGTCGTTGGGGTCCTGCATCTGAGCTTTGCTCTGAATCCCGCCGACCAGCGTTTCTATGTGACCAAGGTTGCCCCATACTTTACGCGGGGAGTGGCCTTGGCCGCACGAACCACGGGCTACCCTGTGGCCCTAGTCGTTGGGAGCCTGCTATTAGGGCAACGACTAGTGGATGTTAAGCTTCCCAGTCGCTACGTGAAGCAGACGGCGGTGATCGAACCCACGGTTGACCATGTCAGTGTCCGAATTCCCATTTGGCCCTTCCAAGAGGTGCCGGATGCCGATCAACATTTGGACACGGTCATGAAGGCCGTGGGATCGACGGTTGGGCTCGGCCGTTCGGTGGAAGAAGCCATGCTAAAGGCGGTCCGCAGCTCACAGTTTTCACCACGGGATGTCTTGCCTAGTGTGAGCAACCTAACCGATGGTGAAATGATTCGGCAGTTGATTCATCCTTTGGCCAACCGGATTCTGGTCTTAATCGAAGCCTTACGGCGGGGGTACTCACCAGCCGAACTCAGTGAACTGACGAAGATTGATAATTTCTACTTCG
This sequence comes from Levilactobacillus tangyuanensis, assembly GCF_003946545.1. GTDB lineage: Bacteria > Bacillota > Bacilli > Lactobacillales > Lactobacillaceae > Levilactobacillus > Levilactobacillus tangyuanensis. The sequence goes on from NZ_RHOA01000005.1 coordinate 106,227, forward strand.
TGAAGCTGCAACATCTTTTAGAGATTGAGAAGCAAATTCAGGCTAACCCGATGGACGTTGAAACGTTGCGGGCGGGCCGGTATTATGGCTTTGGGGATGGGATGATTGCACGGATCTGGCAAACGGATACGGCCGCCATTCGGAAACTCTCCGCGAGTGCCAAGATTATGCCAACCTACAAGATGATTGAGCCAACCGCTGGTGAGTTCGACGAGGAGACCAGCGGGTACTACAGTACCTTCGAATATGAGAATGAAAGCCAGCCATTAGGCGATCGCACGGCGTTAGTCTTGGGGCGTGGTGGGAATCAATTAGGACCGAACTCGGCCGCAGAATACTTCACAACAGAAATGTTGAAGCAGTTGAAGCGCGCCGGATACCATACCATCCTGATGAACACCAATCCGAATGCGATTGCCATTGCCCCCGAGTTCTCGGATAAACAGTACGTCGATCCCATTCAGCTAGGGGATGTCTTGAACGTTATTCATGTCGAGCAACCGGATATCGTGATCGTTCCCGGCAACCGCCACTTCTTAGCACGTGAATTGGCGAAGCTACCACTTAATCTGCATGTCTTGCCACCCGATCAAGAGACCGGGGAACCCTTACCAGAATCGGCCACCATTGGTGTCAGCCTATTCGTTAATGATGACCAGAAGGTGGCAATTGGGGTCATGGATTTGATTGCCCCCGGGATGAATAAGAAGCTCTCGCAGGTGACCGCATTTAGAATGCCGGCAGAACTGCCCAAGGCTAAGCGGCTTAACCTGGTTGAACAGGCCAAGCAGGCCGTGAGTGAACGGCAACTGACGGGGATGGTCCAAGTGCTCTTTGCGCCTAAGAGTGCCGAATCGAAGCAATTGGAAGTCGTTGGCGTGCGGCCAACTCGGTTGACCGAAATGGCCTTCTTGAGTAAGGTCACGGGGATTAACTGGGTGCGGATGCTGACGCGTCAACACATTGGGACGTTAGATGATGCTGAATTAACGGCGGTCAACATTGACTTGAATAGCCAACGGGTGGCCCTGATGAACGCGGCCTTCCCATTCCGCCAATTACACGTTTTGAATCGACCAGGGAGCACGGACCAAGAGGTCGGCGCCACGATTGCCTTTGGCTCTAGTGAGGCCTTAACCCTGACGAATCTTAGCGACACGGCGGAACTCGATCAAATTATTAATCGAACAATATAAAAAGTGGCGCCACATCCTATTTCAGGATGTGGCGCCATTTGCATATGTTCTTAAATTAATTTTGCAGCCGTTCAACCAAGTCACTGTCGGGCGTGACGTAGACGGTGCGTTGGCCGGTAAAGATCACGAAACCAGGTTTAGCGCCGTTGGGCTTACGTAGGCGCTTAACGGGAACGTAATCGACGGGCACGTTGCTGGATTCACGGCCCTTGGAGAAGTACGCAGCCAACTGGGCGGCCTCCAAGATGGTGGCCTCGCTCGGATCCTCATCGTGGACAATCACGTGAGATCCGGGCATGTCCTTAACGTGTAGCCAGATATCGGTTCGTTTGGCGGTATGCAGACTCAATTGGTCGTTTTGTAAGTTATTCTTACCCACGGAGATCTTGGTGCCATCGGTCGCCGTGAATTGATCGGGCTTGCTGACCTTTTGCCGCTTTTGTTTCTTGGCCTTCTTTTGGTGATCGTGGTCCCGCAGGTAGCCACCTTGTTGGAGTTCTAGTCGAATGTCGACCAGGTCCTTAGGTGCTGCCAGCTCGATTTGCGCCATGATGTTGCTAAAGTAGTCCACATCAGCCTGGGTGATCTTCAGCTGTTCATTGACGTAAATGACCGCGTTCTTGGCCTTCTGATAACGCTTGAAGTATTTCTGCGCGTTCTGGTTGGGCGAGAGCTGATTGGATAGGGCGATCTTAATTGAAGCGTTGTTGTCGTAAAAGTTTGGCAACGACACTTCAGTATCGCCGCGGTTGACCTGATGGAGATAGGTCGTCAGGACCTCACCCTTAATCCGATACTCGTCGGCGTTTTCGGTTTCGGCCAGGGTGCGTTGTAGCTTCTTCAGCTTGGTCCGGTTCTTCTTGAGTTCATTGCGAACTACTCGAATCAGCACGCTACCCTGTTGTTGAACCCGATCGCGTTCGGCCTTATCTTGGTAATAGTGATCCAAGAGGGCGCTGAGGGTTTCGGCCGACTCCTGTGTGCCGTCTGTTGGATAAGGGAAGGCCGTAAAGCTGGTTTTGTGCTTTGGGGAAATTTCCAAGGTTGGTGTCGGTTGATTGAAGCCGGCAAAGAACTTGGTGAAGAGATCCTCGGCCGAACCGGATTCGTGTAGGGCAGCAGCCAGTGCCGCCGCCGTGTCCTTGCCTAGCCCTTGGTATTGATGCTGCAGGGTTGTGGCCAGGACATCTTCGTTGGGGAAGTCACGAATCGTTTGCGCAAGATCAGGACGCGGACCCTGGAAGGGGTCATCCAGGTCCTGCTTGGGTGGCGTGATGTATTGTGCACCGGGAAGCAATAGGCGATAACGGTTTTGATCGGACCCAACGTGCTTAATGGCATCGAGAATCTTATCGGTGGCGCTATCCACCAGGATGACGTTACTGTGACGAGCCATGATTTCGATAATTAGGAGTAATTCCTGCTGGTCACCTAATTCATTACGGGAGGTAAAATGCAGGTGCACCACGCGGTCATTAGCGGACTGCGTGACTTCCTTTAGAATGGCCCCCTGCAGGTATTTCCGTAGGATCATTGTAAAGTTTGTGGGAACGGGTGGATTCACGTAAGGAATCTGCGTCACTTGAATCCGCGCGTAGGTGGGATTAGCCGAAAGAAGAATGGGATAATTGTGGCTGTTGGCCCGAATGGTCAGAACAACTTCGTTGGCATAGGGTTGGTTAATCTTACTAACGCGACCGGTAGCCAATGATTGGTTGAGTTCTTGAACCATGGCGTGGGTGAAAGAACCATCAAAGGACATCGTGAAACAACACCTTTCTAGTTAAAAGTTTTTAAATAATTGAGTCGAAAAGGCAACACAAGATCAAGTATACCGGGCCTGCGCCGGAAGTGCAAAGAAGAACTATCGATTTAAGCGGCCCCTTATTGATAAATTTATTGAATTAACGCTTGTGAGTAGCAACGGGATCGTTGTACAATACAATCAAAAGGAGTGAGGAGTCATGAAATCCAGTCTTTCAGCGCTAATTTCCATCAATAAGGTGCAACAAACGTTGCTCCAGCGCATGACTAAGCAATATCACCTGACCGTTTCTGAATGGCAGCTGCTTGATCACATCGCTAGTGGAGAGAACACGCAGGAGATTCTCGCTCAAAACACCAAGTTAGATACCTCAACACTGAGTCGACAGTTGAAGGGCTTGTTGGCCAAGTCGATGGTGACTAAAGAGGCCGTGGGACGAGACAAACGACAGTTGCTATATACAATAACTGATGATGGCAGGAATACGGCCGAAAAAATTCATGCCGCCTTTGAAGGCCTATCGGACGATGTATTTGAGCACTGGTCGACCGATGAGCGGAATTTACTCCAGATTTTATTGAATCGCTTAGACAAAAGTTTTGATCGGCATCGCGTGCTTAAAAAGTAATCGATGTCTTAATGTTGGTTATTTTTTAGGACGATTTTGAATAGTGAATCTTGTAACATCCCTGAATGAACCGGGAATGGAGCCGCTTTCGCAGAGAAAGACTGTTGTGGCGCGGCTTTTAAGTCTCTGTTAAGAGGCAGGTAATTCCTAGTCGTCAGGGGTGTTTTATGTTATTCTGGGTAGATGAATGAAAAGATAAAGTAGGTGTAATAATGAAGATTGCTGTGGTCACCGATAGTACCAGCTATTTGTCCGCAGAAGAGGTTGAGCGGTATCACATTCACGTTGTTCCTATCCCGGTGATCATTGATGGTCGCTCCTATGATGAAGATGTTGATATTACGACCAGTGAATTCTACGATCGGTTAAGAAATTCCAAGTCATTTCCAAGTACTTCCCAGCCGCCATTGGGCGAAATGATTAACTTATATAATGAATTGGCGGATGAGGGTTATGATGCTGTGATCAGCATTCATTTAGCCAGCACGATTTCTGGCTTTGTGAACCAACTGAAGAACATTGCCCCAACCATTGAGAACATTAAGGTAATTCCTTACGATAGCCAAATTACCGTTAAATTGATGGGGTATTTGGCCATTGAGGCGTCCCGAATGGCTGACAAGGGTGCTGAACCCGAGGAAATCATTGCGCGCTTAGATGACTTGCGGTCAACGATTGGCGAGTACTTCGTTGTGGATGATTTACAAAACTTGGTTCGCGGCGGTCGGCTCTCGAATGCTTCGGCATTCATTGGGAGTGTCCTGCGAATTAAGCCACTGCTGACCTTTGACGATGATACCCATGAAATTGTGGCGTTTGAAAAGGTTCGGTCGCGGAAAAAGGCCTTGGCTCGTGTTGAAGACTTGTTTGTTGAGGCGCAGGCACAGGTCGATTACCCATTACGGGCGCTGGTGATTAATGCTAACGATCCTGAGGGTGGCAAGACCTGGGCGGATAAGATTGCCACGCAGTACCCAGAAATTCCGGTAGAACAGTCGTACTTCGGTCCGGTTATTGGGACCCACCTTGGTGAGAAGGCGTTAGCGCTCGCCTGGATGAAGGACTTCGACCGGGCATAACTCGTGCACACCAGTTATGGATATGTTATGATGTTTCCTGTAATTAAATTTACGGAGTAGGAAATAGAGCGTTAAGTGCCGATGGAACGCAATGTGAACGTCGGACGAAGGGTTGGGCCCCGCGATTCTATTTCCGCATTGGCCGCAGCGATGTGGCAACTCCCTTAGGAGATGTCTTAATTGAAAATGATGACAAATACCCGGCTACCCAAGCTGGACACGTTGAATATGGTTACTTTGGGCATGTTAATGGCCCTACAGTTGGTCCTTAGTCGTTTCTCGGTTGGCAGCAACCTGATCAAGGTTAGTTTTACCTTTTTGATTGTTGCGCTGATTGCCAAATGGTATGGACCGTGGTGGGGCATGATGACTGCGGTGGTTTTCGATGTAGTCGGTACGCTGATTTCTGGTGGGCCGTACTTCGTTGGCTTCACGGTTTCGGCGGTCCTGGGATCGTTGACTTACGCGTTGTTCCTGTATGGTAAGCCGGTAACCTGGGTGCGGGTGATCCTGGCCTCGGTGGTTATCGCGGTGGTTGTCAATGCCATCCTGAATACGTGGTGGGTGACCATCATGTATCACACGCCATTCTGGAGCCTATTACCAGCACGGGTTATCAAACAATTGATTGTCACACCGCTGCAAATTGTCTTGGTCTACTGGCTGTTGAACAGTCAGATGATTAAGATGGTTCAAGCACGATTAAAAGGCTAAATAGAACACCTTCTTACCATTAGGTTGGCTGGAAGGTGTTTTTCAATGGTCAAATAGTGGTTACAATAAATTTATTACTTTAACTTTAGACAACCAAACAACCTAAATTGGCAACATAACAGCAACTGCTAATAATGACACACCAATGACCATCAAAGTTTCGGTATCTAGCGATCGAACCTTTAACTTTTTCTATTAAATCGGGGGACTCCCTTGCGTCACGGCATAAAGTCCTTTATAACGAATATTGGTAGAGGCAATTCGGGGAGGATTTTTTCATGACACAATTACGCCAACTTTTTCAAAAATATCAAGATGTTCTCGCTTATCTGGTCTTCGGTGGCCTGACCACCGTGATCAATATCGTCGTCTTTTACTTAACGGCAACCCTATGGGGCTGGAACTACCAGGTCGGCAATGCCATGGCATGGTTTATTTCGGTGCTATTCGCGTACGTGACCAATCGGGTCTGGGTCTTCCATTCTCACTTCACGACCATGAGTGCACTGACTAAGGAAGTTGTTTCATTCTTCTCGGTGCGGGCGGCAACGTTAGTGATGGATGCCGGTATCATGTGGATTGGGGTATCACTGCTCCAACAAAATGAAATGTTAACGAAATTAGTCGACCAAGTCGTGGTTGTTCTAGCAAACTACTTCTTCAGTAAGTGGTTCGTTTTTCGTAAGACGAAGGCGCTTAGCCGTAACGAAATCGATGATTAATGAAAAAATCCCTTCACCAAGTTTAAATTGGTGAAGGGATTTTTTATTAAGCTAGGGCTCGTTGCCGGGTGTGTTGTTTGTTAGATAGTCGCAGGTAGATGGCGACCATCGTGCCGCCGATTAGAATGCCTAGCGCGTTGGCTAAGACATCATTGATGTCGCTGCTTCGATTGATTAGCCAATGGTTGGAGAGAATATACTGGAACGTTTCAATCCCGCTTCCCACGAAGAGGCCGAAGACCCCAACGCTTAAGAGCGATAATTTTGGTGCCAGCCATTTCAGCGCTAAACCGATGGGTAATGTTAAGGCAATGTTTTCGGCAAAGCCTAAGTTGAATAGGTCTAAATGCGTCAAGTTAACGCGCCCCATGCCAGGCGGCATGATGTAGACGGCCGTTCCCGAGAAGGATAACGGGGTAAAAAGAATCACGGCTAAACCGGTTAAGTAGGTTAGCACAATGATGCCTGCCCAACGGTGACGACGACCGGTGGCAAGAATGAAGAGGCCAGCGACACTGGCCATTAAGGTGATAATGATTAAGGGTTCCCAACGCATGTGATCACCTCCGTTGATGGTAGCGATGAGTGCTTCTGATTAACATGTTTATAGAATACCGCAGAATTAGCCTTACGAGGGCATTTCTCACAGAGCTTAACCGATTCTTGGCGCCTTTAGAAAAATCATAAGTTGTTGCTCACAGTTTCATCATAATTCGTTAAGTATGAAGCCTAATTAATGCCGCAACTGTCCAAATCTAAGTGTTTTTCTCGCGTTGTGTCGGTGTATAATGGTTTCAACTTAACAGCTATTATTGGGGTGAAGGACGGTGATCTGTATGAGCCTTAAGCGATTGCAATACTGGCGGTATTTAAAGAGCTTAATTTATGGTCTCTTAGCAGTCATGATTTTACTCACATCAAACTTGGTTCATCGGGGAAGTCACTGGACGATTGACCTGTCAGCGTTTACGGTTTGGGTGATATTGAGCTGGTTAACCTGCTACCCATTCCTTCGGCGACATTATATGAGGATGTTTAAGAAGAATGATCCGGATCTGCGGTCTTTTAAGACGCGGGCACTGGACCTTCATCAACGCGATTTGAATGCCAACCATAAGGACCGTCGTTGGACACCGAATGGGGTGACGGCTAACCCTTGGACCTACATGTCGGACACGACTCAGAGTACTGACGAAATTTTAAATCCTATATTTATTTTTGTTGAGCATCTTTGGTATTCACTATTGTTGATTGTATTCGGTCCGATCTTGATGGTCGGACAAGGAATTAAATGGCTGGTAAAGTCCTTCAGTCATTGAAGGCTTTTCTTTTGGCATCGATGGCCGCCCACGAGTCAGTTATATTTAAATAGTCCAGACAAGGGTATTTATTTATCAAGTCAGACCATTCTAGTTAGTGAGGTAACTCCGTCCGGTAAGAATGAAGAATCATTGTCAGACCAATGGGAACAATTGCCTTGGGACAGTGATTAGCGACTTGTCAGTGGGTGTGGGAGATGCTATGGTTTAAGCATTAAAGGCTTGAAAGAATAGCGTCTATATCTGCTAAAGAAGTGATTATGGCAATTAGGAGGAAATACTATGACTCAATCCAACGTGGCACACTGGATTACCGGTGGGCTCATGATTCTGGCCATTGCATTTGGACTGATGGCGCCGTCTACGACCGTTCTAGCCGCCAGGACTTCTGGTGCCCGAATCGAAAAGACTACGGCGATTAAGGCCGACAAGCGGGCATTAAAAGATGCTACCCTGAATGGCAAGGGCTTATCGTTAGCTTGGCGGGCGGTTATTGACCATAAGATCAAGTTGCTCAGGAACCTCAAGAAAACAATCGGTCGGGAGCAAGGATCGGTCTATACGACGCATCAAGCTAAGCAGCTAACCGCCAAGATTAATAAGTTAAATAAAAAGTATCGTCATAAATTAAATCAGTTGAAAAAACGCAAAGATCCGGCGGACATCCACTATGCGGTTTACTATGACCCGGATGGAACCGTTGCTTTCATGAGAGAACACGTGAAGCGCGTGGGCAACAGAACCTATATTCGTGGTATGCAGGAGCATAATGGTGTTTTCCATAAATTTGGTGGTCATGGTGCTGGTTTCACAGTCGGTTAAGCGACCACCAGGGATCTGCTAATAGAAGGCGTAACTCATGTCAGTAACGACCGCGATCGCCGTTACTGTTTTTTGGATCAACAGGGATTGACAACGATTATGCAAATGACCAACGCTAGGACGACCTCTCTTTTTGCGGTAAGATAAGGTTAATGAATCGGAATGGAAAAAGGGAGTTGGGCAAGCATGTTAACAGACAAACAGATTGTTTGGGCCATTCATCAAATGGAGGACGATATCGGGCCAGTTGGGCCTTCACTGGACGCCAGGACGCCGTTTCAATTTTTAATTTCCGTTATCCTAAGTGCTCAGGCGACCGATGTATCCGTCAATAAGGTGACCCCAATGCTATTTGGTAAATATCCCAGTCCACAGGACCTGATGGCCGCCGACGTTGGTGACGTCGAAACGATTATTAAGAGCGTTGGCCTATTTCACAACAAGGCCAAGAATATTATCAAGACTGCGCGAATTGTTCACGAGGATTTAAATGATGTCGTGCCAACCGACCGTCAGGGGATCATGGCTTTGCCGGGTGCCGGCCGCAAGACGGCCAATGTGGTGCTGAGCGATGTTTTTGGACAGGCGACGTTTGCCGTGGACACCCATGTGTCGGCAATTTCTAAGCGACTGCACTTTGTGCCGCGGACAGCGACGCCGTTACAGGTGGAAACGAAGATTGTGGGCGTACTGGCACCTGAGGACCTACATCAGGCGCATCACACGATGATTGAGTATGGTCGAAAGTATTCCATGAAGTTGCCGCCAGAAAAAGAAGTCTGTCAGCTCATTATTGACTGTGACCAGTTGAATGAGGAAAACGAGGCGGAGCTGTAGGCGGTCGAATCCGTATGCGACCAGCATATGTTGCCGTCAAACACGATATATTAATATTAAAGAGACCAATCTCATGATAGCCCGGGATTGGTTTTTTTGTCCACAAGGGTATTGAACGGAAGATAGTAATCAATATGACAATTGTCATATTATTCGATGATACCTGTGTCTATAAAACGTTGGTCATGGCTGCTAAACTGTTTTTAATAAAAAGGGGGCAACTTGGCGGAGTAATTTCAACTTACTATGAGAACAAATGGATAGGTAATATTCTCACAGGTGCTAGACTATTGTTATTAAATTGTGAAGCCGTTAGATTATTGACGAATTTTAATGAACCCTTTGTAAGCACTATATTTTTTAATAGGGGTGGGGACCATGTTAAAGAGTAGATTGTTGAGAGAAAGGTTGGATAAGATTGATTGGATGAGTTACGTTTGGCTCGTCTATCTTCCTTTTTCAGTAGACGTGGTCAAAGGACAATGGTTCTGGTTGGTCGCGATATTTATATTTTTCATATTCTACGTCATTTTTGTTCAAATACCGGCCTGGCGACGAGTGACTGGCACGGGTGAAATGTTAATTGCTGGTTTATTTGTCCTGTTCCAGGCCAATAATTACTTGATCATTTATCCAGGATGGCAAATTCCATTTCGGCTCGCATATCGGCCGAAGAGATACTTCTATTGGTTCTGTGGCGGCTATTATAGTCTTTTGTTCAGTGGACTGTGGCTGGACTTTACTGCAAATCCTGATGTTTTTAAGTGGCATAATGGTGACGTGCTGGGATTGCTCTTTCCAATTGTCGCCCCCATTTGTTCATATGCCTGGTCACGGTTACTGATGCGGCAAAGGCAACTAAGCCAAACAAACCGCAGACTGCAAGCTATCATTCGGCGAGATGAGCGAGACCGGATTGCCAGAGATTTACACGATAGTTTGGGGCAAAGTTTTTCAATGATTACAGTGAAGACTGAATTAGCTCGTAAGCTGCTTAATAATTCGCCAAAGCAGGTCGAACAGGAGCTCATAGACATTGAGCAGACAAGTCGTAAAAATCTACAGTTGGTTCGATCCATCGTAAATAATTTGCATCAGCGGTCGATAAGCGAAGTATTGTTTGACCAAGGTCAAAAATTGGCAATTGCGGATATTTGGCTCACGACCTCTGGAGAAGCGGCTGCCACAAAATGGCCAACTGCGGTCCAGAACCGTTTTGGAGCGGTGATAATTGAGGCGATGACTAATGTCATCCGGCATGCCCATGCGAATAATGTTCAGCTTCGGTTTATTGAAGATGAGCATACCTACCGGATTATTGTTCAAGATGATGGCCGGGGGAAAAAGTACCATCGAACTGGTTCCAATGGCATCGAAGGTAGGCGATCTCGCTTACTGGCGGTGAATGGCGGTTTCGATATCGATCGAAATGCCGCGGGTACTCGAGTCGTAATGTCAATTCCAAAGGAGTAGGAAATGATTACACTTTATTTAGCTGAAGATCAGAGCATGTTGAATACCGCCTTGTCACAATTGCTGGCATTGGCGGATGGTTTAAAAGTCTTAGGAACTGCCGTTGATGGTGCTACAGCCTGGAAGCAAATTCAATCTTTTAAACCAGAAGTGGCTATTCTAGACATTGAAATGCCGAAAGCATCTGGGCTGGATATTGCTGATTGGATTCAGTCCGAGCATTTAACAACCAAAGTTATTATTTTGACCACATTTGCTCAGCAGGCCTACTTTGAACGTGCTGTAAAGGCGGGGATCTCAGGATATCTACTAAAGGATAGTCCAAGCGATGCCCTGATAGAGACGATTCATCGTGTGGTTCAAGGGGCCACCGTTTATGATCCGGAGCTGGTTGTCAATATGTTTTCGGCTAACAGTAATCCACTGACGGAGAGGGAGCTGACAGTCCTAAGGGAAGTGAGTCAGGGCTTGCCAACAAAGCAGATATCGAAAGCTCTATTTTTATCTGAAGGAACGGTACGAAATTATTTATCGTCAATCTTCAGCAAGCTTGGTGTGCACACTCGAATTGAAGCCATCAAAGTGGCGAGGGATAACAAGTGGCTATCTGAGTAAAAATGTTCAGTCGGATCTTTCACTTGATGAAAGATCCTTTTATTTTCACATAACTTTTGGTGTCAAATTAATTTTCCTTAGGCATTGTGACCACTTACCAGTCATTAATAACCACTTACCGATATTTCCAAGACAGTGTCACCAATCATAGTGTATTCTCCAAGCATAGGAGATGAGGGGAATGTTACTAGAACGCGCATTTTAGAATCAAGTTAGCCACTGTCTCAAAATTTTTTGGACAATAAAAAACATCAAGAACAGATATCCTGT
>NZ_RHOA01000006.1 GCF_003946545.1 Levilactobacillus tangyuanensis
CGACCATTAAAAATACATCATCAACAGACTGCCATTGAAAGATTCCGGGCTTGTTCGGATTAAACTTGTAATTTGCCACTCTAAAAATCACTTCAACGCTTCCGCATCATGCAGGGCGACCTTCACGGCATCCCCTAGCCGATGCATCCCATCGTCAATCACATTCGGCGTGAGGCCACTGAAGCACAGCCGCATGCCGTTGTGAACATCGCGGTAAGGATAGAAGTTCGTGGCGGGCACGTAGTTAATGTGGGCGTGTGGTTGGATGTCACTCAGCAACAATTTGCCCGCATCGATGCCATCTGGCAGGGTGACCCAGTCGAAGAAGCCTCCGGTTGGCCGAGTGAAGGTCACTTCGTCCGGGAAGTAGTCTTCCAGGCCCCGAATCATGGCGGCACATTGCCGCTTGTAGTGGTCCTTCAAGACATCGACGTGGGCATCTAGGTCGTTACGCGTCATGTAAGCATCAATCGCCGCATGAATCACGCCACAGGCTTCCAGGTCGGCGGCTTGGCGCATCTTGAAGATGGCGTCAAGCAAATCACCATCCGCCACCAACCAGCCGGTCCGCAGTTCGGGCATCAAGATCTTCGACATGCTGGAGATGAAGACCACCCGTCCTTGAGTGTCGAAACTCTTGATGGCCGGCAATGGTGAGGCCACATAATCGAGGTCTCGATAGGGCGAATCTTCTATAATAATAAAGTCATATTTGTTGGCGAGGTTCACCAGGGCTTCGCGCTTGGTGACACTCATAGTAATCCCAGTTGGATTATGGAAGTCGGGCACCGTGTAGAGGAGCTTAATCCCCGGGTGACGCTTCAGGGTGTCTTCTAGGGCGTTCAGGTCCAGCCCATCGGGTTCTAGGCCCACCTCGTGATACTTGGGTTCATAGATATCAAAGGCCGCTAAGGCGCCCACGTAGGCCGGCGTTTCGACCACGATGTCGTCGCCGGGGTTCAGGACGGCCTTCGCCACCAGGTCGATGGCTTGTTGGCCGCCGACAGTCAGTAATATATTGGCCGCCGTGGCGTGAACGTTGCCCCATTTGCCAATCCGCGCCGCTAATTTTGCCCGCAGACTATCATTGCCGGCAACCGATTGATATTGAAAGAGATGCGGTCCCTTTTCGTCGATGGCGTCGCTGAAGGCCCGCTTCATGGCCGCCACCGGGAAGAGACTTTCGTTAGGACTCCCGGCCGCAAAGGACACCGCGCTGGGATCCGTGTCATTTATAAACAAGCCGCTTAACGCTGACGGGCGATCGGGATTAACCCGCGTTGCGAAGATATCTGTCATCATACCGCTCACACCTTTCTGGTTGACCCCCTCCGGTCGAACCGTTGACTAGGCTTTCTGCCTACTGGGGTTTATGATAAGATACCAGTAAGAGATTCGCTGTTTCGGCGTTCAAAAAGTTCGCCGTTGGAAAGTCATTCAACCTAACCAAGGAGGTGCTCCGTTGTTACCATTTGCTTACCGCGTCTTTCAGGCCATTGTTCACGAACATACCTTTTACCGCGCGGCTCAGACACTGAACGTGACGCCTTCAGCGATCAGTCATTCCGTCAATCAACTTGAAAAGGAACTCGGCTTCCCCCTCTTCATCCGTAATCGAACGGGGGTCGAGCTCACCCCGGACGGCCAATCCGTCCTGCCGCTACTTCAGGCGGTCATTAACGCCGAGGACCGGCTCCAACAAGCCGCCTCTAACATCAACGGCCTAAACGCCGGTAACGTCCGCCTGGGGGCCTTCTCCTCCGTGTGTCTGACCTGGTTGCCCCCAATCATTCGTCAATTCAAGCGGGACTTTCCGCAGATTGGCGTGGACCTGGAACAGGCCAGCTTCAGTGAAATCACGGCCGCGGTCAAGGTCGGTCGGCTGGACATCGGTCTCTCCGCCTTGCCGGTAGCCGAGAAGCTCACGGTGATTCCCCTCATTAAAGACGAAATCTATTGCATCACCCCACAAGAATTCAAGCCCGCCAACGGCAAGACCATTACCACGGTCGACCTGCGCGGCCAAAGCTTCATTCTCCAACGGGGCGACTACGACAAGGACACCAAGGCGGCGCTGGACCACTACGAGATTCGGAGTAACGCCCTGCGCTTCTCCATTGACGACCAATCCATCTTAGCGATGGTCGAGGCCGGCATGGGCATGGGCATCTTGCCCGAGCTAGCGTTAGAACGGCTAAGTGGCCAGGTCAACGTCTACCCCTTCGACGAACAATTCTTCCGGACAATCTGTCTGGTGGTCAACGGCGAACAGGCCAAGGCCCCATCGACCGCCCAGATGATTGCGGCCATCGAGAACTACGTGGACACGAAGTACCCGGACCGGGTGCTGACACGGACGGCGAATGCGAAAGCTTAGGACTCTTCGCGAATTAGGCGCTGTCACATCTAACTTAAGACCAAGTCAAAACGACCAAGACCGGTCCATCCCGCGACACCGCGGCGATGACCGGTCTTTTTTATTTAGTTATGCCGCTGCGTGGTATTATCCGGTGAGGTCGTGACGCAAATCCCCAACCGCCAACAATCCCATTTTGACAGAATGTGACGGTACGTGGATTTTACCGTTGTTCCTGTCGCCGGTCACACGATTGCCGAGGCCTCGACCAATTGACAGCCAGCGGTCGGCCCGGGCTCAGCCGTGGCACTGCCTTAGCGGAGGGAACTTTTCCGGTTAGGCAGAACCGACTTTTGAGACCGCCCTTTGGCTCAAAATCGCGTTCACCGCGTTCCAGCCCATCAGGGCCGACGGCTGGCGGGCAGCTTCCACCACCTGAGCCAAACCCCAGCCACTATCGTGGCCTTACAGATCAAAGGACTAAACCAACGCCAAACGCCCGGCTCTCTCATTGGAGAACCGGGCGTTTTTTGGTTGCGTCACCGTTCAGTGACAGATGTAATTAGACGACTGGTACCAGCGTCGTGGTGTTGGTGTCGACCAGGTCGGCCTTCACGGGTTCGGCGTACAAGTCGACGCCTTCCTTGGCGAAGAGCTTGGTTGCGGCCAACGTTTCCATGAAGTGTTGAATTTCCTTGGGCTGTAAGTCGGTGTTTACGTACTTCAATCGTAAATGCTTGATCCGGGTGTCGGAACCTTTAAACGTTAATTCTAATGCTTTCATAGAGAACCTTCCTTTCGAGACTTAGCGACGGACAATTAAGCTAAGGCGTTTTGGACCGTAACCAGGCCGCCTAAGAATGGCAGGCCGGTCAGACCGGACAAGGTGTTACCGAAGTCCTCGACCTGCTTGGCCGTTGGGTCCGCGACGGCATTGGCCATCGCAATCTTAACGGGGTGAGCGGCGTCGGTGCCTAGGAGAAACGTAATCGTGGTCTTCTTCCAAGTTGTTTGCATGGTGGAGCTCCCTTCGTGAATCGGTTTTAGTAAGTGGTCGGCCAACCCTTACACTCCTACTAACGAAATCCGGGCCGATTTTTTCGCATGTTTCCGCAAATTAATTTAAAAAGTTTTCCGGTGGGGTCAAATGGGCGATCAGTCGCTGGGTCAATGAACGCCGCCAGCGGTACACCGTGGCTAGGTTCACGTTGTGGCGTTGGGCAATCTCGGCCGCCGTTAACTGGTCGACCATGGTGCCCACCAGGAAGCGCCATTCGCCGGTCTTACCGGCTGCCCCCACTAATTTCAGAAGGTAACGGCGGTAATCGGCCAGGCCAATCGCCGTCAGGACGTTCTCCTCGTTCGGCAGTTCCGTGAGGACGGGATCGACATCCCCCGGCAGCTGGCGTTCCGTTTGTTTCCGGTCCTGCCGCAGCTGATCGGCCAGCGTCCAGACCACCTTTTGCAGGGCATACGCCAGGAATTGATGGGGGTGGGCCTCCGGATCGCCGGGATAGGTGGCGTAGATTTCGGGAAAGGCCAGCCGCCCCTCCTGGAGATAGTCCTCGTAGTCGTTGTGACTGGGCGACAGATGGAGACGTTTGAGGGCGGCATAGAGAATCGTTTCGTGGTCGCCATCGTATAAGAAGCGATACGCGGCGGTGGGATCAGTGACCAAATGAAATCATCCTTCCGAGTGTGATGATCCATAGCGCTATGGTCACTGCCTACCTTACCGGAGTCAGCAGCGAACGCCTAACGCCCGTTTTTCTCGTTTTAACCCCTGTTTTTTGCCTATAAAACCGGTCCTTCACCCCCTAAATGGCCATTCGCGGGAAAGACGGTCAAAATCGCCAAAGTGCCGTTTTTTCCCGTTTAACCCCCGTTTTGTCATTTTTAGGGGGTAAATTTATTTTCAGAATCACCCGCAGACTGAGTCATTTGTGGTATAAATAATTATGTAAGCGGTTAAATACTAGAATCCACATCGGAGGCATTTGTACATATGAAGAAAGCTGTTTGGTTAACGGCCGTTGCCGGCGCCGCCCTGCTGTTTGGCGGGACCAGCGTGGCTCAGGCCAAGACCTACAATCAAAAGGGCAACGCCCTAGCCAGTTACAACGTTAAGAAGTACAAGACGGTAAACAATAAGAACCTATTTGTGAAGCGCTACAGCTTCAAGACCAGCTATAGCAACATTTTCCAGACGACACCCACGAGTCTACATAGCACCAAGGGGAAAAAAGCCACGTTCAAGAGTAACGTCTTCCTGCCCGTCACCTACAATCGGTCGGCCGACTGGGGCAATCCCCAAAGCGAGGTCATCACGAAGGACGGCAAGACCCTCTACGAGCTGATTACCACGAGTTCGCAAAGGTCCACCGGCTGGATTGTGAAGTACAACCTGGGTGCCCTGCGGAGTAAATACGGCATCAGCACCAGCCACATGGATGCCCTGCGGCGTGCCACCTACGACCATGCCACCAAGCAACTGACCAGTACCGACAAGGCCATCCTGAAGAACGTCAAGGTGGGCCCAAAGTTCAACACTGGTCACGGTCAATCGTTGAGCATGAATCCGAAGAACGGTCAACTCTGGTTTATCGGCAAGCCCGGCGCGGTGAAGTCCAACGTCCAACAGGTGTCGACCTCCTCGTTGAAGCCCACCAAGAAGATTAACTTCACCCTGAAGAGCACCGTGGCCATGGGGTCAAACCTGACGTTTGATAAGAAGGGCAACGCCTACTTCTTCACCTACAGTAATGGCGGCTGGGCCCCTAAGGGCGCGGTCAAGATTTACCAAGGGAAGATTAACAGCAAGTCCGTTAAGTTCCACCTGGTGATGCAAGGGCTGCGCAACCGTCCCGGCACCAAGCCTCAGGCGATGGGTTACAACGCCAAGCGTAACCGGCTGTACTTCGTCTCCGATGGCAGTATTTCCTCCATCCCCGTCTCCAAGCTCGGCCACCTGAAGGCCAGCCAGGTTGAGGCGTCCAAGTTCAGCGGCAGTCGTGAGTTCGAGGGACTCCAGTTCACTTCTAACGGTAACGGCTACCTCATGAGTAATAAGGGTGCAGAGCTGTTGAAGACTAGCAAGTACTAGAGTGCGGAGGCAATTGCTGGGCTGAACACGTTTCAGCAACAGTTGCCCCGGGGATCCCCGTTTTCCAGGCGCCGATCCCCACCAACCAATCCAAGTGTTCCAGAGAAGGCCTCATCCGTGAGTGGTCCACGGATGAGGCCTTTTTAGCGGGATATTTGGGCAACAAAAAATGGGCAGCAACCGCCAAGTTTCAGCGGTTATTCCCCACTTTTGAAAAAATCATCGAAATACTAATCAAATTAAACCGACAATGTTATACTAGCCGCGAGACGGGCGCCATCCCGTCTGAGTTAACTACCATAACTTAATCTCCAACAAAGGGAACGCCCACTCGACGTTCCCTTTGCGACGTTCTGGAAAGAAAATAGTTCCAAATCAGACAACCTATCTGGACACAAAAAAACTCCCACTCATTCAGGGCGTACCTGCCGATTTAACGGGGAGTGAGAGGATTGGCTTCTCAATTTAGAAGTCTACTAGTTAAATTCTAAGATAACCAGGATCACGACTCGTTACGACCCAGATAGTGGAAATCCGGATCACGCCCCACCCGGTAACAGGCGAAGGACTTGGTCAACTCATTGTGAAAGGTCACCAGAATGGCCGGTGTGGCCCAGGTTGAGGCCGCCCAGAAGACGGTATCGTCCGGCTCCCGTTTGTCGTTAGGATACCGATAGTAGCCGCGGTCCTCATCCCAAATGGTGCCTTGCGTGTTGAGCCAATCCTCGGCGAGACCGGCCTGAACCACCGCCATGACATCGTGATTGTCGCGAATGAGCGCCGCCACCTTGTGCCAGTCCAGTTGCCAGTCATGCAGCTTCGGATTCTGGTCGCGCGTGCCCAACGGCGTGTGTTGTAAGTCAATCGAATCCAAATCAATAAAATCCATCGTAACCGCCACCCTTTGTTCCTAGTGTACCGCGGTCCCGAAAATAATGGCAAAAAAAGATGGCCAGTTAGAAATTCTCCGGATGGCTTTGCGGAGATACCTCTAACTGGCCTAAAGTGACGCATGAAGGATGAATCAATCTGCTTGGTCGACCCTGTCCCGCAGGTGCCAACCAAGTGAATTTGAATAATTGATGTACTGAAAATTCTCAAAATAATTAAAGTAACCTCGGGTGTGCGCTGAGCGATCGATCTCAGCCGAGAGGGCGGCGCTAGGATGGCTCAGTGGTGTCGTTTACCTTGAGCGGCGTGATCTTCGCCGGTCTAGGTAAAGACCGAACTTGAAGACTTGCGGGTTGGGCAAGGCTTCAAGTCGTGTCCACCACGTTCCAGCCGTCCTAGCGCCAACCGGCAGGCGCCAGTACAGCCCCCTAAGTAAACGTGACGTTGCGGACGGCGCTGAGGGGAAAGCGACGGTAGCGGCCGGACGCCACTCGCAACACAATCTGATCCTCATTCACGCCGGCCACCCAACCATCCGCCAAGGCAATCGTTTGGTTGGTACTGAAAACGTTCAACTGTAGGTGAACGGCCTTCTTATACCGCCATGCAGCGGCCAGGTCGTCACTAATCGCGTCCTCATCCTGTTGTGGCCGAGTCGGTTCGATCTGCTCAGCCGCGTGCATTTTCGCCAGGGCACTCGTGTGGTCGGACAGATAGAAGCCGCCCCACTTCAACATCCCGCGATCATGATAATCGCGGTCAAAGAACCGGTCGGCGACCTGGTCATCGGGTTCTTGATGTAAAATCATGGGCCGTCACTTCCTTAACGAATCCAGCGCTGGCTCCTGGGCCAACGAACCTTCCCAAAATCAACAAAATTCAAGGTTAAGTCCGTCTGCTGTTTGACCTGATCGATCACATTTTCTAGTATCTCTAAATCAGTCGACTTCACCGTATGTAACGGAATCGACCGTTCCCGGTGATTCTTGCGCCGAATGTCCAAGAAGAAATTGAACCCGTGGCCAAACTGGTTGTACACCACGTCAATTCGGTAGCGGCAGTGCCACTGCGCCGTGAATAGTGGGTCCAACCGTTCAACCACAATCTGGGCCTCCTTGCGCGTATCAATCAAAACTATTCCCCCCATTATGACCACCAACCAACGCGGACCGGCGCAGCATGGTGCCTCCCCGGAGAAGGCTGCTGGCCGGAATGACGGCGGTCTTACCGAAGCGATCGCGAAGTTCATCAATCACCCGGTCAAATTGGTCATTCTTAATCTGTCGTTCGGGTTGCTGGAAGAGATCCAGCTGTAAGTTCTGACTCGCACTGAGCCGCGATAACCCCACGCCAATATTTCGGACTGGTTGGCCTTCCCAATACTGCCGGAACAAACGAATCAATTCGGCGGTAATGTCGTGAGCATTATCGGTCGGATCAATCCGGTGCGTATGATGCAACCCGCCCCGACCATCATCGGCTTCGCCATCCCAAGCGAAGCCCACAAACAGGCTGACACAACCGGCCTGTTGATGATGATGCCGCATTCGCGACGTGACCTGCTGGCCAATTTCTCGCAAGACTAGCTCAATCTCAGGTTGTAGCTTATAGTCTCGTGGTAAGACTTGGGAGTTACTCCAACTCTTTTCCTTAGGCGGCCGAACATTTCCCAGCTTGGTGCGGTCGATTCCCCAGGACAGGGCAAAGAGCTGTGTCCCAATTAACCCCATTTCGTGGCGCAACTCATACGGGTTCACGTGAGCGAGATCGCCCATGCTGTGAATGCCCAATCGTTGGAGGTGCGCCGCCGTCCGATGACCAATACTCCAGACCTTTTCTAAATTGGTAATCGGCCAGATGTGTTCCCCGAAGTCTTCATACGTTAAGCGGCCAATCAAGTCATGATCGTGCTTGGCCTGCAAATCCAACGCTAACTTGGCCTGAACCGGATTCTCCCCGATGCCGACCGTGGTATACAGCCCCAGTTCACGCCGCACGTGAAGCTGAATTCGCCGGGCAACCTCTTCCGGTGTCTTACCAAACAAGCGCCAGGACTTGGTCATATCCAGAATCGATTCGTCAATTGAATAAGGAAACAGATCGCTATCGGTCACGTACTGCCGGAAAATCTTATTAATCGCCAGGTTCTTCTGAATATAGAGATTCATTCGTGGCGGCACCACCAAAATCCGCGGATCTCGCGGTACCTCATATTGTCGTGAAACATTACTAATCCCAAACAGTCGTTTGGCGGTGGGCGAGGCAGCCAACACCAGCCCGGTCCCGGTATTGTCCGCTTCCGACATCACGATCAAGCATGACTTCAACGGGTTAAGGCCCCGTTCAATGCTCTCAACACTAGCGTAAAACGACTTGTTATCAATCATAAAATATAAGCCGTGGGGTTCACGCGAGTAATCCATCGCCACCGTCTCCCTTCCATTCATGAGATTATTATACGAACGTCTGTTCGTTATTGCAAGCGAACACGAGAAATTAAATCAATTTTTTATCGAATTAACTATCCCATTTTTTGCCGCCATGAGCTGATTATCAAACCGGTCTAAAAGCCGCGTACACTTTGAACTACTTCGGTCATGAATAACGCTATATTGAATTCATTGCTACACTTGTCAATTAGTAGGAGACTAAATATTTTAATAGCTTTTATGGCACCTAAGTGGTAGAATGAACTTGTGAAGTTAGCCCTAGTCAACTAGCTTCCTCAACTTTTTAAGAAGTAACCCGGGCCTGTCCGCCACTTAAACGCGGCAACGTCTGGATTGCTTCTTTTTCGTTACAATCCGTTATTATAACGATGTTACACTGTCTGAGTTTCGTGGTCAGTACAACACTTTTATCACTTGATAATTTCCGACTTAAACGGTTATTTGTCCCGTTTAAAGCCTAAGAACCCCTCACCGGATGCGTATCCGGTGAGGGGTTCTTTGCGTTCTTGACGCTGATATTAAATTGGTTATTTGAGGTAGACCGGTCTGATCTTTTTGGTCAGATCCGATCAACGCGGATCCGCGTAACCCCACCTTGTTTCGGTATCATTCGGTTCTGATTGTCAGGTGGTGCCCCTCGCGGGGCTTCTTCTTTCTGCTAATCTGGCCGAAACGTGTTCGGGCCAGCAACTGCCTCCGCTTAACCCCGGTAGGCCAGAAATCCAAGTTCGGGATTTCCACCCTACCGACGTTAATGCTCAGCAGTTACCCGCTGGCCCTCACACTCTGTGTCTACTCGTACGACAGTGCTTCCACCGGATCCAGCTTCGAGGCTTGGCCGGCTGGCGCAAGTGCCGCTAACAGACTGATAACAATCGCAACGACAATCCCAAAGATCATGTAGTTGCTGGTGATATCAATAATCATGTAGCCAATGCCATTTCTGGCCACGTTATTGGCCAGCACCGCCACAATTTCCGTGAAGACCAGTGCCAACAGGCTAGAGAACAATCCCAGGAAGAAGGCTTCCGACAGGAACAGGTGACGAATATCCTTACGCCGCACACCCAATGCCCGCAGAATCCCGATTTCCTTGGTCCGTTCCGAAACGCTGATGTACAGCACCACGATAATCATGATGGCCGAGACTAACAGGGAAATCCCCGCGATGGCTGCCAAGACGTAGAACGCCAATTGAATGTAGGTGTTCAGCGTCGAAACAATCGCGCCGGCCCCCGTCAACTGGTACTGCTTCTTGCCGTTGTCGGCCTTCAAGCCCTTGATCTTATCCTGAACGCTCGTCACGTTCTTCAAAGAATCAATCATGACCGTCGCGAAGTTGGCCCGGAAGGTCAGCTTCTTACTCTTGTACATGTTGCGCACCGTTTGCAGGTTGGTCTGAAGTTGACCCGAACTGTCATCGGTAATCCCGCTAACTTTCAGGGACTTGGTCATGACGACCGGCAGATGCTGCTTGTTCATCCCCGTGACGGAGACCTTCACCTTCTGCCCAATCAGCTTGTACGGATGTTGCTTGTTGAATTTCTTGGCGAAGGCCTTAGACAAAATGACTTCGCCCGTGCCTGGCTTGTGCCCCTTCTTCACGCTCTTGGCCAACATTTGGTCGGTCGTCGTTTGGAAGATGGACGAGGTCGCCGAGGTGCCGTCCTTTTGGACCTGAATGCCTTGGCCGTAATACCCGAGTTCAACCTTCTTGACGTGGGGCAATTTCTTAATCCTGTTGACGTCGGTCTGACCAATCTCAAGCTTCTTGGCATCCTGACTGTCCGTGTTCTGGGCCACCTGAACGGCGGTTGGCTTAATCTGGGAGTAAATTTCGTGGTTGATATACCCCTTAACGCCTCGACCAAGGCCCAACATCAGGATCACACTGAAGATCCCGATGGATGCCCCGAAGATGATTAACAAGTTTCGTTTCAAATTGTAACGCATGTGCTTCAACGCCATCTTAACCATGGCCGTGAAACTCAGGTGCTTCGATGGTAAGTCGTGGTGTTCACCAACGGGAAAGGCCGCCTTCAACCGCGTATCGTGGTCGATGATCCCGTCTTCCATGTGAACAATCCGCGTCCCGTGGTCGGCCACTTCTTGGGAGTGGGTGACACAGATGACCAGCTTGCCATCCGCCGCGATTTCATCCATCAACGCCAGGATTTCCTGGGTGTTCTGAGAATCCAGCGCCCCGGTTGGTTCGTCGGCGATGATGATGTCGGGATCAGAGGCCAACGCCCGCGCGATGGCGACCCGTTGCTTCTGCCCACCGGATAATTGGTTAGGATGCTTGTGCATGTGTTCCGTCAGCCCCACCTTTTTCAGGAGGCTTTCGGCCCGTTCCTTCTGCTCATGCCGACTGAGGCCGGTCATTTGCAGGGAAACCAGCACGTTATCCAAAATGCTGAGGTGACTGATTAAATTAAAGTTTTGAAAAACGAAACCAATCGTCTGCCGGCGAAAGGCATCGAGTTCCTTCGCCGAAATCTGCCGAACGGACTGCCCGTTCAACAGCACGTCCCCTTCGTATTGGGCGTCCAACCCACCGATGATATTCATCAGCGTGGTCTTCCCACCACCAGATTCCCCCAAAATCGAAACAAATTCGCCCCGGTCGAATTGAAGGTCAATCCCCTTCAGAACCGGAAAGGCGGTCTTGTTCATGTAATACGTCTTGCGAATACCCCTTAACTCTAAAAAACTCATAGGCTGTACTCCTCCAAATAAAGTATACCGTGAACAATACCCCTTTTTAAATCGTTGTGCAATCTTTTCAATGGGTTATTTAGTCATAAATGCCTTACGAATCGCCTTAACGTCGCGATCGACATCGTCACTCTGGGTGAGCAAACTAATCACGGCCGCCCCAACAGCACCTGTTTGCGCAATTGCCGGCAAGGCATCGACGGTAATCCCGCCGATGGCCACGATTGGAAAATGACTGCGCTCAACCAACATTTGCAGGCCGGTGACCCCAATCACAGGATCGGCATCAGTCTTGGAAATAGTTGGCAGAATCGGACCGCTCCCTAAGTAATCAATTCCCTTAATTTGGTTAGCGGCGCGGACCTCATCCTTCGTCGAGCAGGACAGCCCAACGAACATATTATGCCCGGCAACGCGGTCGATGACGTCCGTCACCCGCCGGTCGTCCTGGCCCACGTGAATTCCATCGGCATGTAGGGCCAACGCCAAATCCACATCGTCGTCCACGATGAATGGCACGCTGGCGGCCCGGCATTGGGCCCGCAGATCGCGGCCGAGGTCCAATCGCTGGGCGCCGCTCAACTTGCTGGCACCCTTGTCACGAAATTGGAAGGCCGTGATCCCGGCGGCCAAGGCGGCCGTTAACACCTGACGGAGATCGCGTCCGGGCACATCTTGACTGCCCGCAACAAAGTAAGCTCGTAGTAATCCTGGTTCAAAAGTAACTGACATTATTGTGCACCTCCTTGACCATAGGCCCAATGATTGAGGGGCCCGTGGCCGTGACCGACGGGAATCGTATTTTCAATCGCCGCCGTCACAAAATCCTTACTGATTCGAATCGCTGTTTCATAATCCTGGCCCTTAGCCAGTTCGGCCGTGATACATGAGGACAAGGTGTCCCCGGTACCATGCGTCCGCACGGTATCAATGCGCGGGGCCGTGAGCCAAAATGACCGGCCGTCCGCCATCAAGACGAAGTCGCTAGCCTCATCCGGCGTGGCCTCGTGGCCCCCTTTGATCACGATGTTCTTCGCTCCCAGATCCTGCAGGGCCAGCGCCGCCTTCACCATCTCATCGGACGATTCAATCGTCAAGCCCGTCAGCCGCTCGGCCTCCGGTAGATTTGGCGTCAGCACATCCGCCAACGGCACCAGCTCGTCTCGCACCGTGGTCACGGCGTCATCGGCCAACAGGGCCGCGCCCCCCTTGGCAATCATGACCGGGTCAACGGTCAGTGGGCCAAAGTTGTTTTCTTTTAAATTAACCACGACATCATGCACGTGCTCAGCATCCGCCAACATTCCGGTCTTGCAGGCGCGGATGTTAAAGTCGGCTGCTAGCGACGCGAATTGTTCGTCAATCAGATGCTGCGGCACGGCCATGAAGTCCTGAACCCCCAAGGTGTTTTGGGCGGTAACCGCCACCACAACGGCGGTCCCAAAGACTTCCCGTTCCTGCATCGTCTTCAGGTCCGCCATCACGCCGGCGCCACCGCCACTATCCGTCCCCGCAATGGTTAACGTTTCTGGAAATTCATTTGCCATGTCACATCATCCCTTCTTATAAATTTAGTTATTCAAACGCGGCGACCCTTTCAATATCAGCCACCGTCGTCGTTTGGAGCGCATCCAAGAGTTTGACAATAAAACTCCCAGCCGCGACATTCCGATCGGCTTCCACCACCAGTTGACCAATGGCCGCAAAGACCAGGCAGGCCGTTTGGGCCGCCTCAAAGGCATCCGGTTCGATGGCGCAAAACGCCCCAACGATACTGGACAACATGTCCCCGGACCCCACGTGCACCTGAAATAATGGCGTGCCGTTCATCACCTTCACCGTCCGCGTACCATCGGTAATGATGTCGGTGGGACCGGATAGGATCACGGTACAGCTCAGTTTCTGGGCACAGGCCTGGGCAATCGCGACCAGGTCGCCGTCACCGGAACCGGCATCGATTCCCTTTGCGGCCCAGGTCACATCGGCCAGCGCCGCAATTTCGCCGGCATTTCCGCGGATAACATCGGGGTGGAACGTCTCTAATAAATGATTGGCCACGTGCTTCCGGTAAGTCACGGCCCCCACCGCTACCGGATCGATCACCAATGGCCGGTGCTGCTCATTTGCCAGCTTACCGACCGTTTGAATCTGTTCGATTTGCCGTTCGGTAAAGGCGCCCAGGTTTAGGCAGACCGCGTTGGCAAGTCCTACCATTTCCGCCGCCTCCGCAACCTCTTCCGACATGATGGGTGACGCCCCCAAGGCGTTCAACCCGTTAGCCACGTCCTGGACGGTAACGAAGTTGGAAATGTTAAAGACAATTGGGTTCTGGACACGTAACTCATTCAACAGTGATAACTTCATGATGTTGCCCCCTTATAATTTTCCTTACTCTTTTGGTGGCCGAAGGCCGCCTTCCGGTTGGCCAGCTAGATGCTAGAACGCCATGGGCACGGCTTTGAGCCAAAAAACGTCTCAAAGGCCGACCTTTCTCTAAGCCGGGAATCCCGCCCAACTAAGAGAAATTTCATGGCTGAGCATCTATCTGACCGCCCTCTCGGCTAACACTGACCCCCAAGTCTCGATTACCTGACAGACGAACAATCATAGCAATTACCATGATGGCAACTGAGTCACCCTAACCAACTTCACTCTGACGAGGGTCAATTTCCATCCTTGTAACCCTTCCACTACTAGGTAAGCCGAGAGGGCGGTCCTGGAGATGCTCAGTGGTGTCGTTTAACTTAGCCGAGTGATTTTCTCGGGTTAGGTAAAGACCGACCTTTAAGACACAGATTCTTCGTGGCTTAAAATCGTGTCCACCACGTTCCAGCGTCTCCAGGACCAACCGGCAAGGCGGCCCAGGGTGGCCGTCGGCCACCCAAACCAGACCACCGAAGATCCAGACAAAATAAAACGGACCGCCAGCTCACGAAAGTGTGAACCGGTGGCCCGTTATGGGTGCCACGACACGTTCCCTTCGCAAGTTTGAACTTGACAGGTTCTAAGGGATCGCTGTTAAATCAACATCTCAGCCCACGAATGGACACCCCTAGTGTTTTGGTTACTTCTAGCCTACCAGCTTTCGCTCGTGACAACAACGCTTCTTAGATTATTGGGTAACTCGTTCGGCAGCTTTACCAATTGAAACCCACATCCGGTCAATCACCTTGTCCGGCAAGAACCGGTGAATGTAGAGCACTTGGCTACCCGATCCCCCATGGTAACGCGTCTTTGGCCGCCGTGATAAGGCTGCTCGATCAACTAGACGCGCAATGACCTTGGGTTCGCTGGCAAACTTTTCAACGCCTTTGAGAATGGCCGCGGCCTTGTCGGCGGATGGACTGTAAGGACCATCGGCGGATAATTCCTTCAGGTGATCGGCCGCAATCCCGGCCCATTCGGATTGAATGGCCCCGGGTTCGATAACGGCCACGTCAATGCCTAGTGGCTTCAGTTCTAGCCGGAGCGCGTCGGATAATCCTTCCAAGGCAAACTTGGAAGCCACATACCAACTAGCCAGGGGTTGGGCAATCTTGCCATCAACGGAGGTAATGTTAATGACCCGGCCACTGTGTTGTTGCCGCATCAATGGTAAGACCGTCTTGATGAGGTCGGCGGCGCCAAATAAGTTAACGTCAAATTGGTTCTTGGCGTCTGCCAATGGCACATCTTCTAAGGCCCCCATCAGGCCGTAGCCAGCGTTGTTCACCAGGATGTCAATCCGACCTTGTTCATTCGTGATCCGGTCAACGACCGTCCGTACGCTGTCGGCGTCCGTAATGTCTAGGCGAACCGTGGTAATCCCCAGGTCATCCAGATCATTCATCCTGTCAACCCGCCGGGCGCCAGCATAAACGGTCACGCCGTTACGATGTAAGCTCCGGGCAATCGCGTTCCCAATTCCTGATGAAGCCCCAGTTACCAATGCAACTTTTCGTTGTGTCATAAGTCCATTACCTCCTAGATAATTAGACCGAGCATTAATCGGCCGTGGATGAAATCGCTTACCTTCATATAATAATGATGCTAAAACTTATTGGGCGCCACGTCTACTAATTAACACGATAAATCACAAAAAGTTGTGGGTTCTGTCTCGCCAGGGGTCAGCCCTGATGGGCCGGAACGCGGTGAACATGACTTTGAGCCAAAGAACGGTCGCAACGGTCAGTTCTGCCTAACCGGAGAAATCCCCTCCGCTAAGGCAGTTCCACGGCTGGGCCCGGGCTGACTCCTGGCTGCATACTCATCGTTGACTCATCCATTAGCTAAACTGATGACGGCTTATCTAGAGCTTCGGTGGCCACCCCGTCGTTTTTCAATTGAGACGTCTGGGTAGGTCACTTCTTGATCTACACCCCATCAAACAATTCCCAATCAAATTAAAACGGTCGTCACGAGTTGGAACCAGCAGGTATGACAACTAGTTCCAACTCGTGGCGACCGTTTAGACTTCTCTGTAGTTCAAGCACTAAGCCTACCTAAGCCGTGAGGGCGGCCAGATAGATGCTCAGCCATGAAATTTCTCTTAGGCGGGTGACCTTCCCGACTTAGAGAAAGGCCGGCCTTTGAGACCGCTCTTTGGCTCAAAGCCGTGCCCATGGCGTTCCAGCATCACTCTGGCCAACCGGCAAGGCGACAAGGGTGGCCTACGGCCACCAAATCCAAAGGTCAAAATCTAGATCAACAGTTGCTTTTGGTCATTGTAGAACCGCTTGTAGGCCCAGTAACAGGCGAGCACGGAACCAATACTGGTGGCGGACAACAACATGAAGGTCACCATGACTTGGTATTTAATCGCCCGAACGGGATCGACGCCGGCGAAGATTAACCCGGACATCATCCCCGGCAGACTGACGATGCCGACGGTCTTGGCGCCATCGATCGTCGGCTGCATCCCCGTCTTGATACTGTCCCGCAGGATATCCTTGGAGGCATCCTTCAGGTCCGCACCCAGCGCCAACTTTTCCAACACCGCCTGCCGTTCTTGGCGGAACTGGGCGTTCAAATTTCGGTAGCACAGGCCAATGGCCACCATGGAATTCGAGGCAATCATCCCGGAGATCGGAATCATTTGCGCCGGAATGAATTTGATAGCGCCCGCCAACATCAGGACACCCAGCGTGACGGCCGTACTGATCAGGATGGCCCCGATGGAAATCGGTAGGGCATCGGGAATACCATTGCTACGTTGCTTGGCATTGTACCCCGCGTTAAAAATAATTATGAGAATCAACGTCAACGTGAGCCAAATGTTGTCGACCTTGAAGACCGACTTCAATAAATACCCCACCACAAAGAGTTGGATGACCGCCCGGATAACGCCGATGATCATGTCCTTATCGATACCCAACTTTTCCTTCCAGCCAATCGCCAGGGCAATCAACACGAGCCCTAGCGCCAACATTAATGATTGATTATTCACCGCTAGATTCATTGGGCACCTCCCGCGTCGATTTTCCCCGCGGTTAACGTTATCAGCCGCGAAGCCGCCGCAATCTCTGCTTGATCATGGGTAATCGCAATAATCGTCAGGCCATCGTCCTCATTAAAGTGCCGGATCATCGACCAAACGAAGGCTTTATTTTCCTCATCTAATCCGGCGGTCACCTCGTCTAGAATCAAGACTTCCGGATAAATCATCACGTTTCGTAAGAGGGCCACCCGTTGTCGCTGCCCACCGGACAGATCCACCACCGGCTTGGCAAGATCGGCAGCCGCTAACCCCACGTATTCTAGTCCCCGGATCGCCCGGTCACGGTCAAAGGGCATTTGCCGGATGTCATATGGAAACTGGAGATTGTCCTGAACCGTGTTGCCGAAGAGCGTGGGTTGTTGAAAGCTGTACGAGACCCGACGCCGATAGGTAATCGGATCGTAGAGTTCAATCGGATCACCATCGAAATTCAGTTCACCACTGGTCTTACTCAGTAACGACGCGATAATTCGAACCAGAGTCGACTTGCCACTCCCCGAGGGCCCAGCAATGGTCACCCATTCCTGGCGGTCAATCGTCAGATTAATTTCCTTCAAAATACAGGTATCATCCACGTGATACCCCAGATCGACTAGTTCAATTAGACTCATGAGAACTCCTCCTCCCCAAGCGTTTCCCGCATGGCATTATTGTAGTCAAAACGATTCCAAATCCCTACAGAAAGCACTCCGTTTGGTTAAAAAATCCCCGTCGCCCCGGGCACCCTCAAAGTTTGGTATAATGTTCAAGACCGTAACGGTATGCAATAGATGAAGTTACTTAACAAATGACAACACAATAGGAGAAAATATGGCTAAATTTGAGTCAAATAACCACCGGAATTTCCGGAATGATCGCCACGATCACAACGACCACCACTACAACAATCACCGGCGCCCCCAACAGGAGACGCCTAGTGTCACGGTCGAAGAGGGCCAACGGTTCCCACTGACCATCAAACGCATGGGGATTAACGGCGAAGGAATCGGCTATTACAAACGAATGGCCGTCTTCATTCCCGGCGCCTTGACCGGCGAAGAAGTGGTTGCCGAGGTCACCAGCGTGGCCAAACGCTTCCTGCGTGCCAAGATTCACCGGATTCGTAAGACCAGTCCCCACCGGGTCGAACCCCGCGATAGCTACGCCGATGAGGTTGGTGGCTTCGAACTGGAACATTTAGACTACCCTGAACAGTTAAAATTCAAGCGTGACGTTGTGACCCAATCGCTCGAACGCTACAAGCCTTATGGCTACCAACACTACGACCTGCGGCCAACACTGGGCATGGACGATCCTTACGGCTACCGTAACAAGGCCCAATTCCAGGTTCGCAAGAATGCCGAGGGCCAGGTAGAGGCCGGCCTCTACGCCGAACGCAGCCATGACCTGGTTGACCTGCCAACCTGTTCCGTCCAGATGCCCGCCGTCATGACGGTCATGCGCGCCGTGGTTGGGATGTTACAGGACCTCGAGATTCCCATTTACGATGAAGAGGCACACTCCGGTATCGTGAAGACACTGGTCGTGCGGGCCGCCGCTCACACCGACGACGTGCAATTGGTCTTCATCACCAACTCGCAGAAGCTCCCACGCAAGCGCGACCTGTTAACCCGGATTGCCGACGAGTTACCCCAAGTAACGTCCGTCATGCAAAACATCAATCCGGGCGAGACGTCGCTCATTTGGGGCGATGAAACCCGTCATTTGGCCGGGTCAGAAACGATTACCGAAAAGCTGGGCGACCTGTCATTCAAGCTCTCCGCCCGGGCCTTTCTCCAATTAAACCCCTACCAAGTGGAAGTCCTCTACGACGAAACGAAGAAGGCCCTGGATCTTCAACCGGGCGAAACGGTTGTCGATGCCTACGCCGGTATCGGAACGATTGGCTTATCCCTCGCCGACACCGCCGAAGAGGTTCGGGGGATGGAAACCATCCCCGAAGCCGTCGACGACGCCAACGCTAACGCGGAAGCCAACGGTATCACCAACGCCCACTACGAATTAGGCAGTGCCGAAGACCTCCTGCCTAAGTGGGTCATGGCCGGCTTCCATCCCGATGCCATCGTGGTCGATCCACCCCGCACCGGCCTGGACGAAACCTTGATGGACACCATCCTGGCTATCCGGCCAGCGAAGTTCGTCTACGTGTCCTGCAACCCGTCAACGTTGGCCAAGGATCTGGTCACGTTGGCCGAGGACTACCGGGTGGACTACATCCAATCCGTCGATATGATGCCACAGACGGCCCGTTGTGAAGCCGTCGTGAAACTCAGCCGTCGTCAATAGATTAATAGGCACTAACCGCTTTTCGTGTTAGACTTTTAATAACGAATATCGCAATGAATTATTAAGAAAGTTGGCAATGACATGCAAGATCCTTTCAAGGGCTTTAACGACGATGATCAAAACAATCAAAATGGTAACGGCCCGCAAGGACTGCCACTACCGCCAAATTATGCCACCGTCGTCAATCCTGAGACGGGTAACATGCGGATCGCCAAAGTGGGGTTCTCGTGGACCATGTTCCTCTTTCCCCCATTTCCAACGATTTTCCGGGCAGACTGGTATAATCTGCTCTGCATCTTATTGCTAGAAATCTCCGCCTCGATGATTATTATCATGTTGGTACCCGCCAATCAGTTGGCCAATTACACCTCACTGATTGTGCCGCTCGCTCAAAGCATCCTGTGGGGCAGCATCTATAACATGATGTACTTCAAGCACCTGTTCAAGCTGGGCTTCATGCCGGCCGATGAACGGTCACGAGACCTGCTGGAACACGCCCACTACTGGACGCAACCAAAGTAAACTGAAGAATCACCAACCATGGGCTATGCCGGTGGTTGGCTTTTTTTCTGGGCTAATCGGTATGTCCTTTAAACCTTAGTGTGGCCTATCCCAAACGAGTTTGGTATGATTAAGCCTGGTCGTCAGTAAACTTAGGATTGTCCTACCTCGATCTCGTCTAGTAGCAAGTGTGGACTCATGACCCACGCCGGATGAGGTCGGGAAGCTACTGACGATCAACACACTATCTTGCGGCAGTCTCATCTGAGGCTGCCCTTTTTATAGTGTCCTTAGCGCCAAAACAGCCGCCCCGTTCAAATGAATGGGGCGGCTGTTTTAAGCGATTCGATTACCAGTCTCGTGACGGCCAGTTTGGACAAACCGTTTCCTGACGGCCGTCACCGGTGACTGTCCATCGATCTAGGCTTGCTTCGTGGGGTAGATCGTGAACTCGTTAACGTTCACGTCTTCCGGTTGGTCAATCGCGAAGTTCACCACGCGAGCGATAGCATCCGGCGTAATGCCAACGGCATCGTACAGTTGGTCCATCCCCGCCTTGGCATCGGTATCCGTGATGGTGTGCAACAATTCCGTGTTGATGGCCGCCGGGTATAGCGTGGCCGTCCGAATGTTGGTTCCCTCTTGGGCACTTTCGGTCCGGATAACTTCCATCAGGTTCCGAACGGCAAATTTCGTGGCTCCGTACACCCCGGCACCCGGGAAACTCTTGATCCCAGCAACGGATGAGGTCGTCACAATTTGGCCGTGCTTTTGCCGGGTGAAGTCGGGCATGACGGCGGCCACGCCGTTCAAGACCCCCTTCAGGTTAATATCAATCATGTCGTTCCATTCCTTAACGTGCAGCGCGCTAATTGGGGAACTCGGCAT
Source organism: Levilactobacillus tangyuanensis (assembly GCF_003946545.1). Taxonomy (GTDB): domain Bacteria; phylum Bacillota; class Bacilli; order Lactobacillales; family Lactobacillaceae; genus Levilactobacillus; species Levilactobacillus tangyuanensis. The sequence continues at coordinate 20,670 of NZ_RHOA01000006.1, forward strand.
GATCCCGGCATTATTGAAGATCACATCAATCCCACCAAACGTAGACTTGGCGAGGTCAACTAAGCCTTGAACCTCTGCGGCATCCCGGACATCGGTCACCTGGTAGGCGGCCCGGCCACCGGCCGCCTTGATCTCATCGGCTAGTGCGGCCAATCGGTCTTCCCGCCGGGCACCCAGAACCACCTTGGCGCCATTTCTGGCAATTAACTTGGCGGTAGCGGCCCCAATTCCAGAGGAGGCCCCCGTGATCACAACAACTTTATCTTTAACTGTCATAACTTAATCGCTCCTTTATGTCTTGATGTCGATTAGTATATGAGGTTCGAGCGACTCGAAATCAAGACTCATGGTTAAACTTTTTTATTTTGACGATTTTCCCGAACTTTCTTAAGTTAACGTGTGATTCACCCTGTTTGAATTGTGGCGGCCAATTTTTTCTGGTATCTTGGGGCTAATCAAACCGACTACAAAGGAGAATTGGATGCAAACAACTCGACCCGACAGCCCGGTGAAACGCTTCTTTAAAGGCATCATTATCGCCCTGGGCTTCATACTACCCGGCGTCTCTGGCGGCGTTTTGGCCGCCATTCTTGGCATTTACGAACGCCTACTCGGCTTCATGGCGCACTTCCGCCAAAACTTCAAACAAGACTTTTTATATTTCGTCCCCGTCGGCCTCGGCGGTATCGTCGGGATTGCCCTCCTGTCGGCCCCCCTGGAATACCTGTTGGCACACGCCCAGGTCATCGTTCTGTGGGGCTTTGCCGGCGCCATTATTGGCACGCTACCGGCACTCATGCAGACTGCCAGTTCAAAGACCCCCCGCGATACCGCGGATGTGGTCTGGTTCGGCGCGACCTTCGTGATCAGCGCCGGACTCCTCTACTTTATGAGTGATCTCTTTGGTCCCTTGCCGGCTAATTTCATTGGCTTCACGGTCGCCGGTGCCCTGATTGCCCTCGGGGTCCTGGTACCCGGACTCAGTCCCTCCAACCTGCTTTTAATCCTGGGACTCTTTACCCCCATGCTAACCGGCTTCAAGAATCTCGATCTATTGGGCGTTTACCTACCAATCGCGATTGGTGGTTGCCTGGCCATGGCCATCTTCTCCAAGGGAATGGACTATCTGATTCACCGCTTCCACTCGCGCGTCTACCATTTCATTCTAGGCATTGTGACGGCTAGTACCGTCTTGATTTTGATACCGAACAGCCACGCCGCCGAAAGTATTTCGTACGCCGGCGCCAACTGGATGACCTTCATCTGGAGCGCGATTGCCCTCATTGTTGGGATTGCGCTGGGATACTGGATGAGTCGGCTGGAAGAAAAATACAAATAACTGCGGCGCTTATCGTCAACTCCGCAAAAGAAAATAAAAAGTTCCGCAAAAACCAGAAAAGTTTTTGCGGAACTATTTTTATACCGGCTAAGCAGTCGGCTAGTCTTGTTCAGGTTTAAAGGCCCGCGTCGCGTTCACGGCCTGTTTCCAACCGGCGTATAGCCGTTCCCGCCGATCCGATTCCATGTCAGGCTCAAAGAGGCGTCCAGCGGTCCGGATCTCCTTAACCTCATCGATACTTTGCCAGAATCCCACCGCGAGTCCGGCAACGATGGCGGCACCCATAGCGGTCGTTTCTTCATCGGATGCCCGTAGAACCGGAATATCCAAGATGTCGGATTGGAACTGCATCAGATAACGATTCCGCGATGCGCCACCATCGGCCATCAGGGTCGTGATATCAATCCCGGTATCCTGGGTCATGGTGTGCAGAACATCCTTCGTCTGGTAGGCAATCGATTGAAGCGTCGCCTTCACGAAGTCATTACGATTCGTCCCCCGCGTTAGGCCAAAAACGGCACCCTTGGCATCGGCATCCCAGTATGGCGCACCCAACCCGTTAAAGGCGGGCACCACGTAGACCTCATCCTCGTTGGTCGAGGCCATCGCGGCTTGCCGGGATTCGGGAACGTTACTGATGATCTGCATACTTTCGTGAAGCCAGGCCAGCGCCGTTCCGGCCACCAGGATGGACCCTTCAAGTGCGTAGGTAATCTCATCATTTAAGCCATAGGCAATCGTTGTTAACAAATTATTGTTTGATGTCTGCGGTTCATTCCCCGTGTTCATCATGACGAAGGCCCCGTCACCGTAAGTGTTTTTGACGGTCCCGGGCTTCAAGGCCAGTTGACCCAACAGGGCGGCCGATTGGTCACCGACAATCCCGGCAATTGGCACTTCTACCCCATAAAACTGGAAGTTTTGCGTCACGCCATAGACTTCCGAACTCGATTTAACCTCGGGTAACATTGCGGCGGGAATGTTTAACCAACTCAAGATGTCGGCGTCCCATTTCAGGTCATGAATATTGAAAAGCATGGTCCGACTGGCGTTACTGTAATCGGTCACGTGGACCTTCCCACCGGAAAGCTTCCAGGTAAGCCAACTGTCCACCGTTCCGAAGAGTAAGTCACCCTTTTCGGCCCGTTCCTGAGCACCGGGAACCTGGTCTAAAATCCAGCGAACCTTGGTGGCACTGAAGTAGGCATCGACGACCAGCCCGGTCTTATCACGAATGGCGTCCGCATGCCCCGCCGTAATCAGGCCCTTGGCCAACTTGGTCGTTTGCTTACTTTGCCACCCAATGGCTGGATAGATGGGATCGCCGGTCACCTTGTCCCACACAATCGTGGTTTCCCGTTGGCTACTGATCCCGATCGCTTCAATGTTTTCCGGATGAATCGAGGCGTCGATCAGGGCACTGGCGATGACGGACAGCACACTATTCCAGATCTCATTAGCATCCGACTCGACCCAACCCGCGTGTGGATAGTATTGTGGAACTTCCTTGTATCCTTCAATGACCTTGCGACCAGTGTGGTCAAAGATTAATGCCCGCGTGCTCGATGTCCCTTGGTCAATGGCTAATATGTATTTTTCTGGTTCCTTGAGTGCCATAAGTCTAACTCCCTCCAAATCCCTGCTTCGCTAGGGAAGCGGTTACAAATTCACTGCGTTCATCATAGCATGACCCTTGTGAAGAACGCCAGATTTTGTCTCAATGATTGCCGTGGCTTGTGACTTTCTTAAGGATTAAACGGTCAGGCTTTTGCCCGCCAAAAAAGAGTCCTCAAAGTCTGCCCGCGTCTTAACCTTCTTACCGAATTCATCAATCAAGGCATGAAATTCTTGATAATCAGTCAATTCAAAGTCTAGTTGGGCCACGACCTTCTTCTGAAAGGCCGGGTAAGTCTTGGGCATGGTCGCCCCCAGCCAGCCAAACAACCGGCGAGCATAGGTGTCGACCATGAAGGCCCCGTGATCCAACGTGTACATCAGGATATAATCGGCCGTTTCGTTGCCGATCCCCGTAATGGCCAGAAGGTCGGCCCGGAGACTGACACCATCGCGTTGCCGCAGGGCGTCCAGGTCATCCCCATTAGCGCCAAGCCATTCGGCCAGCGCCCGGACTGCCGCGCCCTTGCGGTGATAGAACCCACTGGTTCGAATCAAGTCGAGCAACTCGTCTTCTCCAAGCTGCCGAAGCTTAGCGGGATCGAACCCGGTCACGCGTTTTAAATTCAGTAAGGATGGTTCAACATTACGCCAGTTGGTGTTTTGAACCAGAATAGCCCCCAACATAATCTCTACGGGAGTCTCGGCCCAGGGTGTTCCGGGACGCAACCAGGGCTGAGGTCCCATCGCCTTAGCCATGATTTGATAAAGTTCTTGCACGTTCACAGGGGTTCCTCCTTCAAAATAAAAAATGATCAGCCACAAGAGTCGTGGCTGACCACTTTCACTGTTCGCAACTTAGTTTCGCTTGATAACCAAACGAATATCACCGTCGCCTGCAGGGTTTAGTTCTTCTTGATAGTCAAAGCCGGCATCTTGGAAGTACGCCTTGATTTCATCGTTAATCTCTTCCACTGGCCGTACGTCTTTGTCTTGGCGTGTCAATAAAAGCGTGTATTCCTTTGAATCCTCATCGACGTTTTCAAAGCTGTACACTACCGCTTCACTATTCAAAATCTCTTGAATCAACTGTCGTTCTGTCATCATGTTTACCTCGCTTAAATTTTATTCTACTACTCTACTATAGAGTTAATCCCTCTGTTTGTGAACTATTTCGTCAGCCAAGGGGTGACAAATTTACTAGGCCATGGTTATACTTAGTCCATTCAATGCTTGAAAGGAAGCGACGCCATGCGTCAACGAATTGCTTTACCCGCCGATACCCTCGGCGAAGCCACCAATATTATTAACGAACGAAACGCGGCGTTTGCCCCCCGACCAGTGGTCGAGGCCATCGTTGCCGCCGGGGGCATCCCCGTGATTCTACCAACCGTCGATCCCGATCTGGTGCCCGACTATCTGTCGCTCTTCGATGGCGTGGCCTTTCTTGGTGGTGCCGATGTCGATCCAACTTTCTACCAGGAGGAGCCCCACGTTCTGTTGGGCAAGACCGATCGCAAGCGGGACCTCTTTGAGATGGCCCTCTTACACGCGGCCATCGACAATAACAAGGCCGTGCTGGGAATCTGCCGGGGGCTCCAACTGATTAACGTCACGCTTGGTGGAACATTGTATCAGGATCTCACCGAGGACCCCAACGCCAAGATCAAACACAGCCAGGCCGCGTTTGGTAATCAGGTCACCCATCACGCCACGGTAACACCGGGGAGCCACCTCGCCGAGATTACCGGTAAACGACTCTTGGTTAATTCCCGACATCATCAGGCTGCCAAGACGATCGCCCCGGACCTAACCGTCACGGCCCGGGCCGATGACCAAGTGGTCGAGGCCGTGGAATCCACCGCGAGCGACCAGGTTCTGGCCGTCCAGTGGCATCCCGAAAACCTGTTCAAGCACGACCAAACGGCGATGGGCATTTTCACCAACCTGATCAAACGCGCCGCCGACCGGGCTTAATTTTCAGAAAGACCTTTCATTGTGAGACCGGTTCCATTAAACTAGAAACTAGACTAAATTTAACGAGGTGAAATCACGTGGCAAAAATGCAGGACTTTGGACAGCGAATGCGCTTTTTAGCATTCTCGATTTTTCTGAACTCCGCCGCTAACGCCCTCACGATTTCAACCAACCTTGGGAGTGCCGTTTGGACCGGGTCATCCGTGAACCTGTCTAACTGGATTAACGTGCCCTTGGGAACGACCCTCTTCGGCTACGGGATCGTCATTACCATCCTGAACCAAGTCCTACTGGGGACCTTCGACCGCCGGCGTTTCGTTTCAAATCTACTCTACATCGTGCCATTTAGTTACCTGGTCGAGTGGATCGGGTACTTCTGGAACTGGATTGGCGTCGGCCGCCTCAACCTGACGGGACGGGTCATCGTCGACATCATTGGCCTCTTCGGTGTGGCTTTTGCCGTGTCGATCTACCAACGTTGCAACATCATCATGCATCCCAACGATGACCTGGCCTACATTCTCCGCTTTAAGTTCCTTCACGGATCGGCCGTCATCGCCCAATGGGCCAGCTACATTCCACCGTTGACCATTATTATTTTATCCTGGTACTTTACCGGTGAGCTTCACGCCATCGGCTTTGGGACCGTTTGGGCATTGATCACGCAAGGCATTGTCATGGCCTGGGCCGACTTCCATGTCTTCCCCCAATTAAAACATCATGTTGACGTTTAACTAAATAACGGCCGAGAATGACGAACATCATCCTCGGCCGTTTTTGATTGCCGCCATTTTACCGTCGCCCCTTAAGCCACGAGTAACCGTCAAGAACCATCGCCACCATGAGTTCAAAGATCGAGGTGATGGTGAACCATTCAATGATCCCTGCGAGAAATTTCCCCAATCGTTTCATCAACACGCCCCCCTTAATAAAAAAAGACCAGTGCCATCGGCAACTTGGTCCTTAATCGTATTAAACCTCGTCGACTGCGCCGGTCAAAATGAATTGCCGGATTTGCCGCAAGGTTCGTTTAGTCTCTGGCAATTTCTCCCAGAGAATGTAGTCATGAAGCATCGATTTCATTTCAAATGATTGAACCTCGGTTCCAACCGCACCATTCAGGTGCTGTAAGAGCCGTTTGTCATCGGCCGCCAATAATTCATTGGTACCATAGTACAACTGAATGGGGCCTAACCCCTCGAAGTTACCGTAGAGTGGGCTGACCAATGGGTCCGTCACCGGATGATCCCCGGCGTATTGAAACCCAATGCGTTTCATCGTGGCCAACGTCAGGAAGGGGTCGGTCTTGGCCCCATTCTTCAGGTCTGGATTCATCATGCTGAGATCCGTCCACGGTGAAATCAGGATGGTCCCGGCAGGCAGTGGTTCTTGGTGTTCCTTCAGCTGTTGGAGGAGGGTCAATGCCAATCCCCCGCCGGCCGAATCACCCATTAAGAAAAACTGGTCGTCCGGATACTGCGCCCGCAGGTAATCGTAGGCGTTCATGGCGAAGATGACCGTTTCGTTAACAGTGGCCTCCGGAACTAATGGATAGTCGAGGTAGGAGACCCGCAGATTGGCCTGATCGACTAGATTCACCATCAGATCCCGGTGACGCTTGGTTCCCTGTAAGGTGTAGGCACCACCGTGAAACAATAGGACGTGCTGGGTTAACGGCGCGCCCGAATCCACGGTTAAAATGCGGCCATCGAAGATTTCTCGTTCTTTGGTCACCATATTATCAGGGAATTTTGCGGGCACGACTGCCCGATTTTTTCGGCTCGGTTGAGAAAAAGCCTGTTGCATCTGCTGTTTCAGCTGGCTATGCCGGGTTTTAAAAAGTAACCATTTCCCTTGCAAACTCACGACGATCACCCTATCTTTTGCCTTCATCAACTCTCTGCACTCATACAGCCAGTATACAGCGTTTCCTCGAAAAAGGCTTCCCAAGAATCAATTACTAGGCAAAAATTCCCAAAACCGTTAGAATAAGAGGGATGAGAAACTATCGGGGATTTACTAGTTAACCACCTAATTAAGTGGCTTAACGACCCGAATAACGAAAGGATGGCTGAGTCAATGGCTAACGACCGGATATTAGACGTACAGGGCGGTGTCAACTTTAGAGAACTTGGTGGCTATGCAACCGTCGATGGTCACACCGTGAAGTGGCACAAGCTGTTGCGGACGGCCGGACTCGCCAACCTCACCTCGTCAGACCTGCAGCATTTAACCGACTACGGTGTCAAAACCGATGTCGACTTTCGTTCTCGCGATGAACAAAAGCAGGCGCCCGACAAGGTTCCCGCTGGCGTCACCTACCAGTTCACCCCCGTTTTCCCAGCGGATGACGAGACCGATGCCTCGGCATCACAGGTTCAACTGGAGGAACGCTTCTCGGCAGATGACCAGGCCGGCTATCGCCACATGCTTGACGTCTATGAACAGATGGTGACATTGCCTTCTGCGCAACAGGCCTACCACGACTTTCTAGCGGAACTCCTCCGAAACGAGGGCGACGGTCAATCCGTCCTGTTCCACTGTACCGCCGGTAAGGACCGGACCGGGATGGCGGCCTTCTTCGTGCTGAGTGCCTTGGGCGTTGATCCCCAGACCATTCGTCACGACTATCTGATGACCAATCAGACGTCGGCCGACCACATCAACGAAACCACAACCGCTGCGGCGGCTCGCGGTGAATCGGCGGCCTTCGTGACCAATATTCGGGCACTCTATACCGTTAATGATGACTATTTCGATACAGCGATGCGACTGATTAATACGCAATATGGTGGCACGCTCGACTATTTACACGACGTTCTGGGACTCTCCCGGGGCGACCTACAAACATTAAAGCAACTCTATTTGGATTAACTTCCATGCCAGACTAGCCGCCAAGGATAGTCTGGTTTTTTACCTCATTCACGACGAAAGGACTTGATGTTTTTATGAAGAAATCAACACTGACTTGGGCCCTTCCCTTAGCGGGACTTGCGGCCACTTCCCTCATTGCCAGTGAGCGACTGTTCAACTTTGCCTTCAAGCGCGTCAACTACGTGCCAGAAACTTCTGCCGACAAACAGAAGTATGCCGATGCCTACTATGCCTATGTCGACTGGTATAAAAAGGTTAAGAAGGAAAAATGGTTCCTGCACGAACACGATCCCAATAACCGGATGGTCGCGGAATATATTCCAGCGGAAACGCCTAGCCAACAGACCGTCATCATCTCCCATGGTTACAAGGGAAACGGTGAAACCATGGCTAACTTTGCCCAGATGTATCACCAACTTGGCTTTAATGTCCTCCTACCCGATGACCGTGGCCATGGCGAGAGTGCCGGCAAATACATTAGTTTTGGCTGGTTAGATCGCTTGGACTATCAAGAATGGATTCGCCAGGTCATCGAACGGTCGTCACAAGACGTCAAGATCCTGATGTTTGGCGTTAGCATGGGGGGCGCCACGATGGAAATGCTCTCCGGCGAGAGCCTGCCCAAGCAGGTTAAGGCGATCATCGCCGACTGTGGCTACTCCAGCATCGAGGCCGAATTGACCTACCTGTTGAAGCGCCAGTTCCACCTGCCAAAATACCCATTGGAGCCACTCGTCAGCACGATTTCCAAGCGCCGACTGGGCTACTACCTGGGTGATGTTTCCGCTACCGAACAGTTGGCCAAGAATAAGCGGCCAATCCTGTTTATCCACGGTGACAAGGACGTTTACGTTCCCGTGGGCATGGCCTACGAGAACTATGCCGCCACGCATGCACCAAAACAATTATGGATTGTGAAGAATGCTTCACATGCCGAAAGTTTTTGGATTAATCCAAAACGCTACCAGGAACACGTTGAAGAGTTCTTGACGACCTACTTTAAGTAATTCCGGACGAAATCTTCACAATTTAGATTTCCTTTATAAATTAATCAAAAAGTCGTCACGGAATGCCCCCTTTTCTATTCACAAACTGGGGGTATAGTTATCATCATAGTAATTAGCCAATAGCTATTACTAGTCAAAATCTACTTCCAATCCCTTTTTTTAAGATTCTCCTCCCCAGAGAATCGCAATCCCTGGATAGGACCCCTCAAGCCTATCCACCCCCTCAAAATGAGTCACTCCCCCTAGTGGCTCACTCCTCATGAATAAAACCGCGGCAGCCCCTTACCAAGGCTGCCGCGATTTTCTTGTTCTGATTCTTCTTTCGTTCATTGCCAACCTGCCAGTTGGCCAGGGAAGGGCCGGAACGTGGTGGACACGACTTGAAATTGATTCCAAATAATTTAGCGAACCCACAAAAATAGCGACCGTCACAACGGAGTTAACCCTTGTGACGGTCGCTATTGCTTTGTTCAGATCTATTATCCTATGGCAGCTTAACGCGAATGTACCCGTCACCGCCGACTACGGGCCTTTAACTAAGACTAGGTGGGACGAGCTATCGTAGCAGGAACCCGGAAGCAGATGGGGCTCAGCCATGAAATTTCTCTTAGCCCAGTGATCTGCTGGGGTTAGAGAAAGGCCAGCCTTTGAGACCGACCTTTGGGCTCAAAGCTGAGCCCATGGCGTTCCAGCCCAAAATCTGCTGGAGGGTTCCTGCGGCCAATACCGATGATCCGTTCTAAACTAGTCTTCCGTCAAACCAAGCCGGTTGAAGATATAGTCAACGCGACGAAGATGGTAATGGTAATCGAAGGCATCGTCGATCTGCTCCGGCGTCAACCGCGCCGTAATTTCAGCATTAGCCTCGACCAATGGCCGGAATTGAATTTGCTGGTCCCAAGCCTGTGCCGTCAAGGGTTGTACCAGGTCATAGGCTGCCTCACGACTCAGCCCACTTTCAATCAACTTCAATAATAGTCGTTGACTGTAAATTAACCCATAGGTCCGACCCATGTTAGCCTTCATCGTTTCTGGGAAAACATCCAATTGACTTAAAATTCGATTGAATCGGTGAAGCGAGTAGTCCAGTAAGGTGGTCGTTTCCGGTAGAATCATCCGCTCGGCAGAAGAATGGGAGATGTCTCGTTCATGCCACAGACTGACGTTTTCATAAGCCGTCACCACCGTCCCACGAATGACCCGGGCCAACCCGGTCACATTCTCGGAGCCAATCGGGTTGCGCTTGTGGGGCATTGCCGAGGAACCCTTTTGTCCGGGGTTAAAATGTTCCTCAACCTCATGGATTTCGGAACGCTGGAGGCTCCGAATTTCCGTGGCAAACTCCTCAATACTCGTGGCAATCAAGGCCATCGTGGCAATGTAGTCCGCATGCAGGTCTCGCGGCAGCACCTGACTAGCAATTGGTTGGGCGCTAATCTCCAGTTGGTCACAGACAAACGCCTCGACCTCAGGTGGCACATTGGCAAAGGTCCCGACTGCCCCACTAATTTTACCGGTCTCCACCCCTTTGGCGGCCCGATCGAATCGGTCCAGGTTCCGTTGCATTTCGGCATACCACCGAGCGATCTTCAGGCCAAAGGTCGTGGGCTCGGCCTGGACCCCGTGGGTCCGACCAATCATGACGGTCTCCTTATATTGAAGGGCTAGCTTCTTCAAGGTCGCAATCAGGGTCACAATGTCCGTCCGCAAGACCGTATTGGCCTGCTTTAACCGGTATCCCTGAGCCGTGTCAACAACGTCCGTACTCGTCACACCGAAGTGAATCCATTTTCGTTCGGCGCCCAATGATTCGGAAACGTTACGCGTGAACGCCACAATATCGTGATGGGTCACGGCCTCAATCTCGGCAATCCGGTCAACATCAAAGGTGGCATTGGCCCGAATCTTCGCGGCGTCTTCGGCAGGTACCTCGCCTAACTTGGCCCAAGCCTCATCAATCGCCACCTCCACGGCTAACCAGGATGCATATTGGTTTTTTAATGACCAAATCTGACCCATCTCGGGACGCGTATAACGTTCTAACATCAAATTCCTCCTCAATATTGCATTAAAACACGAACATTAATTTGATTTTCGTTCTTTCCTTCGGTAATTATCATATCATAGAACATCCCATTTTTATACCATAAAAGTCCTTAAGTTCAACTGCTAATTGGTTTCTACCCACAATTATAAGAACTTTTATACTGAATCTTTCTAAAATCGTTCGTATATTCCTTGATTTTCAATTCCGAACTTGATACACTAAATCTTGCTGGGCGTTCGGCTCAGTAAAATAAAACGATGAGGTGTTGTTATGTCTTCAATAGTTGTAGTTGGTAGTCAATGGGGCGATGAGGGTAAAGGAAAGATCACGGATTTTCTAAGTGAACAGGCTGACGTCATTGCTCGCTACCAAGGAGGCGACAACGCCGGTCATACCATCGTCTTCAATGATCAAACCTTCAAATTACGGTTGATTCCTTCAGGAATTTTTTACGCCGACAAGATTAGCGTGATTGGTAACGGCGTGGTCTTAAACCCCCAATCATTAATTCAGGAACTGGCTTATCTCCACGAAAACGGCGTGGCCACCGACAATCTTCGGATTTCTAACCGGGCCCACGTTATCCTGCCTTACCATATCCTATTGGACCAGGCCCAAGAAAAGATGAAGGAAAACAAGATTGGGACCACCAACAAAGGAATCGGCCCCGCTTACATGGACAAGGCCGAACGAATTGGGATTCGGGTAGCCGACCTGTTGGACCACGATGTGTTCGCCGACAAGTTACGCCAGAACTTAATTGAGAAGAACAACGTGTTAACCAAGCTTTACGATGAAGAACCTTTGGACTTTGATGATATCTTTGAGACCTACTATGACTTGGGTCAACAGTTAAAGGGCTACGTTACCGACACATCAGTTGTCATCAACGATGCCCTGGATGCTGGCAAGAACGTCCTCTTTGAAGGGGCCCAAGGGGTCATGCTCGACATCGACCATGGGACTTATCCATTCGTCACCTCCTCAAACCCAGTCGCCGGTGGGGTAACCATTGGTTCTGGTGTTGGCCCAACTAAGATCGACCACGTGGTTGGGGTCTGCAAGGCCTACACGTCACGTGTCGGTGACGGCCCATTCCCAACCGAACTCTTCGATGAAATCGGCGACACCATCCGTGAAACCGGCCATGAATACGGGACGGTTACCAAGCGGCCTCGCCGAATCGGCTGGTTCGACAGTGTTGTTCTGCGCCATGCCAAGCGCGTTTCCGGCTTGACCAACCTATCATTAAACTGTTTAGACGTCCTGACCGGCCTGAAGACCATCAAGATCTGCAAGGCCTACGAACTGAACGGTGAGACCATCTACCATTACCCTGCTAGCCTGGTTGATCTGGAAAACTGTCAACCAATCTACGAAGAATTCCCTGGCTGGACGGAAGACATTACCCATTGCCAATCCGTTGCCGAACTTCCCGTTAACGCGCAAAACTACGTGAAGCGACTGGCCGAACTGGTTGGCGTCGACATTGCCACCCTGTCTGTCGGTCCCGACCGGGAACAAACCAACATTTTAGAAAACGTCTGGAACGCTTAACCTACAATCAAGGAGTGACGAACATTGCATCCAGCTGAAGTATTTGACTATGAAGATATCCAACTCATTCCCAACAAATGCATTATCGATAGCCGGAGTGAAGCTGACACCAGCATCGAATTTGGTCCCCACCGCTTTAAGATTCCGGTGGTTCCGGCCAACATGGAAACCGTCATCAATGAACCCCTGGCCGTTTGGCTGGCTCAAAATGACTACTTCTATGTGATGCACCGATTCCAACCCGCCGATCGCCGCGGCTTTATCGAACGGATGCAAGCGCAGTCCTTGTTTGCCTCCATCAGTGTTGGCGTGAAGGAAGACGAACACGCCTTCATCGATGAATTAGCTGCGGCCAACCTGACCCCGGACTATATCACCATCGATATCGCCCATGGTCACAGTGACGCCGTGATCCGGATGATTCATCACATCAAAGAGAAACTGCCTACCAGCTTCGTCATCGCCGGTAACGTCGGTACGCCGGAAGCCGTCCGTGAATTAGAAAACGCGGGTGCCGACGCCACCAAGGTCGGCATTGGCCCCGGTAAGGCTTGTATTACCAAGCTGAAGACCGGTTTCGGTACCGGTGGTTGGCAACTCGCTGCCCTCCGGCTCTGCGCCAAGGCTGCTCGTAAGCCAATCATCGCCGACGGTGGGATTCGCTACAACGGTGACATTGCCAAGTCCATCCGTTTCGGTGCCAGCATGGTCATGGTTGGCTCAATGTTAGCCGGCCACGAACAGTCACCTGGTAACCTGTTGACCATTGACGGTCGAAAATTCAAGCAATACTGGGGTTCCGCCTCTGAAAAACAAAAAGGGGCCTACCGTAACGTGGAAGGCAAACAGATGTTGGTTCCTTACCGCGGCGACATTTCTCAAACACTGCACGCCATGCAAGAAGATCTCCAATCCTCAATCTCCTACGCCGGTGGCCGAAACCTCTTGGACATTCGGACCGTGGACTACGTTATCGTGAAAAGCTCCATCATGAACGGTGATAACTATTAGAATCATCGACACCCGCCAATTTGGTGGGTGTTTTTTTCGCAAAAAAGGCGCTGACCGAGTGGCCAGCGCCTTTCCTAATTTATTTAGTCGTAAAAATGAGCAATTTTTTTGCCTTTTATGTAATCCGTTTGAGATCCCATTTGGTACCCACGAATAACTTTGTAATGCTTCTTCCCAATCTTGCGGGAAGTCAGTTTCATCCCGCCTTCTGGGAATGGGCTGTCGGCGGCGACACTAATCTTTGAGTTTAAGACAAAGGCGCTACCATATTTCTTATAGGACAAACGATGAGCTTTGCTCTTAGCCTTAGGGGTGAGTTTAAAAGCGCTATACCCAGGATACTTGATCGAAGCCTTATGAGCCGAAATACTCAGCTTCGTCCACTTATGATGGCCTTGATAAGAATAAAAATTCCCACGAATCGACTTTGGCGTGGTCGTTGCACTAGCGGCTGCTGGAACAACCGTGGCGCCGACAACACCTAATGAAACGGCAGAAACTGCCAACAACTTCATTAACTTCAAATGACTCTCCTCCTAATCTAAATGATCAAATCAACTAGTTTAAGTAAGTCCGGTAAATGTGCTTAACCTTCTTGCCCTTAATAAAGTCCCACTTAGTACCGCTTTGGTAACCGCGAATAACCTTGTAGTGCTTCTTGCCAATCTTACGAGAGGCTAATTGCATCCCCCCGGCTGGGAATGGACTGTCGGCCAACACCTTAATCTTGGAGTTTAAGTAGAACCGATTCATCGACTTAAAGTTCTTATAGGATAACCGATGAGCCTTGCTCTTGGCCTTAGTGGTCAGCTTGAACGCCTTGTCCGAACCAATCTTAATGTAGGCCGAGTGCTTAGAAATCTTTAATTTATCCCATGAATTGTAGCCTTGGTAGGCATAATATGTACCGCGTAATTTCTTGGGAACCGTCGTCGCGCTAGCAGATGCTGGGACAACCGAAGCCCCGACTACCCCTAATGACACCGTGGCAACCGCCAATAACTTAACAAGTTTCACATGAATCTCCTCCTTACCTGAATTATTTTAAGTATACTGCGATTTTGCCAAAATGAAACTAGTAATTTAATTATGAAATGGGTAAATTATTATCCACCAAAAGCAGATAGCCTTGATCGGTCACAAAAAGCCTGCCCCAGCAAACGCCGAGACAGGCCGCTATCGACCGTCACTAATTCAAAAGTCCCCAGCTTAGCTTGGTCCCCTTGATATAATTCCATTCATATTTACCCGTATAATTCCGTAGGGCCTGGTATTTTTTACCATCGACGGTTACTTTGACGAGACGCAACTTATCACTGGGAAAATATTTCCCCTTAGCAAGCTTGAAATATTTGCCAGTCTTTTTATAGCGAATGCGTTTAGCCGGATGCTTCGCCTTAGACGTCAGGACGAAGGGTTTTGTCCCCTTCAGTTTCAACGTCACCTTATGCGCAGAGATTATCATTTTGGCATCGAGATGACCATAACTGTAATAGGTCCCACGGATTGACTTGGGCACCGTCGTCGAACTGGCGGCCGCCGTTACACCGGTCCCACCAATCAGACTTAAGGCCACCCCAGCAACGGTGACCATTCGTAAAATTTGCATGTGACTCGCCCTCTATTTCTAACTTAAATAGGCTCCCTTAACCAGATGGTTATAGGCATTGTTCACCTTTTTACCCTTAATGAAGTCGTATTGGTAACGGTTCGAATAGCCCCGAATCACCTGGTAGTGTTTCTTGCCAATCTTACGCGAGGTTAGCTTCATGCCGTCCTTGGGAAAAGAACTCTGTTCCGCAAAGGTGATTTTCGAGTTAAAGGTAAAATACTTGCCCTTCTTCTTATAGGACAACCGTTTAGCCTTGTTCTTCGCATTCGGCGTCAGCACCTCCGACTTCGAACCGGGATAATGCAGCGTCACCTTGTGCGCTGCCACCTTTAAGGAGACCCACTTATGATGGCCCTGATAGGTATAATAGGTTCCCCGCAAGGCCTTGGGAACGGTTGTGGTACTGGCGGTTGCCGGAACGACGGCCCCACCGGCAACTCCTAGTGTGACCACGGCGACCGCTAACAACTTAACCAACTTCATCTGAATTTCCTCCCACCCTGAATTATCTTCAGTATACCGCGAACCCTCGGGAATCGGGCAAGAAATCGACCATCAAGCTGCTTAATTATCCACGGTCGACCGTGATCTAAGTCCCGAACGATTAAAGAATAAAGATCAGAAGCGCTAAAACACCCGCCAATCCAATCATTGACGGGTGTTTTATAATCTAGATTAGCTTGAGCAACCACGACGAGTCCGGAGGGTGCCTGGGCCCAGTGGTGTCGTTTGGCTTAGGCGAGTGGGTTGCTCGACTTAGGCAAAGGCTGACCTTAGAGACCGCTCTTTGGCTCTAAGTCATGCCCACCGCGTTCCGGCCCAAGGGCACCCGCAGGACGGCACAGGTAATGTCGTCTAAGACTTTGACCTAGATCTTTAAACCAAACCCACTACCGCACCACCATCACCGAGATCGGGGCGTACTTGGCCATGTAGGCGGCCTGGCTACCGAAGTGCCGACGGACGCCCTTCTTGGCCAGGGAGCCGACAATCAAGATGTCCGGCTTCACATCTGGAATAACTTCCTTCACGATGGTTTCGCCAGGTTCCCCCTCCGCAATCATCATGCGAACATCTTCCACGCCGGCGGCTTCCGCCTGCTTCTGATACTTCTTGACGTGGTCTTCCAGGTCAGTGTATTCCCCATGGACGAAGTCCCGGTCTAGTGCCTGATAAACATTCATGTCGTCATTTTCCAAAACGGAGACAATCACCAACTCCGCGTGATCGCGCTTGGCCTGATGAATCGCGTAGTCAAAAGCTAAGAGCGCGTCCGCCGAATCATCGACCCCTACCAAAATCCGTTTAAAAGTTGTGGCCATACCTATTCCTCCCGTTGTTCATTTTTCGCCGTTTGTGCCGCCGCATAAGCCTTATTCCCATGATGTAATTCCACCACGGTCCAGGTTAAGAGCGCCAGCACAATTGCAATTAAGCCATAGGCGATCCCATCGGCCAAGGCCTTTTGACCGCCGGTAAGGCTATCCCCAAAGAAACCTTCGACCTGGCCCGGCATGCCTTCCATGTTCAATGCCGTCAGGCTAATCACGGAGAACCACCCCAGAATCTTGAGCCACCATGAATTCTTGAAGCGGTCGCCCATTTCAACCTTACTATCGGTCATCATGAGCAGCGGCAACATCGAGAACGGCAGGGCAAAGGCCAGGAAAACCTGCGAATTATTCATCAAATCATTCAAGGCCACGTGTTCGTCCACCGCACTCTTCCCACTCGTCAACATCACACAGATTAATACGGGAATGACGGACAGGAGCCGGGTTACCAGGCGCCGCAGCCATAACGGCATCCGCATGTGAACGAAACCTTCCATGATGACTTGCCCGGACAGGGTCCCGGTAATCGTTGAATTTTGCCCGGAGGCCAGCAGGGCCACGGCAAACAGCGTGGAAAGAATCCCCGTCCGCGCCACGCTACTCAGAACGCCATTACTCATGGTCGTGGTATCCGACAGCGCGTGAAACAACCCGAAGAAGGAAGGGTCCTTAACGGCGCCGGTCTTGAAGACGGCCACCCCCATGATTAACAACAGCGCATTGACGAAGAAGGCAAAGGTCAACTGGATGTTGGAATCCAGGCCAGCAAACTTCACGGTGCGGGCCACGTCGTCCTCGTCATTGTGATCAACCGACCGCGTTTGCGAAATGGCCGAATGCAGATAGAGGTTATGGGGCATGACGGTCGCCCCAATAATCCCTAGGGAGCCATCCAGTGCCGTCATCCCACCGACCCGTTTACCGGTCGAGAAGGTCGCCGCCGTAGGGATCAGGCCCTTAACGACGCCACCCCAGTCCGGATTCGACAGGGCAACTTGGTACACGAAAACAAAGAGAATGACCATGATGAGACAAACAACCAAGGCCTCGATTTTTCGAAAGCCAACCTTGGTCAGCAACAAGAGTAACAGGACGTCAAAGACCGTAATGAACACGGCGATGACCAGTGGAATGTCGAACAACAGGTACAGCGCGATCGCCGCCCCAATGACTTCGGCAATGTCGGTGGCCATGATGGCAAACTCCGTTAGGATCCACAACACAATTCCCAGTGCCTTGCTCGTTCTTGCCCGAATGGCTTGAGCCAAGTCCATCTGACTCACGATGCCAAGTTTAGCCGCCATGTATTGTAGCAGCATCGCGATCAAACTTGACATTAAGATAACAGACATCAATAGGTACTGGAAGTTTTGGCCACCTGTTATCGAAGTTGACCAATTCCCCGGATCCATATACCCCACCGCAATCAACGCGCCTGGTCCGGAGTAGGCAAACAACGTTTTCCAAAAACCGAGATCCTTGGGCACCTTCACCGTCCCATTAATTTCTGCCAAGGATCGGCCATTGGCATACTGAATCAACTTGTGTTTCTTTTCTTTCCCCTTATCCATGTGATCCACGCCCCCTTCTGACCGTTTTTCCGGCCATGCCGTTAGTCTACGCTCATGACTGAACGACCTGGGAACTTTTGCCCAATCATTCTTAATCAGGCGATCCTTAAGATTTTCCAGGGGGACACAAAAGCCGGTCTCAACGCATTTCACGCTGAACCCGGCTACGATAACTCATTTAATTTTCAGACCCCTACCGAACGACCATCACTGAAATAGGCGCGTACTTGGCCATGTAGGCGGCTTGGCTACCGAAGTGGCGACTGACACCCTTCTTGGCCAACGACCCAATGACGAGTAAATCTGGTTCCACGTGAGGAATGACATCCTTCACAATGGTTTCCCCTGGTTCCCCTTCGGCAATCATTGCGCGAACGTTGGCCACGCCGGCATCGACCGCTTGTTGCCGATACTTTTGGACGTGTTGTTCCAGGTCACCGCGTTCCCCATGAATATAATCGCTACTTAGGGCTTGGTAGATGTTCATTTCATCGTTTTCCAAGACCGAGACAATGATTAATTCCGCGTCGTCCTTGATTGCTTGATGAATGGCATAGTCGAAGGCTAACAAGGCATCCGCCGAGTCATCGACCCCAACTAAGATTCGTTTGAAAGTTGTTGCCATGGTTGATTCCCCCTATTCCGTGAGTGCTGCCTGCTTAGCAGCTTGTTCCTTAGCCAACCGTTGATTCCCGTGGTGAAGTTCCACACACGTCCAAACCAATAAGGCCAGCACGGCGACAATCAAGGCATAGGCAATCCAGTTAGACAGGTCAGCCTGAGCTGGCGTGATGCCATCCCCGAAGAAGCCCTTAATCGCATCGGGCAGGCTTTCCATGTTGAGGACCGTCAGGCCGACAACCGAAATCCACCCCAGAATCTTCAGCCACAACGAGTTCTTGAATCGATCACCCATTTCAGCCCGACTATCCGTCATCATTAACAATGGCAGCATCGAGAATGGTAAGGCGAAGGCCAGGAAGACTTGGGAGTTGTTCATCAAATCGTTTAGCGCCACGTGTTCGTCAACGGCACTCTTGCCGCTGGTCATCATGACACAGATGAGGACGGGCACCACGGAAATCAACCGGGTGACCAACCGCCGTAACCAGAGGGGCATCCGCATGTGGACGAAACCTTCCATGATGACTTGACCGGTTAAGGTCCCGGTAATCGTGGAGTTTTGTCCTGATGCCAACAAGGCCACGGCAAACAATGTAGACAGAATCCCGGTGCGCGCCACACTGCTTAGTAAGCCGTTACTCATGGTTGCCGTATCTGACAACGCATGGAACAGACCGAAGAAAGAAGGATCCTTAACGGCCCCCGTCTTGAAGACGGCTACCCCCATGATGAGGAGTAAGGCGTTAACGAAGAAGGCAAACGTCAATTGGATGTTAGAATCCAGGCCGGCAAACTTCACCGTCCGCGCGATGTCTTCTTCATCGTTGTGGTCAATGGCCCGCGTTTGTGAAATGGCGGAGTGTAGGTAGAGGTTATGGGGCATAACCGTCGCCCCAATAATCCCTAAGGCCCCACTCATTGGGGTCATGCCGCCAACCTTAATACTGCTGGAGAAGGTCTTGCCCGTTGGGACCAAGCCCCGGATAACGCCACCCCAGTCGGGATTTGACAGCGCCACTTGATAGACGAAGACAAACAGAATAACCAGGATCAGGCAAACCACGATGGCTTCAATCTTACGGAAACCAATCTTGGTCAATAACAATAATAGCAAGACATCAAATACCGTAATGAAAACCGCAATGATTAGCGGAATATTGAATAATAGGTACAGGGCAATCGCTGCCCCAATAACTTCGGCGATGTCGGTCGCCATAATGGCAAATTCCGTTAGGATCCAGAGAATCACACCGAGCGTCTTACTGGTCCGGGCCCGAATAGCTTGGGCCAAATCCATCTGACTCACGATACCAAGTTTAGCCGCCATGTATTGCAACAACATCGCAATCAAACTTGAGATCAAGATAACAGACATCAGTAGGTACTGGAAATTTTGCCCACCGGTAATGGATGTTGACCAGTTACCGGGATCCATGTACCCCACTGCGACTAAGGCACCAGGCCCAGAGTAGGCGAACAATGTTTTCCAAAATCCCATATTTTTTGGTACTTTAACGGTCCCGTTGATTTCTCCCAACGATGGGCCGTTAGCGTACTCGATTAACTTATGCTTCTTTACCGAATCACTCATGGTAAAAAGCCCTCCCTTTTTTCTCAGATATCGTTTCTGTTACGGATGGTTCCTCCTTAAATAAATCACGAATGGCCCTGCGATCAACCGATCCCTGATGGGTTAACCGTTGCGGCGGTTGTGGAAGAACCAAACGTCTTCCAACACCTATCAGGGTAACGCAACTTTCAAGTTAGGTAAACACTTTTTTAGGCATGAATAACTTTTATCAGAATAAGTGTTAACTTTTAGATCAGCAAAAAAGCCCGGTCCGACTAGCTTTCAACTGGTCGAACCGGGCTTGAAATTGTTTCAAATATTTATTTATTGCTAGTCAATCTACCGGCCGTCGGCGGCCATCGTGGCAGCGGTCGCACTTTGGTCATCGGCAGCTGGCATCCGCTTCAACCCAACTCCAGTGAAGCCACTGAGGATGGAGAAGATTGGGGACAGCAGGCTGAAGAAACAGAATGGTAGGTAAGACAACGTGGAGACACCCAAGGTGTTGGCAGCGAAGACGGCCGCAACGCCCCATGGAACCAAGTAGTTGATGACGGTCCCACCATCTTCAAGGACCCGGCTCAAGGCTAAGTTATCTAAGCCCCGGTCGTTAAAGGTTTGCTTGAAGGCTTTCCCAGGTAAGATAACGGAGAGGTATTGTTCACCAACGAAGACGTTTACCCCAATCCCGGCGAGGATGGCGGCGGTCACAACGGACCCATTACTGTGAAGGCGCTTGGCCAAGGGTACCATGGCCGTTTGGATGATGTTGAACTTCATCAGCAGGCCCCCTAAGGTCAGGGTCAGGATGATTAAGGAAACGGTGGACATCATGGCACTAATCCCACCACGGGTTAACAGGGCATCGACACTGGCATTGCCGGTCTTGGAAACGAAACCGGATTCGATCATGGTGGCAACACTACTCAAGGCTGTTGAGGGCTTTTCAATAAAAATCATGACAATCCCCAACCCAACGTTTAACAACAACGTCGCGATGGCTGGGACCTTCCGCCAGGCACAGACGAACATGAGGACGATTGGTAAGGCGGCCCACCAAGTAATGGTGAAGTGGCTGTTTAACGTGGCAACCGTCGAGTTGATTTTAGTTAAGGCATTGGCATCGGAAGCGCCAGTCCCTAAGAAGAAGTACAGGATTAAAGAAACGAAGAATGCGGGAATCGTGGACCACATGAGGTTCTTGATGTGGGCAAATAACTCGGATTCGGCGATGGCAGAGGCCAGGTTGGTCGAGTCGGAAAGTGGTGAGGTCTTATCACCGAAGATGGCCCCGGAGATGATGGCCCCAGCAACTAAGGCTGGGTTGAAGCCCATCGTGGTCCCCATCCCGAAGAGGGCAATCCCAATCGTGGAGATGATGGTGAAGGCACTCCCGATGGACGTCCCGATAATGGCACAAACCAGGAAGACGGACGGTACGAACCATTGAGCGGAAATCAGGTGGAACCCGAAGACCATCATGGAAGGAATAATCCCCGCGGCAATCCAGACACTGATGAGGGCCCCGATTAACAGGAAGATAAAGATGGGAATAATCCCGGTCTTAATCCCGTCGATGATGCCGTCGTGAATGGTATCCCAGTCGGCCCCGCGAATCTTGGACCACAGAATAACCAAGGCGATGACCAATAACACGGGTGTGGTTGGGGAAAGACCAAACTTGATAACGCCGGTTCCCATGACCAACAACATGATTAACAAAATAGCTAGGGCTTCGCCAAACTTAACCGGCCGCCAATTCTTTTTCTCTGATTGTTCTTTCATTCTAATCGCTCCTCTTATAATCTCTGCTAATTTATGTAATAAAAAAATCGTCCCCGCTGCAACTATGCAACAGGGACGATTAGACTCAACCGTGGTACCACCCAACTTGAATCACTGGTTCTAGACCCAGTAATTCCACTCTCTAGAAGGTAACGGATCTAGTCTTTTTCCGCCTGGCGTACCAGGACATTCCACTGTATTTCGTCGTAATCATCCTGATCGGTTCGCAGCAACCACCGACTCTCTTACGCACAGATGACACGCTACTTGGTAATGGAAATTAGCGTTCGTTATTCGATTGCCTTTGATAATAGCATGATGAGAAAAGGTCGTCAACCTCTAATCTAAATATTATTTTTCAACTAGCCACTGTGATCGCCCTTAATGACTTGGCCACCGCGGTCTGACGCCGCCACAAATAATTTCGACATTTTATCAGTGACGGCTTGAAACCCGTCGTGGAACCCCGTACACTAGGAACATCCTAACTAAGAAATGAGGTGCCAGGCTTGACGACTAAACATCGCTGGGCGGCCATCAGCGTCGCCATCTACGTGGTCTTTGTCCTGGCGGCAATCGCGATCGGCTTCTTAAACCCAGCTCGCATCGGTCTTCAATGGACGATCTTCTGGGTCGTGGCGGTCGCCGGACTCTGCTACTACTTCTACTTCAAGAACGTCAGTTACCGAGAAGTCATCTACTACGCAAAAAAGCTAGACCTGCACAAGGCAGACCTAGCTTCACTCGTTCCAAATCTGAAGGACACCCAAGACGTGCCCGACCCTGATCGGCCGAACCTCTTGAGTCCCTTCATCGGGATTCCCATTAGCGTGACCAACCAACTCACGGAAACCTTGGTTGACCGGGCCCAACAGGCGAATATCCCACCATTTAACTAATTATTTACGACCCGAGTAACTTTGGGATTGCTTTAACCAGGCGGCATCGTCTGGGTCAGGACCCACCCGTTTGCCGGCGTCGAGGGCGGCAATGGCCTTCATTTCATCCTCATCCAAGCCAAAGGCAAAGATGTCGCGGTTTTGTTGAACGCGGGCCTCGTGAATCGACTTTGGAATCACGATTTCTTCGCGTTGAACGTGCCAGCGTAAGATGATTTGGGCCGCACTAACGTCGTGGGCCGCAGCCAATTCGCTGATCACGGGATTGGTCAGGGCATTGTTGCTCCCGCCACCCAGTGGGCTCCAGGCTTCATGCAGAATCCCCTTGCTTTCAAGGTAGGCATGCATCTCGTCTTGTTGGAGGTAGGGGTGCGTTTCGATTTGGTCAACGACGGGCTTCACCGTGCCGTTTTCCAGGATATCGTCCATCTGTTTCTGATTGAAGTTGGAGACCCCAATATTCTTAATCTTGCCGGCCTTGTACAGGTCTTCCATGGCGCGCCAGCTTTCCAGGTAGCCGGGCGCTGGCCAGTGAATGAGGAACATATCGAGATAGTCGAAACCTAAGCGGTCTAAGGAGTCTTGGAAGGCTTGCTTGGTCTCGTCGTAGCCCCGGACACTGTTCCAGAGCTTGGACGTTACGAAGACATCCTCACGCTTAACGTCGCTCTCGCGAATGGCTTCACCCACCCACTGTTCATTGCCATAGTAGGCAGCGGTATCGATGTGGCGGTAACCAGCAGCCAGCGCCCACTTGATGGAATCCTTGGTGTCCGCAGCGTTATCAACTTGGAACACACCCAGGCCCAATTGTGGAATCTGATTGCCGTTATTTAACGGTAATTCTGGAATATCATTATGCAAAATAAAAACCACCTTTCAAACTTTAATCCCTTTCCATCATACAATAGACTGGCGTTTTTCGTGAATTGAAAGTGTTGAAATTTATGAAAATCGGGGCGATCATTGTCTTCCATAGGGGTTTTGCGGTATTATGGAGGGTGTGGTAGTTTGTCGTCTTAGCGGCAAGCTTGTTTTTTCACACCGTTTCTGGACATGGAGGTTTTTCAGTTGAACAACCAAGAACCAAAATCACGCGTACAACGGTATAACTTCAATCAGGGCAACGATCAAGCGACCCGCCAACGGCCTAAAAAGCCGCGGCGCTGGTGGCCTTGGATTTTGACGCTCTTAACCCTGGCTATCGCGGTCCTGCTGGTTTTAGCCATCAACCATCATAACAATGCCGCTTCAAACACAGCGGCTTCTTCCAGCAACAGCTCATCTGTTGCCGCCAAAAACTCATCGGCCTCGGAGCAATCCGCCTATGAGAGTTTTCAAGATAAATACGAGCAATACAACGATAATGGCATTACGGTAACGCAGAAACAGAAGTTGCAGAACATCATTAATGCCGAATCAAATAGCGCCGTCCAATCGCGGGAACAAAAGCTCCTCGATCAGGCGACGACTAAGTCCTCTGCTTCCGCCTCGAGTTCCTCGAAGAAGAAGGATTCGGACGACGATCAATTCTCAACGACCCACACGTTCTCTTCCGTTGCCGATGCGCAAAACTGGGCACAAGCGTCGAAGAATTCATGGCTGCAGGCCGGTTATACCACCTACACCATCACTTCCGATGGTCAAGGGAATTACAATTTACAGTTTGTTCACTAGTCAATGAACGAAGTCCTTCTAGGACTTCGTTTTTTTGTTATCTGGTTTTTCCAAGGCATCCAACTTGGTTTGTAGGTCGTCGACCTTCCCCGTCAACGTATCGATCTTAGCCATTAAGATGGGGAGTTCATCCTTCTCTTGGCTTTCTTCGGCCGCCGAGGATTGGGCGGCTCGTTTGGTAATGAACCCGGTAATCGTACTGGTTAACAAACCAATAAAACCGATCCCACCGACCATTAGGAAGCTCGCCACGATTTTCCCGAAGGCGGTATGCGGGGTTTCATCCCCATACCCAACGGTGGTCGCCGTCGTGATGGCCCACCACAGGGAGTTACCCAACGTCTGTTTCTCCGAAATAGAAAACAGAAAGGCACTCAAAACAATTATGGCGACACTAATTGAGAACAGGTAAATAAAACCCGTCTTATAGATAAACCGGTGATAGATTCGCGTCCACTTGCCGGCGATCCGCATCTTCCAAAAGAGATGGTGAAACCGAATCAACCGCACCAACCGTCCGAGTCGAAAGAAGGCAAAGACGGGATGCATGGGAATAATCCCCAAGAGATCAAAGGTCGATTGAATCAAGAATATCTTTCGGTCGTGCGCATGAATCAAGCGCCACAAATAATCCAGGGCAAACGCGATCAGCAACCCATTGTTAATCCTGGCTTCCACGTGATAGTCCCCGAATTTCAGAAGCATTAGTAACACGTTACCGACTGACCAAAACGTCAGGACAGTGACGATCACATGATAAGCAATCAAGGACTTCTTTACTCGATGCCTGGCCATGATTTCCCCTTCCCCCTCTAGCTAATTACTTTTAAATATAAGCTGTTTTATTAAAAATACCAGCTTCCGTTAACGTTTTTTAACAGTTTGACCCCATTCTATCCAGAATCTTAATATTTTGCGCCCCAATGATTGCAGGGCTTCATTGCTTAATCTTAGCTAAAATCGGGACCGCAAGGTCACGAAGATGTTGGAACGACCTGCGGTCGTTCTGGGCGCCTTACCGGTTGGCCGGTAGGTGGCCGGAACGCCATGGACACAGCTTTGAGCCAAAGAGCGGTCTCAAAGGCCGGTCTTATTCTAACCTTGGGAAGATCACCCAAGCTAAGAATAATTTCATGGCTGAGCCACCTACCGACCGCCCTCACGGCTTAGATCGGCGAAACCCAACATTGCCTGACATCAGTCTAACTGGCCACAGATACTAAAACATCTGCCATCTGCCGTTATCAGGAAACCAACCTAATCAATCAATGATATAAATATTCCACGCGAAAGCGGCCTGCCGATCCAGATGGATCGACAGGCCGCTATTTGTTCACTTATCACTTAATCCAATTGAGCTGACAGAGCACTTCTGTTAGCCGAAGAAGGTCAGGGAGGTAGTCAGCCAGTGAAGGTAGTGTTGACTAGCATTTTTCGCTAGTTTACACCACGGGCGACCTTGGAGACACGAGTCTTTCGTGGCCTCAAGTCGAGTCGGAAGCCCGCTCCTCAGGCTGAAGCGTCCCCACGGCTGGCTGCCGCCCTGGCCGCCGTAGGCGACCATTATCCAGTCTAAAAACAAAAACAGTACCACAACCATCGGCATCCAGAACACCCCATCGAGATGACAGAACACTACTGTTAGCCGAAGAAGGTCAGGGAGGTAGTCAGCCAGTGAAAGTGGTGTTGACTAGCGTTTTGGGCTAGTTTACTCCACGGGCGACCTTGGAGACACGGGTCTTTCGTGGCTTCAAGTCGAGTCGGAAGCCCGCTTCCCAGGCTGAAGCGTCCCCACGGCTGGCTGCCGCCCTGGCCGCCGTAGGCGACCAACAACACACAACCCATTAGTCTAAAGAATCAAAGAATGCTGGGACCAGGGCCTTGTAAACCTCGACCGCTTGAAGATACTCTTTGATGGAAATATATTCGTCCACCTGATGCGAGGTGTTGCTGCCGGGACCAATTTCGATACTGGTAAAGTCGGCCTTGGCCCGCAAGAATTCGGCGCCATCGTTCGCACCACCGGAACCCACAATCTTGGTGTCGTGCCCGCAGATGTCGTCGCTAATCTGCTTGGCCAATTGGACCAGTGGGGCGTCCGGATCACCCGGAATGGCTTCTTCTGGATAGCTATAACTCAGTTCCAACTGCACGTCAGGTTCCGCATTTAGCTTCGCCACTAACGCCTCTAACTCGTCGTAGATGACCTGGTTAGGATAGGCTGGAATCGTCCGCATGTTGGCCATTAATTCGGCATGAGCTGGAATTGAATTAATCTGCTCCCCACCGGAGATCAAGTCCACGTTATGTAACAGGCTGCCCAAGACCGGGTCGGTCTGGTCGTGCTTGGCCATGATAGGACCAACCGCGTTATAAAATTTCATCAAGTTATCGATGGCGTTGACACCCTTCTCAGGCTGGGCACTGTGGCTGGCCTTCCCCGTCGAGATAATCTTGTAGTCAATCACCCCACGAGCCGTGTAGACCGCATTATCCAGGCCGCTGGGTTCGGCAATCACCAGGCCTGCCAAATGGTCAGCGTAGCCTTCATCAGTGAGCTTGGCGGCACCATACTCGCCGGTTTCCTCACCAACGGTAGCTAGGAGCCGAATACTCCCTTTCAATGGCGTCCCCTGTTCCAGGAACTCCAACATGGTAATGACGATGGCCCCGAGACCACTCTTCATATCCGAAGCACCCCGGCCAAATAGCTGGTCGCCGACAACGTCACCGGCAAAGGGATCATGACTCCAGGCGCTGGCATCCCCAGCGTCCACGACGTCCATATGGCCACAGAGTCCGATTTGCGGCCCATCGGGATTACCAATCGTCACCACGAGATTGTCGCGGTTCTTAGCGAACGGGACCTTCTCAACCTTGGCCTCTGGATACGGTGCAAAGAGACTGGCGATGTAGTCCGCCACGTCCGTCTCGTGATCGTTAACGGAAGGTATCTGAATTAAATGCTGGAGAATACTAATTTTGGCTTGTGGTGTCATATGGGTCATCCTTTCTGAACTGAACTAATTGTTTTTAAGCATACGCCTCTATGACCGAAAATCAACCATTTTATGGAAATATATTACATTTATTCTCTTTATACGTATTTTTATACATTATTAATGAATATTAGGGGGTCGTGAAGGGGATGCGGTATAATGAGGCTAGTACTAGATCGTTAGGAGGGTTTACATGCGACTTGAAGTCCCAACTGTACAGGGTTATTTAGCAGACGAATACAGCAAGCACGCAACGGGGGCCGCCGTTTATAAGGGGCAACCCGTCCAATCTTTTCCAATTAGCCTCAGTGACGTTCCCGCCGACACCCAGAGCCTCGCGCTCTACGTGATCGACTTTGACGCCGTGCCAGTCAGTGGTTTTCCTTGGATTCACTGGGTCGCCGCCAATTTCCCTGGCGACACCCGCGAGATTCCGGCCGACGTGTCCCGGACCAATGCGCTTCCCCACACCCATGGCCGTAACAGTAACGGTGGCCACCTGGTTGGCAACACCGACCCCGCCATCACCCAAAACTATACGGGACCCTTCCCACCCAACGAAGACCACGACTACGAACTGGTCGTCTACGCGTTGGACACTCAGCTCGCCTTAGCCGACGGATTCTGGCTCAATGACCTCCGTCACCAAATCAACGGGCATGTCTTAGACCAAGCCACTCTGACTCTAAAGGGCCGCGTCTAAACTCCCAGACAAAGAAGGTTAATTATGGAACAGAAATATCAGCGACTCTTAGTGCCCGTGGACGGTTCCGTTCAAGCGGAGCTGGCTCTTAAGAAGGCCGTCACCGTCGCCCAACAGAGTGGTGCACATATCGACCTGCTCAGTGTCTTACGGATCAATCACTACGGTTTCTACGCCAGTGGTTCAATGCCCGGCAACGTGATTCACGAATTGGCCACGGATGCCACGGACTACCTGACCTCACTGGTCGAGACCACGTCCGCCGCCACCGGGTTCAAGGACTTCGATATTCACGTGCGGTTCGGGAATCCCAAGACCGTGATTGCCCACGAGTTCGTTCGCGACCATGACAACGACTTTATCGTCCTCGGGGCGACCGGGATGAGTGCCGTTGCCCGTATGGTTGAAGGATCCGTGACCGCTTACGTCAGTCGGATGGCCGATATCGACGTCTTCGTGGTGCGAACCACTGAAGACGGTCAACCGATTAATACCAAACAAATATTGGCCAAGAACCAGGATCAACCGAAATTAACCGAATAACAAAATGGTGCCAGCACCGCGTGATTTCACGTGATGCTGACACCATTTTTAATTTCATCGTTTATAAGCGGCGAAAATGCCACAGATCAAGATAACTCAGGAAACTGATCAGCGCCAGAATGACGCCCAATCGGCCCCCTGGCACCTGGTACTGCACCTGAATGTCGTTGATCCCGGAACGGATCGGCACGGCCGTCAGACCGGTTAGCACGGTCTTGGTCGCGACTCGTTGGCCATTCACGTTAATCCGCCAGCCCTTTTCCGTCGGCAGGCTCAAGAAGGCCCAACGATTGCCGGACTGATTGACCATCTGTCCCTGATACGTTGTCGGCAATGCATGCCGCCGCTGGGTTAACTTGAGCGAGGTCGCCTGGGCCTGACGATGCACGGCTACCATCCCAGCGGCCGGCAGCGTCGCCAGATGAATATCCCGCACACTTTCATTCCAGCTGGCGAAGGTCACGGTCACCATTTGACCCTTACGAAAAGTTCCGAGGTCTAATAACACTGGCCGACCATCCGCAAAGTATTCCGGATGAACGCGATGGCCATTGACCAACATAGAAGAATACTTGCTGGCACCATCCCGATCAAATAAATAAAGCCGCCCCGTTGCCTGGGCCACCATCGACCAGCGATGATGATACTTGAAGACGGCCAATTGGCCCACCGACCGCCAGTTATCCCAGGTCTTAATCTCGACCGACTTGGTGTCATGGAAATACGGTTGACGACGCGGCCGCAGGGCTTGAAGCGTGGCCTCTTGATTGGCGATGGCATCCGCGCCAAAGCGTAGCCGTGTCAGTTTATCCGGCACCGCAAAACCCATGCCGCTGTAACTGGCCACGGGTTCGATCGTTCCGGTCGGCGTGACCTTATCGCGAATGCCAAATAGCATCTCCGACACCGGCGACAACCCAGCGGTGCTGACTCGGCGGACATTCCGCGAGAACAGGCCCAGTTGCCGTGACATGGTGACCGTGGCCGCCGTCATCGTCGAGCTGTAGGCCCCGGTCCCGTTGTACCCCAACCAAATGCTGTCGTTATACGGATTATAGTGACCGGTAAACCCAGCCGCCACGGTAGGTGCCTCATTGCGAATTCGCGATAACGATTGGCGCTCGGTCAAGGGCGCGAGTCGTTTCGTCGCCATCGTCACGGCCTGTGCATAGGTGTGCTGACGACCAAAATCAATGCCATTTAGGGCTAGGCCAAAGTTGGCCACCAATTCCCCCACCACGATGAACGCCAATAGGCCGCGGAATCTGGGGCCCTCCCACAACAGGATGGTCGTTAACAACAGCAACCCCACGCTGACGAGCAAGACCCGCCGGCCAACCGGTTCCAGGCTGGCATAGTAGGCCGACTGCGTCCATGTCTGCATCGGCGCAATCAGCCAAGTCCCGCCGATCATGAGTCCGGCGAGCAAGAGTGGCAGTCCCCACCGCCAGGCAGCGGTGAGTTGGCGCACGTCATTTTGCCAGGCACCGGCCGCTAACATAATCAGCACGAAGCTGAAGAAGAAGCTATTTCGGAATGGATAGCCGGCCGGCATCGCCAGCATATGCCAAACCGTATTGAAGCCGCGTAACCACATGCCAAGAAAGAGAAATAGCAGTAGCAAGCTGGCGCGGACCTTATCCCACCGCGTCACCGACTTGAGGCCAAAGTAGGCCATGGCCAATAAAATCACCAGCGAGGAAACATACAGTGCCGGCGCATGGTCGATTCGTTGGGAAAAGTCCGTGGTTCCCAGGCTGAATTGCCGAAAGAATTCCAGTCCAAAGGTGGGAAATAGTGAAAAGGCCGCCGACCCGGGATGGGCCTTAGCCGTCGTTAACATGTTCAGGATCGTTGGTAATAGTAGCGCCAACGTGCTGCCAACGCTTAGCAGTGACGTCACCACGAAGCGACCTATCAAGCCACGTTCTTGGGCCCACCACTCGCGTAGCGTCTGGCCGCTCAGCCGGGTTCCCATCATCAGGTAGACGAAGTACCCCACCACAAACAGGCAGGTCATGTATCCCAAATAATAGTCGGTCAAAACGGCCACGAAAAGCCAGGCAAAATAGGCCCCACCACGCCGAGTCGCCACAAAGTTGTCGAGTCCCCAGGCGACCAGTGGCAACCACATGAGGGCATCCAACCACATCACATTAAAGAAGTTCACGGTGACGAAGCCACAGAAGGCATAGGCGAGTCCAAAGACCATGACAAAGGCCCGATGGAACTGCCAGTGGCTCTGCAGATACACCGTCATGGTTCCGGCCATCGTGGCGATCTTAAGCATGATCATCACGGCTACCATCACCGGGATTTGGGCACTGTGGACCAAAAACAATAAGACATTGAATGGACTCATGAGGTAATACGAAATGATCGGCAACCAGCTACCGCCGAGTGCCTGATGAAAGTTAAATAAACTGGCGCCGTGGTCCCGAACCAGGCGCACAAAGTCTGTAAAGAAGGGGATATATTGAACCCCTAAGTCCCCAATTAATAAATTATGATCACCAAACGGTGTGATTCCCCGAATGGCAAACAAGCCGGCGACCATCACGAGCGCGATTAATCCCGCTCCGACGGGATATCGCCAATGATGGCGCCGTATTTCTTGCTGTCGCATGGCTCTCTCCCCTTGAAAATTCCCCTATTTTCGCCAGAACGTCGTGCAGTCAGCCTTATCGGCAATATTAAATTCAATGATTCGTTTCAATAACTCATAGTCGACAGGTTGGCTCCACTTGATTCGGCCAAACTTTTTCCCTGGATTATAATGTGCCGCCCGAATGTCAGCGTCGAAAGCTTCCATGACCGTCCCCTCTGGTGCAAAGGCCATATGCGGCTTCGCCACGCTAAACCCAATGATAAAGGTTCCGTGGTCCGTAAACATTGGTTGGTTCCAGGCGTAACGTTGTTCTAACTGTGGAAAGGTGGTCTGAACCCATTCCAACACGTCGCGTACCCGCTGTTGGTGTTCTGGGTCTTCAACCTGATCAATAAATTTTTCAAAATCGGCAATCATGCTGCCACCTCGCAATAGTTTTGATATGTCTCTAATTGTACCATTCACTCCCTGAAATAGTGGCGAAATCCTTCCCAGTTGTGGAACTTATTCAGCCCTTAAGGTTTTTCTTTTGGCAGTTGAATGCCGACGGCATTCCTTGGCGCCTTACCGGTTGGCCCTACAAGCGCTGGAACGCTGTAGACACGACTAGGAGCCTTGAAACCCACAAGTCTCCTAGCTCGGTCTTTATCTAGGCCGAGAAGTTCCCTCTGCCAAGATAAATTTCACAGCTGAGTACTTGTAGGCCCGCCCTCACGGCTTAGATTGGTGAGAATCAAGACAAGTGAGAGTCAAGACCAATCAGAATCAACGGTCACGATACTTTGATTCACATCAATAACGTTTATCCAAATTGTCTCTATAGCTATGCAACCCGCGAAGTGAGGCTCAGGCCACATCGATTCCAACATTGATCACAACTCATTATTTTAATTTTAAATATAAACGCCCCGCTACAGCCTATTGTCACGCTCGAAGCCACAAAAAGGCCGACCTCCTTAGACGAGTTCGGCCACAACCAAAGCCATAGAACTCATCACTGTCTCATGCCAGATGGAAGCCGGAGACTGGTAAGCCCGAAGTTCCGTGACCGTCTTCTTAGGCTGGCTGGGTCTGTCAGGCTTAGAAGACTGGCCGCCAGGTAGACTCGAACTTTGAGGCTACCTGACGCCCTGAAGACCGCCTCTCAGGCTTCAGGTCTGCCCCATGGAACGCAGAGGTTACCAGTCGTAGGCTGATTTAGTGCTGGATCAGAGGCCGAAGGAAGGCAGGTGCGGAGTCCCGTGGTGGTCTTCTTAGGTTGGCCGGGCCTGCCGAGCTTAGAAGACTGGCCGTCCAGATAGACTCGGTTTTTGAGGCTATCTGGCGCCCTGAAGACCGCCTTTCAGGCTTCAGGTCTGCCTCATGGGACGGAGCACCTGCCAGCCGTAGGCTGACCAACTCCAACCAACCCAAAACCAAACCTTTACACAAACGATATCGAATGGCCACATAAACTCGGTACAGTTGACCATAAAGAGGAGGCATCATCATGCGACCAATGTCTGATCGACTGTATAGCTACGTCTGGATGTCACTGCTGCTAGTAGGCTTTGGGTCACCAAGCATTGCGGCGGCCGCCCAAGCCGTGACCAACGCTAGCCAAACAAAAAGACCGTCCTCACAGGAACAGCCTCGATAAATCACTAATTTTATTTTTCGGTAACGACTAGGTCATCAGCATCTTCGCCGGCCTTAGTCCGTAACGTTGCTTCGATATCTTCCAAAGAACGGCCACGAGTTTCGAAAACCTTCTTTTGGACGAACCAGATAGAAGCGAAACAAAGCACCCCGTAACCGATGAACAGACTACCAGTACCGAAGTAATCCAACAGGTATGGGAAGGTTAAGGAAACAATCATGTTTGCCGTCCAGTTAATCACACTGGCAAACGAGTTCCCTAGACCCCGAATGTTGAGTGGGAAGACTTCCCCAATCATCACCCACATCACGGGACCCCAGGTTGCGGAGAAGAACGCGATGTAGATGGTCAAGGCCAGCACGGAAATAATTGCGGCCACGTGAGACCCACCGGAGAACTTCATGCCGAGACTCATGACAAACAGGGAAATCCCCATGCCGACGGCCCCAATGTTTAACATCTTTTTCCGGTCAAACTTGTCCATGATGGCGACGGCAATGGCGGTAACCACCACGTTGAAGACCCCAATGCCGATGTGAGCTAACAAGGCAGCGTGCACCCCGAAGCCAACGTCGGTAAAGATGGTTGGCGCGTAGTAGAGCACCGTGTTACAACCCATAACTTGTTGGAAGATGGCAAGGCCAACCCCAATAACTAATGATGGATGAACCATCTTACTGAATAATTCATTCCAGCCACCACTGACGATTTTAGCGGATGCTTCAATTTCAGTAATTTCTTTGTTTACGGCAACTTCATCATGTTTGTTCATGGTTTCAAGCACTTCACGCGCCTGGTCCATGTGGCCACTCTTAGCTAAGAACCGTGGGCTTTCTGGGAGGATTAACCCACCCAGGAACAACAAGGCGGCAGGAACCGCAGCGAAGCCTAACATCCAGCGCCAGCCGGTGTAAATACCGGAGAACGACAAGTTGGTAACGTAGGCCAACAAGATCCCGGTCATAACCATCAGTTGGAACAGGCTGGAAACCGTCCCCCGCTTATCGGCGGGTGCGAGTTCGGCCAAGTACGTTGGGATTAAGGCGGAAGCGGCACCAACGGCGGTACCCAAGATAACCCGTGAAAGAATTAGTGTCCAGAACTCTGGCGAAAACGCCGACCCCAAAGCACCAATAAAGAAAATAATAGCAGAGAGAAGTAGAAGCTTCCGCCGACCATAACGGTCAGACGATGGCCCGATAATAGCGGCACCCAAGATGGCACCCAGCAGTACGGCACTAACGACCCAGCCTTGTTCCCAAGAGCCCAAGTGCATTTGCTTCTGAATAAACAAAATGGCTCCTGAGATTACCCCGGTATCATACCCAAAGAGAAGTCCTCCAAGGGCGCCGAAGAAGTAAACGAATCCGGTTGAAACTTTATGCATAGTCTTTTTACTTCCTTTGACGGTTCATCGCCGTAGATTTTGGTTCACTGTAAGTTGGCGTTTCTTTAGTTAGTTGATTGCTTCAACCAACTATGCTTATTATGATAGCACTTACATTTATTTTTTGGAAGCGTTTTCCACAAAAAAACACCGCCATGACCGGCGGTGTATTCTAAGTTGTTTGATTATTCAGCTGTATTCAGGTCTGTGGCCGTTTCGCCGGCCTTTTCCCGCAGCGTTGCTTCGATTTCTTCCAGTGAACGGTTCCGTGTTTCGAAGACCTTCTTCTGAACGAACCAGATGGAGGCGAAACAGAGGACACCGTAACCGATGAACAGGCTACCGGTACCGAAGAAGTTCAACAGTGCTGGGAAGGTTAAGGAAACCACCATGTTGGCTGTCCAGTTGATCACACTGGCAAAGGAGTTCCCTAACCCACGGATGTTCAATGGGAAGACTTCCCCAATCATGACCCACATGACGGGACCCCAAGTTGCGGAGAAGAACGCAATGTAGATGGTTAAGGCAATCACGGAGATGATGGCCGCAACGTGTGAACCGCCGGAGAACTTCATCCCAAGGCTCATGACGAACAGGGAAATCCCCATCCCAACGGCCCCGATGTTTAACATCTTCTTCCGGTCAATCTTATCCATGATAGCCACGGCAATGGCTGTCACAATCACGTTGAAAATCCCAATCCCAATGTGGGCTAACAGGGCCGCGTTGACCCCGAAACCAACGTCGGTGAAGATGGTTGGCGCGTAGTAGAGCACCGTGTTACAACCCATGACTTGTTGGAAAATGGCTAAGCCAATCCCGATAACCAGTGAAGGACGAACCATCTTACCAAAGAGTTCGGTCCAGCCACCACTCTGCATCTTAGCTTGTTCTTGAATCTGGGTTAATTCGGCATTAACGGCTTTCGTATCATGCTTATTCATGGTATCCAGGACTTGGCGAGCATCGTCGACCCGACCACTCTTTACCAAGAACCGTGGGCTTTCGGGTAAGATTAATCCCCCGAAGAACAGTAATGCGGCGGGAACGGCGGCAAATCCTAACATCAAACGCCAGCCGTGGAAGATGTCGGCCCAAGCGTAGTTGGTGATGTAGGCTAACAGAATCCCCGTCATAACCATCAGTTGGAACAGACTGGAGACAGTGCCCCGCTTGTCGGCGGGTGACAATTCTGCCAAGTACGTTGGAATCAGCGCTGAGGCGGCCCCAACGGCCATCCCGAGGACGACCCGTGAAATAATCAGTGTCCAAAACTCAGGTGCCAGCCCGGAGCCCAAGGCCCCAACGAAGAAAATAATGGCTGATAGCAATAAGAGTTTCCGCCGACCGTAACGGTCAGACGATGGCCCAATAATGGCGGCCCCTAAGATGGCACCTAACAAGACGGCACTAACAACCCAACCTTGTTGCCAAGGGCCCAAGTGCATTTGCTTCTGGATAAACAGAATGGCACCTGAGATGACCCCGGTATCGTAACCGAAGAGTAAGCCACCTAATGCCCCGAAAAAGTAAACAAATCCGGTTGAAACTTTTCGCATATTTTTCGCTCCTTATGCGGCCTACGCCGTAGAAATAAAGTGACAGAGTATGTGTAAGTAAACGCTGAATTGCTTAATGTAAGTTGGTTTAATCACGTGTTGGTTGATTTGCTCAACCAACCATGAGGATATAATACCACGTCCAAATCTATTTTGGAAGCGTTTTCTTTTAAAAATAAAAAAAGCCCGGCAAACGCCAGACTTTCTGCAAACTTTATTAAAATATTTTTATAGCTCGGCCTTACGGTAATCAAGGAGTTGTTCGCTAATCCCCTTGGTTTGTTGGTATACCTGCTTATAGATTTGATGCATTTTTTCATACTTAGCCGCGTTGTCTGGATTTGGCTCGTAGGCCTTACCAAAATGGACAAAGGTTTCGGCACAGTCTTGGAGCGAATCGAACCAGCCCAGGCCGACGGCGGCAATCATCGCTGCCCCCATACCAGGACCCTGTTCGTTTTCTAGGCTGACCACTTTGCGGTTGAAGATGTCGGCCTGAATCTGAAGCCAGAGGGGACTCTTGGCCCCACCACCGATGGAAACGACCGTATCGAAATCGCCCCCATTTTCCTCATAGATGTCGAAGAGGTCGCGGAAGGAGAAGACGATCCCCTCTAAGACGGCCCGGACGAAGTCGTAACGCTGATGCGTGCCATCGATCCCGGTAAAGCTTCCCCGAATGTCGGCATCGGCGTAAGGTGCCCGTTCACCCACGATATAAGGCGTGTACAGCAGGCCATTGGCCCCGACCGTCGATTTAGCGGCACTCGCCACAAACTCCGTGAAATCATCAACTGGGGCAAAGGTCTTCTTGAACCAGCTCAAAGAATACCCAGCGGCCAACGTCACACCCATGGAGTAGTATTTGTCAGGAATGGCATGGTCTTCAAACTGCAGGACCCCGTGATAGTTCACGTCGGCGTTGTCTTCATACTTCAGGACAACTCCGGAGGTCCCGATGCTGGAAAGCACCATGTTCGGGTGTAAGATGCCCGCACCAACGGCCCCGGCGGCGTTGTCGGCGGCGCCACCGAAGACCTTGGTGTCCATGTTCAAGCCAGAGAATTCGGCGTAGGCGGCCGTTACCGTCCCGGCAAAATCGATCGACTTAATCAGGGGTGGGCACATGCTCATTGGAATATCGAAGACGTCACAAATCCGTTGGCTCCATTCGCCCTTGGCCACATCTAACAGCACCGTCCCGGTCGCATCGGAGTAATCCATGGCCAGGTTACCGGTCATGCGGTAGCGCACGTAATCCTTAGGTAGCACAAAGTACTTGGCCTTAGCCCAGATGTCGGGTTCGTTTTCCTTAACCCACAGTAATTTGGTCAGCGTAAAGCCTTCGAGCGGCTGATTCCGGGTAATATCGACGAACTCATCGCCCAGTTTGGCCTCGATCTCCTCACGTTGAGGCGTGCTCCGGGTATCGTTCCAGAGAATCGATGGCCGTAAGACCTTCTTGTTCTCATCCAACAGAACCAGCCCATGCATTTGGCCAGAGAAACTCAGCCCCTCGATATCATCGGCGGCCAGGTGGTCATTCAAGATCAAGCGAACAATCGCCACCGTCGTGCCAGAGACCCAGTCTTCGGGGTTCTGTTCGTTATACCCCGGCTGTTTCTGAATCAAATCGTAGTCAAAACTTTCCTGAGCAACAATCTGCCCACTATGGTCTAAGGCCGATACCTTAACGGCACTGGTCCCCAGGTCAACACCGAGTACATACTTTCCCATCGGTCATTCCTCCTAGTTTATCGTTTGGTTTTAGTTTTTTGTTTTGGTTTTAAATCTCAGACAGCGCAAGCTGTCCGCCTGCCGGTTGGCCTGCTGGAGGCTGGAACGCCATGGCTGAGCCTCCCTCAGGTCGCCCTCTCGGCTAATCACTTAACATCCTATTCCACACTAACTAGCCCAATCAAACCGCAGTCGGCTAGTATGAGCCGTGAGGGCGCCAGATAGGGGGCTCAGTGGTGTCGTTTGCCTTAGCCGAGCGACTTTACTCGGGTTAGGCAAAGGTCGAGCTTTGAGACCGGGCTTGGGGCTCAAAGTCGGCCCACCACGTTCCAGCCCCCTAACTGGCAACCGGCAAGGCGGCATTGGTCGAAAGACAAAAATGGCGGACGAACACACCGTTCGTCCGCCAATTTCTTGTCAGTTATTTTAAATTATTTGCTAAGGGTCTCGATGATGTAGTGGTTGAGCGTGTCCTTAACTTGTTCAAGGTGGTCTGAATGCGTTGCCTTAACCAGATCAGCTTGCGTCTTGTCCAAGGAGTAGTCTTCCATCTGCTTGAAACTAGCCTTACCAGCTTCGATGTCGGCACCGATGCCAGACTTGTATGAGCTGTAACGGTCAGCCTTCAAGTTGTCCAAGAAGCCATCAGCCTTCATAGCAGCTGCAACACGCAGGCCGGCAGCAAAGCTGTCCATACCAACGATATGGCCGTAGAAGAGGTCTTCTGGGGCAAATGAAGTCCGACGAGGCTTAGCATCAAAGTTTAACCCACCGCGAGGGCCGATGCTACCGTTTTCGATAACTTCGTACATTGCAGCAGTGGTTTCGTATAAGTTTGATGGGTATTCGTCGATGTCCCAACCGATTAACTTGTCACCCTCGTTGGCATCCAATGAACCCAGTAAACCGGCTTCACGGGCAACGCGGATTTCGTGTTGGTAAGTATGGCCAGCTAAGTTGGCGTGGTTACCTTCCAAGTTCAACTTGAAGTCTTTGTCCAGATCGTATTCCTTCATGAAGGCGATCGTGGTTGCGGCATCAAAGTCGTACTGGTGGGTCGTTGGTTCCTTAGGCTTTGGTTCTAACATCATCTGAGCATCGAAGCCGATTTCGTTAGCGTAATCCTTAGCCAAATGGAACATCTTAGCAGCGTGTTCTTGTTCCTGCTTCATGTTCGTGTTCCAGAGTGATTCGTAACCTTCACGGCCACCCCAGAAGACATAGTTTTCAGAACCGACACGCTTACCAATTTCCAAACTGTGCTTCAATTGAGCGGCACTGTAAGCAAAGACGTCAGCGTATGGCGAGGTTGCAGCCCCTTCAACGAACCGAGGGTTTGAGAACATGTTTGACGTGTTCCAAAGAACCTTCATGCCAGAAGTCTTTTGGTAGTCAACGATCTTGTCGACAACTTTATCCAGGTTAGCGTTGGTTTCACGTAAAGTGTCCCCTTCAGGTGCTAAGTCACGGTCATGGAAGCAAAGGTAGTCTACCCCTAATTTGTTGTAAAATTCGAAGGCAGCATCCACCTTGGCTAAAGCCAAGTCCATTGGATCTGTGTAGTGGTCGTAAGGACGTTGAGCGGTCCCGTCACCGAATGGGTCAACTAAACGTTGATCAAAAGTGTGCCAGTAAGCTACGGAGAACCGTAACCAATCTTTCATTTTCTTACCTGCAATCACTTCTTCAGGATTGTAGTATTGGAAACCTAAGCCAGACTTCTTATCTTGATGGCCGACGTATTGAATCTTGTCGATGCCTTTCCAGTATTCTTCAGTCATAATTTTATAAAAACCTCCTGGTTAGTTCGTTGCGACAACCAACTTACAAAACTTATTATACAGAGCTTAGAAGTTAATGCAAGCGTTTTCGTCAAGATTTTTCAAAAATTTGATAGCGGTTACTTCCGGAATTAGTAAAAAAGTTAAACCAACTATGTTCAACCATCTGGAGAATACCACAGAATCCACGGCGGCGGGTCAAACTTGAATTAGGTAAATCCATTCACTTATATATAGAAAGAAAATATTATTCTGGGAAACGGATTCATAAATTAGATGTTTATTCCGACACGTTTGCTTAACCATTTCTGAACGTAAACTTTACATTTTGACGACCTATTCCTTTATGTTCATCCACTATAATATTTTTAAAGAATCAATGAGGAATGCTAAGTGGTCATGCCCATATCGATTGAGGAGGATAACTATGTGGATGCGTCAATCTTCGCTTGTTCGTCAGCTTATGAAGCAGAATTGTTGGCCATGGTTGGTTAGTGGCCTGGTGGCCATGACAATTTTAGCCAGTGGGAGTCCCGCGGCGTTGGCCGACTCGACCACGCCCGTGGAACCCACCACGGTGACGCAACCCCTCACCAAGAGTCCCCGGCCGAAGGCATCGATTATCCCGCTGGCTGCTCACAAGGCGACCCCCTCTGTGGCGGTCACACCCGAACGATCAAACATACCGTTAGTTGGCCTGGCCTTGCCCCTACTGGCCCTCTTCATCCTCGACCTGTTGGAACGAGATAATCAGCATAAGAATTTTAAATAACCCAACTCAAAAAAGCGTGTCCCAGGATTTCACTCCCCGGGACACGCTTTTCATTTGGCCTAACCCACCGGTTCGGTGGTTGGTCGTTCAAAGTTTAATTCATAATTATCCAAGCCGAGGACGCGATGCGTGATCAGCGAACACCCGCCCAAGACCGTTGCCAGTCGGGCATTCTGCGTCACGTCGATGGTCACGTTATCATTGGCCAGTGTTTGGTAAACGCCACGAATCTGCTTCAACAGATCCGGGATTTCCTCAATCAGCGGCGAGTTCAGGAAGAACGCGTCGGGATCGAGTGTCTTCATCGTATTGTAGATGAGGCCGCCAATGGCCGTTGAGAAAGCCTTCAGAATGACCAGGGTCTCGGGATCTTCCTCGCGATAGAGCCGGACAATGGCATCGCGATCCAGGTTCTTCAGGCCCTTTTGTTCCTCAACCTTTTGAATGATGGCATCTTCCGAGCTAATGTCCTCGGCGTGCATGGGTCGCGGATCACCGTTGGCATCCATGGCGATACTGGCCACGGAACGCCCGATTTCACCGGCATCCCCATGTTCCCCCCGGAAGAGGTCGCGGTGCAGGATAATCCCGGCCCCGATCCCCCGGTGAATACTGATGGTCACGGTGCTGTTCAGGCCATGGGCCCCGTTGAAGTCGCGTTCATAGATCGCGGACAGATTGGCCTCGTTTTCCAAGACAACTGGCACCTGGTAGGCCATCGAGAAGATTTTCTCCAGGTCGACGCCATCCATGTCGATAAATGGTGAGGTCTTTACCTGGTTATTCAAGACGATCCCGTGCACGGAGAAGCAGATGCCCAACAGACCGTTGCTGGTGGTATCTTGCTTCTGAATCTGACCGATGTACTCATTGATGCGGTCAACCATCTCATGAATCGTCTTACCCTTGGTATCAATACGGTCGTACTTGGACACGCGACCATTAAGCCGGGTCACCAGGGCGTGTAGGTGCCGATAGCCCAGGTCAAAGGTCAGCGTGTAGCCATAGTCCTGGCTGATCTCGACCAGCGTTGGCTTACGGCCACCCGCCGTTGAGGCCTCACCTAGTCCGAGTTCCGTCAAATAACCCGC
Organism: Levilactobacillus tangyuanensis; assembly: GCF_003946545.1. GTDB lineage: Bacteria > Bacillota > Bacilli > Lactobacillales > Lactobacillaceae > Levilactobacillus > Levilactobacillus tangyuanensis. The sequence continues at coordinate 61,987 of NZ_RHOA01000006.1, forward strand.
CGACATTAAGGTGTTGTATAGCGATGACACCGTGGACTTGTTGAGATTCAGCTGATGTGAAATCTCAATCCGCGATGTGGGGTGATTATTAAAGATTTGTTGCAGGACAAATTTCAAATTTTGATCATGTAATTGATTGCGATTCATACTCCGGCGAACCATTTGATTTCCTCCTCGTGGATTGACAAGCCCCTGGCCCGCCCATTTCATTCAGTTAGTATTTTGATAATACCAACTAACTAAGCTAATAGCAACAACTTTAGTCTCATTGTGTTGTAAGCGTTCTCAGAGACGTTGCCTGGTTCGATGAACCAACCAACTCAAGTATCACCCCGAGCCCGCAATAAATCAACCGTTTTACCTAATTTACCTGAATTCCCGTCGATCCCGGTAAAATTTCGAATTCAGCGCAAAAATTTTTGACCGAAAAAAACGCTCGACCGCAGCCGAGCGTTCCGCCAATTTAATCATGGACCTTCAATTCTAAGATGCGTTTAACATCGGCCGCCGTCCGCCGCTCCTTGTCGTTGCGTTCCAGGTCGGTGATGGCCGTCATGTCACTCGGCAACAACTCGAAGTCAAAGGCGAGCTTGTTATCCAGCAGTCGTTGTTCATGAACCGTTTTCGGAATCACGACAATCCCGCGTTGCATCAACCACCGCAACATTACCTGCGCGGTGGTTCGCCGATACTTGGCGGCAATCTTCTCTAACACGGGGTTATGGAAGACATCGTGCCGACCCTGCGCCAACGGTCCCCAGGCCTCCGCCTGAATCTTATTATTACGCAGATAGTCCACCGTCGCCGTCCGTTGCCGGAAGACGTTCAATTGAATCTGATCGACTGCCGGCGTCACTTCGTTAAAGGCCGTGAACGCCGCCAATAACGGTGGATCGAAGTTGGCCACGCCGATGGCCCGAATCTTGCCAGCATGGTAGAGCTCCTCCAACGCCCGCCAGGCACCATAGACATCGCCAATCGGCAGATGAATCAGATAGAGGTCCAGGTAATCGAGGCCGAGGCGATCCAGTGAGTCCTGAAACCCCCGCTTGGCACCTTCGTAAGTCATATCCTGAACCCAGAGTTTCGAGGTGACAAAGATTTCTTCGCGGGGAATCCCACTTTCCTTGATGGCCTCGCCAACGGCCGGCTCATTCTGATAGGACGCAGCCGTATCGATTAACCGGTAACCATCCTTGAGGCCGGCTAGAACCGTCTCTTTGGTTTTTGCCAGATCCCAGATTCGAAAGACCCCGAGACCCATTTGGGGCATCTCGACCCCATTATTAAGTTTGACTGTTAACATTGGGCGTTCCCCCTTAAATCGTCATTCTTAGTCGGCGGTATCCTCAGGCCAGGCCGCGATCAACTGCCGCACATGGGCTTCAATCTCATCCCGCACCTGCCGAAAGACGGCCATGATCGCCTCGTCATCCCCGGTCGCTTGCGCCGGGTCCGGGAGCGCCCAATGCAACTTGGCCACACTGGGTGGCGTGACGGGACAACGGTCACGTGCATCCCCACACAGCGTCACGACAACATCGCTTGCCATCAGGTAATCCGCATCGATGAGCTTGGATGTCTGCTGCGAGATGTCGATACCAACCTCCTGCATGACGGCAACCGCCCGCGGATTGAGACCGTGGGTTTCGATGCCAGCACTGGCAACTTGCCAGTCTGCGGGTGCAAACTTACGGGCGAAGCCTTCAGCCATTTGACTGCGACACGAGTTACCGGTACAGAGGAAATATAGTTGGGCCATAAGAACACCTTCCATTATATAAGAATTATTATCTCCAGCTTACCAGTCTTTAGCCGACGATGCAGGTCAAATTCGATTTTTCCAGCAAAAAGGCCGGAATAACTCCGGCCACTCGTTTACGTCATAATTAGTCACGATGTTCCTGATGCCACTGCTTGATGTAGTCGATACGCGCCTTGAACCGCGGCTCGCGACCCTGGTCCGTGGGATGGTAATACTCATGGCCCTTCAGCATCGGTGGCATGGTATCCATTTCCGTTAATTTATCCTTGGTATCGTGAGCATATTGATAGTCGGCCCCGTACCCTAAGTCCTTCATGAGTTTAGTCGTCGCGTTGCGAATCTGCAACGGAACCGGTTCGTCACGCGTCGTCTGCACATCGCGCTTGGCCTCGAGGCTGGCCTTGTAGATGGCGTTCGACTTCGGCGCCAAAGACAGGTAGCTTACGGCCTCGACCAGGTGCACGTCACATTCCGGCATCCCTAGAAATTGGCAGGCCTGAAAGACATTGATCGCCACGTTGAGGGCATTCGTATCCGCCAAACCAATGTCTTCACTGGCAAAGCGAACCAGTCGACGAGCAATGTACAAGGGATCTTCCCCGCCTGCCAGCATCCGCGTCAGCCAATAGATGGCGGCGTTAACGTCCGAATTACGCATCGACTTGTGCAGGGCGGAAATAATATTGTAGTGTTCCTCCCCCGTCTTGTCGTAGAGGACAAACTTCTGGCTGATCAGCTGCTTCAGGTCATCCATGGTAACCGTGACCTGATCGTCCTGCTTATCCCCATTGAGAACGGCCATTTCCAAGGTGTTCAGGGCCATCCGGGCATCGCCATTGGCAAATTCGGCGATGGCATGCCGCTCCTCGGAACCAATCTTGACAGTCACGTCAAACCCAGCGGGATTCTTGATGGCATTATCCAAGAGTTCTTCAATATCGGCCGTCTCGAGCGCCTTCAAAACGAAGACCTTACAGCGCGACAGCAAGGCGGAATTCACCTCAAATGATGGATTTTCCGTAGTCGCCCCAATCAGAATGATGCTGCCACGCTCCACGTACGGCAGGAAGGCATCCTGTTGGGCCTTGTTGAACCGGTGGATTTCATCCACGAAAACAATCGTCTGTTCACCAATCTCGCGATCGCCCTCGGCCTGTTTCATAATGTCTTTAATCTTTCGAATACTGCTGTCCACGGCACTAAAACTCAGGAACTTGGCCTGCGTCTGCCGGGCAATGATCTCGGCTAGCGTGGTCTTGCCGACACCGGGCGGTCCCCAGAAAATCATCGACGACACCTGATCATTTTCAATCAGTTCACGGAGAATCTTTCCCGCACCCAATAGGTGGGTCTGCCCCACGAATTGGTCCAGCGTCTGGGGCCGCACCCGACTAGCCAACGGCGTGTTCTGCCGGTTATTCGAAAATAACGATTCTTGTTGCACGAGTCCCACCACCCTTTTAGGACCATGATAACCCGTTTCGCAGATGAACAACAGTCCCAACCCTTAAGCGGCTTAGCGGTCTCTTTCGGGTAGACTGGCCGCCTGACTCGCATCGTGGAAGGCGCCCCAGGCGAAGCCGATGCCAAAGCCAATAAGCGTCGGCACCAACCAGCCCAGACCGAGGCTCGCAAAGGGTAAATATTGATGATAGATACCCAACGCGGTATGAATCGGCGTGAATTGGCTAATCATGGCCGGTGCACTGTTGAGCATGTCGAGAACGGCTGGAATAATGGTGAACGCCATCGTGACCTTGTAGATGGTCCCGGCGTATGGGCGTTTCGAAACCGTTAACGATAGCCCAATCAGCGCCAGGGCCAATGGGTACATCAGCATCAGCACGGGTAGCGACCAGGTGATGATGGTGTCCAGCCCGGCATTCGCAACCAGGAAGGACAGGATCGTGGTGACCCGTAGCCAGGCCCGGTAACTGACCTTGGGAAACAGCTTATGGAAGTCTTGGGCAAATGAGGAAACCAGACCAATCGCGGTGGTCAGCACGCCGAGTGTCACCAGGGCGCCTAGTAAAAGTGTGCCGACGCTGCTGAAGTAATGCCCGACAATTTGGGATAAGGCCGTGCCACCGTTCGCGGATAACTTTAATTGACTCATGCTCAGGGCGCCGAGTAAAACTAGGCCAAAGTAGATGAGCACCTCTAACGAAATACTGATAATCCCGGCCTTTGCGGTTAACTTGGTCAGCTCACGCCCCTCATAACCCAGGCCGCGAATGGCGTGAATCAGGGTGACGCTCAGCGCCAGTAAGGCCACGGCGTCCAAAGTGTTGTAGCCTTCCAGGAGGCCACCAATCGTGGCGTTAGCCTGGTAAGTGGCGGTCGGCGCCTGCGACAAGTTCCCCATTGGTTTCAGGAAGGCCACGATGAAGACGATGGCCAGCAGTGTCAAGAACCCCACGTTAAGGTATTTCCCAACAATCTTTAGCAGATGTTGTTGATGAGTGGCGGCCAGGTAGGTGACCGCAAAGAACAGGCCGGTAAAGAGCAACATGCCCAGTGTGGACCAATGCTTAGGGATAAACGGCTGAACGGCCATTTCATAGGCGGTGGCAGCGGTCCGGGGCGTGGCGAAGAAGGGACCGATGGTCAGGTGAACCAGAATGAGGAAGATGGCGGCGGCATGCTTGCCAACGGGACGAGCAAGGTCTAAGAGGCCATCACTCTTGGTCACAACCACGGCCAGAATCGCCAGTAACGGAAACAGCGACCCCGAGATCGCAAAGCCCAATGCGGCCAGGAACCAATTTGACCCGGCCATCTGTCCCAGGTGAACGGGAAAAATCAGGTTGCCGGAACCGAAGAACATGCCGAAGATTAAGGAACTGACGACTAGTAATTGACCCCAACTTTTTTTCGGTGCTGCATTTAATTCTTTCATCATCAATTCCTCCATATCACTAATTTTTACCCGTAAACGTCAAAAGAGCCCTCTTCCCACGAATGGGAAAAGGGCTCTACAAGTAGAACGGTACCACCTTTTTGTGATGGCAAGCCACCACACTCATCACGGACTAACATCCGCTAGCCAAATAATGGTGGCCACCACGACAGCCTTAGCAACTGCCGAACTCGGAATTAACCTTCACGAACCCTTGGTGGTCACTTTGCACTAACCGTGACTCCCTAAGCACCAATGAATCCGCTACTACTTTCTTCAACGTTTTATAAGTATTGTTGAGTATCATATAGCCTCGATTATTAAAAGTCAATGGGTAAATTAAAATTAAATGAGAAATCCTATTGGTCACTATCCACCATGGTTGCCTGACTAGCCCACCGGAAATGCCCCCAAACCAGGCTAACCACGAACCCAACCAGGGTTGGCACCATCCAGCCCAAACCAAGACTGGCAAACGGCACGACCCCATGGTAGAATGCCAAGGCTGCGTGAACTGGCGCCAAGTTGGTCACGACTGCGGGCGCTGCGTTCAGCATGTCGAGTACCGCTGGTAAGACCGTAAAAGCGATGGTGAACTTGTAAACTAAACCGGCGTAAGGCCGCTTGGCAACCGTCAAGGAAACCAGGATTAAGGCCAGTGATAGTGGGTATAACAACATCAGGACGGGTAACGACCAAGCGATGATGGTATCCAAGCCCGCATTGGCCACCACGAATGAAACAAACGTCGTCAGTCGCAGCCAGAAGAGATAGCTGACCTTAGGAAACAACTTGTGGAAGTCTTGGGCGAAGGACGTTACCAGCCCCAGCGCCGTGGTGAAGACCCCCAGCGTCACCAGGACACCCAGGAATAGGGTCTCAAAGTTACTGAAATAATGACCGACGATGGCGGACAATGCTACCCCACCATTGGCGGAGAGCTTGAGCTGACTCATGCTGAAGGCCCCTAGTAGAACTAAGCCGAAGTAGATGGCGATTTCTAAAACGATGCTTAACGTTCCGGCTTGAGCGGTTAACTTAGTCAAGGCCCGATCACGGTAACCCAGGCCGCGAACCGCGTGCACAAACGTCACACTCAAGGCCAATAGGGCTACGGCATCAACCGTGTTGTAGCCTTCCAGGAGACCACTGATCGTGGCGTTGGTTTGGTAGGCCACGGTTGGCGTATGTTGGAGACTGCCCATGGGATTGAAGAAGGCCACAACGAACAGGATGGCCAACATGCCCAGGAAGAAGGCATTTAAATACTTGCCGACAACCTTCAAGAGATTACTCTGATGGGTTGCAAGGACGTAAGCCGCTCCGAAGAACAGACCCGTGAAGACCAGCATGCCAACGGTCGTGAACCGCTTAGGTAGGAACGGTTGTACGGCCATTTCATACGCCGTTGCGGCCGTCCGGGGCGTCCCGAAGAAGGGCCCGATAGTCAAATGAACTAAGACCAGGAAGACCGCCGCATAGTGCCGACCCACTGGCTTGGCGAGATCGAACAGGCCATCGCTCTTGGTCACCACCACTGCTAGGATGGCGAGGAGTGGAAACAGGGACCCCGAAACTGCGAACCCTAATGCCGCCATGAACCAGTTATGGCCGGCCATTTGCCCTAAATGAACGGGGAAGATTAGGTTCCCTGAACCGAAGAACATCCCAAAAATCAGGGAGCTCACCACTAATAATTGCCGAAAACTTTTCTTTGGTGTCACTACTGCTTCTTCCATTGTTCATTCCTCCACTCGTTTTTTGTTTCGATTGGGTACGATATTGACCGCCGACGGCGGTTAGGGTTACGTCCTATGGGGCCCGTCCGAAGCCATAAAGCGGTCTTCGAACTCGTTGGTCAGCCCCGCCAGGACCGCAGGTCTGACCGACGGCCCGTGGTGTAAAGCCGGCAATTCACCGCCTTAACACCACCGTCACAGGACTTCACCCTAACCGCCTCTGGCTAAGATCCAGCATTTCAACTACTCAGTTGTCACCTGAATACTTACTGGGTCTCTGTTGCTTAACTACTTTTGTGTCGACTCCTTCACCATCTTTATTACCCTAAAACGTCAAAAAGAGCCCTCTTCCCACTATGGGAAAAGGGCTCTACGAGTAGAACGGTACCACCTTTTTGTGGTCGCCGTAGCCACCACACTCATCACGGACCAACATCCGCTAGCCAGGTAATGGTGGCAACCACGATAGCCTACTGATTCAGCATCGAACTCGGAAATGATTTTCACTTACGCTTGACGGTCACTTTTCACTAGACGTGACTCACTGGGCATCGCTGCGCTCGCTACTTTTTTCCTCAACGTTTTTAAGTATTGTTACGTAGTATAGGACAATGATGATTAAAATGCAATGAGAAAATTAAAGAATTAGCCATAATTTTTATATCATTCAAATTTAGTCTTCAAAAAAGTCTTTATCAATCTCAAACAACTCTAGATTCTTCTTCACTTGAACGCCCACTCGGTACTGAAGCATGAGGTCAGTCAGCTGAATCCCATCGACCAGAACAATTGAAAATTCTCGGGCCGTTTCGACAGCCGCGGCTGAAAACCCCGAAGTGGTAATAAAGACCCCTCGATCGGCATGATTCCGAGATAGTGCCCCATAAAAGGAATCAATCGCCGGTCGTAAAACTTTGCTGTCTTTGTTATATCTTTTAGCCTGAACATAAACAGTACTGGTCCCTAGTGCATCTTGGTTAATCACACCGTCTATACCGCCATCATTGGATTGTTGCGTCACCCATGCCGAGCCATTTGGCCCCTTGTAACCCATCGCAACTAACAATTTAACCACTAATTCTTCAAAAAACTCCGGCTCTGACTCCATAATCTTCTGTAAGAGACTAGTCGCGACTTCATCGTTATAGGCTTCTACCTGTTGCGATAACATTTCAGAAGCCGGGAGCTCTTCCGAAACATCCGACCCGACACTCAATTTTCGACCCTGTCGTTCTTTGAGTTCTGCGAGATGTTGAACATATAGCGGTTGTGCATGAATCAATTTTCGATTAATTTCATCTGGTCCATCAAGTAACTTTCGACCCAACTCCGTAACCTGATAATACCCACGACGAGTCCGATCCAATATTCCTGCGGTACTCAATTCACTAATTGTCCAACCTACACGATCTTCAATAATATTAATGCTACTGGTCCTTGAGTACATGAGTAACCGCAAGTCGGCGGGCAATTCCAAATCATCGGCAACCGCAATCTTGAGTTTCTTACCCTGCCATTCCCCTTGTCTTTCTGTGAAGCGCAAAACAATTGGTGCCAAGGCATCCCAGGTCGGTAAACCGTGCTTGCCAATTTTCAAATCCCGATAATTCATCTCAACAGCTTCCTCCTTGAGGGTACTCAGCCAGAACCATAATAATTCTGTCTAATGCTGAAAATAAATCAGCAAAACCAGTGTTAATACTTGAATTATACCACGCCAATCGCAGTAAAAAAGGTGACGAAATACATTCTCGTCACCTTTTCATGTTCAAAACTATTTAGTTCCGTTTCCGGTATACCAACGTCCCCAAGCTCCCAATCAACACGGCCAGCCCGACTATTGTCGATGACGCTTAAACCACCAGCCACCAAGGCCGGCAACCAAGACTAGCCATCCCAACCAACGAATCGGGGTCGTCTGTTCATTCGTCGCTGGCAGGGCCACAGGCCGGTTCTCAGGCTTAGTCGCCGTGGCAAACGCACTCCCAGTATGAATCGGCAACGTTGCGGCCGAACCGTTTCCCGTCGCCGTCCCGTTTCCGGCTGGCACGACTGGTTTGGTCGGTTCGGTCCCATCACCTTGCCCGCCAGTCACCGCATTAGGCGCATACGTATAGGTCACGTCCGCCGGCTGCTCGCCAAAAATTCCGGTGGCATTCGTTGGCTGGCCGACCAGATGATAGCCAGTCAGCGGCAGGGGCCGTGTCTCATAAGCATTCCCCACCTGACCCGTAACACTGGTATCGCCATGAACGGCAATTCCCGCAGCGGTCTGGTAATGTACTATCACGCGGCCCTGTTTAATGACCGGTGGGGTTGGGGTTGGCGTCGGCCCCGGGGCCGGCGTGGGATTCGGGGTCGGTTGTGGATTAGGGGTCGGACTGGGCGTTGGCGGAGTGACCGGCGGTACAATGACCGGTTTCCGATAAACATAGGTCACCGTGATCGCTTCTTCGCCAAACGTCCCCTGGGCGTTACCAGGAGTCTTCGTCAGCTCGTAACCCGGGACAGTAGCGGCCGGCGCCTGATAGGCATCGCCGATATCCCCCTGCAAGATTTGACTGGCCGCTAGTTCGTGGCCCTGTTCATCCTGATACTTTACCGTGACCGGCTCGGCGGCATCGCCGATATCGTATCTTTGAATAATCCAGAAGAAATAGCCATCTTTCACGTACTTCGCAACTAAGAAATAATAGTTGCCGGCCTGATCGCCCCCCTCGGGAAACAGGGCCTGATCGGTAATATTCGTGAAGTCGAGTCCTCCTTTGCCGTCCTCAGTGACGTCACCACCCTGGGTGTACCAGAAGGTCACACCCTCACCGCCGTCGCTCAAGGCACCCCCCACATAGTGGTGAATCAAATACGTATCCACTAGGTGCTGTTCAACACCCGTGACCAGATCGCCGTTTTGTAAATGAATCGGAACCGTCAAGTGAGCCGCATGCGTCCACGAGTTAACCTTGATGGGATCTGGAAATATGTACTGATACGTCTGATTCTCACTGACCCCGGCCGGAATATTCTTCAGGCTTGAAAAATCCGCGATGAAGTTATCATGGAGTTGCAGCTCCGTGAGGTTGGTGAGCCCCGCCAATGGCGTCACATCACTGATTTGGTTATTACTCAGCCATAACGTTTTTAATTGCGTCAGATTCCTTAGCGGCGAAACGTTCTTAATATTACCGAAGTTATGGTAAGGGGCTGCATCCGTACCCCCACCGCCCATCATGAGCGTTTCCAAATTTGTGGCGTATTCCAGTCCATCAAGAAGATAGTCTTCACCGCCCGGATTGTAGGTCGACTCACCATTCTCGCCGCCGTAATAACCGACGAATAATTCTTTTAACCGCTTCATATCAGCCTTCGTAATATCGGCGACTGAATGCCAAGTCTTGTCGTCATCCGGTACTGGAATGAGATGGGTCAATTGATAAAAGATGGCCCGTTGGAGCCGCTTATTCGGCATCCACTGATCAATCGACTCAGTGGACCGCTTGTCGTCCTCACGGGGTTGGCGCGGCTTAGTTGCGGCCGGCGTGGCTGGTTTCTTAGGTTCGTCTGGTTTCCTAGGCGTGTCCACGGCTTCTACGGTCGCTGCTTCACTCGTAGCGACAGCCTCTGACTCGGCCGTCGCGGACTCGGTTACTTCCGCTGCTGGCCTTGGTTCACGGCGATTCTCTTCACGCGATCCATCCGACACAGCTGAGCTCCCCAAGCGCCCCTCTCCTGATCGGCCTGATTCCGATTCTACCGGCGTCTGCTCGACGGTTGCCGGAGTCGCCGCTAGGGCGGCCACCGGTGTGATGAGTTGCCCGCCAATTTCCGTTAAAATAACCGCGGCAACCATCCAGCTTTTTATGTGTCGTGTTGCTCGATAGCGACTGACTTCTGCTCCCCAATGCATGTCAAAATCCTCCTGAACCCGTGGTAATGGTTGCTGGACGCCACTGATTACCACAGAAAAATTATGATTGCTCATCTGTTATGAGCTGATTTCAGTATATCGAAGTTCGTTTTTAATTTCTATAGGTTATTAACATTTTATATTGTGCCTAACCGATGATTTATTTGAGCATTGATTGATCATCGATACCAATGGTCCGATAGATTATCCCATCGATCCAATTAATCACGACTAGCCTTCCATAAATGATTGTCGCTGCCTGTTTTTCTGGTCTAAACTGGGAAACCACGTTATGATGAGACCGGTCACTTAACGGCAAAAATTGGAGGCGTCCTTATGTTGGAACATCACACCCGGTTCTGGATGGTTTTGCTAATCGGCATCGGTCTATTAACCGTTGGCTTGCCAACATCCACAGCAAACGCAGCCACACCCAGTTCACAGATCAATCGGCGACAAGGCCTCCTGATCGATCTCGGCCGCCATCCCATGACGGAACCCGACCTCAAACAGGTCATTCGCGCGGCGGCCGGCCGGCGCATCAACTACCTGGCCCTCCACCTCAGCGACAATGAGCATCTCAGTTTCCAATCAAAATATTTAGGCAATCGTGCCAGTAAAACCGTGCTCTCGCCAGCGGCCCTCAGACGCCTGGTCACCTATGCCAATGCGCGGCACGTTCAACTGGTACCCGATGTCGATGTGCCTTCACACGCCGGCGCCATCCTGCGGCAACTCAAGAAGGCGCGCCCCAAGACTTACCGGGCCGTTAAGCTGGATAGGGAAACCCTCAACTATACGCGTAAACAAACCAATGTTGTGGTCAAAGCCATCTATCGCGAACTCGACAGCACCTTCAGACATCAACGCACCCACGACTTTATTCTCGGTGCGGACGAGGTGCCCGGCAACACGGCCGCTTACCACACGCTAACGACTTTCATCAACGATCTGAACCGCTATCAAAACCAACGCGGCTATGCAACGGTGATTTGGAATGACTCGATCCTGAAACGCGAATTGCTCCGCCTCAACAAAAATATTGTCGTGAACTACTGGTCCCAGTCCGGTAATCATTCGGAGACCCGGTCGTTACAGGATCGCAAGGCCAAACGGGCCTCGGTCCCCAACCTGGTCAAGGCTAAACGGAAAATTGTGAACACCAATAGTTATGCCGCTTACTACCAATTGAAATACATCGGCAACCAGCGCCACGACGATTACTTCATTAACTACTTAAAAAACCGGTACCGCCCCAACCTCTTCAACGAGATCGACAAGCACGGTCAGAATCAGAACCGTACCCTGGAACGCGGCGTCAAAACCAATGGCACGCTCGTCTGCCTCTGGGGCCACGATTCAAAACATATTTCAACGAAACAGATCATCGGCTTTATTCAGCGATTAACGATACCAAAATAAAAAGCAGCGGCTCCGTCAAAAAAAGACGGCGTCGCTGTTTTTAATCCTACTGCTTCGCCGATACTGAACGAGCCTCCTGACGGCTCGTGCTGCCCATTAAAACAAAGGCGGCAATGATGCTCAGACCAGCAATAACCGTGATGATCAGCAACTGGTCACGATAATCTCTCGAATAATCGTGGACCCGACTGGTCAGTGCAACGACGATGGCAATCCCAATTGATTGCCCAAACTGATGGACGGTGTTGACCACCCCGGAGGCCGCGCCGGCAATTTCGGGATCGGTATTGGCAACGCCCTCCGCCGTTAATGGACTGAGCACGAGGCCCTGACCAATGCCGAAGATCACCATCGGGATAGCAATGGCTACCCAGTAGCCCCGGTTCAGCCCCAAGACGACTGTCAACAGGATCCCCAGTGCCACGAGAAAGTCGGCAATGACGATCAATCGTGCATTACCGATCTTGCTGGACAGCCTAGAAACTTGTAGGGCACTAAAGAATTGTGGAATCGTCGCCGGCAAAAAGGCTAAGCCCGTCATTAATGGTGTGAACCCATAGAGTTTTTGTAGGGCCTGGGTCGTCACAAAGAAGTAGGCGAAGGCCGCCCCGATAAAAAAGAATCGGGCAACATAGGCACTGTTACGTTGTCGATCGGCGAACAGCCGCAACGGCATGATTGGGCTCTTAACCCGCCGTTCAGCATAAATGAATAATCCTAACGCAACGATCGCCATGATCAGCGCCGATATTTGGTGAGCTATCCCATCAACACTATAGACCAAGCCCGACAACCCCAATACCGATAAGCAGGTTCCCTCAACGTCCAGGCGGGTAGTCCGCGGTGTCCCGCCATCCTTAACAAACCGAATGGTCATGACAAACATTAACAACCCAACCGGAACATTTAAGAAAAAACCATATCGCCAGGAAAAGGCGCTGGTAATGACGCCACCCAGGACCATCCCAAAGCTGGCACCAATTCCGGCTGTGGTGCCGTAGGCCGCAATGGCCCGCGCCCGCATCGCGCCATGGTAATTGTCTAACAGAAGGGCCAGAGTCGTGGGCGCCAGAATCGCCGACCCCACCCCTTGGAGGGCCCGCATGGAGATAATCATGGTAGCCGTTGTCGACAACCCCACCATCAGCGACCCAAAAGAAAAGATTAATAACCCGATCAGAAAGACCCGCTTACGACCATAGACATCCCCAATCCGGCCGCCGAACAATTGGAATCCCCCGAAGGTTAGGGTATAGGCACTACTGACCCACGCGAGCATCTGCGACCCCAAGTGAAGATCCGCGGCGATCTTCACCGTACTCGTAAAGACAATCGAGTTATCCAATAGAATCATGAAGTAACTCAACAAGACTATCGGTAGGACGAATCCAAATTTTTCTGTACTTTTTGTCATTCTGAACCCCTTATCTATGCTTGGATGACGGTCCGTGTAAATAGCGGCCGTTTGAATTTTCTCAATTCCTTTGAGTGAATGATTCAAGCATAGAACGCGGGCAACACTCTGAAAATTACCAAATAGTCATACTACCTTACGTTCAGCGTATACTCCAGCACAAAAACAACCAACGCTAACCAGCGTCGGTTGTTTTTGTGCTCTGTGGAAATTGGCCGCCAACTTATGATCGAACCCGGCCTATAACTTTAAGATACGCAGGATACTTTCCGCAACGGCCTCCCGTTTATTCTCGGGTAGCGCCCGTAAGTAATTAAGCAGGTCCAATGTATGGATGCCCGACAAGTGCTCATCCCCGAAGAATTCACCCATTCTAAGATTTAGCGCATCCGCAATCGCCTGTAATTTGTTAAGACTAATATTGTCAATTTCACCGCGTTCAATCCGTGATATTAGACTGATAGAAACGCCAGCTCGTTCGGCTAGCTGTTCAATGGTCAAGCCCTGGGCCAGTCGCTTTTGATTTACTAGTTTACTTATTGAAATTTGCATGGTTGACTATCTCCTATCATGGAATCAAAGCCAACCATAATAGAATTATTTTGCTCTTAACAGAGCTTTAAAAACCTATTATTTTAAATAACAAGGAAAATAAACCCTTTTTATTGTATACTAATTTTAGTCATCGTTTATTTTTTCGAATGAATGATACGTGCGTTTAACTATTTAAGGAGGAGTAATTATGAAGCATTCTATTTTGTGGTTGACCTTGTCAGCAGTCCTAACCTTAGGCATGGCTGGCACAACCACCGCGCATGCTGCCAGTTATTACAGCGCTAATCCCGGCATTATCAAGACTAAGCATGCTGTAACAATGTACAACAATGCCCAGAAAACCAGCAAGTCTAAAACCCTTAAGGCCCATAACTTTGCTAAGATCACGGGCGTGGTGACATCTGATGGTCATGCACCCATGCTCAAGACCAGCAGCCACAAATACATCACGGCGAATAAGGCTTTTGTTGCCAAAACGGCTGGCTACCAAAATTCCCACAAATATTATCAGGTTCAATATCATCAAATTAAACCTCATGGCACCGTAGGCTACACCGTCAAGCGTAACTACGAAGGCATCAAGACCTGGTACATAATGAAACGGATGCACACATCCAACGGTTATAACAAGTACAATCAAGCAACTTATAATGCCGTCAAGGCCTTCCAACGTAAACATCATCTAAAGGCAACCGGTAATGTTAACAAGACAACCTGGCTCAAGATGGGCTACTCTAAAGCCGCTTGGACCGGGATCGACAGTTACATCGCTCCACTTGGTGCCCATGCTTGGCAAGGACGCACCGCACATATTAATGCCATGATCCATCAGGCCTATAAGTACAAGGGCAATCCTTACCTGGTTGGTTCCTCATCCAGTCCTAAATACGGGACCGACTGTTCCGGCCTCGTGATGCAAGCCCTGTACGCCGGTGGTATTAACCCATTACCAACCAGTTCCATTCACCACGCTTATCCCGGTAACGAGTGGAATTCCCGCAACCTATGGGCCGCTAAGAAGCTTCACCGCGTGTCATATGCCCACAAACAACGTGGCGACTTGGTCTTCTATTACCAACCCGGCACCCACACGATCTGGCACGTAGCCATTTACTTAGGTAAGGGCAAGGTCATAGAAAGCTGGCCACCTCGTATCATGGTCGCTAACATCAAGAACGGTCAACGGTCAAACGTTGCCGGTATCAAACGGCCTTTCAATTAATAATTCCTGACTTTAATTTGAAAGTCTTAAGTCAGCTTAATCATCGTGACCCCCCAAGGTTGGCCAAACGGTCCACCTTGGGGGGTCACTTTATTTAGCCACTTTTTACAATAGTCGTCATACAAGGAATAATCACGGGTCCACCCCTCACCGTTATTTTAACAATTTATTTGTTAATCAGCGAAATCGTTACCCCCATTTATGGTATGCTTAACCTGAGCTTAGACCATCATAACGATCGGGTGATTCTATGAATCTATTTGAAAATTTTTTCCAAGATATTTTTAACATTAAATCAGTCATTATGGCCCTCATTACCGTTGGCCTCATCACACTCATGATGATGATGACCTACGTTTTGGCCCAACGCACCGTTAGGCTTTTCCGTCCCTACACCATCATCGTCGATTTGCTTGAAGCCGTCATTGTGGTGGGTGGGGTCGTGGTCTTAAGACAAACCTTCCTCGTCCTAAACGGTGGGAGCGTTCTAAGCTGGGGCTATGCCATTGCCCAGTTAATGGTGCTGTTATTTAGCCTGTACGCCATGCAGACTCTCGCCGTAACCTTGGTCAACCTGGCGATGCCACTGATCTTCTACGGGGCTTCCTTGCGGTTAGGCGCCAGTCCCCAATGGTGGTGGCTATTTGCCATCATGACGGTCATCTTGTTTGGCGTCATTATCTATATCAGCCGCCACCAAACGCTAGCGTTAGACTCGGAATGGCGCTTCTTACTTTTACAACTGTTATACGGCTTAACTTGGTGCCTGATTATCTGGTCGGTGCGGCCCTATCACCTGTTCTACATGGTCAACGTCCTGGTCATCTTCATCCTGTACATGTGGATCATTCGGTTCTTCGTGAAGCGGATCAATCAGGTCATCAAGCACCTTTCCCGCTTGAGCCAGGCCGCAAATTACGATGAACTGACCGGTGTTCGTAACCGGGCCAACTTTGACACCACGACGGTTGGGGTCTTTGGTGTTTACCGCCATCATCCCACTAAGCCCATTACCATGGCCATGTTTGACATTGATCACTTTAAAAACTTCAACGATGAATACGGCCACCTGGCTGGCGATATCGTCCTCAAACACGTGGCCCAACACTTTAACCAGGAGCTGGTACGCCAAACACCCTACGGCGAACTATTCCGCTATGGTGGTGAGGAATTTGTCATCATCTTTGAAGACACCTCACCGGCCGATGCGGAACGGGCCATCATGGCTATCCAAGAAACCTTGAAGCAACACCCTGTCCACCTCGACAACCAGAAACTAACGGTGACGGTCTCCGTGGGCATTTCAGCCTTACAACCAACCGATCTGAACTTTGACAGTTGGTTCAAACGCGTTGACCACTACCTCTATCTATCCAAACAGGGGGGTCGTAACCGGATTACAGTTGAGGATCAGAATGGGCAATCATAAGTTAGACAAACTCAAATACAGCGCCCACCAGATACATAGTGGGTGCTGTATTTTTTAGAAGAATTTATGACTTAGCATGACATCCCTTTAACCGTTGAACTACTTTTTTGCCGTTAATATCCTAGTGCTAAGTGCTGCATACATACCGTTTATCCCCGCATGCTTTACCTGAATCGCGCTAGCCCCTAACTTCACTAATCTACTTTGGTACTCCCGAACATGCTCTATATCTAAAACCACCAATTGGCCGCCCGGCTTCAACACTCTATAGGCCTCATCAATGGCCTTCTCACGGCTAGACTTAGGCTTGACGTTATGAATTGAAAGGCTAGCGACAACACTATCAAAAACATTATTTTCAAAAGGTAGTTTAACCATGTTTCCTGTCACTAGCTCGCTAACATCACTGACTCCCAGTTGTTCAATGTTTCTTTGGGTTGCTTCAATGGCGTTTCCTGATTGATCGCCCTGATTCCAGATGTCTAGACCAATAATCTTACCAGGACTCGTTAATCGCTGGGCAACTTCTAACAAGAATGCACCATGCCCCGTACCTAAATCTAAGACTTGTGCATCCCTGGGCAGATCCATCTTTCTCACGACTCGTTCAATGATTTTGTATTTTCCAAGAAGCGACGTGTGCAAGTACAATCCACCGAATAATAAAAAGATGATTGGAAAAACATAATTAGTCCAGTCCTTGGAAATAATTGCCATAACCAATCCGACAATACCAACCACTAGAAACATTATTGGTACCAACGGTGCGTCAATCCCCTTTTTCATAAAACACCCCTCCGAATATTCAGTCGCTAACATCGTCGCGACCGCTGCCTAGATAACAAACTATAACGAACCACACATTCAATTACAACTCATAATCCGCTAAATCTTTGAAAGGTCGCACCTCTTCAGGTGTGTTCTAAAAATAGATTTCCTAATGTCTTGCCTGTCAGCAGTTTTCAGTATTCCACAGTGCCTAAGTCAGTAAGCGACCGTCCCTAAGTTTGTTAAGGAAGAACCCATTAATAGTAAAAGTGCCCCCAAAAGAAAAGACGCCACTTTTAAATGGCGTCAACTCAACGATTCTATTCACCTTTTCAAAAAAGAATGCGCCCCCCGAGAGTCGAACTCGGATCATGAGGACCGAAATCTCATGTGCTATCCATTACACTAAGGGCGCACAACACCTATAGTTTAGTACAAAATCCGTCAATGGCCAAATCTTTTAACGGCCTCCGGCGGCCTGAATGGCTTCCTGTTCTAGGCGCTGCTCCGTCTGGTCGGCATTATCCCGGAAGTCGGCCTCGAAGCTGGCGCCGGCTGGGCTAACCGTGGCCGTTTGCACACCATCGATGTCTGTGACCACCAGGTCGTTACCCTTCCAAGCGGCGGTATCGTAGTGCCCGTCCTCAATCTGGTCGAGGAAATTTTGGAAAATATCGAGCACCGCCTGGTTAATAATCACACTCTCCGTGACCGCTTCGCCATGTTGCTTGAGCTGGAGTTGACGCAGCTGGACCTCATCCATGTCCGCAGGTACCTGAATAAACACACGAATCCCTCCTATAAATTAGTTTGGTTACTATTCTAGCACTTCCGGCCAAAGAAAAGAGTTAAAGCATTATCCTTGTCCGGGATCTGGTGTAAACTGGTGATAAGTAAATTTATAACGACTTAGGAGGTGGCTCATGGAAGACTCAATACTAGACTTTACAACGAATCTGGCCATCCTCCACCGGCAATTTCAGCGGGCAATGAACCAGATTCTTGAAGCCGATGCGATGCCTGTCAATATCACCGAATTTTATTTGCTAGTCCTCATCTCAGAATCCAGCCAGTTGAACCAACGGAAGGCGGCGTGGACCATGGCCGTTGACGAGGGCCTCATGGCCCGAATGGTGCAACACCTAGTCAAACTGTCACTATTGGAGAAGGAAACCGATCCCGACGACCGACGTAACCGACGCCTCAATCTGACCGCCGACGGTGACCAACTGGTTCACCAGGCGATCGATGTCTTACACGACTGGTGGGAGAAGGTCACGCCAACCACGAGCGACTTCGATTATTCTGGGATTACCCATCAATTACAATTACTCTCAGCTAGCGTCTTAAAGGGCGACAACCAATCCGATAGCCATTAGTCAGTCTAACCGTATCGAGGAGGAATTTACATGAGTAAAGCAATTACTATCGCCGAAGCCCAACGCTTCGACGCACACACCATCAACATCGTTGGCATCCCTGCCATGGTCCTGATGGAACGGGCCGCCCTTGCGACCTTCAACAACATTTTAAATGACGATTTCGATATCACCCGCGTTGTCGTGGTGGCCGCCACCGGTAACAATGGTGGCGATGGGATTGCCGTTGCGCGGTTACTCAAGATTCGTGGCATCGACGTGGCCATCTACCTGTTAGGCGACCCCGCGAAGGCCACCTCACAAACGACCCAACAATTGAAGATCGCGGATTACTACGGCATCCCGCTAACCACCGACTTGAACGACGTGGTCAACGCGACGCTGATCATCGACGCCATCTTTGGGGTCGGCCTGAGCCGCGACATCACCGGCAAATTTGCGGACGCCATCAACGCGATTAACGCGGCCGATGCCAAGACCGTTTCTATCGATGTGCCTTCCGGAATCAATGCCGATACCGGGAACGTCATGGGGGTAGCGGTCGTCGCCGACACCACGGTCACCATGGCTTACAACAAGATTGGCCTGTTGACCACCACGGGAAAGCACCACAGCGGCACGGTTCACGTCGCGGACATTGGAATTTACGCCCAAGATCGTGTCGAACATGCCCGTTAATCGATAACTGACTCAACCAACCAAACGGCTAATTACCTTGCCAGGGATTAGCCCGCGTAGAATAGGAACTACGAAAGGCGAGTTAGCCTTCGTGTTTCCTGGCATTTCACGACCAACCAGTTGCGGGTTGGTCGTTTTTTGTTGGCCAAATACCCAGCAATTTCCCAGCGAACCCGGTATACTGAACCTAATTTAATGGGAGGTGCCTCATGTCACAACTAGAAACTGGTTTTACCAACGTTCAAGCGCTGGATCCCAGCATCATGGTCGACCTGCGCTACGCCACCACGAATAATTTCACCCATCAAGTGGTCTACGATTTTCAGACCGCCATTGCCCGCACCGGAACCGCCAAGAAACTCGCGGCCGCCAACGCCCTGCTCAAACCACAGGGTTACCGCCTCAAGGTTTGGGACGCCTACCGACCGGTAACGGCCCAAGAACGACTCTTCGAGGTCTATCCGGACCCGACCTTTGTTGCCGAACCGAATCCAAACTTCTCTCACCAAAAGGGAGTCACCTTTGACGTCACGCTCTGTGACCGCGATGGCCATGAAATTCCGATGCAAACGGGCTTCGACGACTTCACCAAGGCCGCTCACCGCAACGCGCCACGAACGGCTGAACAGGAACGGACCTATCAGATTTTGACGCAGGCCATGACCGAGGCAGGCTTCGACGGCTACGTCAACGAGTGGTGGGACTTCCGCGATAACCAAATGGACGACTATCAACCCGCCCTGGCCAACCCCAACGACTACTAGCTTTGGGCGTTCATTGCCGCCTTGCCGGTTGGCCCGGTGGGGGCTGGAACGTGGTGGGCTCGACTACAAGCCTGACCAAAACCGTCAGTCTCGTAGACCGGCCTTTGCCTAAGTCGCCAAGCCCGCGGCTAAGGCAAACGACACCACTGAGCCCCCACCGGACCGCCCTCTCGGCTCCGCATACGCCGACAGTAGTCGTTCGTTATTTTTATATTTGATAACAACAATGTTTCTTTAAACTGCTAAAAAATAGGTGATCACCAGCCTTTTGCAAGGACTGTGATCACCTATTTTCGTAGTGTTATTTGATTTTTTTTACTTTTCTACCATAAAGGAATGGTCCGGAATCCGAATCAACGTGAACCGGTTGGCTAAGCGACCCGCGTGCAGGCCAATACCGTTGACGAAGGACTTCTTGTACGTCGTCTCGATGACGCCGACCCACGCCTTTTGGTGGCGCTGGTCATACTTCTTAACCTTGCTCTTATCCCAGTCATAGGCCGATGCAGGCAGGTTGATGGCCTTCTTGCCAGCGGACACCGTGGCATCCGTGCTGCTAACCTGATACTTCTCACCTTCAGTGAGGTAAGTATAGGTCTGCACCGGTTTCTTCCCATTACTATTGTTGACCGTCACATAGTAGGCGGCGCCATTGCCACTACCCGTGTTGATGACCAAGGGTTCGTACCGCGTGGTCTCCGTCACTCGGGTGCCTAAATGGTTCACGTCTTGGAAAAAGGTGGTGGCACTCATGCCGCCAAAGACCAATAACCAAACGACGAGTTCAACGGTGGAGATGGTGAAGTTGTGCCAGGAGAAACTGCGATGCTCCTTCACAATTAAGCGAAGCCGCCGGACACGCATGTCGTGCACCATCAAGACTAGTCCCACCAGGATCAGTAGCCAGATGCCCATCCCCACTAAGTTCCAAGTTGATTTCATGATTTCCCAATTCCCTTCCACAAATAAGCCGCTATTCGGGTGTTAACTTCCTCTAATAGCTTACGAGATTCACGCCGGGAATACAAGCAACCGCCCCAGTGGATTTACGTTATACTTAGACTAATATTTACCGTTCTATATAAGGAGGAATTCCCTGTGTGTACTAGTCTAACCTATACCTCCGGATCTGCCCACCATTTTTTTGCCAGAACCATGGATTTCCCAACCACCACCCCCTGGCGGCCCGTGTTCTTACCACGGGACTATCACTGGCAAACGGCCTTGGCAGAACCCCGGACCACGCGTTACGCCATTCTGGGTGGCGGTCGTCGGGCCACCGACCTCGCCGCTTATTTGCTAGCCGATGGGGTTAACGAGACCGGCATAAGCTGTGCCGAGCTTTATCTGCCCGGTGTCGTCGACTATGCGCCCGATCCCCTACCCGGTCAAACCAACCTCACGCCCCAGGACTTCATCAACTGGGCGTTGGGTGAACATGCCACTCTGGCAGAAATTGTGGCCGACCTCCCCAACGTGACCTTGGTGGATCGCCGCTGGGGGAGCGATCGTTACGTCTACCCCTTCCACTGGATTCTCAGTGACCGGACGGGGCAAACACTGGTCATCGAACCCACGGGAGGTCCGCTGGTGGCGCAGCCCGATCCGGCCGGTGTGCTGACGAATACCCCGGTCCTGGCCACCCATTTACAAAATTTGAATGACTTCCTAGCCGTTTCCGGCCCGGACTTTACCGCGGAAACGGTGACGGCCGCCAAAGATTATCTAGCGAGTGGCCAGTCATTGCCAACCGGACCGGTGCCTACGCGACGATTCATTCACATGGCCCTGCAGAAATGGGGGTCACCAATCGCCGTCAATGATGAACGCCAAATCAGCCAAATTTTCCGCTGGTTAGACGAAGTCAGCCTGCCCTATGACCCCAAAAGACGGGGACAAACCAACCATAATTACACCCATTACCGATCAATTATCGATTTAGACCGCTTAATTTACCACTTTATTCCCCGGACAACTCACCGTTTGCAACATATTATCATGACGCCAGAAATGGCGGCCCACCGGCACTTCCCGCACGCCTATTCCGCCAATTAACCATGAATGTTGCAAAGCTTAACGTGACCTTTAATCCGATTGATATTCGTTTGAGACATTACTGTAACAACTCCCTGATAGTATTAAACACGTTGATATGAAACACAGACATGCAAATACAAAAAATAATTTTAAAAAATAAGGAGTTTGTTTACATTTATGAAGAAGACGCTTGTTAACATCGCATTAACGATTATGGCCACGGTGGCCTTTGCCATTGCCGGTTTCGCAATTACCCAGCCTACTGATGCTTCTGCATCATCAGAGATGTCTTACAGCAAAATCCACAAGGTTGCCAAGAAGCAATTAGGTAAGCCTTACGGTTGGGGCGCAACTGGTCCTTCCCGCTTCGACTGCTCTGGCTTTACGAGCTACGTTTACAAGAAGGGTGCTTCCAAGAAGATTCCACGGACTGCCCAAGCGCAATACAACAAGTACAAGCACGTGACTTACAAGAACATCAAGAAGGGTGACCTCGTCTTCTTCGGTGGTTCCAAGCATTCTATCTCCCACGTTGGTTTATACGTTGGTGGTGGTAAGATGATCGACTCCCAAAACCGTGGTGTTGTGACTGAAAAGGTTCACGCTCCTTGGTGGCACGCTGTTGGTTACGCCCGCGTTGGTAACGTTAAATAATTAAGTTACAAATCCAGTTCCACAACCTTCATAAATGAAATAAACTGGGCCTCCGTCGTTACGTCACGACGGAGGTTTTTTGGATCTACAAAACTGGTGATATTAGCCGTTCATTGCCGCCTGCCGGTTGGGCCTGGGGTGGCTGGAACGCCATGGGCACCGCTTTGAGCCGCAAACCACGTCTCAAAGGCCGGCCTTTCTCTAACTCGAGAAAGCCTCTCGACCAAGAGAAATTTCATGGCTGAGCCACCCCCTGCCCGCCCTCTCGGCTGATATCCCCCTAAATGACCGGCTACAAAAAATGAATCGCCCAAAGTTGGTCAGCGCCAATTTTGTCCGATTCTCTAAGTAACTCATCTTTAATTTAAACGTGGTCTCTACTCGGAATAAGTCATTCGACAGTTTCCACCTCAAAAAAGGTCGTTAGCCTGATTTCTCTCAGGCTAACGACCTTAATTTTTTCAATTTAATTACGGGCCGATGGATGGGCCACAAACCATGCCGTCATGTCATCGATCCGCTGAACCCGCAGACTTGGCAGGCCATCTCGCGACACGCCATGGAAGCTTTGCGGATAGCGAATGAAGTCCGCCTCCACACCGTTGCGTTTGATGGCCGTGAAGTATTCTTCGGATTGACCAATTGGACAACGCATGTCCCACTCGCCGTGTAACAACCGCACAGGCGTCGTCACCTGCTCGGCATAGGCCAGTGGTGACTGTTGCCAGTAGGAAGCCAGGCCTTCCTTGGAGAAGAGATCGGCGTCCAACTCTTCCGGTTCGAAATAAAAGCCGATGTCACTGGTCCCAAAGAGGCTGATCCAGTTGGTCACGGGCCGTTGGGCAATTGCCGCCGCAAACCGCGTGGTGTGACCAATCGCCCAGAGTGTCATGAACCCACCATACGAGCCCCCGGCAATGTACTGACGGGTCGCATCGAGCCGTGGATATTTAGCCAAGGCTGCATCGAGGCCGGTGATCACATCTTGATAATCATCCGCGCCATAGTGGCCAATCACGTTGTTCTCGAAGGCTTGCCCGTAGCTGGTTGAGCCCCGCGGATTGAAGAAGACGACCCCGAAGCCTCGACTAGCATGAACCTGAAATTCGTAGAAGAACGTTTCGCCGTAGTTGGCGTGTGGGCCCCCATGGACATACAACAATACGGGTTGTTTCGGTGCCGTCGTCCGGGCTGGCAGATACCATCCTTCCAACTGTTGGCCATCGGTGGCCTGGAAGTCGAACCGATGGGGATGGGCGTACTCGTGAGTGCTTTCGTAGGCGGCATTCGGATTAACCAATGGCTCCTCAGCACCGACCGTTAAGCTAAAGCGGACCAATTCGCTCGGCAGGTCCTGATAAGATACCACCAGGGCTAACGTTTGGGCATCCATCACGGCGAAGTCGATGATTTGCCGGGCATCGTCGTTAAGCAACTTGGGCTGGCCATTAATTTGACCCGAGTAAAGTTGACTACGCCCATGATAGGCGGCGGTGAAGACGTAGTGGTTGGCATCCAACCACCGCACCAATTTGCCACTGGCATGCTGCTCGAAGTCACCCGCGAAGTCTGGGACCAGATCGGCATCCAGATCGCCGGTCAACCGTTCGAGGTCGCCACTGATGGTATCGGCCATGAAGAGGTCGGCCACGGTATGGCGGCCGAACGCCCCATCATCACCAACCAGGGCCACGTGCCGCCCATCCGGGGAAATCGTGGCATCGGTGAAGCGGCCCTGCTTCAGGCTACCGGTCAGAGAAACCGTCTCCCCAGTGGTCACATCCAGATAATTCACGGCGCGATTAAAATTCCGGTCATTCAAGGGTTGCTCGTCACTAATGTAGGTGACGGCCTGACCATCGGCGCTCACCGAGGTCAGATCGAAGTCATAACCTTGGGCAAAGAGTTGCTCAACCATTCCCGTCGCCGGTGTGAAACGCCGCAACCGGTAGGTCACATCCTGTGGCAACCACCCATAGCCATCCGCCTTATTGATCAGGCGGGTCACATGACGCGTGGCGGGAAAGTCTTGCGGGCTTGGCAACTTAGGCTGTTCCGCCGTCTCCGTGGTCTTAAAGTAAACAGTCTGACCGGAAGCGGCCGCAATCACGGTGTTCACCGCCTCATTGGCATTCTTAGTCAGGCATTCTGGTTCCTGACCCTTACTAACGCGATACAATTGCGGCTTGGCCTGACCGACCGTAGCGGTGTAATAGACGTCATCGCCCACAGTGGCCGGTTGCAGATTCAACGTCCCATTGGTCCCAATGGTTTGCACGGCACCTAGGGCATCGACCGCCTTAATCGTGGCGGTGTAGCCATTACTGACCTGATCGACCCCATTTTCAACGTAATAAATATGGTCATTAGCGGCCACCGGCTGTGATAACGCCTTTAACTTGAATAAATCCTCGGCACTGACTCCCTGTGACATACGTAGCTCACTCCTTCTCTTCAATTGGTTCTCTCATTATTCTCTAATCTCAGTAAGCCTAATGTTAAGCCCCTCCATGGGCACTGTCAATTCACAATCCCGTCAGTTAATAACCCACTAAATCATAAAATCTGCTACACTGGCGATAGACAACACCATTAGGAGGGATTCTTCATGAAAATTGCAATTGCCGGTGCCGGCGCCATGGGTAGCCGATTCGGTGTGAAATTACAGGCGGCTGGCAACGACGTCACCTTGATTGATAACTGGGCGGATCACGTTGCGGCTATCAACGCCAATGGCTTAATGGTCACCAGCGATGATGGCAAGGATCAAGCCTATCCAATGACGGCGTTGGCGCCCAAGGACGTCACGACCACCTTTGACTTAGTGATCCTCTTTACCAAGACCATGCAAATGGACCAAATGTTAACCGACCTTCACGCCGTGCTCGCCAACCACCCGGCCGTCCTCACCCTGGCCAACGGGATTGGTAACGTCGAGACCATCGAAAAACACGTGCCGCGGTCACAAATCGTCGTCGGCACCACGGTCTGGTCTTCTGGCTTGGTCGGGCCCGGTCACATCAAGGTCACGGGAACTGGCAGCATCTCACTGCAGGCCGTTGATCCCGCTAACTTCCCTAACCTCGATGACATTATTTCAACATTGAACGCCGCTGGTATGAATGCCAGCCCTGCCGATGATGTCATGGCGGCCATTTGGAAAAAGGCCGGTTTGAACAGTGTCCTAAATACCTACTGTACCCTGCTCAACTGCAATATCGGTGAGTTTGGCGCCCTGCCAAATTGGCGGGACCTCAACGATGCGGTGCTGGATGAATTCCAGGCCGTGGCCGATGCCGCTAAGATCACCTTTAGCGCCAGTGACGTCACGACCCTCATCGCCGCTCAATTCTCACCCGAAACCAACGGTGGCCACTATCCATCCATGCATCAAGACATGGCGAATCACCGTCCCACCGAAGTCGACTTCCTGAATGGCTACGTGGCCCGTCTCGGCAAGAAGCTTGGTGTCCCAGTTCCCCACAATGCCATCCTGGCCCAACTGATTCACAGTCAAGAAGCTTTGGTTACTGCCAAGGATTAATTTTTAGATTTCTTTTCAACCGCCGACGGCGGTTAGGGGCCGCGTCCTATGGGGCCCGCCCGGAGCCAAAGGTCGGTCTCCAGGCTCGCCTGCAAGCTACACTCAACCCGTGCAGCTCGCAGGTCGGCCCGTGCTGTAAGCCGGAAAACCACCGACTAACACCACCTTCACAGGACTCCGCCCCTAACCCCCTTTGGCTTAGATTCAGCTAGACAATTAACCTGTCAATAACTACCCGATAGTTAATCGTTAAGCAAGAAGCCACGAGTTGATACCTGGCTAGTTTAACCAGACGTTGTCACAATTGGACGACCAGTTAAGACTATTTTTCTGCAAATCCTACTTCAACATTAAACTGGAAACGCCTTAAACCACGACCCTGTTCGATCAATCTCTTTGATTGAACGGGGTTGTGGTATTTTTTGCAGATTCAGCCGAAGGCCGGCAGACAGAGTCCCGTGTCGGTCGCGTTAGCTGGGGGGACTTCCCAGCTTAGGCGACTGGCCAATCTTTGAGACTCACGACTTTTGTGAGGGTCAAAGTTGCCCTGAAGACCGCCCTTCCGGCTTCAGGTCTGCCTCATGGGACGGCGTCTGCCGGCCGTAGGCGGCCCAATCAAACGAAAAGCCGAACCCGATCGGAGAGATCAGAAGACAGCCACAGAGAAAATAGAGCACCACGCTCCGTGGTATTGCTACAATATGTAGAAATTGATACGATATTCCCACTATATCTAGTTGTGTTTTTCTGAAATTCATCGTAACATAGACCTATACTCAATTTTGACCCCTGCCAGATTAGCATGACCTGGTAGCGGGTAAACACCTAGGAGGGCTAGAGACGATGGACGTTTTAAGAAGATCACAGACCACCATGCATCCGGGCGGTCTCACCGTGGAAAATTTAGCTGGAGATCACGCACCGTTTGATCCCCACAAGATTCACACGGACCTCACCGCCCTCACCAACGATCCAACCGTTGTCCACCGGGTTGAAAGTCTGATCGTTGCCCAACTAGCCGGTTTCGATGTCGTGGCCACCGCCACCATTGAAGACACCATAACCCAAACCTTGGCGCAACTCGGCTACGACCAAATGGCCCAAAGTTACCGCAAACAACAAGCTTAAAACCGCACGCCCAGGATCGTCTGTCCTGAGCGTTTTTTGTTGGCCTGATTTTTAATCTCCCAAACAGCCGTCCTCCGAACTGAATTGGCCTAAAATGCTCCCCTCAGCCATTCTAACAATCACAGGTAACCGAGTTCAATCGGACGCAAATCGATTGCCTGACGACCTCTCAGAGGCCATCAGACTCTGAAGGCGGCCGCCAGTCAGCGACCAACAAAAAAGGCCGTCACACTGACCTTAATCAGCGTGGCGACCATGCGGGTGATTATAAATTTGTCAATAAAAAACCGACCAGCACTCCCCCGAGAACTGATCGATTCGACTTAAGAACTTAATTGAGATTCTAAATGATGTAATTCGGCTGTCCGTACCTCACGGGGTAAGAACCGGCGAATTTCTTCTTCGTTATAGCCGACTTCCAACCGCTTATCATCAAAGATGATTGGACGCTTGATTAAGTCAGGGTATTTCACAACTAAATCCACTAATTGGCTAACCGATAAACTATCTAAATCAACGTGTAGTTGTTTAAAGATATTTGACCGTGTGGAGATGATATCTTCACTGCCATTTTCCGTTAAACGCAGAATTTGTTTAACTTCTGTAGCATTTAACGGCTTGGACTTGATATTGCGTTCCTTGAATGCAATGTCATGTCCCTTCAGCCAGGCACGTGCCTTCCGACTGGATGCGCTACTTGGAGCAATGTACAAATTAATCATAATCAGCACTTCCTTATCGTTGGATTGAGTAACGATAGAAAACAATCGACTACCTTTGGTCCCCCCGAAACATTTCACTGAACTATCTAGTAGAACCAACTTATATGTTATCACAATTGGATGAATAATCAACCCTTTTTGGAAACTTTCTAAAGAAGGCGCGACCATTTTAAAGGGGTTAGTTGGGAAATTCAACCATCTTTGTAAAACCACTTTCACTTGTGATAACCCATGCTGATCGCCCCATTATCAATTGAAAGCCTTGTCACAAAGTTTTTAAATTCACGAAATTATCCGCCGATAAATTAACAAAGTTATCATTTAGGCAATCCGCGCGTGTCTTTTTCGCCGATTTGCATGTATATTCATATGAAGTGTATTATTATCCACAGTAAACGCTTTCACCCGCCCGAATTTGGCTACTCAAACCAACTCAAATGGTTAAAATCACTAAAAACCGTTAATCCCAAAAATCATTTTCCTTTTTTGTGATGGGTAGCGTAAAATTAGGGCCAGCAATTATGATTTGGAGGGGTCTGTGTTGGAAATCTTTTATGCCGTCCTGCTCTTGGTGCTGGCGACCATTGTCGCCAATACGGTTTACCCGTATTTCCCCGCCATCCCGCAGGCATTCTATCAAATAGCCGCCGGAGCAATTCTCTCTTTAGTTCCGTTGTACCATCACTTTGTCCTAGAACCTGAAATTTTCATGCTCATTATTATTGCCCCACTCATGTTTTACGATGGGCAGAATGCCAACGCCCGCGATATCCGTAAGAACTTCGGGTCAATTCTCTCGATGGCGGTGGCCCTGGCCATCCTCACCGTTGTCCTAATGGGCTACGTCAGCCAGACGATCCTGGCCGGTTTACCCCTGGCGCTGGCCTTTGCCCTGGCGGCTATCGTCACCCCAACGGATGCCGTGGCCGTCTCGTCCATCACCACCAACATCGCGGTACCAGAGCGGGTCATGGGCATGCTGGAGCGAGAATCCCTATTCAACGATGCTTCCGGCTTGGTGGCCTTTAGCCTGGCCCTCACCGCCTTTACCACCGGCGAATTCTCCCTGGGTTCCGGGATTAAGCACTTTCTAATCGTGTTTTTCGGTGGCCTGCTCATCGGCCTTGTCCTGGGCGCCATCGCCGTCTGGGCCCGCGTCTACCTGGTACAAACGGGGAAGGATTCCGCCAGCGTCATCGTTCCCTACGATGTGCTGGTGCCCTTCTTCATCTACCTGGCCGCCGAACACGCCGGACTCTCCGGAATTCTGGCCGTGGTTGCCGCCGGTTTAGTCTACAGTGTATCAACCAACCAATTGCGGCTCTCAAGTACCCAACTGCAACTGGTCTCCCGATCAACCTGGACGATCTTGACCAACATCCTCAACGGGTTCGTTTTCGTCCTCCTCGGGGTCTCCCTACCCACAGTATGGGTAAATATTCAGCAAGACCACACAAAGTCACTCACGACCTTTATTGCCCTGGCCGTTATCCTCTACGTGGTCATGTTTGCTTTGCGGTACCTCTGGATTCGCTTCGACTGGGCGCTGATCCATTCAGACAAATCCGATCGACGGCAGCATGCCCTCATCGGGGCCTTGTCGGGAGTTCACGGAACCATTACCTTGGCCATGGCCTTCTCACTGCCCTTGACCTACCATGGTGCCAGCTTCCCCTTCCGTAATACCATGATCTTTATTGCGGCAGTCGTCATCATCTTAAGTTTGCTGGTCCCCACCATCGTTCTGCCATTTATCCTGCCCAATAAGACTTTGCCCGTCGATCCCGATGACGTGATCCAGGAGCGCAAGGCCCTCGTGGACTATGCCACCAGTCGACTGGCTCAGGAGAATCCAGACTCCGCTGCCGCCACGCAAACGGTCATCGAAATTCTCAATAGCCAGGCGACTAACGAACGACCAGACCGGCGTAAGGTCGAGGCCCTCCTCAACCATGCCACCAGGATTGAAACGCAGACAGTTCAACAGATGGCCGACGATGGCGTGATTACACAAGCCTTTGCCGCTCGTTACGTCCGTATCTTGGTCTTCAGATCACAATTGAGTAGCCACAATCCGTTCGTCAATCTCAACCTCTGGCTTCGTTTCGTGAGCCACCGACTTAGCCATGGCTTTAACCGTCGCTTTCGGCGAAAGGCCCGCATCCGTAAACAACAGGAGTGGCTGGCCACTCACGACTTCACTCCCGAACAACGGGCCGCACAAGAACGCCGCCTGGAACTCGAAAAACAGCAGTTGCCCCGCAAGCGGCAACGTAATCGGGCCGTCGACCAGGAACGACGGGAGGCCTATTTAAAGATTGAAGACACCGTCTACGAAAATGTTATGGCCTTCCTAACGGAGACGGCCAGCGTGGACAATCAGGCCGAGGTGAACTCGGTTCGTAATTACTACAACGCGCGCCATCGCCGGTCGAATGCCAATGACACAACCAGTGAGGCCCAAAACGAAATGTTTATTCAGGCCTTCCAGTACGAGTACACCTACATCCGGGAGCAACGGAGTGCCAACCGCGTTTCCGCTGCCATGGCCGAGGAACTTTACCAACAGGTCTCGACCGATCAGATGCTGTACATGCAAGAAATTGCCGATGCCGACTAAAATTTTCGCGGTCACCGTCACATTTTCTTCACAATTTCCTGATATAGTTAAAGGCATAACTTACGAATGAATAAACGAATAAGTTACCAATTTTACTCCTCCAAAGTAAAAATAAGGGAACCGCTATTCAAGGTCCCCAACTCCAAACGTACTAGACGTTTTATCTTCCGCGACGACGCAGACTATCAAGGTCTGGTCGCCGTTTTTTGTGCTCTCGGCCATATTGGGCAAAAAAGTCGACGATTCGCGGTATTTTTTGCCGTCATAAATTTACAGCCATGACAAACTAGCTTATAATTTCTTTAACAGCTTTGATCTGAACGTCTTGACGCCGGGAAGTGCCAGACGTCGTAATTGGAGGGTGACACCAAATGAAGTTAACAATTTTATCTACCAGTGATACTCACGGTTACGTTTTCCCGACGAACTACGTCAAGAAGGGTAGCCACCAAGGCTTTGGCCTTGCACGGGCTGCCACCGTCCTCGCACAGGAGCAAGCCGCCGCAAAAGTTGATGGCACCGTCCTGACGGTTGAAAACGGGGACTTCCTCGAGGGATCGCCCCTGGCCTATTATGTGGCCCGGGTACAACCCGACCGCAACCCGCAGGCCCTCATGTCCATCTATAATCAAATCGATTATGACTGTGGAATCCTAGGCAATCATGAATTTAATTATGGTCAGGCTTACCTACAGGCGGCCATTCGGGAGGCCAAGCGGCCGATCCTCTGCGCGAACATTCTCGACCATACTGGCAAACCTGAGTACGGTCAGCCTTACAAGATTATCGAAAAAGATGGCATCAAGATTGGGGTCCTCGGCCTCACCACGCAAGCCGTCTATAAATGGGAAAAGGCCACCAATATTGATGGCCTGCAATTTGAATCGGCCTTTGTCGCAGCCCAAAAGTACGTGCCGATTCTTCGTGAACAGGCCGACGTGGTCGTGGTCTGTTACCACGGGGGCTTTGAACGCGACCTAACCACCGGCAAGCCTAATGACATCCATGTCGGCGAAAATGAAGCCTACCACATGTTGGAGGCCATTCCGGGGATCGATGCCTTGGTCACCGGCCATCAACACCGCCAACTGGCAACCGACGTCTTTGACACGCCCACCACGCAACCGGGTTTCCGAGGACAAGCGATCGGCAAGATCGTCTTGGACCTCGACCGCGATGCCGATGGTCACGTGACGGTTACGCATCACGAGACCGAGCTCGTCCCAACCAGTCACGCGCCACTGGATCCCAAGGTTCTGGATGCGGCCGCCGACCTGAATCAGGCCGTTAGCCACTGGCTCGACCAACCGTTAGGCCGAATCGAAGGCGATATGACCTTTAGCGATCCCTTTAAGGCCCGCATGGAAGAAACGCCGTACATAGAATTTATTCAACAGGTTCAGATGGCCACCATGGGCGCGGACATCTCCGCCACCGCCCTCTTCAGCGACGAGGCCCGGGGCTTCGAAAATCCCATTACCATGCGGAACATCATGACCAACTACGTCTATCCGAATGGTCTCTCACTCCTGGAAATTACTGGAGCCGACCTGAAGGCCGCCATCGAGGTTAGCGCGCGGTACTTCAAGATTATCGACGGCGAAATTGCGGTTAACCCCGCCTTCGTTCACCCGAAGCGGCGCCAATACAACTATGACATGTATGAGGGCATCGACTATCAGTTAAACATTGCCCAACCGTTTGGGCAGCGCGTCGAGAGGCTCACGTATCATGGCAAACCGGTCACGCCAGACCAACCACTCAAGATCGTCTTGAATCAATACCGGGCGGTCGGCGGCGGCCACTTCTCCATGTTCAGTGCCGACAAGATTATTGCGGAGGGTCAAGGGGCGATGAGTGAAATCATCGCGGACTACCTGCAAGAACACCCGGTCATTCAGGCCGTGGCGAACCATAACTTTAGGGTCGTTAATGAAAAAAGATAGAGTGCGCAGCCAGGCGCTTAACCAGTGAGCATTAACGTCGTCACGCGAAAAATCCCGAACCTGGATTTTACGGGTGACGGGGTTAAGCGGAGCTGGTTGCCTGGCGGAGCACGTTTCGGCAATTGATAAAGGTTAGCGAACAAACGGCGCGCTGCCACACAACGCCACCATCAATTAAATAATCTAATACTTAACAAAAAATCCCCTAGGACGACTTAACGTCCTAGAGGATTTTTTATGGGCCAACTAAGCATTGGCCGCCTTTTTCTTTTTCTTCTTGTGTTTCTTCTTCTCGTCGCCAACGTATTCCACAGCGGTTGACTGCCGAATGGTGGTTACCTTGATCTTCCCAGGATACGTTAACTTATCCTCGATCTGTTGAGCCACTTCCTGCGTTAACTTGGCTGCGGCCTGGTCGTCCAACTCCCGTG
This sequence comes from Levilactobacillus tangyuanensis, assembly GCF_003946545.1. Lineage (GTDB taxonomy): Bacteria > Bacillota > Bacilli > Lactobacillales > Lactobacillaceae > Levilactobacillus > Levilactobacillus tangyuanensis. The sequence continues at coordinate 95,007 of NZ_RHOA01000006.1, forward strand.
GCTTAACCACGATCCGGAGTTCCCGACCGGCCTGAATGGCGTAGCTTTCGGCTACCCCAGTCTGCTCGTTCGCAATTTGTTCCAAGGCACGAAGCCGACTGATGTAGTCTTCCACTGATTCACTCCGAGCACCTGGACGGGCACCAGAAATGGCATCGGCGGCGGCCACTAAGTCGGACAGCGGCGTGGTCTTCTCGACATCCCCATGATGGGCGGCGATCGCGTTAATCACAATCGGATCTTCGCCATACTTCTGGGCAAATTCGGTTCCGATTTCCACGTGGGTGCCTTCGACTTCATGGTCGATGGCTTTCCCCAAGTCATGGAGTAAACCGGCCCGGCGAGCCAGGCGGGTGTTATACCCAAGCCGTGCTGCCATGGCACCGGTTAATTGAGCCACTTCGATGGAATGCAAAAGCACATTTTGACCATAACTGGTCCGGTACTTGAGTCGGCCGATGAGCTTCATCAGGTCGGGATGCATCCAACCCACATGTAAGAGACTCACGGTTTGTTCACCGGTCTCCCAGAGACTGTGGTTAACATCCCGCAGCGCATTCTCCACCTGAGTTTCGATCTGATTGGCCGAAATGCGGCGGCTCGCCACGAGATTAGTCAGGGCGACCCGGGCAATCTCCCGGCGAATCGGATCATGCGTACTGATGAACAGCGTCGAGTTGTCATCCGGCACAAAGATTAGATCCGTCCCGGTCAACGTCTCCAGCAAGCGGATGTGTTGGCCTTCACGACCGATAATCTTACTGCGTATCTCACCGTTAGGCACGGTCACGCTGTGTTCCAAATGTTCCTTTGGCAAGTCTTGCGGACCACTTTCCGTGGCGGAAAGCACCACGTCCTTGGCCCAACGTTCGGCATTGGCCTCGGCATTATCATTCAACGCCTTGATCTCGATGTCGCGGTCCCGCTTCAGTGAGAGGTTAGCGTGTTGAATCACCTGTTCTTGGGCGTCCTGCGCGGTCAGCCCCGCCTGGTCGGCCAGGGTGGTTTCCCGCTGGTCACTGAGTTCCTCGGCTCGGTCCTGCAACAGGTGCACGGACTGCCGTTGATCTCGGTTAGCCTGGCTCCGTTCGTCTAACATTTCTGTTTGATCATCTAGCCGAATCGCCATCTGATCCATCAATTTTTCACGTTGTAACCGACGCTGTTCGCGCGCCGAAATATCTGTTTTCTGTTCGGTCAATTCATCCTTGACTGATTGCTGATAGGCCAAAGTCTCTTGACGACTATCGGCGTGTATTTTCTGCACACGTTGCTTGGTCTCTGCGGTTGCCTGGGCAATAATCTTTCGCGCCTGTTCTTGTACCGCCAACAGTTCTTGACGGTGCTGATGCCGACGCACCAGGTAGCCGAGGACCAGCCCAATCAGCAAGGCTCCAATAATTAGTCCTATGCTTAACAATATGCTGTACTCCTTAGTCTTCAATCCCGACAAATTAGCGGGTGGGTTGGTCACTCTTCTTGCTAATTATACGCTATTTCCCCCCACAACCCAACTAAACTCGCCGTGATTTACTAACTGCCGTTTTTAATCGCCAGCCGGCATATATTTGGCCAGAAAGGCCTTAACCGTGCGGGTATACAACTGGGGATCATGTGACAAGGCCGCCGCGTGCTTGGCCCCCGGAACAATTAACAATTGCTTGGGACCCGCATCGGCCGCGTAGACTTGGTGAACCATCCGCGTTGGCACGAAGGTATCGGCGCCCCCGTGAATGAAGAGCATCGGCTTATGATTCTTCTTCACGGCCGCCACGGCATTGGCATCCTTAAAGTGGAAGCCGGCCTTGGCCTTCGCCACCGAACTGGTCAAGGGGACCAGTGGCCAGTATGGCAGGTTATACATTTGCTTAGCCTGGTAGGTAATCTCGGCTTCGGCGTTGGTATAACCACAGTCTTCGATGTAGGCCTTAAGCTGCGGTGGCGTCTGCAGACCACTGGTCATCATGGTTGTGGCGCCCCCCATGGACACCCCAAATAAGACAACCTGCGACTGCTGACCCTGTTTAGCGATCACCTGGTTAACCCACTTCAAATAGTCCTTGCTTTCATAATAACCATAGCTGATGACCTTCCCCTGACTGGCCCCTTGGCCCCGGGTGTCGGGGATCAACGTGTTATAACCCATTTGGTGGAACATGGCCACGTAACCCCCCATGGCCTCCTTGTCGGAACCAAACCCATGAACCAAGACCACCGTCCGTTTGGTCGTCTTGGCAGCAGGAATGTAGTCGGCCACTAACTTCAAGTTGGTGCCGGCCGCCGTTTCCGTCCAATGCTGCTTCGGCACCGTTTGATACCACTTCTTTTGTTGGTAGAGTGGGTCCGTCTTCTTTAACTTCGTGACCGGTCCCACAAAACTCTTCTTACCGCTGGCAACCGTCATATTATAAAAGTACAGACTGGCCCCAAACAGTCCCGTGGACACTAGAACCACCAGGACTAAAATGGCGATTAGCCACCGTTTCAATCGCTTACTCAAGATGTTATCCTCCCTTAATCGTGACACTCACAAGGGTAAGTATACGAAGTTCTTGCCGCCAGCGCAATCGATATGAAGTTTGCTATAATAAAGCCAACTAACGGCTAGGAGGGCTCATCCATGAAATATTCATTAAACTGGGATCTCGATTCGCTCTTCGCTGGTGGGATCAATTCCGACCAGCTGAAGACTAAATTAGCATCGATTCAGACCGCCACGGCAACCCTGGGCGATCTGCTCGACCGCTGGGACGCCGCCAGTGACGCCCCTAACTATCAGCAATTTATCAAGTTAATCGATCAGTTACAGGCCATCGAAGCCGGCCTGGGTCAGGCGGGACTCTTCATTACTGGCGTTGGCTCCGCCGACATCCACAATGCCGATGTGGCCCCGGTTGAGGCCCACTATCAAACATTGGCCACCCAGGCCGACAACGTGGTTGGCAAGCTCAAGAAGGTCCTGGTTCAGGTCCCGGACGCCAACTTTGCGGAAATGTTGGCCCATCCTAAGCTGGCGCCCATTGCCTTTAATCTAGAGGAAATGCGGGACGCGGGCAAGACGTTACTAGACGACAAGACCGAAGCCCTCATCAATCGACTCAATCTCGATGGCAAGGCCGCCTGGAGTAGTCACTACGATTCCCTGGTTGCCACGGTACAGGTCCCGTTCCACGATGCGGAAGGCCAACCCATCACCCTCTCGGCTGGACAGGCCGATAACAATCTCCTGGGTAACGCGGACCCGACTTATCGGTCGGCCCTGCTGCCCGCCTGGGAAAAGGCCTGGACGGATAAGGAACAACTCTTTGCCGACACCTTGAACCACTTGGCCGGTTTCCGCTTAACCGAATACGCCGCCCATGGAACCACCGACTTTCTGAAGGAACCGCTCAAGGAGAACCGCCTGAGTGCCACCACCCTGAAGACAATCTGGCGGGTAGTCGATGATAACAAGGCCATGCTACTCGATTACCTTGACCGCAAGGCGTCCCTCCTGGGCAAAAAGCACGCCGGTTGGGAAGACGTCGAGGCCCCGCTAAATCTCCCCGGGAGTACACCACACCAATTTACCTTCGACGAGGCCGCGGACTTCATCATCCAACACTACGGCGAATTCTCACCAAAGATGGCCGCACTGGCTAAGCACGCCTTCGACCATCACTGGATTGAAGCGGAAGATCGACCAGGCAAGGCCCCCGGTGGCTGGATGGAAAGTGCCCCGGAGACCAATGAATCCCGGATCTTCATGACCTTCACCGGATCACCCAACGACGTTTCCACCATCGCCCACGAGTTGGGCCACGCCTTTCATTCCAGCGTGATCCATGACCTGCCAATCTTACGGCAAGACTATGCCATGAACGTGGCCGAAACTGCCTCAACCTTTGGCGAACTGATCGTGGCGGATGCCAACCTACAGGCCGCAAAGACCGATGCCGAGAAGATTACCTTACTCAATGCCAAGATGGACAACCCCCTCGCGATGTTCTTAAATATCCGGGCGCGCTACCTCTTTGAAACCCGCTTCTACCAACTGCGCCAACAAAAGTTGGTCACCCCAGCCGAGCTGAACGAACTCATGCTGAATGCCCAGAAGGAAGCCTTTGGTCACGACCTGTCGACCTATTCCCCTCATTTATGGGCCAGCAAGCTGCATTTCTACATCGACGAACCGGCCTTCTATAACTTCCCTTACGTCTTTGGCTACCTGTTCAGCCTGGGGATTTACGCTAAGGCGCAACAGACCGAGAACTTTGAGGACGACTACATCGCTTTACTCAGAGATACCGCCAACATGTCCACCGAGGACCTGGCCGCCAAGCATCTGGGCGTCGATCTCACCCAACCTGACTTCTGGTTAGCCGGGGTGAAACTCATCAAACAAGATATTAGAGAATTCATGCGTCTGACTGATTCACTAGTGAAATAGTCACTAGTTTCAGTTAAAAGCAACGCAGAGTGGTATACTATTGGTAGACAAATCAACGGAAGAAACGGGTGAGTGTATGTTTTCAGAACGACTACGGGCCTTACGGCGCGGCCAACATATTACATTGGAACAACTAGCCATGGCGCTGAATAAAAAGGCTCTTGGGGAGGACGATCATCCCAACACAGCGTCACAAATTGGTAACTGGGAACGCGGTATTCGGACGCCTTCCTTCCTCGAAGTCCGCAAGCTCGCGGAATACTTCGACGTCACCATGGACTACCTCACCGGGAAGGCCGAACGTGACGAATATGATCTCGGCCGGCTATTCCTGTCCGGCAAGCAACTGAGCTTCAATCGTGAACTCCTCAGTGGCCGGGACCGTTACGAAATTTACCAATTGATCGATGGCTATCTGCATGGTAAGGAAAACCGCTTCATCGATCAGGAACCAAACCAGCAAGAAGAATTGGATCTCCATTTGGACGACCATTAACGCTTAACGGTCGGCTGGTCAGCATAACTGCTAATCGGCCGACCGTTTTATTTTGCCAATCTGCTCGAAAGGACCCACAACGATGAATCCCAAAAAACTACGACGCTTAAAGAAACAGGTCCGGCATCAGCCGACACCCTTGGCCCAGCAAGACTACCTCAGCCGGATCAAGGCCTACTATCGCGACTTCGGCGAATATTCTGCCATCAAGGCCCTACTCAGTAATATTATCCTGGCTGACCGAATTCTAAGTACCGGCAAGTTACCCCAACAGTTGCCACTACTACAGCTCCCAGACGATACCCAAGACGTCATCTTCCAGCACATCAACGCCACCTACCCGGCTGGCGATCCCACCGGCGATCAACTCTGGAATCACCTGACGGATCTCCTGCCACAGTTGGACCACGATCTGCGGTCCTTCAGGGACTACCTCGAAAATCATTACGGCATGTGGGCCTACACCTCGGAACCGGTCGTCAACGACCTGGCAGAATTTGTCGGCGACCGGTCGGTCCTAGAGGTCATGGCTGGTAACGGTTATATTTCCAAGGGCTTACGGGATGCCGGCAAGACCGTCTATGCCACGGATAGTCAGAGCTGGACGGCCGAAAATGAAACCGGCCGTCACACCCTGACCCCTATCGAACCACTTACCGCACTCGAGGCATTTGAGAAATACCAAAACGACGTTGGCGTCGTGGTCATGTCCTGGTCGCCGGATGGCGTTCCCGTGGATTGGGAGCTGCTTCAGGCCATCCGCGCCTCTGCCGCGGACGTGGATTTTGTCGTGATTGGTGAAAAGGACGGGGCCACGGATTCAGCCGCCTTCTGGCAGCATGCCGAGCTGCTCGACAATCCAACCGTTCACCAGTTAAACCGGCACTTCACTCCAATTGATCTCGTGCGCGATCAGGTCTATCTGGTCAAGTAAACTTAGCGTTTTTACCAAACTCGCCTAAGATCGTTTACACCCGTGGTGACCCTTTGTTATGATGTGAAAGGTTAATTAACACGGGGAGGAATCACCATGATTGATTTGGGAAATATCTTATTTTACGGCATTGGGTTGGCCCTCATCGTGGCGCTAGCTTACGCCGCCTATGCTAGCCATCAGGCCCATCGGGACGACTGAGCTTTCTTTTTTGTTGGTCTTTGGATTCTTACTTAGGTCCGCCTACGGCGGCCAGGGACGACGCTGTGGGGCAACCCTTGAAGCCCCGCTGAGATTCGCGGGTCTTCAAGGGCATGGTGAAACCGCGCTCAGAACCGCCCGTTTCCACCATGACCCATGTTCTAAGCTGGCCTAGATCACCAGCTAAGAACATCGACACCGCGTCATCCCTAGCCGCCTTCGGCTCTAAACTGGCAACCATGATCGCAATTGTTGGCATCGTTCCGATCACCATGGATCATCGCCAGCGTGGTCAATATTTCATCGCGCTAGTCGATCGCTAGTAGTCGATCTGACACTCAATTAGTCTTTATCTGTTAACTTACATGCGATTATACATAAAAGCTGCGTCACCAATCTAAAATGGTGACGCAGTTTTTTTGATCTTATTTTAATGATACTCTGCCCAAACCAGCAATAATGTTAAGAATAACATCGCCACGATGGCCACTAGGTGCCAACGCTTGTTGCCCACAAAGACGGCGATATATTCCCGCAGGATCGCGTTAGGCAAGAAGAACTTGGCCGTTCGCGCGCCGATGCCATCGGCCTTCACGCCAGCCCGCTTCGCAATCATCCCCGCCCGGAAGGTGTGATAGCCATTCGTCACGAAAGTAATCCGGGGATTCTCGTCACCACGAGCCGTGATAATCTGTTGCGAGAAGACCATGTTTTCGAAGGTCGTTCGCGAACGCTCCTCCGCAATCGCATGGTCGGCGGGTAAGCCCCTATCCAGGGCATACTGCCGCATGGCCACGCCCTCCGGCACCGTTTCGTCGCCACCTTGGCCACCAGAGAAGATGATGACCGGCGCGCGACCTGTTTTGGCCAGTTGCTTGTCGTAGAACCGCATGGCCCGGTCAATCCGCTGGCCCAACAACGGCGAAACCTCATTGCCATTTAGTAACCCAGCCCCCAGCACGATTAAATAATCTTGCTTATATCGCGGATGATTAAATTGATAAATAAACAACATTGTCAGATAGTTGTAAAACCAGAAGAGGACGTAGAAGATCACCATCGATGGGAAGAGATTAATCGCTGTCGCTACCGGAACTGGCAGGTATAACGATGTCAGCCGCACCACGAATGGCGCCACCAGGATCGCGATTCCTAGAAACAACGTCAGCATGTTGGCAATCGTATGGCTCTCCCGTTTCCAGACAATCCAAGCGTTCCACAAGAGCAGAAACGCTTGAAGCGTGAACACGACCCCAATCACGATTAAAAATAACACAAATATCGCCAGGCTAATCACAATCAGCCAGCGATTATTGGTCGCCAAGATGGTGATGGCCGCCATGGTCAGAAAGGAATAGAAGAATAGTGAGAACCAAATCCCATTGCCTAACCGCCGTTTTTCGATGCGATAACTAATAAAAAAGATGAGCCCAAAACCTAACGGGAGCAACCACCCCCAAAAGACGATGGGCTCAATCCCAAATCCACCCGCTTGCAAATAACTTCCCCCTAATGAGACAGACTCGATACTTTTAGAATAGCATAACTACCGTGGTTTGATGACGCCAGGACAGAAAAAGGGCAGTGAATTTTTCACTGCCCGGATGACCCTATTTAACAGAATGAACCAGCCTAGGATTAGCGGTGATGTAGCCACCGGCTACCCGATAACGCTTGGTGCCACTGAGATCGGGACGATCGCCGTGCGAATAATCCCACCCCTTGACGGTGATCGTGCTACCTTTTTTGTAGCTCTTAATCCGTTTCTTCAGATTAACCGTTTGATACCGATTGATCTTGGTCGTGGCCTTAACCTTGGTGACCATCGTTGGCTTGGTTGGGGACACCCACTGCTTGTTGCCGGTGATGTAGGTCCCATCCGCCAATTCATAACGTGTAGTCAGGCCCTGCTTAACCACCTTGGTCACCGCAACCGCGGCCCCTTGCTTCAAATGACGAACCTTGTTGGTAAACGTGGTGCTGCTATAAACGTTGGTCCCCTTAGGATTTGTCACAAATAGCTTATTGTAATGCCCGGACCAATAAAGTTTCCCCACGTAATCCGCATTCGCCGTGATGTAGGTTCCATCCGCCAATTCATAGCGTTGATTGCCGGCCTTGGATGTCACGGTCTTTACAACGGAGAAGATTGGTGCGTAGGCTTTGGCCTTCTTGGCGTAGCCTTGAACGCGTTCGCTCCGCTTAAAGTCCGCGTTGCGGTACCGGTTGAGACCCCGCTTAGCATAAACCTTAAACGCAACCCTTGATGTTGGTTTGGTTGACTTCGTAGGCTTGTTAGGACTCGAGGTCGCCGTTGTCGGTTTCGAATACGTAATAGTCACGTCTTGATTGCCATCGGCGCCCACCTTACTACTGTCGAAGGTGATACCGGTCGGGTTAGCCGTGTAACCCGAAATTTCAGGAATCAGGAAATGATGCTTATCGTTAAAGACCTGGCCATCGTAACCCGTGACCACTCTGGTGGCCGTGGCACCATCGGATGAATCCGCATTGTCGGTAACCGAAGCTGGTAAGTTGCTGCCATCCGCCATCTTGTAGGTGATCTTCATGCTAATATCGGCCTTCGTCAGGGGAACGTTAAGATCGACTTCAAACGGTGAGGTTGATCCATCATAAGTCACTTTTTGGTCAAATAACTTTTGGGTAGCTTGCTCATCGATCGCCTGTCCCTTGAGCTTAAACGGATCAGAACCAAAAGTCGCTGTAAATTCCGAAACTTGAGAATCGGACAGACCCATTACTTGGGCATAATAAGACATAAATTGTGACAGCGTCCATAACTTATTCACGACATAACTTTCACCGTAGAATTCCAATAATACCGTATTACGGTCAACGCCCTTCGTTTTACTCAAGGCATCTAGGACATCACCAACCGTGGTTTGATCGTTATAAGTCACGTCAAACGGGTCCGAGATACCAGTAGGAGCCGTGCTTATCGTTGACCTAAGAACTGTCGGCACCGTCACATCCGTCTCCGCTGCACGAGCCACCGCGATGGACTTCCCAGTAATCGGCGTCATCCCGACAACCAGTCCCAGCGTTGCCATAAATAAAGCGCTTACGAATAAATGTAATAATCTTTTCGCGCATTTTAGAATCAAGTTAGCCACTGTCTCAAAATTTTTTGGACAATAAAAAACATCAAGAACAGATATCCTGT
>NZ_RHOA01000007.1 GCF_003946545.1 Levilactobacillus tangyuanensis
TGGGTTTGATATAAATATCAAACCGCCCTACACATATTTGGTTTGTCGAAACAATGTTCAGTTTTCAAAGGTCTACCAGTTATCTGCTCTCGCAGACAACTTATTAATCATATCATTCAAGCTATATGATTGTCAACAACTAATTTCAAACGTTTTTGAAATGCCGTTGCAATTGCCTCAATGACAACTTATATAACTATACCAACTATCACTCCCTACGTCAATCTTTTTTTGAAAGCTTTTCCAATTAACTCTTTGACCGCCCAAATTTTCTGAAAGGAAAGCGATAACCCGCCAATTTACTATCCCCCTAGAAACCCATGACGACCGTTCCTCACGACAGGTATCCAAATAAAATGAGACCCACTGTGGTAGCAGGTCTCACTCAAACAGTCCAAATAACATAACGGTTAATCATTCTTGAGCCCATTAATCCACCGGTTAATTTCCCGACTAGACCGCTTACGATTAACTTCTGCCCAAGTATATGGAAAGTAGTTACGCCAATCCTTATCGGTAAATGCTTCGGCATAGGGTAACAAGGTCGGTACTAGCAACCGGTCTGGTCGCATACCATTAGATAACAGTTCTAATCCCGTCTTCGAGAAGAACGTTGTTACAACCTTACCGTCACTGTTAACGATTCGGTCGACCCAATCTTCATTCAGGAGACCAAACACATCATTTTCAATTTCAACTAGCCCCCGTTGTTGCCGAGCAAGGTAAATGTTCCATTCATTCCTGGTTGGGAAATACAACGAGTAATAGTAGTCTTGAATGAAACAAGCAAAGTTACCGGCATACCCCTCAGTGGGCAAATAGTTCTTACCATCGGGCCGACGATAATGCGATGAACGACCTAGCAATTGCCGCAGGCTCTCGAATGGATTGGCTTGATGGACATACATCGACAAGTACCGCATCTGCCGCTTATAGAGATTAATCGCGTCATCCGGTGCCATCGTCTTCACGGTCGTCATGTCCAGCGATAGGTCAACCTTATCAATGTATCGTACCGGTTCCACTGGCAGACGGCCTTCCACCCGCATTTCTTCCACTCGACCACGAAATTCATCCAGTATATCGGCACGGATTTCGCTATCCGGTAACGAGTTCTTAGGATATGCCCGAGCATAAACGTACAGGTCCCCCAAATCTGGCCGTCCAAGCAGCTTAGCATGCATGTAGCACCGAGTAGCAGCACTCTTCGTCTCTGGATAGCGAACAGTCGTCGAGTCCCCCTCTGAGGAACTATCGGCTCTTTCCACACCCTTATAGACAAAGAGGTAATATCCTAATCCAAAAACCAATAAGACGCTACTATACATAACCAACTCCCCCTCTCTGGTTATTAAGCACACCATAGCCAGTCTGAGTGTTTCCCGCAACAGATATGGCGCTTTACCAGCCAAATGGTCAGGGAGTTTAATTATCTAAGCTTACTTAGTCCCCCTGCGTCAGCGCACAAAAAAAGAGGAGCTCCATAAGGAGTTCCTCTTTTCGTGATTATCACAATCGGAAAGTCTTAAACGTTCGCAATTGCCTTGTCTAACAAGTCAACGATCGTGCTGATTGAGTATAACCGTAAAATCTCATTGATTTCAGGTGCTGAAGAGTTACCAGTGAAGGCAACGTTCAGTGGGAAGTACAATGCACGTCCCTTAACCCCAGTATCGGCACCAACGGCCTTAATCATACCCTTGAAGTCTGGATCAGCAACGTCAGCACCTAAGTCCTTAACGTGCTTTTCAAAGCTCTTCAGTACACTGACAACATCATCATGGTCGAATTCACTCAATTGAGAGTAATCGATATCGGATTGTAAGATATTTGCATAAAAGACAACCTTGTCCATAACTTCAGTTAACATGTGTACTTCGGTTTGATAGATCTTGGATACTTGGTAAACAAATTCGCGAAGGTCAGGTAAGTTCAAAGCTTGAACTTGCTTGGCAACATCCGTTTGTCCTTCATCAACCAATTCCAAAATCCGGTCGGTCATGTCATCAAGGCTAAGCTTCTTGATGTATTCCGCGTTAATCCAATCAAGCTTTTGTTGATCGAAGTATGCTGGAGACTTAGACATCCGTGAAGGATCGTAACGTTCGATAAGTTCTTGACGAGTGAAGATTTCGTCTTCACCAACTGGGGACCAACCCAGGAAGGCAATAAAGTTAAAGATTGCTTCACTGAGGTAACCTTGGTTCTTGTATTGGCTAATGAATTGCAAAGTCTTCTTATCCCGCTTGGATAACTTCTTCCGAGTCTTTGGGTTGTAAATCAATGTGATATGACCAAAGTTAGGCATTTTAATTCCTAATGCTTCGTACACCGCAACTTGTTTTGGTGTGTTGGCAATGTGGTCATCACCCCGAAGGACATCGGTGATGTCCATCAGGTAGTCATCGATAACAACGGCAAAGTTATAAGTAGGCATCCCATTACTCTTTTCAATAATGAAATCGCCACCCATGTTGTCGGAGTTAAACGCAACGTGGCCTTTGATGATGTCGTCCCATTCGTAAACATGGTCAGGTGGCATGTGAAGACGGATACTTGGTTTCAAGCCCTTTGCTTCAGCTGCCTCTTGGTCTTCAACACTCCGACCATACCAACGGCCGTCGTAGTGAGGAGCCTCACCGGCTGCCCGTTGTTGATCGCGCATTTCGGTTAATTCATCTTCGGTTGCGTAATCTTTGTAAGCTAGACCTTCATCGAGCAGTTTAACAACGTAGCGATGATAGAGGGCTTGACGTTCACTTTGGTGATAAGGAGCGTACTTTGGATTTGGCTTATCTGGGCCTTCATCCCAATCGATACCTAACCAATGCAAGTTATCAATTTGACTATCCTCACCATGAGGAACGTTTCGCTTCAGATCGGTGTCTTCGATACGAAGAACCATCGTGCCGTGGTAATGGCGGGCAAATAGGTAATTGAATAATGCAGACTGTGCGTTACCAATATGCAAGAATCCTGTTGGACTCGGTGCATACCTCACCCGTACGTTTTTCTTATCCAATTCCGAATTATCACTCATGCTATTTCCTCCTCTATTATCTACTACACTCACCTACCCAAGTGCTGAGGTCCGACCTTATGCTGTCGGTAATTCTAACGAACAGTCGTCTTGTTCGAGTCGTCAGTATCCTTAACGTCACCGAACTTGTGGTTCAAGTCAGCAATAGCTAACTTCAAGTCATCGATGAAGTCATCTGCAATAGCCATAGTCATACCAGGACGAACAACGATCCGGCTGATGATAGTTTCTTCACGGTTCTTTGGAAGTGGGTAAGCAGGTACTTGCCAGCCGTACTTAGCCAGAGCATCTTCCATGTCGTACAAACTCCAACTAACGTCGGCGTTGTCAGACAACTTCCAGCAGTTGATTGGTAATTCTTTACCATCAACAAGGATGTCAAAAATACCAAACTTCTTCAATTCATCAGTCAACTTCAATGAAACCTTCCGTACGTTGCTCATGATAGCCTTGTAACCAGCTAAACCAAAGCGTAAGAAGTTGTAGTATTGGGCGTTGATGTGCGCACCAGAGTGAGAGAAGTTGATAGCGATTGAGTCGACACTTGAACCAAGGTAAGGAACTGAGAAACGCATTTCCTTAGGAAGGATGTCGTAAGAGTTCTTACGCCATACGATCCAGCCTAAACCAGGGTAAACCATGCCGTACTTGTGACCTGAAACGTTGATTGAAACAACGTTGTCAAGACGGAAGTCCCAAGGCTTGAAGCCGTCAACGAATGGGGCGAACAAACCACCAAAGGCAGCGTCCACGTGAATCCGTACTGGCAAAGCAGCAGTCTTGTTGTATTCAGTAACTAACTTGTCAAGACCTTGGATGTCATCAACGGAACCAGTGTAAGTGATCCCTTCAATACCAATGATACCAATAGTGTTCTCATCGACGTAGTCCATAACATGGTCAAGGTCAAGAGATACTTGGTCGCCATTGATTGGAACTTGACGGAAGTCAACGTTCCAGTAAGTGCAGAACTTTTCCCAAACAACTTGGTTACCAGACATGATAACTAAGTTAGGCTTGTGAGCGTGAAGGTCATCGATGTCAAGGCCAGCAGCCTTAGCACGGTGCTTCCAGGTGTGCAACAATGCAAGTCCACCTAACATGCAACCTTCGGAAGAACCAACGGTTGAAGTACCGATGAAGTCATCACCGAACTTTTCTTCGTCAGGAATGCCCCAAAGGTGAGCAATCATACTTACACAATAGTTTTCCATTGCGGAAGTCTTAGGGTATTCGGACTTGTCGATGGCGTTAGTGTTAAGGGTACGCATCATCAATTGGTCAGCTTGTGGTTCCATTTCAGTGGTACAGAAAGTAGCCAAGTTTTGGTTAGCTTTTGCTTCGTTTAAACGGAAGTGGTCAACCATTTCTACGGCTACGTCTGGAGCCATTGGGCCTGCAGGCAAAGTGTTCTTAGGAAGTGATTCACCGGCTGCGGTGCTACCCAAGAAAGTCTTTTCCAATTGTGCTGCGTCTAACATCTACTGCGTTTCCTGATCGTTTTTACTCATAATGTAGTTGTCATACTAATGTATGACCTAGCCTCCTTATTTTTGAAAATAATTCGTTTCTAGCTACTTACTTTGCATCTTCCTTAGCCGCAGCTTGTTCAGCATATGGCTTAGAAGGATCCAAACCTAATTGACGTGCCCACTTGTCGTGGTACATGTATAGGATGAATGGAAGAATTCCCATGATAACGAATGCAACTAACAGCAACGTCAAGTATGTCTTCTTGTCGTGTGCGCTGTAATCTGCAGGTGGGAAGAATGTAACGACGAAACCAAATGCTGACAAGATGAAACCAAGTACACCATACGTTACACGGAGACCCATTGAACGTGAAGCACGGAACGTCCGGTGAAGGTCTTTGTGCTTGAATTGTAATACCAGGTAAGTGACGAACATCATCATGTACATCATAGTGTACAAAGCAACAGTTAAACTCATGGCAGTTTGGAAGGAAACGGATGACTTGTTCCCACCAGCACCAAAGGTTAAGAGTGCACCGACGATAGATACGACGACACCTTGTAAAATCATAACATTGGTTTCAATACCATACTTGTTTGACTTAGAGAAACGAGGTGGTAAGTAACCTTCCTTGGCAGCTTCGAACATACCAGCGTTAGGTCCAACAACCCAACTACTGATTTCCCCAAGCACACCAACGGCTAACAAGAAACCAACAACTTTTTCTACTAAGACAACGCTAATACCAAACCGTTGAACCAAAGCACCATAAGCGAACACGATACCGTTACTCAATTGGATTTGGTCGTTTGGAATAGTCATAGCAATGGCCATTGAACCGATGATATCGGAGCAAATAGCACAGATTGCTAAGGCCGTCATAACCTTAGGGTAAACCTTAGGGTTTTCCAAGTCCTTAACGTGAGATGCAGAACCTTCGGCTCCGGCAAACGCAAGGATGAATGGCACGAATCCAACTAAGACACTCCCGTTCCAACTGGATGGGAAGATAGTATGTGTGTTTACATGAATAAGGGCAGGATTACCTTGAATCAAGTATGCAATAAATAGGAACAGTAAGAAGAACACAGGAATAATGACACCTAAAGTAAAGCACCATTGTGCGATCTTACCAGTAACGGAAGTCCCACGTTGTTGCAACCAGATAAGACCCCAAATCATAACCATCATTAAGATGAATTTGACAGTTGGGTTGTTAGCAATAACAGGTAAACCGAAACTTACTGAGAAACACCCAAGAATAAAGTACATCATGGTGTTCATGCCGACAGTGATGTGAATCCATTGATAGAACAGAGCTGACCAACCAGCACGTTCACCAAGCATGTCACGACTCCAAGTAAAGATACCACCTTTACTCCAGCCATCGATTGAAGCCATTTCACCAGCAGTACGAGTAACTGGGAGGAACCATAAGATCCCGGCCAGGAACAGGTAGAAGAAGGCAGTAGGCCCTTGCTTAGCAAATGCGGCAAAACCATAAACCGTCATAACCATTGAAGTGGTCATTGAGAATAACTGGAACCCAGTTATTTGATTGGCTTTGGCTAAGTCAACTTGCTCCGTAGACTTTTTTTCATCCACTTTTTCTACAATCCCTTCGAATCAATTGAAACTCTGTAGGTGCTATATATGTAAGCAGTGGCAGCGGTTTCAAATTGAGAAATAATTACTTGGCCAAGTAATTGATGAGCCAATCATCAGATCGGCTCCCTGTTAACAACACCAAGGGTAGTCCTTCAGGAAATAATAGAGAATAGACATTCGGCCTCTTCTGTATAAAAATCATACAAATTCCAGTTGTTGTTTAAAAGAGGTTTTTAAATCAATCTCCGGGTGATCGAATAACGTGGTCAACTGTTGTTGGCTAAACTTGCTCATTCCTTCGACTAATAGTGCCGGGTTCTCTCGCAGCCCCCCACGGAACCAGTTACTAACGACCCCCTGGTGACCATACTCGAACACTCGCAAGCCGGCTTGGTTACGAATAGCCAGTCGTGGATAGTCATCTTCTAATGATTTTTTAATTTTTTCTACTATTAAATCTATTGTTTTTAGAATGAAGTCGTCGAACTCCAGATACGCATGTGAGTCAACCACATGGCGACAGAAGTTTTGATAGGTGTCAATGTACCGAAACAAACTAAGGTACGTCACTAACCAATTCTGTGAGTCCGTATTCGCCGTTAGCTTTTCAGCATCGTGACTGAATTGATAATGCAGGCAATCATACTTATCTTGGAAGTGATAGTAGAAGGTCTGACGATTAACATGGCTTTCCTGAACAATTTGCTTCACCGTGATGTCATCAAATTGATCATTTTCAGCAATGTCTTGTAAGGCTTCTCCAAGTCGGTCCTTAGTTTTATATTCCATACAGATCGTCTCCTACTTTAATAAGATTTTCACGCACGACCCTGCGTTGTAAATACAGTATAGACATCATTGGGGAAAATGTATAGATTCTTTTTGCTTTATCTTTGGTTTCGCCCCATTCTTTTCCCAGCGAACGCAAAAAAGACGCCAGCTCCCTAATCTAAGGAAACCGGCGTCCACTTGAATGTTCTTTATAGAAATAAAAAAAGCTAGTCACTCTTCATCGAAGGACTACCTCACAGATTGGGCTAGCTGGATTCGAACCAACGCATGACGGGATCAAAACCCGTTGCCTTACCGCTTGGCTATAGCCCAATTATAAAAAATGACCCGTACGGGATTCGAACCCATGTAGCCGCCGTGAAAGGGCGGTGTCTTAAACCACTTGACCAACGGGCCATACACTTTCGTTGAATGTTTTGCATTGCTCATTCAATAAATTCATTATGCATCTAATTCTGAATAAAATCATTAGACAAACCAAGCAATTTGACCATTATTTGGAAATTAATGACCAAAACAGCATGTGCTCATCCTTTATCTGTATTTAGACAATAAAAAAAGCCCAGTCTCTTATGCACGCCGACTGTGACCTATCAATTGGGCTAGCTGGATTCGAACCAACGCATGACGGGATCAAAACCCGTTGCCTTACCGCTTGGCTATAGCCCAATTATGAAAATGACCCGTACGGGATTCGAACCCATGTAGCCGCCGTGAAAGGGCGGTGTCTTAAACCACTTGACCAACGGGCCATACTGTTTCGTTGAACGTTTTGTCTAACTCATTCAACAAATTCATTATGCGACGAATATTGAATAAAAGCATTAGACAAAGCCTGAAAAGTGTCAAAAAATCCATTTATTAACATTATTCCTGTTTTGTATAGCTCAAATTTGTCAAAACTAAACTAAAATAGAATTATCTAGATTTCCTACACTTAAATTAAAGGAGTTTCCTCATGGAAGCTAACCGATTCTACTTATCAAATAAAATAAAGAAAATTCGACAGCGAACTGCCGACCAAGACTACACCCATTTTGCGAACGAAATCACGCGCTTAACCGGGAAAACAATCGGCCGTGGGACACTGATCCGTTGGGAACGTGGTCAAGCCGTTCCCCATTTGGAATTCATCATGGCTATGGCGGACTTAGGCTCCACCAGCTTAGATAGTCTTCTCGCACCTAGTTCTCGTTTGCTCCCTGCAGAGGCGGTACCCAGAATGACCCCAACGGCCCTCGATGACATCATGGCCGAGTTGTCGGATAAGCTCAATCAGATTAAGAACTACCCCTACCCGCGCAGTGTCGCCGAATTCGCTGCCGAGATTACGGATACCTTCGACTACCAGATTAGCAATACCAAGCTCAACTACTGGCTCAAGGGACAACATCTTCCCAATCCACTTTCTCTATACCCGTTGGCGCACATTGCCGGGATTTCCGTGGATGAATTGTTAATGCAACCGTATCCGCTAGAACTGGTTTAATTTTGCTTCAACCGGGTAGAACTTGCCGGTTTTAGGGGACTTAGGCTTGCTTATTAGGCTAAAATCAACTAAATTTAAGTGAGGTTTAGATTCAATTGCATTGAATCAATAGTTATATAGGAGGATACAAAATGGGTAACAGCAAAAACAATAATGCTTCGCCAGCTGATCTGAATGACCAAATGCAGGTTCGGCGGGATAAAATGAACAAACTTGCAGAGGAAGGCATCGCGCCTTTCGGTCACCGATTCGATCGGACCGACACTAGCAAGACACTGACAGAAAAATACGATCAGTTCGATAAAGACGAACTGATGGATGACAAACATTATGTTGCTGTTGCAGGACGAATTACCGGTAAGCGTGGTAGTGGTAAGGCCGGCTTCATGGACTTACTCGACAGAACCGGTGTTGTCCAAGTATACGCTCGTCAAGACGAACTTGGCGAAGACAAGTACAGCTTCTACAAAACGTTAGACCTTGGGGACTTCATCGGTGCTAAGGGTTACATGATCAAGACCAACACTGGTGCCCTGACGTTACGCTTAACCGACTTCGACTTCTTGTCCAAGTCTTTACGGCCATTGCCAGACAAGTATCACGGCTTAACCAATCCCGAAACCATCTACCGTCAACGGTACTTGGACCTGATTGCTAACCGCGATAGCTTCGACCGGTTCGTCCAAGTCACGAAGATTAAGCGGGCTATTCGGGAATACCTCGACAACGAGGGCTACCTGGAAGTCGACACGCCAATCCTGCAAACGGAAGCCGGCGGTGCCGAAGCACGGCCATTCGTGACCCACTCTAACGCCTTTGATATTCCATTATACTTACGGATCGCTACGGAACTTTACCTGAAGCGGCTCATCGTTGGTGGTGTCGAAAAGGTTTACGAATTAGGAAAGGACTTCCGGAACGAAGGGACTGACTTACGTCACAACCCCGAATTCAACATGGTCGAAGTCTACACGGCCTATGCCGACTACACCGATGTGATGGACTTAACGGAAAACATCTTCCGCTACGTTGCTAACAAGGTTAAGGGTACCGGTCAGATTACTTACCAAGGTAAGGACATCGACTTAGACGCAGACTTCAAGCGGGTTCACATGGTGGACGCCGTTAAGGACGCAACTGGCATCGACTTCTGGCAACCAATGTCTGATGAAGACGCCCACAAGCTCGCCGAAGACAATGGCATCCATTGCGAACCTTACTGGAAGGTTGGTCACATCATCAACGCCTTCTTCGAAGAAAAGGTTCAAGATACGTTGGTTAACCCAACCTTCATCTACGGTCACCCCGTTGAAATCTCACCATTGGCTAAGAAGAACCCTAAGGACCCTCGTTTCACCGACCGGTTCGAACTTTACATCAATGGTAATGAATACGGTAACGCCTTTACTGAATTAAACGACCCAATCGACCAACGTCAACGGTTCGAATCCCAAGATGCTGAACGTGCGGCGGGTAACGAAGAAGCCCACGGTATCGATGAAGATTATGTCGAAGCCATGGAATATGGGATGCCACCTACTGGTGGTCTGGGTATTGGGATCGACCGGATGACGATGTTGCTGACTGATGCAGCCTCCATCCGCGATGTCATGCTCTTCCCAACCATGCGGCCAAACGACTAATTACGAAAGGGACGATTGAATGCGAGTAAATCAGCTGATCGCGTTACTCCAAGAACACGATATTTACCAAGGAACGACGCTTAAATCTGACGACGTTACGGTCGACTCGTTAGCGTATGATTCACGCCAGGCTACTCAGAATAGCCTCTTCGTCTGCAAGGGTTTTAACTTCTCTGTCGATTACCTCAAGCAGGCCATCGATAAGGGTGCCAGCATCTATTTGGCAGAAGAAGATTATCACGTGGATACACCCGTGATTTTAGTGAGCGACGTCCGTAAGGCGCTCTCACTAGCTGCTCAACTGTTCTTCAATTTCCCGCAAAACGATCTCTTTGTGATTGGCTATACGGGAACTAAAGGGAAGACCACGTCAACTTACTTCACGAAAAACATCCTGGCTCACGCCAATCCGAAGGAAGTTGCCATGTTCTCCACGATTAATCATATCATCGGTCCCAAGCCAGACGATGAGTTCAAGGCTCATCTGACGACGGCGGAATCGTTTGATATTTTCCATGAAATGCGACAAGCAGTCGACAATGGTTGCAAGTACTTGGTTATGGAAGTCGCCTCTCAGGCGTACCTCCTCGACCGGGTGTATGGCCTAACCTTTGACGTTGGGGTCTTCCTTAACATCTCGCCGGACCATATTGGGGTCAATGAACACCCTAACTTTGCCAACTATCTCTTCTGCAAAATGCAATTGATGCTCAACTCACGCAATTGCATCATCGATGCGGATGCCGACCATTTCGATGAGGTGCTTTCGGCCGCTAAGGTTTCCACGGCGCCCAATCACATCTTCACCTACGGCTTCAATCAGCCCGAGGCAACCCTGTCCATTACTCAGGACGCGGCGTCTCTGACCGGCAGTTCCTTTAACCTGACCGTTAATGGTGATCATGCCGACCTAACTGATTTAGCCACCGACTACGACGTGTCATTACCTGGTGACTTCAACCAGGCCAATGCAACGGCTGCCATCATGGCCAGTCACCTGGCCGGGGCGGCCGTTGCCGACATGCAGGCCGGTCTGGCTAACACCGTCGTTCCTGGTCGGATGGAATTCATCAAGACCAAGCATCATGGCACGGTCTACATCGATTACGCTCACGATTGGGGTAGCATGAATGCCCTCTTGAAGTTCCTCCATACCCAATTCCCCGACTATCACGTCACTGCCGTTCTCGGTAGTACTGGTGACAAGGGCGAAGACCGGCGTGAAGGCTTCGCCAAGGCGCTGAACCAATACGCGGACACCGCCTTTCTGACGACTGATGATCCCGGTTACGAGGATCCCATGAAGATTGCCAAGGAGATCGATAGCTTCATTGACCACTCCAAGGTAAAAACCATGATTATCCCGCAACGAGAGGAAGCCATTCGGCACGCCATCGCCACTGCAACTAATCATGATCTCGTCGTGTTGGCCGGCAAGGGTGAAGATCCTTACCAAAAGGTCAATGGTGTTGATACACCATACGATACCGACCCGGTTGTTGCTAAGGGTGCTATCGCCGCCTTCGTTAATGAAAACTAATTAAACACCAAACGGCCCCGAGCAGATTTCTTTGCTCGAGGCCGTTTATTTTTACCGTTTGCGCCGTTTCTTACGACGCTTCTGACTATATTTTAATTGATGGGGATGCTGTGACTTGCCTGATTGCTGGTCAGTGCTAAATAGCTTCTGCCCTACTTGTGGATGAGCCCGCAAATATTCCTGTGTGAAGGCGTCAACCGCCGCGTGGTCACTCGCCTGAATACCTTTAGCCTGCATTGCCGCCGTCAGGTCTTCAAAGAAGTGTTCCAACCGTGGATCGTACATGGTGATGAGGGCCGAATGCCGGTCGCTGACCCATGCCAGTAACTCAGCCTGATGGGGTAGACGCCCCTGTTCACCTAGGTATCGAAACAACGTAGTTAATGAAAATGGCACCAAGTTAAACAGAACGGGAACCCGATCCTCTTCATCCAGCAAATGGGTGAACGGACCAAACATAATCTCGTCTAAACTCGTCACCGTCCAGTCTTCCGGCTGCAAATGCTTACCCGTGATCATGAGCTCCGCCGTTGTGTGGACAATCGTGACGAAGTTCGTTAAGTCGCGGGACGCCAAATTGGCGACTTCGGGCTGTTCAACCATGGCTTGAACCCATTGTTCGACGAGATCCACCACGTCATCGTATGCCGCTTGCTCGTCCGATACCTGATCGTGTTTGGCAACAAGTTCCGGCCGCGCAGCTTTGACCGCCGCTAAGACTGCCGCTAGATTGGGTTGATGTCGCGCCGTAAAGTAGGCCGTCAGAACGGGGACCACCGCCACGAAATAGGCGTGTGGCTGGTTAACCAAGGTTGGCAACGCCGCCAAGGTCCCCGCCACCTGGGCCGCTGACCATTCCCCATTAGCCAGATTGACCGTTTCGCGGGCCTGTTGAACATCCTCAAGAATAGCTTGAGCATGCCGTTGCTGATTCGCTGATAACTTGCTGGCCGCCGAAGACGCCAAAAAGTCGGTCACGGTTAGGTGATTGGGTGTTCCCATAGATTTTGTCATAACTGGACCCCCTCTTTTGAATAACTCTGTTTCCCATTATAGGAAAAATAATTAAGAAAAAGCAAATCCCCTGCCATCTCAGCGGCAAAACCAAGACAAATCACTCGAAGTCAGTTATATTTAAGTTTCGGAAACTTATCGGAAAAGGAGAAACCATTACCATGGAAGAAGTTGTCATTGTTAGTGCCGTTCGGACCCCGATTGGCAAATTTGGTCGCAGTCTCCAAGCCGTGACCGCCACTGAACTGGGAACCATTGCCGCCAAGGCCGCCATCCACAGGAGCGGACTGGATCCCAAAATGATTCAACAGACCATCTTTGGGACGGTGCTCCAGGCCGGTTTAGGCCAAAATGTAGCGCGTCAGATCGAACTCAATGCCGGTCTGCCTACTAGCAGTACCGCAATGACGGTTAATCAGGTCTGCGGTTCCAGCTTAAAGGCCATCCGATTGGGTCAAAGCGCCATCCTGATGGGTGACGCCGATGTTGTCCTGGTTGGTGGTACAGAAAGCATGAGTCAGGCGCCTTATTTGAACGCTCAGACCCGTTCCGGCCATAAGTTTGGTGACGTTACCTTAACGGATAGCCTGGCCCAGGACGGCCTTACAGACGCTTTTAGTGGCGAGCCCATGGGAATCACCGCTGAAAATGTTGCCCAAAAATTTCACATCAGTCGAGAAGAGCAAGATGCTTTTGCCTTGAAATCACAGGAAAAGGCCGTGCGCGCCCAGGCTGAACACCGTTTCGATGCCGAGATCACCCCGGTCACGGTGGCTGGGCAGACCATTACCCAGGATGAGGCCGTGCGGGCCAACACCTCGGCGGCCAAGCTGGCCGCATTGCGGCCCTCATTTAAGACTGACGGAACGGTCACCGCCGGAAACGCTGCCGGCCTTAACGATGGCGCCGCAGCGATGATCCTCATGCGAAAATCAACGGCAATTGCCAATAATGTCCCCTACTTGGCCACGCTGAAGGGCTACCAAGAGGTCGGCATCGACCCCGATATCATGGGGTACGCCCCCGTCGAAGCCATCCAGAAGGTCTTAGCAGGTCAGCACCTCACCGTTGCCGACGTGGATCGTTACGAGCTCAACGAGGCCTTTGCCGCTCAGTCGGTTGCGGTTGTCCGTGACCTACAACTTCCTGCCGACAAACTAAACGTTAACGGCGGTAGTATCGCTCTCGGCCACCCATTGGGTGCCTCCGGGACACGCATCGTCGTGACCTTGCTCCATGAACTCCAGCACAGCAACCAATCTCGTGGCGTTGCCGCCTTGTGTATTGGCGGTGGCATGGGGATCGCTCTCCTGCTCGAACGTTAATCACCCAAAGTCTGGTATACTAAAGTCAAATTGACTTGGAAAGAGGCGACCGCCATGTCCGCGGCAGATGCAGCAGTTAAACTAAAACTCGTCATTCTTTTAATCGTTGGACTCGTTGCTTTAGTCAGTCTATTAGTAACCTTATTCCACCGAGATCGCCACTATTACCAAGGATTCACTGGTGTTTTGGCTGTCATCGTCGTTCAGCTCTTTATTCTTGGTTCACTCTTCACGCTAAAATAGACCGGGCTATCTCGCCCAAAAAGGACGCGACTATAAAGGTCGCGTCCTTTTTTTAGACTTGAATTTGTTGTTTCGGAACGCTAACCAAATCGCCCGTTGCCAACAAGTATAGATATTGATTAACGATCGGCAACCCGGTCATCTGTTGTAGCGCCGTGGCATACAGGTTAACCTGCCCACCATATCGGTCAATTAATTTCTGTTCACTGTTCCCGGCATTCTTGAGGTTGACGTGATCGGTCTTGTAATCAAAGAGAATAATGCCCTCTGACGTCGTCAAATAACCGTCGACAATCCCGTGGACCAGAACTTGTGAATCTTGCTCTTTAAAATCAGTGAACAGGCTCTTTGCCGGCATCAACAACGAAAATGGCACTTCACGTTTCAACGCCGTCGGATTGGCCAAGACTTGTTGGCCGACCACACTATCGAAGAATCGCAGAATATTTGACACATCGATCCGTTTAGCCACTTCCACCGAGAGCACTTGATCATTCACGAGTCGATCAATGAGGTTTTGAACACTTGCCGCCGTGGGAGCCGTACGCACGTCCAGCTGCTGTAGCACCAGGTGGGTCGCGGTCCCAATTTCAGTTGGTAAGGGTTCCCGAACCGTCTGTAAAAATTCTGGACGGGCGAAATCGTGGGTGACAAAACGATGCCCACTCGGCCGTTCCGCAGTGGCCTGATACTCACCAATCGTGGCATTATCTGGATCCTCGAAAAGCCGTTTAGCTTCCGAAACCGATTGGTAAGCCGTGGTCATTGTGGCCGCCTCATGCGGATACTTAAAGTCCATCACCTGGGTCAATTGTTCGGTCGACACTTTATCAGCTGTCACCGTTTTGGCTGCCTGTTGGGTGGTCTGAAGCCAATCGGCCTCCTCTGCCCCCACCGTCGTCGTTGGCTGGACATCTTCGGCTCCGGCGAAGGTCACCTTAAACTCAGCAGGATCATCGGTCAACCCGACAAACCTCGTTTGGCCATCGCGTAGATCCGCCGCTAAATGTGGCGATCGCACCAGGCTCATGCCAATCCAATCGAGATCGTTTGCCAGCGTACTCTTCTCCCGTAGGGTGGCATTCAAAACAAGCTCGGGACTTTGATACGCCTGATTCCATGTTGCAAGGGCCTCTTCCTTGGTCTTGTGCGACCCAACAATATATAGGCGTGACTCGGCCCGGGTCAACGCCACATAGAGTTTCCGCATCTCTTCGGCCAGACTGGCGCGTGAAATGGCCTGCGCCGTGACTAACTTTTGCAAGCTAGGGGCCTTCACCCGGCTATCCGGATCAAGGTAATCAATCCCAATACCGGTCTTGCCGCTCATCACGTAGTTTCCCTGCTGGTCTTGTCGATTAAATTGACGGGACGCATCCATCACAAAGACTACCGGAAATTCGAGGCCTTTACTCCCATGGATGGTCATTACCGACACGGCATCCTCTGCCGTTTGCACTGGAGCCCCCGCCAAGTCAGCATCCCGCTGTTGCAGGCGTTGGACGAAACGGACAAATTGAAAGAGGCCCTTGAAGCTACTCTGCTCATAACTCCGCGCCCGTTCATATAAGGCATGGAGATTGGCTTGGCGTTGTTCTCCGGCAGGCATCCCCCCAACGTAATCGAGGAATCCCGTCTCTTGATAGATTCGCCAAATTAACGTGACCAATTCATTCTGTTGGGCCACATCGCGAAAGAGTTTGAGTTGTTCCAAAAAGTGATTAACCTTCTCAAAAACCCGTTGCTGAAATTCTCCCGTCGCGGCATTGGCCGCCACTTCTTGAAAGTGTAATAACGCCTGGAAATAATCCCCAGTCTTCGAGTTAATTCTCAGCAGGGCCAATTCGTTTTCGTTCAAACCGACAATTGGTGACCGTAGAACGGCTGCCAGTGGAATATCCTGGTAGGGATTATCAATCACTTGAAGCAAAGACATCATGATTTGAATCTCGGTCGTCTTGAAGTAGTTCTGCGCATCACTGACGACAACTGGAATTCCCATTCGCCGAAGTTCATCCGTGATGATCAAGTTGTTCGTCCTGGTTGGCGTTAACAGGGTAATATCCCCATACGTCATTGGTCGCACCTGCTTGGCTTCTCGGTCATAGATCGGGGTCTTGGCCGCAATCAACTCCTGAATCTTCTGACCTGTCAGCAGGACTTCCCCCTGATGCTTATTATCAACTTGGAAGGTCTCATCCATTGGTTCCCGAGCGGCTGACTCGTCATCGCTATCGGCCGACTCCTCGGTCAGATAAACCAGTAACTCGGCCGTGCTCTTAACCGCGTCATCGGGATAGTAAGTTGCCCCAAATTTTAGCTCTGCCGACCCCGTATAGTCGATTTCACCTAATTCACGATTCATCAACTGCTTGAAGATTAAATTGGTGAAATCGTCGACGTTCTTCATCGACCGGAAGTTTTCGGCCAGAACAATCAGCTGGCCCTGAGTGTCATCTGCCGCATAACGATCCGTTTTACCCATAAACAGGGTTGGGTCGGCCTGCCGAAAACGGTAGATAGACTGTTTAACATCCCCCACCATAAAGAGGTTACCTGCGGGGGCCGGATGGGCAATTGCCGTTAAGATGGCCTCCTGGAGGCCATTGGTGTCCTGATACTCATCCACCATAATCTCTTGATATTGCTGACTAAGCTGTTTTGCAACCTGGCGCGATTGGTCCGAATCCATTGTGAGAATCCGTAACGCGGCATGTTCCACATCGGCAAAGTCAAGAACATGCCGGCGTTGCTTTTCGGCCCAATAGGCCGAGCGAAAGGCGGTCACTACCCTGGCCAGCTCCGTCACCAACTTACCAGACTGCTGAATCGTGGTCACGGCCTGTTCCTCACTTTGCAACAAGAAGGTCTTCTTGAGCGTCTCCAACTGCTTGCGAGCAGGGTCATAATACGTTCCCTTTAACTCGGAATAGATCGGATAATCCTCATTAGTCTTACGAACCGCTGGCATTCTGCCCCAAGGGAAGTCCTGAATAGCCGCTCTGAGGTCGTTCCAGCTACCATTGGTGACTAACGCCTGAACGCTGGTCACACTGCTCAAAACGGTCTCCAAATGGCCAATTTGCTTATCTAATTGCGCTTGCTGGGCCAGATCCAACGCACTCGTCAGATCCGCCTTTACTTGGCCAAGTTGTTCTGAAAACAACGGTTGTAACTGGTCATGATAAAAGGTCGTTGCCGTTAACTGCTCACCGTCCAATTCATAACGGGCGGGTAACTTTTCCAGCCATGCCGCCGGGTCGGGCGTGGCATTGGCAAAGGTGTTGGTCTGTTGTACCAAGTCGGCTAACCCCTCATCCGACCGATCCCCAGAAAAATTCTCTGTCAGTCGAGCAAAATTGCCAGACTCATCGTCGGCATATAGTTGCTCCCGCAGGTCGGCCCAGACCTCATCGCGAATCAGGCCATTCTCCGTCTCATCTGCCAGCAGTCGGAAAACGGGATCTTGGTCAATCACGTAGTAATAATGCTGAAGAATCCGTAAACAAAAGGCATCCAGCGTGCTAATGTCGGCCACCGGAAGTTGGTTTAGCTGTCGTAAATAGAATTGTTGGTGATCGGCATCCCCTTGGCTGGCGGCTAGTTCCTGCCGCAACGCCGTCTGAATGCGATCTCGCATTTCACTGGCGGCAGCTTTGGTAAACGTCACGATTAATATCTCATCGATCCCCGTTCCCGCCTTCAATCGTTCGATCACTCGCTGCACCAGGACCCGCGTCTTCCCTGAACCAGCAGAAGCGGACACCAGTAAGTTATGACCGGTTTGATGAATCGCCTGGTCTTGACTTGGCGTGAAATTAAATTTCTTACTCATGGTGTTCCCCCTTTGCTTGTTCTTCAGCGATGCGGCGCATAACCTCGTCCTTATCCAGTGATGTAAGGTCATGATAATTATTTTCCTTAAGTAACGGATCAAACTGCATGATCGATTTGTACGGCGAATATTGCAGCGCCGTTCGATTCTGTTCTCTGGTTGGTGCCAAGTCTACGCGACCAGCAAAAATCTGGCTCGCCGCTTGTTTGATCAAACTTTCCGTGTGCTGGAGTAAGAGATCCAGCTCCTCCGGATTGACTAACAACTTGCCATATGAGGTAATGGCCCCTTTCTTAGTCCGCCGTAAGCCACGAAAAAGAATGGAGCTGCCACTATAGTCCGGCTGCTCAAACAACGAATCAATATTGGTCAACATATCGGGGTCATCCAACAAAAGCCCCTGATACTGTTCTGCCTTCAGTAACGCCTCCGACAGATCGGTGCCCAAAACTTCGGCAGCCTTTAAGATTGGATTCTGCAAATGCAGGTAAACGGCTCCGGCTAACTCCGCCTGGTGAGCCGCATCTTCCCCCACTAACTTCGGCAGATTTTTCCTGACGGCATCCAGGTAGGTTAGCATTTGCATCGCCTGGCCATAGTATGCCTCTTGGTAGCTAAATTTGTGATCAGAACTCTTGTAGTCGACGACACCCAGATAGGTTTTATCGTTAATTTGCAGGGCATCTAACCGATCAATTCTCCCACGAACCATGACTTGTCGTTCGTTCCCTAAGTCAAAGGATAATGGCGCTAGTCCACCGACATTTCCTAGCCCAAACTGAACTTCGGTTTGTTTAGGTCGTAGCTTGGTTCGCTTACTCTGGCTACGCATGGTGCGTGCCATCTGTTTCATCGTCTTAATCAATTGTTGCCGAATATAGGCCATTCGATGTGAGCTCTCTAAGATCGCAAATTGCGGATTCGTGGTCGTGTCTAAAACCTTAGCGACCACCTCGTCCGTCAGTTCACCCAACTGCTGGTCATCCAGCGCTGACAAGTCCAGGTGCTGTTGGTTAACCAGTTTCATCAAGCCATCCATGGTCGCATGGAAGAATTCACCCGTGCTGGCCGGGGAGAGCTCAAAGACATCCCGTTCCTGTAGCTTCAAACCATACTTTAAGAAGTAAGCATACGGATTTGAATAGTATTCCTCTAGTTTTGAAATTGAGGTACTGATTTTCTGTCCATACAGTTGCGTCACAATATCAGGCATCAAAGGCGTTGGCGTATTTTTATAGGCCAAACTACCCAGTAGTTTAGTCGTCAATTCCCCGTATTGTCGATCAGACTGTAATTGTTGCAGAATAAAAAGCCAGGCTGGTGAGAGCCGTTGTTGGCGTTGTTGGCTATCATGACTCGCCTGAACCAGGTGTCGCAGTGTTGTTCGCCGCGTCCCAACGAATGGCAAGATGTCCTGGTCATCCGCTTGTGGCGTTGCTGGTGCCAGCGTGACTGGTAAATGAAAATAATCCCGGATACGAGCAACGTATGGTGAAATATCGAGACCGTTCTTAGCGTCATCACTGGTGATAGGGTAACTAAAGATCAGTTGCTCACTCCCACTAAGGAACGCCAGATAGTTCAAGTAGGGTTCGCCAGCCAATTGTGTCGCCGCATCATCGCGAAGATAACTATCCTCATCGGTGGCCTGTAGTTCATCGCTTAAATCTTGACGGTCATTATCTGCTAATAAGGTGTTCGGCAACTGATCATCGGGCATAGCATCAGCTGTAGCCCCCATTAAGAAGGTCACCCGCCGATTATTAGCCTGGACAATCCCGCTTTCAGATAGCTGGACCTGATCTAATGTCGAGGGGATTTGATTAAACTTGGCGCCTGCGAAACCGGCCTGTAATAACGACTGAAAATCCGCTTGCTGAAAGGGTTGGTCCCCAATAATTCGGTGGCATTCATCCAACATCTGACAGAACGTGGCCCACGTTTGTTCCGGTTGACCGACTCTGACAAGATCGCCCTCATCGATGGCCTGATCGCGCCACACGATCAATCGCTTGTCGACTCCCTGAGCCGTTAAGAACTGATACAAAACCGTCGCGGCATCCGTATAAGTCTTGGCCGCCTTAAGGCGAGCAAAGAATGGCGGTAAAGTCGCTTGAATAAAATGGCGAATCATATTAATTTGTGCCGTAATTTTCTCGTCTTGGCTAGTCTGAACCTGATCATCCCCGGCGGCAAACCGGGTATACTGCCAGTCCTGCTTCTGCGTCCAACGTGACTTACCTTCAAATCCCGTTTTTAAGACCAAATTTTCAGTCAGGGCCAACGCCTGGCGATAGTCCTGAATCGACATGAATTTGCCAGTCGCATCTCGGGGTAAAAGCAATTCTGACTTCAACACCCGGAACACATCAGCATACCGGTAGTTCTTCCGGTCGACATCAAATAAGGCATTGAGTAATTCTACAAAGGGATGATCCGCCATTTGAACGTCAACGTCGTTAAAGTATGGAATATCTTGGGCCGAAAAAATAGGACCCACGATCGTCTGATAGGTATCTAGGTGTCGGGTTACAATCAAAAAGTCCCGATAGCGATACTGACCGGTTGCCACCATCTGCCTAATCTTAGTCGCGATGCGTGAGACTTCTACATAGCGATTATCGGCCTGAACCAATTGAATATCTTGTGGCACGACTGTGGCCGGCTCTGGCCGTGGTGATAAGGTCGTTGTGGCCTCCCAGTAGTCGGCTAAGGCTTGTAGGTCAGGTGTAACTCGTGGCGTCGTTGCCTGTTGATCAATCAACACTGGCACGTGATTGGCTTGCGCCACCTGATAAAGTTGATGGTACAGCTTGGCCGATTGAAAAAATAAGTTTGTCGGATCCGGCAGCTTTTGTGGGGCCTGGTGATCTAGATTCACAGCCACGGTCACGCTCGCCGCTCGTTGAATCAACACGGCCACTAACTGGCGTTCTTGGGCACTCAGTTGAGAAAAACCTTCCAGATAAAAGTGGGCATGGCTCAAGTCCGCGGTACTTTCCAAATAACTAGCCAGTTGATTCAGCAAATCGGTGTTTTCAACATACTTCCCCATCATCTGTGTTTCAAAGGCGGTATAAATCACCGTTAAGTCATGTAGCTTAGCGCGTAGATCGGCATTGGTCGTTCCCAAATTTTCCGTTGCCGTGGCCAGATCGGCCGCGGTTACCTGGCCAACCTTAAACTCTGCCAATTGGGTCGTTAACTGACTGATAAAGCCTGGTCGGTCTACCTCCCCCCTAAATACCGTCAGGTCGTCTGCATGTTGCCGAATAATTTGATACACCAGCATATTCAACCCTGCCGTTGAGATCCGTGGCAACTGGTAGACGGGTTCGTTCTTCATGAAAAACCAAGCCAACCGTGTGAAGGAAAAGACCTGCACTTGCGACTGGGCAAACAACGCCGTTTCTGGTGAGCCGAGGCGCTTTAAGGCCGCCAAAACATCAACTTCTGTTTCGAACTTGATATGATTAGGCACCAAATAATAAGCCTGTTCTGTCGACTGCTCAACCGCCGATGCCATGGCCGTTACCAAGGGTTGACGGTGATCGAACTTCGCACTCCCTAAAATAAACTGTAGACTCATCAGTCGACCTCCTTTTAATAACCGTTCACTCGTTGCCATCACCACGATGACAACTCTTGTTATTATTATATTCTAGCATAGCCGACAGCAAAAGCGAACACACGTTTGCCATCGATACAAAACCTTTACAGAGATTTTTTCTGCCATTCTGATAAAACCGTGTTAGAATAAGTTTTAATATTAAAAAATGATGAGAAAGCGGGTTTTAGATTTATGGAAGATAGTGAACAAATTCAGATTCTCCAGCATTTAATTCAGATTAATTCTGTCAATGGCAATGAAGCCGCAGTGGCCGACTACATCAAGCGGCTCTTTGCCGACCATGGTATCTCGTCAACGATTACGCCATACGCTGAAGGCCGCAGCAATATTGTGGCTGAAATTGGTAACCACAAGACTGTCCAGGTCCTGGCCTTAGCCGGACATCTAGATACGGTGGCCACTGGCGATCTAGCAGACTGGAAGTTTGATCCATTTTCCGCTCACATTGAGGGTAACCGGCTCTACGGTCGGGGCAGTGCCGACATGAAGAGTGGCTTAGCCGGCATGATCATTACCTTCCTAAATCTCACCGATCATCAAGATAAGCTCAATGGACGGCTAAGGTTTATCGGGACGGTCGGGGAAGAAAATGGCGCTATGGGTTCCCGCGATCTTACAAAGCAAGGCATTGCCGACGACATCTCCGCGATGGTCCTAGGTGAACCCACCGGTGGCAATATCGTCTATGCGCATAACGGTTCCTTGAACTATCACGTTTACTCTCAAGGTGTCGGTGCTCACAGTTCGATGCCTGAAAAGGGGGTCAACGCTATCACCAACCTCATTAAATATGTCACGGCCGAAGCAACCGAGTTCGATGATGCCCCTGTTAGCCCCGAACTAGGACCGCTGGTTCACAGCGTAACGGTCTTCGAAGGTGGCGAACAGGTTAACAGCATCCCCGCTAAGGCCGAACTTCAAGGCAACATCCGGCCAATTCCAGAATTCGACAACGAGGCCGTCATCAAGCGTCTCAACGAAACCGTCGACCGTTTGAATGAAGAACCCGATGTTCATTTGACGCTCCACGTTGATTACAGTTTCAAACCCATCATCAGTGGTAAAGACTCTCACCTGGTTCAACTAACCAAGCAAATTGCCGACGCTGAATTCGGTTCACCCGTGAACTTACAGGTTATCCACGGTGCCACCGATGCCTCCGAATATACCAAGTCAAAGAATGTCTTTCCCGTCATCGTCTATGGTTCCGGCCAGTGGTACGATGCCCATGCCCTAAATGAATCCGTGGACCTGGATCAATTCCGCCACGTCCAACAGGTTTACGAACAACTCGCACAAAAATTTCTTGGCTAAATGAAAAGCGATTGGTCTCACGGTTCTTGCCGTGAGGCCAATCGCTTTTTTCTTATTTACCAGTTGTCCGGTAATCATGTGCCCCGAAATATTGCAGTCCTGGTAATGCATGATAATTTAATAATTCACTCACCGTGACCAACTTGTAGCCTTTGGCCTTCAGCCGTTTGATAATGGTTGGTGCAGCCGCCACCGATTGCGCGTGGATGTCATGCATCAGGACAATGTCGCCACCATGCGTATCTTTCATAACTTCATTAATATCTTTTCTGGTATTCAGATAAGCCCAGTCCCGTGAGTCGACCGACCAACGAACGACGGGTTGCTCAATGGCCCGACCTTCTGCCGCCGTGATGTTCCCATATGGTGGCCGAACGTATTGCGGTAAGGTCCCGGTTGCCTGATAAATGGCCCGATTGGTTCGCGTGACTTGGCTGACCGTCTTAGCGGTTCCAATACTATTGAAATTAGGATGATTCCAAGAATGGTTCCCTAGTTCATTCCCCCCGGCTAACACGGCCCGCGAAATCTTCGGATACCGGGCCACGCTCTGTCCAACTTCAAAGAAGGTTGCATGAACATGGTATTTCTTCAGGGTCTTTAGTAGCCGTGGCGTCAGCTTGGGATCCGGGCCATCATCGAAGGTCAAGGCAACCATCTTAGTTGTCTTGACGCTCTTTGTCCGATTAGCCTTAGGCAAGTATCGATTGACGACCTTACCTTTCAATTGGCTGTATGGAATCGTAATTTTTTTCAGTTTAAAATGGTTGGCGAGCAGATTCATTTGCAAGCCATCCGGCGTCAGCGTCGCCTTCTTAGTCATATGCGTTGGTAGCTTCACCTGATAGACAGCCGTTATTTGATTGCCCTTCTTCGCCTTCGCCTGCTTCAAGATTTGTTGACGCGCCGCCTGCCGAATGGCCGCTAACCGCTTGGGATTCTTAGCTGTTAACTGACCAAAAGTTACCGTTTTATCGGTTCCTTTAGCTATCGCCGTCACTCCGCCGCCAAGACTCACCAGAGTCAGAATCACTAGACCAACGACAAGTCCCCACTTAATGTGTCTCATGATCATCCCTCCTCATAAACTATCCCCTAGATATACCCCTAGTTTACCAGCTATGCCATTAAGTCGACTGCTAAACGTCTTACAATGTTTGTCATAAAAAAAACAACCTAACCAGAGTTAGGTTGTTTTAGTCATTATCTTCAGGTGGATTAACTGCTTGATGATTTTCCTTTAAAACTTCATTAGTGTAGTATTCCAAATCGTTTAGAACGTCTGGGTTATCCCCCTGTTGGGCGGCAACGTTTTCAGCGACCGCCCATCGAGCCAACGTATTCGTAATTGGAACAATATCCTGGATAATTACCATTTCAGAATCATCCTGGTGTTGGTCCTGGATTGTTCGAAAACTCTCAATGTCAGTAATCAGTCGCAGGACCTTCCCCGTTTGTTTTTCCACTGACTGGAAAATAACGAAGTGGGCACGTTGATTGGCCTCGTCCATGCGTTCGCGAATCGCCTGTAGTTGATCATCGTCTATTTTTAATGCCAATGCCTTCACCCCACTACGCCTATTCTAACAAACTATCTCTGCAGATAAGAGCCTTTTTTGTGAGTATTTAAAATATCTTGCACAATTAGTTAACAGATCGCTAGCGACTGATAATCATAGCCACCCGTTTGGGCAAGTTTGACGGCTACCTGTGCCACTGTTTCACGTGAAACAGTACCCGCGGGGACCGACTCACCTTCGCGCAGAATCTTTGCCGTCGTTGTGGGCCCATCATCAAGCGTAACCGGCCGCAGAATCGTATACGGGAATTCTGCCTCATCGACTAATTTGGCAGCATATCGTTGTTGATTAAGGTATTCCTTCACATCAGTTATTCCCGCATAGTCCAGGTCGCCTATGACTTCCTGATCAACCCCCGCCGTACTCAACATGACAAACCGTTTTAACGACAGTCGTTGATGATATTGGGCATCGAATAGCGCCTCGAAGGTCAGGTCAACATCCATCCCCGCCAAAGTCGAAATAACAACTGGGTTGTCCTTCAGGGCCTCGTTGTACGTGGCCTCCGCCGTTAAGTCACCCGTGAGTTCCGTGACCCGATCCGTTAGTTCGGCGGAGACTACTTGTTGGGGATCATGTAGCAGTCGCACCGTGGCGGCGGTATCCAAACTCAGTTGCCGGGCAATCGACTGTCCCATTTTACCTGCACCTATTACTAGATAGACTTTCATTAAACTTCGCTCCCTTGCTGTATCTCCAGTGTACCAGAACTCCCATTAACTGCCGACCATGATTCATTTTATTTCGGCCGCAATCCGTTATAATGAATCTGAGTTTCATTTTTCCGCGATCATCATTTAGGAGGTAAAGTTATGACTCAAAATAACATCATCATCGGTAAGAGCGACGTTGAAACGACGCCGCTTGGTCTAGGAACCAATGCCGTCGGGGGATATAACCTCTTCCCCAATCTGAAAGACGACGATGGCCTAAAGCTGGTTACTGCCGGCCTGGAACACGGGATTCAGTTACTGGATACCGCCTTTGTCTACGGCCTCGGTCACTCAGAGGAACTCGTTGGCCAGGCCATGAAGGCCTTTAACCGCCATAGTTTCGCATTGGCCACCAAGGGGGCCCAAGACTTCTCATCAGGTGAGCAAGTCATTAATAACGACCCGGACTTCTTGACCCAACAAGTAGAGGCCAGTTTGAAGCGGCTCGACACCGACTATCTTGATATCTACTACATTCACTTTCCGGATAAGCAAACGCCCAAGGCAGAAGCCGTTGGGGCCTTGCAACGATTGAAGGAACAGGGAAAAATTCGGGCCATCGGTCTTTCTAATTTTAGCATTGATCAGGTTAAGGAAGCCAATGCCGATGGTTATGTTGACGTGGTCGAAGATGAATTCAGTCTGCTTCATCGTGACCACGAGAATGACCTCATGCCTTACCTCCACGACCATCATATGAGTTTTGTCCCATACTTCCCACTGGCCTCCGGACTCTTGACGGGTAAGTACGATCGGACGGTTAGTTTCCCGGCCGATGACATCCGTAGCCAAATTTCTGATTTCCAAGAACCCCGCTACGGCCAAGCCCTGGCAGCAATTGATCAGGTTCGTCCAATTGCCCAAGCTCATCAGGCCACGATTACCCAGACCATTCTGGCCTGGTACATGGCCAATCCATTAATTAGTGTCGTCATCCCCGGCGCTAAGCGGGCTGAACAGGTCGTTGCCAATGCCCAGTCACTCGATGTCACATTAACCTCAACCGAGTACACCACGATTGACCGTGCCTTTGCCGGTTTCAAAACGACCGTTAGCGGCAAGTCACTCGCCGATCCGGACTAAACCATCTTTATCAAAATGACCGATCGCCTTAACCAGGCGGTCGGTTTTTATTTTTCCTAAATAACGAACTTTATTTTTATAAATTTATTTTTATTTCGTGATTGCATTCATTTTCAAAGAATGATAAGCTATTTAAGGATTATTTTAACTGATAAATCCGAACGATAGCGCAAAACGTTCGGGTTTTACTTAAATAGAAGGTTAAGGGAGCGTCAGTCATGCAACGTATTGCTAATTATTTTAAATTTGAAGAATTAGGTACCAACTTTCGTAAGGAGACCTTAGCGGGTCTGACCACTTTTGTTTCTATGGCCTACATCCTGTTCGTTAATCCACAGGTTCTTGGGGCCTCGGGGATTAGTCAAGGCGCCGTATTCACCGCAACTGCCTTTGCCTCCGCCTTCGGGTGTGCCCTGATGGGAATTCTGGCAAACTATCCTATCGCCATTTCAGCTAGCCTGGGAATCAATGCCTTCTTTGCCTACTCGGTTGTTATCGGCATGAAGGTTCCCTGGCAAACGGCTCTGGCCGGGGTCTTCGTGGCCTCATTACTCTTCATGGTCTTGACGGCCTTTAAGTTACGGGAAAAGGTCGTTGATGCCATTCCTCGTGACCTCAAGATGGCCATTAGCGCCGGGATTGGCCTTTTCATTGCCTTCATCGGCCTGAGCCAAGGTGGCCTAGTCGTTGCCGACAAGTCAACGGTTGTCACGCTAGGCTCCTTGCATGTTGGGAGCACCTGGTTAACGATCTTCGGCCTCCTCGTCACCTTAATCCTGATGAGCGCCAAGATTCCTGGGGCCATCTTCATTGGGATGGTTGCGAACTCTATTCTTGGACTCGCAACGGGCCTCATCGCCATGCCTAAACACATCGTCTCCGCAGTGCCTAGCATCAGCTCGACGTTCATGGTTGGGTTCACCCACATGACCGACATCAACTCCGTCCAACTGATCGTGGTCGTCTTGACCTTCTTATTAGTCACCTTCTTCGATACCACTGGAACATTAGTTGGTTTGGCCGAACAGGCCGGCTTGGTTAAAGACAACAAGTTACCTCGAATTGGGAAGGCCTTGATGGCAGACTCCAGTACGATGGTGGTCGGTTCCCTTCTCGGAACGTCGCCAATGGGGGCCTTCGTTGAATCCTCTGCCGGAATCGCCGTTGGTGGTCGAAGCGGGTTCACCGCCATTGTCACCGCAATTCTCTTTGTCTTCGGTGCCTTCTTCTCCCCCTTACTGGCCGTTGTCACGAACCAAGTGACCGCACCGGCACTGATCATCGTTGGGGTCCTGATGGCCCAATCATTAAAGAACATCCACTGGGAAAAATTCGAAGTGGCCGCTCCCGCATTTCTGATCGTGTTGGGTATGCCACTGACCTACAGTATCTCTGACGGGATTGCCCTTGGCTTCATCACGTACCCCTTAACCATGCTCGCCGCCAAACGTGGCAAGGAAGTTGGGCCGATGATGTACAGCCTGGCCGTGGTCTTCGTCATCTTCCTCTGGATTCTCAATGCTAACTAGAATTTAACTAGGTAAGAGTCGTGACCGCGGTTGCGACTCTTTTATTTGTCATTATGGTTAAATTTTCCCGGGTTATACCCGTCAACGAGGCACCCCCACGACAGTCCCTGATCCGCGACAAAAAAGCCGGCTAGAATTCTTCTCAACGAAAAATTCTAACCGGCTTTTTACGGAACTTTCTTTAGGTTCGTCGACGATACCAAATGGTCTCGCCAACCACAACTAAGCCGCCTAGCACGGTTAGCAGGATACCCACCTTTAATCCCGGCGTCGCATAGGTCAAGCGAATCCGATGTGTTCCCGACCCAATCTTGGCCCCAACAAACCCATCATTAACAACTTCGGTGGCCACGTGTCGACCATCAATCGTTAGGCGCCAACCCGAAGAATATGGAATGGAGGTGGTTAAGATACTTGCCCGATCGGTGGTCAGCCGACCTGATACTGAATTATCTTGGACCTTAGCCCGCTTCAACCCTCGACTTTGGACCTCATGGACCTGTTGATCGTAAGTCTTGCCAAATGGCACAGCAATCAACTTCGCCGATTTAAAATTAATTTGTTTCGTTGCGTTAAAGGAAATGTCGACCGTCTGTCGACGCTGATTCGAATAACCCAGGTTCATTAGGACACGGTGTTTAGGCTCGTAATCCGACAGATTATCGGTCCCGAACTGTGAAAAAAGTTTGGTTTGATTACGGGTTTTAACATTAATCCAGTAATCGCCCAGGTCCGGATGATTAACGGCGTCCCGCCAGGCATTCAACTTCGTTAAGTCTGACCGTGGTGTTGCGCCCAAAACACTTGTATTATTCTGTGACGCGAGTTGTCCCGCCGTCGTTAAATGATCGGCGCTAACCCCATCCAAAGCCAAATACAATTCCGTTCCCTGCGCTTGCTTTGGCCGTTTTAACGTCAAGGTATAGGTAATCGGCTTTCCTTGCGCATCACTTGTCACCTGATGTAGGCCCGTCTGATTGGCCTGGGCCGTCTTCTGCAAAATCTCCTGGTTAGCCAGCAAGACTTGTTTCAAGGCGGCCTTGTCCTGATTCAGATTGACCATGGGGCCATATTGCTGAACCTCTTTGTCGCTAATCAACCCGTCTTGATCAGGCGTTAACTCAGGTAGTTTCAGCGTGCGACCAAAGTCCGTTAATTGTTTCTCTCCTAGGCCGGCCTTAGCTGCCGCATGGGCCTGCTGGAGTCGATATTGAATGACCTTATTCGTACTGTCAATGACCGGCGCCGTCTCTGCTTTAACCGTGTAGGCCAGGTTTCGCTTAGGCGACTGATAATGGGCCACCTGAGTTCCTTGCCTGCCCTGACGGACCACGGCCGTTTGGCTTAGACTCCGTTCCCGGTCGAGACTCGAGAGCCCTTCCCAGGTCGATTGGGACATGGTCGTCGGTTGCGTGTAGACCAGCGGAAAGTTCAGGCTTGTCGTGAGCACCTGGGTTCCCGAACCATTCGACAACCCGTAGACCGGTTTTTCCGGATAGACCTTCTTTTGAGCATGATACCCATATGGTAAGGCGTTCCCATTGGCCACCTGATCCTCACGGGCAAATAAATACTTAACCCCGAGAATTTGATTCAGTGTTGTCCGACTGTCGGCCTGGCCCATGGGGGCATTCATTGAGTACTCTGAGTTCTGTAAGTCCTGGCTAAACTGGCCAATGTAACCATTTTGAACGGAGAAATACGACATCACACCATGGAGGCCGTGAGTCATCGTCATATTATTTCCCACCGTCCGTAAGAGGTTAAAGTTACGCGTGGCATTGACTCGGGTGAACGCCTTGGACTGCTGCGCAACGGTTTGAGCGTCATCAAAATAGTCTTGAATGTACGCTGTGGCGTCGCCTTGTCGCAGCTGTTGTGTCGCTTGAACCCCCGCGTTCGGATCGTAATATCCCCAAGCATTGCTAACCAGATTTAGGCCCACTAGGATCCAAACCAGCCCAATGGTCCATCTAGCCGGTTGTTGGCCAATGCCCATAATCACCGCCATTAGGGCCAGCAACAACCCATAGGTGATCAGGTTACGGCCGGGATTACTAAACACCAAGCCATTGCCTAAATAGACCAGCCCTAACAACGCAGCCGTACTACCGCCGAGCCACCAGCGATCGTGGCGGGTCAGCATCGTCAAATGATCCATGAGCGTCATCGTTGCCAGGCCAAAAGGCACGGCGGCCATTAAGATCCACCGATTGGATGGCGTTGAAAAAATATTGAAGGCTGCCGCTACGGCAGGAATCAACAGGCCGATACCAATCGTGACCAACGTCATGGCTAACCATTTGTGGTCTCGCCAATGAACCAAGCTATAGACGCAGCCAAAGAATGTCAGACTGCTAATCCCGAGCACCGCCCAATAATTAACCGTATTCCCGGTCGTCAAAACGATGTTACTCAATTGTAGATAATAGCCGCTAGGGTACGTCAACAAACCATTGGCAAAGACCGACATGGTCCGGGTAGACTGCAGCATCGCAAGTAACGACGGTAACAGCAGGACCCCCGAGATAAGTAAACCAACCCCAGCAGCGGCCAGAAAGCGACCAATCGCCCGCGGCCACTTGAGTGCCAGCGTTCCCTCATCTTTTAGACGGTAAAAGTGAATGACTGCGTAAATGAGACTACCCAGCCCTAATATGTAAGCAAAATAAAAATTGCTGAGAATGGTTAATCCGGTCATAACACCCAGGAAGCCCCAGCCCTTGCCGCGCAAGATCCGATCGATGCCGATAAAGAGTAATGGCGTCCAAATCATTGGCAGTAAGAAGAAGGGATGGTGAACACCAATCATCAACGAATAACCTGTGAAGGCATACGTTAACGCCCCCATCAGCCGGCTACTAGGCCGAAACTCATAGTACTCGGCCAAAGCCAAAAAGGCCAATCCGGTGGCGTACAGCCTAAAGACAATAAACCAGCCATAGCCCGCTTCTAACCAGTGAGTGGGCAAGAGTGCCAATGCATAAGCAAACGGGTCACCAAGGACATAATAGGCTAGTGTCGTGAGCTTATCCGCCCCCAGGCCAAAGGTCCAAGACCAGCCGGCCACGCCACCTAACCCAGATTTCATTAACAAACGATGTAGTTCAAGAATTAACGGATAATGTTGTGTGACGCCATCCATATTCCAGATCAGCGTCCGATGCGCTAGTCCAAATACCCCAAAGCTTAGCGCCGCGATCACCGCAAACCCCAGGGTATACAATACCCACAAAGGCCAACGGCGGTTTGCGATTTTCATGATGATGCCTCCAATTATTTAATCCGCAATAGCCTAGGAACAGGCCAACTTACTTTAATCTACACAAGCCAAGCGGTTGGTGTCAATCCTTCTGGCCAGACAATACCGGATTATAAGGTTTCGCGGACCCATTTTTCCCTAACGATAACTGTCCCCCACGATCAAAAAAAGGGCGCCGCGGTTGGTTGCGACGCCCTTTCACATACTTTCTAAACTGCCGGTTACCCAGCAGAACTAATAATACGCCATCCCCAGCTGGAAACCAAGTCAGGTCTTATAAAATCGGCGAAAGTAACCGGGAAGCTGTCTGCTTGAATTTTAAATAAACAGACTGTTGATCAAACTTCTCCGGCGTAATCAATTCGCTCTGCCGCATATCGGCCTCGTAAATTTCTTCTAGTTGTGTGGCAACCGCCGCATCATAGATAAACGCATTAATTTCAAAGTTTAATTTGAAACTCCGATAGTCCATGTTGGCCGAGCCAACGGAGGCGATCCGACCATCAACGACCATGGTTTTGGCATGAATGAAGCCGTGGTGGTAATAGTAAATTTTAACCCCATCGGCGGCCAGTTGCCGCGCATAATACTGGGTTGCTCGATAAACAAACGCGTGATCTGGTTTATCAGGAATCATGATTCGAACGTCGATCCCAGCCATAGCCGCGATCCGCAAGGAGTCCAAGACACTGTCGTCTGGAATCAGATAGGGCGTTTGAATCCACAACCGCTTCTCAGCGGTCTGGATGAGGCGCATGTAGCCCATCTTAATCTGTTGCAGGTCCGAATCGGGTCCACTGGAAACAATCTGAAGACTTGTCTCCCCTTTGACCTTGGTCAGTGGGAAGTACTTCGTCTCAATCCGATCATCCCTAAACGGATTGTCCCGATCGGTTGCGTTCCAGTCCAACATGAAACGAGCCTGTAAGGCAAAGACACCGGACCCGACGATCCGCAGGTGCGTATCCCGCCAATAACCAAACTTTTCTTTTCGCCCAAGATATTGGTCGCCAATGTTGAAGCCACCAACGTAGCCAATCTCCCCATCAATCGTGACAATCTTCCGGTGATCACGGAAGTTTAACCGAAAGTCAATGACGGCCGACTGCGTTCCCAGGAACGGTTCTACATGGCCACCGACATCAATCAATGGCTTAAAGAAGGACTTCCAGGTTCCAAGGGAACCCCATGGGTCGTAGATCACCCGGACCTCAACCCCTGAGCGAGCCTTCTTAACCAACAGGTCTAAGATATCATTACCAATCTTGTCATTATAGAAGGTGTAAAACTCGATATGAACACTCGAGTGGGCACCTTCAATATCTTCCATCATTAAGTGAAACAGCTTATGCCCGTCCGTAATCACCCGAACGCGATTCTTACGGGCTAGAAAGGCCTGATCCGTTTCCATAAACATGTTAACCATGTTGATAACGGAGTGACTGATTTGATCAGCCGGCATAATTTGATTGCCAATCTGATCTCGCTGTTGTTGTAACCGTTCGTCTAACTGGACGGCCACTTGATGTTGCAATCGAAACATCCGGCCCTTAGGTAATTTCCGGCCAATGAAGGCGTAGGCAATGAACCCGACCACCGGCACTAACACCAGCACCAACATCCATGCCCACGTCGCAGCAATATCCCGTTTCTCCCGGAAAACCGTCACGAAGGCCAACGCCGAG
Organism: Levilactobacillus tangyuanensis; assembly: GCF_003946545.1. GTDB lineage: Bacteria > Bacillota > Bacilli > Lactobacillales > Lactobacillaceae > Levilactobacillus > Levilactobacillus tangyuanensis. Next base: position 32,800 of record NZ_RHOA01000007.1, read on the forward strand.
TTGACGATCACAATAATTTCTAAGATTAAGGTGTAATTCACATCCACGGGGAAACCCTCCTCTGTTCTCTGTCTCCTCATAATACGCCAAATCGTCCAAATGTCTTTACTTTTTTTTAATTTTTAGTCATAATAACTCTAATTTTTCAGGAGGTGTCCCATGACTTCATTCACGTATTCTTTACTGGGAGGACTTCACGGAACTGGGTCTTTTCGGATTGTCCGCTGGGTCTTCCGTGACAACCCAAGCGTCGGCCTAATCCTCTTAGCTGGGATTATTCTGTATGCTATTTATCGCTATATGAATCGTCATTAACGACCACAACGGGCCGTGACAAATTTAAATTGTCACGGCCCGTTTATCTTATACCAAACCCACGGCCCTAAAAGGCGGCCGCCGGATTCCCTAGCTGACTGGTTCCTGTATTGTAGTTAATCTTAATGCCCGCCTGAATGTTAAAAATGTAGACATTGTAAGAAATCCCGCTAGTTTCAACGGATTTAGCCTGCATATGGACCCCACGAGCCACCAGTTCTTGACCACGAAAGACCGGTTCGACCTGGTAACGAACGTGGTCACTTGGATGACTCTTCAGATAACTAGCAACGGGATTTTCATAGGCTGTCATCCCCGGATCATTCAGCGATCGGGTTCCCGTCATCAGGTTCTTCAAGTTATTATTTTGCCCCGTCAACTGATACCCAATCAAGTGACTACGGTTGTACAAATAACCCCGTTTGCCATTTACCGTATAAGGCTTGTTTTTCCAACCGGTTGGATTGACATACAGCGGTTCCCGCTTGGCCGTGGGCATCGTGGACTTACTCAGCATGGCATTCGCCGTCGTGACCCGATTCAGGCTATCAAGCGCCCCATAGGTCGCCCAGGCGCCCTTCTTAAGTGACAACGTCTGTTGACTAAAGGTGGGCCGATTATGGTTCACCGCAACAATCTGCGTCCCCTTGTAGGCCTGTTGGGCCAACGCCTGACCGGTCACCGATTGCTTCGGCGCGGTGGCTTCTTTCGACGCGCCGTTGGTCACGCGACTGACCGCACTCGAGGCCTCGCGACCAACCTTACTGGTCGGGGATGATCCCTGTTGACTCAGTCCTCCGCCAATCACACCAATGGCAATGACGATTAGCGCGGTAACCAAGGATGTCTTACTGCGCCGGCGTCCTCGACGACGTTTACTCATCTAAATCTTCCTCCCTTAGCTTCCAAAACTCTCTGTCATATTCTAGCAGAAAAACATGTGTTCGTCTTTAGCGAATGCCAACTTTTTTAAAATTTATTGGTTCTGTTCAGCAACGGTAACTTAACGCTTTTTTAACTGACCCGTTATCGTTTGGCCTAGGTGAACATGCTATACTGACAGTAGTTAAGCGTAGGTCATTTGTACCTGCACCATAAAACTGTTATGATTTTTGATGAGGTGATTGAGATATGAAGAAATCGCGGATTTTTGCCGCTGCTCTGAGCTTAGTAGCCGTTATGGCCGTGGGCCTGGCCGGTTGCAGTAATAGCAACAGTAGCAAATCGGGGAGTAACCAACAAGCTAGTTTTAAGAACAAAACGACTAAGAAAGCCGACGTTAAGTCAACGTTAACCAGTTCAAAGCAACTCTGGTACGTCACGGGTTCTGTGAACGCTAAGAGTAATTCCGGTCTAGAAGCCTACAGCTTCGACAAGCAAGGCAATGCGACCGTCTACAACGTTAACAAAATCTACAAGTCTTACGCCGCCGCTGATAAGGCTAAGGCATTGAACAAGGAAGGGACCCTTAAGGCCACCTTCAAGACCAAGGGCGATGACACCATCGTCAACTTTAAAGGGAAACTGTCCGACATCCCAATGACACAAAAGTTTACGGTCAAGGACACCTTGACGGGTAAGAATAAAGCAACGCATCTTAAAGTTGCCGGTTATCATATCGCCCGTGACGTGGACAATGACGTCACGAAGGCGGTTATGATTAAGGTCGGTAAGTAACATCGACAGCATTTAAGACTGTCGGGACTTCGGTCTCGACCGTTTTCTTTGCGTCGCTAAGCATAAACGAAGGCTAGGTGGAAACTGATGAAAAGAATTGTTCCCGGATTGTTAGGTGTCATCGTCGTTGGCGGTATCGTGATCTATCAACAGATGCGCCATCTGCCGTGGATTGTCATGTTAGAAACTGGCATTCTCGGCATCGGGGTCGTCTTCAGTATTCTCCATTTCATCAGTGTCTGGCGCAACCGCCACTAACGAGCCCGATCGTCTCGCCTGACAGCGCTTCCTTTTTGAGCTATGATAGCCGAAAGGAGCGTGATTTAATATGTTAGGACACCGATTACCCGTCAACCCTGTCGAAGCCATTTCTCCCGAACAGCGTGCGCGTCTACTCACCCTAATCGAAGAGAATCCATGGCTGATTCCTGCTACCGCCGCCTTACAAGTTATTCCGGCCGCCGTGCTGATTCATGGCTACTGGAAGAACCGCCAATTAAAAAAACAACTTCAAATTGCACGTGAACGCACCAAGCAATTACGGCTTCAAGATGATGAACCCGACGAGTGTGCCGGTCATCCCCATCTGTTAAGCCACCCGCATCCGCACTTTCATCATTAGTCCCGGCCGCCGCTAAAAAATTGGCGGCTTTTTTGATTCAGTTGATTATGTTAATTCTTATTAAAATGATTAGAATTTTTAAAAACCACTAAAAAGATCCGGTCTCGATCGGTCGATATTCGTCAAAATCCACTGATAACCATTAGTTTCATTTAATCCAATCCCTGGAAGGGCTCTGTTTTTCACTACTATAAATAAAAACTATCTATACTCATTAGTATTTTAAAAATAATCTTCACAGTTTCTTCATAATTTCCGATTAGGATATCCATAGACCAAGATCCAGTTCACCAATCAAATTAATTAATCTTTCTGTTCCTAACCAGTTCAGCATAACCGTCTCTAATCGGACGGTTTTTTGATCATTAGCGTTTTTTCAAAAACATTGCCTCGCAAAACCATTTAGGGGTACACTCTAAGTGACCTAGCCGCGCCACTTTGAGCGACCCATTCCCCATTCCAGGCCTTTGCGAGCTTAGCCAACGACTAGGACATCCTTAAAATCCGAATACTAAGGTGGAATTTTAAATGAAACGACTTAATTTGGCCCTGCTGGCACTCAGTTTGGGCGGCCTATTTGTCCTTGGCCTACCGGCCGTCATCGGCCACGCGGCGGCCACTAGTCAGACAACCTATCGTCAGGTGAGCCACTTAAAAAAAGTGAACTACTACACCAAGATTGGGGCCAACCGTTCCCACAATTACCCCGTCTATCGTACCGGTGGTGCCCAATCATCGGCTGCCAACGTGACCGCCATTAGCAACGGTCGCCATTTCGCCAACAAACAGGTCCACATCACTCGCGAAGAGACGATGGCAGATGGCACCTGGCTTAAATTTACCTATAACCATAAAACGACCGGCTGGATTCACCGCAATGGCACCGTTAAATCTTACCGTTATCTCGCCGTTCCCCTCATCGGCCAACGGCCTCAGCTCCCAACCGGCTGTGAGATTACGGCAACGGCCATGATGCTTCAATATGCCGGGGCCAAGGTCACCAAGCTATCATTGGCTAAGGAAATGCCCCGCAGTTCCAACCCTAACAAGGGATTCATTGGCAGCCCATACAACAAGACCGGCTGGTGGGTTGCCCCCAAGGGCCTGATGTCCACGGTCAAGAAGCATCTGGGAACGGCTAAAAACATGACCGGATCCTCCTTCAACCAAATGAAAACTCAGATCAACAAGAACCATCCTGTCGTCATCTGGGCCGCCGGTCTCGATGGCTTCGATACCCACGCCATCACCCTTTCTGGCTACAGTAAGACGCGGGCCTACTATAACGATCCCTGGACGAAGAAGAAAACCAGTATGACCATCAAGCGGCTACATACGCTGCGCAAACACGATGCCTACCGTGCCTTGAGTTATTAACCAACGCACCATCGATCAAAATTAACGGCGTCAGCGATCTTAATCGCTGACGCCGTTTGTCATTTTATAACGTTAACAGATCGGCCGGTTTGGCCAAGATGTACGTGGGATCCTCCGCCCTAACCGAGGCCGGATCGGCCGCCCCCCACATGGCCGCAACCGTCGAAACACCGGCATTTTTACCCATTTGCATGTCATACTTGGCATCGCCAATCATGACACTCTCGCTGGGATCCAAATGAAAGCGATCGACCAACGCCAAGATGCCATCGGGTGCCGGCTTGTAGTGATCCACCGTGTCGGATCCGCTGATCGCCTTGAAGGTGGTTCCCAATCCCACTTGATCCAGATTACGTTGCAGCGGAACGGAATGCTTACTGGAAACCACAAAGAGTTGGGCACCGCGTTCGTTCAATGCCGCTAAGGTCGTCGCCATCCCGTTAAACAGGGTGATGCCGAGCTTCTCGGCCTCCTGATACTGAGCCCGAAAGACGGTATACAGATCTTCCAACGCCGTCGAGCTCAATGGCACCGCCGCCATCTTCGCAAATGACACCTCAATCGGCACGCCCATGTAGCTAACGACCACATCACGTTCGGGTGGCGTTAGGCCCTGCACCTCGAAGGCGCGTTGCGTCGCAATAACCGCGACGTCTCGGGTGTCGGCCAAGGTACTATCGAAATCGAATAAGAAATTTTGCATACTCGCTTCACCTCATCAGTTTGGTTGAGACTCATTGAACACATTTTACCCTTTGCGACTAAAAAAATACCAGCCCCGCGGACTGGTATTTTCTAATAATTTTATTGTAAGGGATCCCACGCCGGTAATTCCTCTGGCGTCGTTTCCAACAGGGCCTGTTGCTCGGTGCTCAAGTAACGTTTATGCACAACCACTTCGTAGACAAAATCATTCATCCAATCATCCGACATCACGAAGTAACCCTTGTCACCATTCTTTTCGCCCCAACTATTTTCAACCTTCCAACGCACCGGGTCCCGGTGTACCAGATCGACCCCCGTCAGCGTCATGGCATGAGACACCGCGGCTTCGCCATAGGCTAATCGTTCCGCCTTGGTCAGGCTGAGGTCAACACCAAACAGATCCGCCGTACGATAGAGCTGACTATCTAAGAACCCTCGTTCACGACTCATCTGTTGGAGCACATCGTTACCAAACCAGACCGTTTCACCGCCCTGGAGTTGATCGATCGCCGTCTTCTTCAACACATCCATCGGTAAATTCAGGAAGGTGATGGCCTTGCCACCAACAATGTTATCTTGGCTAGGCAGGCTATACAGTCGATTAAACGGCTTGTCGGGTGAATTCGTCACCACCACGTAGTCATCCAGATCAACATTAAAGTATTTATCGAAGAAGCCCTTCGGCGTCAAGTTGGCATCCCGGTGATAGACCTGCTTGTCGTCCTTGTAGGCCAAATCAAAGGTGTTTGGCGGCTCGCCAAACGAATAGGCCGCCATCCGATAGACTTCCTTCAGGGCCTTGGAACGCACGGCCGCAATCTCGGAATCACTGGCACCGGTAGCAACGAGCCGCCGCAATGCCACGGCGTCCTTCCTAAGCTTCAGGTCAAGAGTTGCCGCAAACCCCGTCGTATCATTGGTGTTAAACGATTCGGGCATCGCGCTGGCCGGCACCACGCCATACTTCTGAACCAACGCGGCACCCATGGCCCACTGGCCACCATCCTCACCCGGTCGACTGAGGTAAAAGGCGACTTCTCGGTCGCTCACCGGTTTCTGTGCCGTACGCAAAATATTGTCATAGAAGATGTTGGCCCGCTCAACCTTATCCCAGAAGAACAGGTAACTCTCAGATAATTCAAAGTCCTTCACGTGATACTTAGCCGCGAACTGGTGGCGAATGGTATTCAGCGTTGAGAATAGCCAACACCGACCGGAATGCTTCTGGTTGGCCACCTTCCCCGTGTCCAGTTCCACGGAAAAGGCTCGGTTCAAACGAACCGCCGCTTGAGGGTCCTCCGAAGCGGCTAGGACACCGTTCTTAATGACCGCTCGACTAATCACATCGTGTGCCGGTTGATTTTGGAGGTCAGCGTGTAGGTCCGCCGTCTCGATGGCGTCCAACACGTGCCCATTCTTAATGTCTGGCATAAGCTAACTCCTCTCGTTCTTGGATTTCTCATTAGAATCTCATAATAAGCATTGGCCTAATTCTAGCGCTTCTCTCCGTGGAAGGCAATCTTCCCGGCGTTCATGGGACAGTGGCTAAACAAAAACGGTGGTGCCCATTGAAGGGTCACCACCGCGATAACTTTCTAATTAGAATTTAGCCAGCCATTGATTCATGGTGTAGTAACTCCCAATATTCTTGAAGACCGACTTGTGATTGTAGACCTTCACGTAGAGGTCCTTCTTGATCGGCTTCTTCGTGTAGATATGCGCATATTCAAATAAAATATGCATCAAAACGGTTTGCTTCTTACCATTGACTTTCCAATTCTTGACGACGATCCAATTGTCTGGGTAGGTTTGGTTATCCCAACCGTATTCTTGGGTCTTGTAAAAACCATAGCTGTTCTTACGAATCGACAATTTGGCCGTATATGACCCAACGTGACCATTGACCTTGGACCGTGAGGTGATGTGGTTCTTGGAAAATTTATCCCGACAAACATACTTGCTAGACTTGTCATAGTGATACCAATTCCGCCGAAACGCCTTTGGCACACTACTGGTCTTATGATAGCTGACAGACTTAGCGGCTGCCGTTTGTGGGTTAGCTAGGCCGGCAAACAGTGCGACCATGACTAACAAGACCATCCCCAAAATCTTCTTAACCCGTTTTGAATTCATATTTCCGTCTCCTCCAGAATTGTTCATCAGAATAATAAAACACCTTCAACACCGATAACACGATTATATAACTTCGTAACTAATAATCATAGAACAAAAAAGCCCAGCATTCGCTGGACTATCAGTCGTTTAGGCTTATTCATTGTGCTCGCCACTACTCCGCTTCATCCGGCGTTTCATTGGCAACGGCCCGCAAGGCCAACTGACGAATCTGGCCCACCAACTCGTCGTGTTGCTCGGTGGGAATATCCGTGAGTAACTGGTCGGCTATGTGCTGCCTAATCGCCACGATATCAGGATAAATAGTCTCACCACGTTTCGTCAGGGATAACTCGTAGACTCGTTTGTCCGTCTTGGACTGGCGCTTACGCACATAACCCAGGTTAACCAATTGATTAACCGCTCGCGTCACGTTACTAGGATTCAGATAAGTCAAATTGATCAGCTTATCCTGCGTGAGTCGGGGCTGCTCGTGAATTCTGAGAATATAATAGTACATACTGGCATTCAGTCGATAAGGCTGGAGACGCCGATCGAGCGCAATCCGGGTATAACGATTGGCAATGGATAACCATTTTAAGATGTCTGGATCGTTGCTACTATTGACCATAAGCGGTCTCCTTCCTAAATTTACGTGCGCAAGTATAAGCCACCTCATAGGAAATATCAAGGGCGCTTTGCCGAAAAAAACGTGATCCCAACGCCCATTGCGTCAACGACCACGTTTCATTTAATAAGCTAGATTATTAACATTAGCGCGCTTGGTCTTGTTGGATGCCCAAACTGGCACCTTAACAACCCCGAGGACCTTGTCCTTATTGACGAAGCCCCAGTAGCGACTATCATTCGACACACTCCGATGATCCCCGAGGACAAAGTACTTCCCCTTTGGAACCACCGTGGTGCCGTTACCCCAGCCGTTCGTCTTTTGCAGACTAGCGAGGGTCCAGTTCCCGGTTCCGGAAGTTTGTTCCGACTTGCTGATGAAGCCCTGATTGATCTTCTTCTTGTTGACATAGATGTAACCATTCTTACTGGTTACGGTGTCACCAGGCAGGCCAATCACCCGCTTCACGTAGTTCGTGTTGGCCTTGGCCGCAGGATCTTCCCCGTGAGCATCGAAAACAATGACACTTAGGTGTTTAATCTTAGATTGCTTGAAGGCGAAAACCTTCTCGTTGTTATCCAGGTTAGGCTCCATCGATGGACCGTCGACCCGAACCCGGGTGAAGACAAACTGCTTAATGGCAAGGGCAATCGCTAACCCAATGACCACCGGAATAATCCAACTCATGACTTCTTTTAGTGCTTTCATGGCGTGTGACTCCTCATTCTTAAATTAGATTAATTAGGTACTGTTATCATACACCCCGACGCCTGGCCGTAAAACAAGTCGTTGATAGGGTCACCTGTAATTTTACCATTTAACCTTGCAAAACCCTACGCTTTCCCCGAATTTAATGAAGTCGTCATAAATTTGCTAACTCAACGTTAAAACGGCGCTTGCAAATTCCGCTTTTTCCGGCAATAATAGAGGAATACTTAAATTATCTAGACCATTCCCTGGGCCGCACTCTGCTAAGCAGATTAGCGGTCCAGTACTGTTTCTAGCAAATATAAATTATGTAATAACCCCCGCCATCATCACCTTCGATGGCTAAAAAACGGAAAGGACTGACTGTTGTTGAATACTGCCATTTCACGGCGTAAACTCATCTGGCTCACACTGTTACTAGGAACGGTCAGTGCAACTGGCCCCTTGGCCATTGACCTTTACTTACCGGCCTTGCCGGAAATGAAAACCCAATTTGCCACCAGCGCCTCACTGATGCAGCTCAGTATCACGAGTTGTCTCATCGGCCTCGCCTTGGGCCAATTGATTGCTGGCCCCTTATCCGACCAATATGGCCGGCGAAAGCCCTTGATTGCGGGCTTCATCCTATTTGGACTCGCTTCATTAGCCATGGCCTTCATTCATTCGATTACCTTACTAATCATTCTCCGCTTCGTGCAGGGGCTGGCCGGCGCCACCGGCCAGGTCATGGCTCGGGCGGTGGCCCGCGACCTCTTCTCCGGTCAACGACTCACCCACTTCTATGCCCTCCTCAACACCGTCAACGGGGTCTTCCCCATCATTGCCCCGATCATTGGGGGCTTCATGATTCACTACGTCGACTGGCAGGCCATCTTCGTGCTGTTGGCCGTCATTGGGGTCCTGATTGCGCTAGCCGTGGCCTTCGGCCTACCGGAATCCCTTCCGGTCGATCGACGCCAAACGGGGGGCTTCAGCGCCTCGTTGCTCGCCATGGGCAAGCTGACCGTTCAGCCCAGCTTCTGGCCATTAATTCTCGCCACTGGACTGGTTTACGGTGCGCTGTTTGCCTACATTTCGGCCTCAACCTTCGTCTTTCAGACGGGGTTTGGGATGGCGCCGCAGACGTTTAGCCTGCTATACGCCTTCAACGGTTTGGGCATCGTGGTCGGGAGTAACTTACCCGGCTGGCTGATCAAGTACTTCACCAACCGCCAACAGGTTACCGGCCTACTGACCCTGGCCGCCATCGTCAGTGCCATTATGATTGCCTCCTTACTCTTCCCGGCCAGCGTTTGGCTAGTTAGTGGTCTGATCCTGATCCTGGTCGTCCTGATTGGGGCGCTACTAACCCTCACGGTTACCATCATCATGGACCAAGCCACCCACAACGCCGGGAGTGCTTCCGCCGTCATCGGCCTCTCACAGGATGCCTGCGGTGGACTGGTATCGCCCTTGGTTGGCCTGTCCGGAAAGTCTTACGCCGCCATGGGCGTCATGCTCTTCCTGTGTAGTGCTGGGGCCCTGGGCCTCGTTAAATATCAACAACGACTCACCCCTGAATCTTAACGAAAAGCCACCCGAGATTAATTTCTCAGGTGGCTCTTTTTATTAGTCGTGTTGGCTCCATTGCGTGAGCTGGGCGACGACATTTTTCAAAATTTTAATGCCCAATTGGTAATCGGGTTCTGAGCCCATCATCCGAAAGGCTAACGTCCACGTGTCATGATAGATGCTGACGGTGAGTTGAAAATGCGGCATGGTTCGGTAAGCACCCGCAAAATAGATTTGTGTGACCGCAATGCCGGCAAAGTCCAACCGCGTGTGGTCGATGTGCCCGAAGTTAGCAAAGGAGATCGGGGCCTGCGGCTTAAATTTTCCGGCTAGCCGGCGCACGATCACGGGTGGTAAGGCCCGACTCATGCGATTCACCTCAACCAGCGGCGGTAAGTACGCCAATCGGTCCCGCAATTCGCTAATGGTGGCCTGCGTGCGTGGCACCACGTTCTGCAGTGTGTCGCCATCGCCGATTTCAATTTTCAACGGCATTTCACTCGTCATGTTAGCCACCTGAACCACGTTGGTGGCGCTCACGGGGCCGTGTAACCGCAGATCGACCTGAACAGGAATCACCAACTGGCGTTCACCCGTCACTGCCGACAACGACAGGGCATAGGCCGACAGGAGCACCGCATTCATGGTAACCCCCTGAAGGTGCGCCTTTTGCCGCATCCGTCGACTTATAACCTGGGAAATAATGGCTTCCCCGCGGTGATGGTGAATATCCCCCCGTTGCGCGGGCACCTTCTCAGCCGTGCGTTCATCCGTTGCCGGCAGTGGTCGGTGAGGATGCCGCAGATGTTGTAAAATCTTCCGCACGCCTCGTTCATTGGTAAAGTTGGTCAGATCCTCGCCGGAGTACGCTGCCGCCAGTAGATAAAGGTAGTGCTTAAACCCCTCACCATCGGTTAATAGACTGCTCATCACCAATCGAATCTGGTCATACGTTTCATAGTGAATCACTTGAATTTTTAGTTGCGGACCCGCTTCAACATCGAATTGGGCGCGGCCGGGGTCGTGACTTTCCGTGTACTCACTGATCACGGCGTCTAGGGTTTCATGATCCACCTCAAACCGATTCCATTTAAGGTTATACCGTCCCAACACTTGGGGAACGACCGTCTGCGTGGTTGCTACCGCATCCTTAAGTCGGGCCACATCAATCGGTTGGGTTAAGCTCAACGTACATTCCAATAATGGATACGTCTGAATTGGATCTAAAGTCGCTAGTAAATCCAACGGCTCGCCATGGTAAATCATGCGAACACCCCTCCTTGCCTTAATTAGTCTCAGTATAGCAAAGGCGTTACGTTAACCACCAAGATTCAATCTAACTATTGGCAAAAATTAATAAAGCTGTAATCTATGGCTTAGTCGTCACCCCTGATGGACTCTGTTAGAATGAAGTTATTACTAAATCCATGAGGTGATGTTATGACTCAAGCTTCCGAACCCGTATCTTGTAATGCGACGCTGATCGTTACCAGTCATCGCGTTTTTCAGGCCGACTTGAATGAACACGCGACCGTGTTTGGCGGAAAAATTCTTTCTCTGGTAGATGACAGTGCTTCAGTTGCCGCCGTCCGGCTAACTCATAAGACGGTGGTGACCGCCTCGTTTGACCACGTCAGCTTCTTGGCTCCCTTCCGTCTCGATGACTCGATGGACCTAGAAGCCTACGTCTGCGGCACTGGAACGCGATCTCTCGAGGTCTTCGTGAAAATCATCGGCGAAAACCTGACCACGGGTGACCGTTTCGTTGGGTTCACTTGCTTCATTACCTACGTCATCGAGGATCAAACGATTAGCGAGCCGCTTCCCGCCATGAAACCGGTGACCGAGGAACAACGTTATCTCTGTGCCGGTTACGCCGCTCGAGCTGCGCAACGACGGGAACGCCGACAGGAACAGGTCGACCTAAATGCCCACGTGACAACGACCGCTCCCTGGCCAATCTAGTCGATACCGTCGGCTGATGTTTCACGTGAAACATCCGTCCAGTCACTCGCCAGAATCCCGTATTGATAAAGATCGAGCCAGCGGCCGTCCTGAAAGACCGCCTCGCGGTTGACCCCTTCACGAATAAAACCCACGGCCTCATAGGCGTGAATGGCCGGCAAATTATTGGCATTGACCTCCAGGTTAACCTTATGTAGGCCGAGTTCATTGAAGGCAAAGGACAAAATGGTATTCAGGGTATCGACACCATATCCCTGTCCCCGATCACTAACGACCGGCAGGGCAATCCCCAGGGTTGCTCGGCGATTCTTGAACAACACATTATTTAAGATTACCGATCCCAATAAGCCATCATCGGCATTGGCCCGGACCATGAAGAAAAACTGATCGTTATTTTCGGGATACTCGGCCAACTCACTATATTGAGCCGCCGTCACCGGATGCAAGGCATCCGCCGATAAATTACGCAGTAAACCCGGCTCCCATTGGGTATCTTGCAACCATTCCGCATCCCCATCGCGCATTTCCGTCAAATGGACCAACTGTCCCTGAACCACATCTTTCATCTTGACCCCTCCTTGCTAGTTGTTCCTACTCTAGCACAGCCCGGCGGTGCGAACCAAAATAATTGGGTTCACCTATGAAAACGGCTATACTAATCGAAACAATGAAGGAGGACATTTATTCATGAAGATTATGATTATTGGGGCCACTGGTATGGCCGGTTCAGAAATCGTTACCGAAGCCTTAAAGCGGGGCCACGAGGTGACTGCCCTCGCGCGGTCAGAGGAAAAATTAGCGAAGCTGTCTTCCAGCCCAGCATTGACGACCTCGGTCAAGGACGCCTTCGACCTAACGGCAGCGGATCTTCAAGCCGTGGACGTCGTGGTTGATGCCTTTGCCACCGCACCAGACCTGGCCTACCTTCACGTCGACCTGGCCGCTCACCTGGTCCACCTCCTACGGGGCACGTCAGCACCGCGCCTCGTCTTCATCTTAGGCGCCGGCAGCCTGCACACCGGGGATGATAACCATCTATTTGTTAACGATATCGCAAAAGATCCCAATGCGGCCGGCTTCATCGCCATTCCACAAAATCAATTGAAGGAATTAAACTTCTTGAATGACGTCGATAACGTCAACTGGGTTGGCGTTTCCCCAGCCGCAAACTTCCATCCAGGCGCCGCCGTTCCCGCCATCTTGGGCAACGACAACTTGCTGTTTAACGATCAGCAAGCCAGCGGCACCTCTGCTGGAACCATGGCCGTCACCATCCTTGATGAGCTGGAAACGCCTAAGCATCATCAGGCACGCTTCACCGTTGCCGATCGCTAAACCTTCTCAACGACACTAACCCCAGGGTAAGTGTCGTTTTTTATTGCCTAATCCCGTATAATGGCTCTAACTAATCCTGCATAGAAAGTTGCGATCACTTTGAAAAAGCAATTAACCTGGCGTGAAACCCTCTTCATTGGCATGATGCTTTTTGGCCTCTTCTTCGGCGCTGGGAACTTGATCTTCCCGGTCTATCTCGGCCAACAAGCTGGCCATCACGTGGGGGCGGCGATCATTGGCCTCCTCATCACCGGGATCGGCCTCCCACTACTCGGCGTCATGGGCATCGGCCTATCGCGTAGCCAGGGCGTCTTTGACCTCAGCAGTCGCGTCAGTCGCCCCTTTGCCTACAGTTTTACCATTCTCCTGTATCTGACCTTGGGGCCCTTATTCGTGCTCCCACGGCTGGCCACGACCTCATTTCAGATTGGCCTGGCACCATTCACGCCAACCGCCCGACAGCCACTGGTCTTGGCCGTCTTCTCCGTGGGTTTCTTTGGCCTCGCCTGGTGGCTGGCGCGTAATCCCGGCAAGCTCATGACCTACATCGGTAAATGGTTGACCCCACTATTCCTGATTCTCTTAGGCCTATTGATGCTGACCGCGATTGTCCGTCCCTTGGGTGGGCTAACCGCGACGCCCCAAGGGCACTACGTCACCGCCCCACTCCTCCAGGGATTCACCGAGGGCTACAACACCATGGACGCCTTGGCCTCACTGGCCTTTGGCATTGTCGTTATCGATAATATTCGCGCATTGGGCGTCAGCGACCCCGGTCAAATTGCCAAGGATACCGTCAAGGCCGGTACCATCAGTGTGATCATGATGGGCCTGATCTACTCCCTCTTGGCCCTCATGGGAACTATGAGCCTCGGTCACTTTGGCCGGGCCGCCAACGGTGGCATCACCCTGGCGCAGATTGCCCACTATTACTTCGGCACCTTCGGTAATATTCTATTGGCCCTGATTGTCATCGTCGCCTGTCTCAAGACAGCCATCGGTCTCATCTCTGCCTTTGGTGACACCCTCCACGAGATGTTTCCCCGGCTATCCTATGCCGGCCTAATCATCTTCGCTAGCCTGCTCCCATGCCTATTTGCTAACGTGGGCCTGACTAAATTAATTACGTATTCGACGCCCATCCTCATGTTGCTTTATCCATTAGCCATCGTCCTCATTGCCCTGGCCGTTATGCCTTGGCTCGGCCATTCCCGTTGGCTCTATAACACCAGCATCTGCCTAACCATGATCCCTGCCCTGTTCTCCGGAATCATCGCTCTACCAACAACTGTCCACCACCAGGCCTGGTATCGGCTCGTATGGTCATGGAATCAACGGCTCCCCTTCGCTGCGTTAGGGTTTGGCTGGGTGGTTCCGGCTGTCATCGGGATCATCGCCGGTTGGACTATAAGTCAGTTGGCCTCGCGAAGTAACGGTTAGCTTACTTACCGATAGCTACCGACTGCCATTTTCCGCTCCCCTCAGGTAAACTCACTGTGAAGCCAATTGTTCACGATGACTAATCAAATGAGGTGAGTCGAATGACTAAAATTCATTACCCAACAACGCATCTTAAGATCCTGGTTGACGTGATGACTTGGGTCTTGTTAATCGCCATTTTTGTGATCAAAGATCCGATCACCGTCGCCTTCCTGGCCTTCAGTTCACTCATTACTATCATGCTACACTTCAATATTTTTGAAGACACTCGGGATACTAATCCCCTTGCCAAGATTGATCTGGGCGTTCAAGTGGCCTTCATCGTCGTTGGGGTGATCAAAGCCTTCATGTACGGCGGTGGTCGTTATTAACGACAAATAAATAAGCGTTGGGGATAAATTTTAACCCCAACGCTTATTTTGATCGCTTCAATTGGCTGTAGCTTAGCCCCACTCCATATTATGCAAGTTAACCTTAGCATCCTTGGTGACGGCCTGACCGTCCCGCGGTGCCATGGGCTCCTGCAGAAAGGCCAATTCAGCTAATGCCTCCCATTCCCCTTTGGGAACAATGACAGCGGCCTCGGCATCGTCCGCATCGGTCGGCGTGACCAGAATCGTTTCCTTCAACCGGTGAACCGCCGTCAAAATCTGTAAAAAGTCTTCCTGTGCTGCAAGTGGTGAATATTGCTTCATCGCTAGTGCTCCTCCCTATAATCCCCCGTGATCGACCGTGTCCCGTCAACGAGACCTGGCCTCATTTTACTTAACGCTGGTTCAGCGTCATCAAAACCACCATCAACGTTCCTAAAATACTCAATTGACTCCCCGCGAGAAATTGCCATTGTCGTACCCATAAGTGCTGCACCGAGACCGATGGCCACGCTCGTCGATTGCGGACCAAACAGTGCCCCAAGGCAATGACGTTGGCAATCATCAACAATAGCAATGGTCGAACGCCGACCGCCATCGGCAGCCAAACACTCATCGCGGCATACGAAACACCAAAACTAACCAACCAAATATAGATCAGGCTTCGCCGCCGCAAGTTTACCCTGGCGGCGACTGATTGGGTTTGCTGAAACCGAAAAAGGGTCCAGCCATGGAGCGCAAGACTCATACAGGTGACTGCTAGTCCGACTATCACAGCTATCCGCATGGCAACCATCCCCTCTACGTCCCGTCGTCGGCCAGAAATGCTAGTCCATTTCCAACTGAACGCTGCTCGATCCCACTCCTCCGATCGGTTCCGAACGTGACTGACTACATTCACTACCTTACCGCCGCTCTGTGGTAAACCTGCAAAGAACCTGTAAAGATTACGTGTACATTTTATTATTAAATTGATAATCGCTTGATAATTATTAATAATACCCACGTGAAGAACTCTTAAAACTGCTTTCATATCAGCACTTTTAGCCACACAAAAACCCCGAGAATAAATTTTCTCGGGGTTTAATTAATGATTAACTAGTTAACTTTAGCGATCTTTCCTTGTTCAATATAAACACTCAAGATGGCAATGTCGGCTGGGTTAACCCCACTGATCCGCGTTGCTTGGGCTAAGGTTTCTGGTTGAATCTTCTTTAATTTTTGATGAGCTTCCGTGGCTAAACCATCGATAGCATCGTAGTCAATGTTGGCGGGAATCGTCTTGGCTTCCATCCGCTTCAACTTCGCCACATTCTCTTCGGACTTCTTAATGTAGCCCGCATACTTCAGGGAAACCTCAATTTCCTCAATGATGTGTCGATCGAGTGGCTGATCTGGTGCCGGGATAAAGTCCAACAACGTGGCGTAGGTCACGTAGGGCCGCCGCAGGAAGGCCGCCGCAATGATACCGTCTTGCAACGGCTTGTCGCCATGTTGGCCAACGAACTCGTTCACGGCATCGCTAGGCTTGATACGAATGCTGTTCAACCGTTCGATCTCGGTATTGATGGCCGCACGCTTAGCCAAGAAGGCTTCGTAGCGGTCATCGCTGATCAATCCCAGGTCGTGACCTTTCGTGGTTAACCGCAGGTCGGCGTTATCATGCCGCAGGATTAACCGGTATTCGGCCCGGCTCGTCAACAACCGGTAGGGTTCATTCGTCCCCTTGGTAACCAAGTCATCCACCATGACACCGATGTAGGCATCGGAACGTTGTAACGTGAAGCCTGGCTTGCCCTGGGCCCGCAGTCCGGCATTAATCCCGGCTAAGAGTCCTTGACCAGCGGCTTCTTCGTAACCCGACGTCCCGTTGGTTTGGCCAGCGGTGAAGAGGTTCTTCAGCAGCTTGGTTTCCAACGTTGGCCGTAATTGATAGGGTGCAACCACGTCATATTCGATGGCGTAGCCGGGCCGCATCATTTGGGCATCCTCTAACCCCTTAACGGAGTGCAGAATCTTCTGTTGCACTTCTTCAGGCATTGAGGTTGAAAGGCCTTGAACGTACCATTCATCCGTCTTCCGGCCTTCTGGCTCCAAGAAGATTTGATGACGAGGCTTGTCGGCAAAGCGGACAATCTTGTCCTCAATGGATGGGCAGTAACGAGGGCCAACCCCTTCAATCACACCGGTAAACATGGGCGCACGGTCCAGATTTTCCCGAATAATTGCGTGGGTCTTCTCGTTGGTGTAGGTCAACCAGCAAGACAATTGGTTCTTCAATTCCAGGTAGGCACTATCTGGCGTGGTGAAGCTGAAATGATTGGGTTCTTCATCCCCAGGTTGCTCTTCGGTTTCATCATAATTGATGGTGTTCCCATCCACTCGTGGTGGGGTCCCGGTCTTGAATCGTTCCAAATCGAAACCATACTTGGGCAGGTTAGCCGTCAGCTTGGTTGCGGGTTGAGAGTTGTTAGGACCGGATGAGTACATCAATTCACCGATGATGATCTTTCCCCGAGCGGCGGTTCCGGCGGCGATCACGACGGACTTAGCGGCGTAACGCGCCCCTGTGTTGGTGATTACCCCTTTACATTCACCGTCTTCGACGATCAGGTCATCCACGATCCCCTGACGTAAGGTCAGGTTCGGTTCCTTTTCAATGGTATGCTTCATTTCGGCATGGTAAGCATGCTTGTCGGCTTGTGCCCGTAAGGCCCGCACGGCGGGACCCTTACCGGTATTTAGCATCCGCATTTGGACGTAGGTCTTGTCAATATTACGACCCATTTCGCCCCCGAGGGCATCGATTTCCCGGACGACGATCCCCTTTGCGGGACCCCCAACGGAAGGATTACATGGCATAAAGGCCACCATATCCAAATTAATCGTCATCAGTAGTGTCCGGTTGCCCATCCGCGCTGCGGCGAGGGCTGCTTCACTACCAGCATGACCAGCACCAACCACGATAACATCGTAGTCGCGACCGGCATATTCCTTGATTTCAGTCATGGTTTTTCGATTCCCTTCATGTTGACTCATCGCCAACCATTTTCTCTTCTGATTATTTTCCTAAACAGAACTGGCTAAACAGTTGGTCTAGTAGCTCATCTTGGTAACTGTCACCGGTGATTTCTCCCAGTAAGTCCCAGGCCCGCGTCATGTCGATTTGAACCAGGTCCACTGGCATCCCCGCCGCAATCCCATGCATGACGTCGGACAAGGCATCGCTAGCCTGATGTAAGAGGCCAATGTGCCGGGCGTTTGTCACCATGACATTGTTTTGGTTGGATTCAATGCCTTCATCGAAGAACAGGTGGGCAATCGTGGTTTCCAATTGATCCATCCCTGTACTCTTCAAAATGGAGGTTTCAATGATCGGACTGTCACCGGCAGCGGCCTTAACCGCCGTCAGATCAAGCTGTTGTGGCAGGTCGGTCTTGTTTAAGATCAAGATTCGTTGATTAGCCGCCGTGGCACTGAGCAACTTTTTATCTTCGGCCGTCAGTGGTTCGCTGGCGTTCAGAACTAAGATCACCAGATCGGCGGTATCAATGGCCTTCAACGACCGTTCGACCCCGATTTTCTCGACCTTATCCGTCGTATCGCGAATCCCGGCGGTGTCGATTAACTTCAGGGGAACCCCCTTGACGTTGACGTATTCTTCAATCACGTCACGCGTGGTCCCAGCCACATCGGTCACGATCGCCTTGTCTTCATGCAACAGATGGTTTAACAGGCTACTCTTCCCGACGTTAGGCCGACCGACAATCGCCGTGGCCAAGCCTTCACGCAAGACCTTCCCCTGCTTAGCCGTCGCTAACAGAACCTTAATCTGCTTCTGAACGGACTGAGCCTTCTCCAACAGCATCTTCGTTGTCATCGTTTCCACGTCGTCGTATTCAGGATAGTCGATGTTAACTTCGACCTGCGCCAAGGCATCCAGGATGTCCTGTCGCAAATGACGAATTAACTTGGACAGATCACCATCCAGTTGATCTAAAGCCACCTTCATCGACTTATCGGTCTTGGCCCGAATCAAATCCATCACGGATTCGGCCTGCGTCAAATCGATTCGACCATTCAGGAAGGCCCGCTTGGTATATTCACCCGGTTCGGCCAATCGTGCCCCGTAACTCAGGCACAACTGAAGAATCCGGTTCGTCGCCACGATCCCACCGTGACAGTTAATTTCAATAATATCTTCCTTGGTGTAAGTCTTAGGCGCCCGCATCACGGTTACCATGACTTCATCAACTTCTTCATTCGTTTCAGGGTCAACGATGTGGCCATAGTGAATCGTATGGCTCGCAACCTGACTTAAATCGGCGCCCTTAAACAGCTTGCCGGCGACGTCAAAGACCTCTTCGCCAGATAGCCGAATGATCGCAATGCCCCCCTCACCAGGTGGGGTAGAAATTGCCGCAATCGTATCAAATTCCGTTGTGGTGACTGCCATGAGTCATCCTCCTTTTTCTATCAAACACTGCGCTTCGTCTGTAGTCCTTATCCTGTTCCCGACCAGTAGCGGTCAGTTTCCGTATCCGGACCCGTACCGACCGATAGCGGTACTGACTAGTCTAGCCCGCTAACGCGCCCACAGGACCTGTCAGCCACCTCCTGAGTGATGGCGCTAAACCACCGTTCAAAACTGGCCAACATCCCTGGCGTATCATTTATAGCCATAAAAAAAAGCACCTACTCCGCGCCACCTAACCGGGCACGGATAAAGTACTTTCACTACTTTATCGTAAACATGATAAGAATGATTGTCTTCACTATAAGGGCAATCCCACCATTTGTCAAACCAAACTTAGGCCGGCTCAATCACAACCGCCCGGTGGGGTTCCTTACCCGCCGAATACGTTGTGACGAAGCGGTTCTTCGCCAATACGGCGTGAATCTGTTTCCGCTCAAATGATGGCATCGGGTCCAGGTAAATTGGCTTACCCGTGGCTACGACCTCGCGGGCGGTATTGTCCGCCAAACGGGCCAGGGTCACGCGCCGCCGTTCCCGATAGCCGGCCACGTCCAGTTCAACCTCGACGTGTGCCGCCCCATGATGGTTCAGGAACAATTGCGCCAGGCTCTGTAGCGCATTGATGGTCCGCCCATGCTTCCCAATCAACAGGCCTTCCTTGTCCGTGGTAAATTCGAGCTGAACCTGGCGGTGACCCGCGCTGGTTGCCGCAACCGTGGCATCAATTCCTAGTTGGTCGACGATCGTGCCGAGATAGTCCTCAACCGCACTAATCGCCGCCTCCCGCCGAGCCTGACGCTCTGCCGGGCTCACGGTTGGCTGTTCGGGTTCATCGGCCGGTGCAGCAGGTGCCACCGGTTGTTGCACCTTGAACACGGGGGTCTTCTTCACCGGTGCTGGTTTGGCGGCCGCCTGATCGGCAGCAACGACCTTCAACGTCACATCCACCATGGCATCACGTTGACCGATACCGAGCCACCCTTTACGCGCCGCGGTTACAACGTTAATGGTCACCTGATCGCGGTCACTGTTCAGTGCTGCCAAGCCAGCCTGAATTGCCGCCTCTTCTGTTTTCCCCGTAAAGATGGTCATGACTTGATTCCTCCAATACGTCCGTAGTCTATTAACGGCTAGTATACCATAGAAAAAACCGCCACCGAGACTTCGGTAGCGGTTCTAAAATGCATTTTATGATTGGTGACTAAGGAATCGTCTACTTACGACGACTCTGTTTAGCCTTACGAACGGCACGCTTCATTGCCCGTTCATGTTCCAACTTGACCTGTTCCTTGGCATCGCGATCCGCTTGAATCTTCCACGGATTTTGGATGATCAGGGTTTGGAATACTTGGAAGACGTAGGAAACCGTCCAGTACAGTGACAGTGATGAGGCCACGTTCATCGCCGTAAAGAAGACGATGACCGGCATCCCCATAACCATCATATTGTTGACGGAACTGGTTTCTGGCGCTGACTTGGTCGCCAACCACGTACTCAAGAACGTGGCAACGGCGGCCAATAATGGCAGGATAAAGTAGGGGTCTTTGTCACCCAGGGATAACCAGAGGAAAGTTCCAGAACGCAGAACCTTCGTCCGCCAAATAGCTTGGTACAAAGCCCAAATGATTGGCAATTGCACGATGGCTGGCAGACAACCCATCATTGGGTTGATGCCGGCTTCCGAATATAACTTCTGTTGTTCTTGGGATAACTTCTCGCGGGTTTCGCGATCCCGTGACGAGTATTTCTTTTGCAGAGCCTTTAATTGTGGCTGAATCTCTTGTGTCTTCCGCATGCTGCGGGTTTGGAAAATCATCAGCGGCATTAAGATTACCCGAACGATAATCGTAAAGGCGATGATCCCTACCCCGTAGTTCCCGCCGAACAAGCTTGCCAACCATTGAATGGCCCGGGAGAAGTTCAGGACAATTAAGCCATCCCATAACCCGGTACTATGATTCGTAATTGGCGTTTTGCTACAAGCGGAGAGAATGAACACTAAGCTCACAATACCCAGCATAAGTAGGGTTCGTTTATACTTTTTCACGTTTATTCCTCACTATAGTTGGAATCCAGTAGTTTCGCCAGCTTTAACACATGGATCAGGCTATGCTTCGCGTCGGGCATGGAAATACCATCCGCACGGGGCCGAGCGATCACGAGAAAGTCCACATCCTGTTTAAGGTAGGGCTTTAGCTCAAGAAGGCTCTGGCGAATCCGGCGCTTCACCCAATTACGGTGAACGGCGTTCCCAATCTTTTTCCCAACGGAAATCCCGACCCGAAAGTGTGGTTGGTCTGGTTTATCCATTGAATACACCACAAATTGCCGATTAGCGACTGAATTTCTGGTTTCAAAGACCTGCTGAAATTCCGCTTCTTTCTTAATGCGGTAAGATTTTCGCATGGTGCATCTCCAAAATTCTCACGATTTGTGTTCAGTCCGCGAGGGATTGGGGTCCCAGTCTCCTCGCAGATAAAATAAAAAGACCACTGAACCTTCAGCGGCCTATGCAGACAATACTTTACGTCCCTTTTGACGGCGACGTGCTAATACTTGACGGCCATTGCTAGTGCTCATACGCTTGCGGAAGCCGTGGACACGTGAACGGTGACGTTTCTTTGGTTGAAAAGTGCGCTTCATCGTGACACCTCCTTAACTCTATTTTGATTGGTTACCCGAGAACTCGGGCAATACTTACTAAATGCATTTCCTGAACATATTAGCATAAAAAAAGAAAGAATGAAACCGAAACTTTGGTTTTCTCATTAAAAGTTTTCCCCGAAGAAATTTGTTTCATGCACTTTGCCTGTGGATAACTCTCAAATATTACAAAAGTTAATTTTGACTTGGCCACCGAGTTATCCACCGATCCACAGGCTGTTTATTTTTTATTTTTAGGAACTGTGCATTTTGTGGATAACTTGTGAAACACTTGATCTTATGCATTTCCCAGTCCACAAAAGACTGTGGACAAGTTATGGCTATAAAAACTATCCACAGTTTCACACGTGCCTGTGGATAACTTCTTACACTTCCTGTGAAACAATTATGCACAGCCCACAATACCCTGTGGAAAACTTTTTTTCTTCATGCTACACTGAATATACGTTTTCGTTAGGGCGGAGTCCGCCCTGCGATAAATGACCATCTAAACTAATATAGGGGGATACATCAGTGCCAGACTTGTTAACTTTGTGGACTGATATCAAACAGTTGTTTGAGGAAAATTACTCCAAAACGACCTATTCAACTTGGATTGATACAGCCAAGCCCATTGCCTTAGAGGGCAACAAATTAACGTTGGAACTCCCATCACCCCTGCATCGTGATTACTGGACCCACCAACACCTGGACCAGCAATTGGTAGAATACGCATACCAAGCCGCTCACGAAGATATTCAACCCGTTTTAATTCTTGAAGGTGAACGCCAACAACAGGCGACGCTCAAGGCCAAGACCGCAACCCCAGGGGAAGCGGCCACCAACGAGCCCACACCAACTTTTATGAAGGAAACGGCGCTGAATCCTCGCTACACATTTGATACCTTTGTCATTGGGAAGGGTAACCAGATGGCCCATGCCGCCGCCTTAGTGGTTTCTGAGGAACCAGGCGTCATGTACAACCCACTATTCTTCTATGGTGGCGTTGGCCTCGGCAAGACCCACTTGATGCACGCGATCGGTAATAAAATGTTGGAAGATCGCCCCGACACCAAGGTCAAATACGTCACTAGCGAGGCTTTTACTAACGACTTTATTAATGCGATTCAAACACGGACGCAGGAGCAGTTCCGACAAGAGTACCGTAACGTTGATCTGCTGCTGGTCGATGATATTCAGTTCTTCGCCAATAAGGAAGGGACTCAAGAAGAGTTCTTCCATACATTTAACGCCTTATACGACGACGGCAAGCAAATTGTGCTGACGTCCGACCGGCTACCCAACGAAATTCCTAAGCTGCAAGACCGTTTGGTTTCGCGCTTTGCTTGGGGTCTTTCGGTCGACATCACCCCGCCAGATCTGGAAACTCGGATCGCTATCCTGCGGAACAAGGCCGATGCCGACCAAATCGACATCCCCGACGATACCTTGAGTTACATCGCCGGACAAATCGATTCGAACGTGCGGGAGTTGGAGGGGGCCTTGGCTCGCGTCCAGGCCTACCATCAACTCATGCACCAACCGATCACCACTGATTTAGCAGCCGAGGCCTTGAAGAGTCTCAACCTCGCTAACGCCAGCGATGCCGTTACGATTCCCGTCATTCAAGATCGGGTCGCCGACTACTTCCACGTTTCCCTGAAAGACTTGAAGGGTAAGAAACGCAAGAAGGTTATCGTCATGCCACGTCAGATCGCGATGTACCTGTCGCGGGAGTTAACCGAGGCGTCGCTGCCACGGATCGGAACCGAATTCGGCGGTAAGGACCATACCACGGTGATTCACGCCTACGATAAGATTACCGCCTCGCTTAAGACCGATCCCGAACTACAGAAGGCCATTGACGACTTGAAAGAGGAACTTCGTCGTTAGGCCGATGACCGTCACGAGACCCCCAGAAAAGTGGGAGTCACTTGTCGGTCTTTCTCGTTTTAAAAGCGTATGATAAACGGTGTTAGCAACAGCGTGTGGATAAAAAATGAAAAGGTACGGAGTTTTCCACAAGTTATCCACAGGTGGAAAAGCCCTAGCCGTTAACTGTTCCTCAAAGTTATCCACAATATGCACCGCTCTACTACGGCTACTATTTTTTCTTTTAATTAAGTTAAACTACGCATCACGAAAAAGGAGTGTCCATCTTATGAAATTTTCCATTAACCGGGCAGCTTTCATCAAAGAACTCAATAACGTTTCCCGGGCCATTTCTTCCAAGACCACAATTCCCATCTTAACGGGTCTGAAAATTGTTGCGAGTGACGCAGGGTTACTTTTGACTGGGTCTAACGCCGATATCTCCATTGAAACGCTGATCAGGGCCGACGATCCCGATATTGGCTTAACCATTGACGATCCCGGTTCAATCGTGTTAACTGCTCGCTTCTTTAGCGAAATCGTTAAGCGGCTTCCCGAAAAGGATATGACGGTAGAGGTTAAGGACGGTTTCCAGACTGAAATTACGTCTGGTTCAGCGGCCTTTAACATTAATGGCCAAGATGCCAATAACTATCCTCATTTACCAGAAATTGATGCGGCGGATTCCGTCGTCTTATCTGGGGCGGTCTTCAAAGAATTGATTAGCCAAACGGTTATTGCCGTTTCTAACCAAGAAAGTCGGCCAATCCTAACGGGGATTCACTTTAGCCTGAATGAGAATCAGTTCCAGGCGGTCGCCACGGACAGTCACCGGTTGAGTCAACGGCAAATCGAATTACCAACGCCAACCGATGCTAACTTTGACGTCATCATTCCTGGGAAGAGTTTGACGGAATTATCCCGGATGATTGGGGACGACGATGCCGATGTGAAGATGCAATTCTCCGAAAACCAAGTGCTCTTCTTATTAGGGGACACCTCGTTTTACTCTCGGTTATTGGAGGGGAACTATCCCGACACCTCACGGCTGATCCCTAAGGAAGCTTCGACAACCGTCGAGTTCGAAGCGCCAGAATTATTGGCTGCCGTTGAACGGGCCTCTCTGTTGTCTCATGAATCACGGAATAACGTGGTTAAATTAACCCTTACGCCGGCCGACAATCAGGTGACGATCTTCAGTAACTCGCCCGATGTTGGGAATGTTGAAGAAGAGTTGGCGCCTAAGGAACTCGATGGAGATGACCTTGAGATTTCCTTTAACCCTGATTACATGAAGGATGCCTTGCATTCATTCGGTCAGGCCACGATTCGCGTGGCCTTCACGTCAGCACTGCGGCCATTTACCCTGGTGCCAACGGAAGACACGAGTAACTTTATTCAATTGATCACGCCAGTCCGGACATTCTAATTAAATAACTCCCACAAAGAGACGTTTCCGTGCGAAACGCTCTTTTTTTACGCCATTTTCACAAGTTTTCGGCGTTTTCCGGTGGTGTTTCGTTTAAACGCTGATTTTGAGCTTAAAAATGGGGTTATTCGGCGAGAATGGGGCTATTTTTAAATCTGAGCAAATTTACCGGTCTTTTACCAAAAAGCTCAAAAGATGGGTAGATCGGCTGAGAACGCAAAAATAAGGTAGTGCAACTGTACCTTTCACTATAAAAGCGGTATAATAGTAGAGAAGAATATTAAGGGGTGAAATTGTGAAAAAAGATGTTTTCATTGAGACGCCCTACATTACTTTAGGCCAGATGCTCAAGGAAGAATCCATTATCAGTACTGGCGGCCAAGCCAAGTGGTACTTGCGGGAAAATACCGTAAATATCAACGACGAGCCGGACAACCGGCGCGGTCGTAAGCTGTATCCTGGCGACAAGATTGCCGTACCTGATGCCGGATTATTTTTTATACGCTCAAAGCAGGGTGAATAATGTATTTGCAAGAGTTGCAGCTGCAGCATTTCCGCAACTATACCGCCGCTAATCTCCGCTTTGGTCAGGGGATTAACGTTTTATTGGGAGAAAATGCGCAGGGAAAGACCAACCTTTTAGAGGCAATCTACGTTTTGGCGTTAACGCGGAGCCACCGGACAGCGAATGACCATGATTTGGTTAATTGGCAGACCAAGACCGCTAAGATTAGCGGGCGGGTCGTCAAATCCGCTGGGACGGTTCCGTTAGAGCTGACATTTTCACGGCAGGGGAAACGAGCCAAGGTTAATCACTTGGAACAAGCCCGGCTGTCACAATATGTTGGCCAGCTTAACGTCATTTTGTTTGCGCCAGAAGACTTGGCCATTGTGAAGGGAGCGCCGACCGTTCGTCGCCGTTTCATGGACATGGAATTCGGTCAGATGAACCCGCGCTACCTTTACAATCTCAGCCAATACCGCACGCTATTGAAGCAACGTAATCGTTACTTGAAGGACCTGCAGCATAAGCAGAAGAAGGATCTCCTGTTTCTGTCGGTGTTGTCGGACCAGTTGGCGGCCTATGGCGCGGAAATTATCGCGGCGCGGCTGGGGATGCTTAAGAAGCTGGAACATTGGGCCCAGGCGATTCACGGCGAGATTTCACAGGGCCGTGAAGAACTGACCTTTCACTATGCGACTCAGGTTGCCGATGATCAATTGACGGATCCACAGACCATCTGTGCGGCGTTAACGGCGCTCTATCAGAAGCAACAGGACAAAGAGTTGTATCAGGGGACCACGTTGGTTGGCCCACACCGTGACGACCTGCATTTTCAGGTTAACGGCAAGAACGTGCAGACGTTCGGCTCCCAAGGGCAGCAACGGACGACCGCATTGAGTGTCAAACTCGCTGAGATTGACTTGATGAAGGAAGAGACGGGAGAATATCCCGTCTTACTACTGGATGATGTGCTTTCAGAACTGGATGATGCCCGGCAGACCCATCTGTTGACGGCGATTCAGGACAAGGTACAGACGTTTATTACCACCACGAGTCTGAGTGGCATTACCCGCCAATTAATTAAAGACCCGACCATCTTCCAGATTGCGGATGGTCAGGTTGTGGCGGATGGCAACGAAGACCCTGGTGGCGCGACAAAGGAGGATTAGGCAGTGGCTGATTACGAACACGAAACTAAGGCGGAACAAGCCCGAGAATATGATGCCAGTCAAATCCAAGTCTTGGAAGGCTTGGAAGCGGTCCGGAAACGGCCCGGGATGTACATTGGCTCAACAAGTGCCCAAGGACTTCACCACTTGGTCTGGGAAATTGTGGATAACGGGATCGATGAGGCCTTAGCCGGCTTTGCGAATGAGATTCACGTGACCGTTAACAAGGACAACAGTATCAGCGTGACCGACAATGGTCGGGGGATTCCGATTGATATTCAAAAGAAGACTGGGAAGCCAGCCTTGGAAACCGTCTTTACGATCTTGCATGCCGGGGGTAAATTCGGCGGTGGCGGTTACAAGGTTTCCGGTGGTCTGCATGGTGTGGGGGCGTCAGTTGTTAACGCGCTGTCCACCGAGTTAGACGCCCAAGTCTATCGGGATGGTAAGGAATACTCGATGACCTTTGAACGTGGTCACGTGACGGTGCCAATGCACGTGACGAAGGAAGGCCTGCCCATGGATCAACATGGGACGGCGGTTCACTTCCTGCCAGACCCAGATATCTTCCGGGAAACCACGACTTTTGATATTAAAACGTTAACCACGCGGATCCGTGAGCTGGCCTTCTTAAACAAGGGCCTACGGATTACGATTCGTGACGAACGTCCCGAGAAACCCACGGAGGATGATTTCCTCTACGAAGGCGGGATTCGACACTACGTGGATTACCTAAATGAAAACAAGACGACGCTGTTTGAACCCCCAATCTACGTTGAAGGCAAGGAAAATGGGATTACGGTGGAAGTTGCCCTGCAATACACAGACGACTATCATAACAACCTGTTAACCTTTACCAACAACATCCACACCTATGAAGGTGGGACCCATGAGGAAGGTTTCAAGCGCGCCTTGACGCGGGTCGTTAATGACTATGCCCGTCAGAAGAAGCTGATGAAGGACAACGAGCCTAACCTAACCGGGGATGACGTTCGAGAAGGCTTAACGGCTGTGGTTTCGGTTAAACATCCGGACCCACAATTCGAAGGACAAACCAAGACCAAGTTGGGGAACTCCGATGCCCGGACGGCGGTTGACCATACCTTTGCCGACCACTTCATGCGATTCTTGATGGAACATCCGGATGTCGCTAAGAAGGTTGTCGACAAGGGGACCTTGGCCTCCAAGGCGCGGGTCGCTGCCAAGCGTGCTCGTGAAGTGACGCGGAAGAAGAGTGGGTTGGAAATCTCTAACCTGCCAGGTAAATTGGCCGATAACACGTCCAAGGACCCCGAAATTTCCGAGTTGTTTATCGTCGAAGGGGACTCCGCCGGTGGTTCTGCTAAGCAGGGTCGTTCGCGGTTGACTCAAGCGATTCTCCCTATTCGAGGGAAGATTCTGAACGTTGAAAAGGCATCGATGGACCGGATTCTGGCGAACGAAGAAATTCGTTCCCTGTTTACGGCCATGGGCACGGGCTTTGGTGATGACTTTACCGTGGGTAAGGCCAACTATCATAAGCTGATCATTATGACCGATGCCGATGTCGATGGGGCCCACATTCGGACCCTGTTGCTGACCCTGATCTACCGTTACATGCGGCCATTACTGGACGCCGGGTATGTCTACATTGCCTGCCCACCACTGTACCGGGTTCGCCAAGGGAAGATGCAACGTTACCTGGATAGCGATGATGAGTTGAAAGACTTATTGGGTCAATTGCCACCAGCTCCTAAGCCACAAATCCAACGGTACAAAGGGTTGGGTGAAATGGACGCGGAACAATTGTGGGATACGACCATGAATCCAGAAAATCGGCGGCTTCTGCGGGTGGATGCCCAGGATGCCATCAATGCCGACCAAGTCTTTACCATGTTAATGGGGGACAAGGTTGCGCCACGGCGGGAATTCATTGAAGAGAACGCCACGTATGCCGATCTCGATGTTTAGTGAGTGCCAGGAAGAACGGAGGGTAAAAATTTGGCTGACCAAGATTATTTAAGTCGAATTACCGACGTTGACCTTTCACAAACGATGCGAACTTCCTTCCTGGATTACGCAATGAGTGTGATTGTTCAACGGGCGTTACCGGACGTGCGGGATGGTTTGAAGCCAGTCCACCGCCGGATTTTATATGATATGCATGAACTGGGGATTACCCCCGATAAGCCATTCCGGAAATCTGCCCGGATGGTTGGGGATGTCTTGGGGAAGTACCATCCTCACGGTGATTCTGCCGTGTACGAATCCATGGTACGGATGGCCCAAGACTTCTCTTACCGCTACATGTTGGTTGATGGTCACGGGAACTTTGGGTCCGTCGATGGTGACGGTGCCGCCGCCATGCGGTATACCGAAGCTCGCCTGAGCAAGATCGCCATGGAAATGCTGCGGGACATCAACAAGGATACGATTGATTTTCAAGATAACTACGATGGTTCCGAACGAGAACCCGTGGTCTTACCATCACGCTTTCCTAACCTGTTAGTTAACGGGGCTTCCGGGATCGCCGTGGGGATGGCCACGAACATTCCGCCACATAATCTGACGGAAGTTATCAGTGCCTTACACATCTTGATGGATAATCCAGATGCCACCTTGGCCGACCTGATGGAAGCCTTACCTGGCCCCGATTTCCCTACTGGGGGGATCGTGATGGGTAAAGCCGCCATTCGCCGGGCTTACGAGACCGGTAAGGGAACCATCACGTTGCGTGCTAAGGTTGATATCGAAGAGGAAAAGAACGGCAAGCAACGCATTGTGGCCACGGAAATTCCTTACATGGTCAACAAGGCTAAGCTGATCGAACGGATCGCCGAGCTCGCCCGGGACAAACGGATTGAAGGGATCACCGATATTAACGATGAAACCGACCGGACCGGGATGCGGATCGTGATTGATGTTCGCCGTGACGCCAGTGCCGAAGTTATCTTGAACAACTTGTACAAGATGACCTTGATGCAGACGTCCTTCGGGATTAACATGTTGGCCATCGTTAACGGTGCGCCTAAGGTCTTAGGCTTGAAGGCCATCCTGCAATACTACTTGGAATTCCAGTTGGAAGTTATCCGCCGGCGGACCGAGTTTGAATTGCGGAAGGCCCAAGCCCGGGCCCACATCCTGGAAGGGTTGCGAATTGCCCTCGACCACATCGATGCCATTATTACTATCATCCGTGAGTCGCAGACCGCGGAAGTAGCTAAGAATGAATTGATGACGCGTTACAGCCTGTCTGACAAACAATCGCAAGCCATCTTGGACATGCGGTTGGTTCGTCTGACCGGTTTGGAACGGGAAAAGGTCGAAAAGGAATATAACGATGTGATGGCTGCCATCAAGGATGACCAAGAAATCTTGGCCTCCAAGGAACGGCAACAAGCCATCATCTATCAAGAATTACTCGACATTCAAAACAAGTTTGGGGATGCCCGTCGGACCGAATTAATGGTCGGTGAAGTCCTTAGCTTGGAAGACGAAGACCTAATCGCCGAAGAAGACGTTGTGATTTCATTAACGCATAACGGTTATATCAAGCGGTTACCAACGTCCGAATTCAAGGCCCAAAACCGTGGTGGTAAAGGGGTCCAAGGGATGGGTGTCCACGATGATGACTTCATCGAACACCTGGTAGCAACGTCGACGCATGACATGCTGTTGTTCTTCACCAATACCGGGAAGGTTTATCGCATGAAGGGGTATGAAATCCCTGAATACGGCCGGACCGCGAAGGGGATTCCAGTGATTAACTTGCTGGGAATCAACAACAACGAGCACGTTCAAGCGGTCATCAACGTTTCTAACCCAGGAGAAAACCCTGACCGCGACCTGTTCTTTACCACGGTGCAAGGGACGGTCAAGCGAACACCAGTCGATGAATTCGCCAACATTCGGAGTAATGGTCTCAAGGCCATTAGCCTGAAGGAAGACGATGAGTTGATGGGCGTTGACATCATCAATGACCAGGCCAACATCATCATCGGGACTCACTTGGGTTATGCCGTTAGCTTTGCGGCCCAAGATGTCCGGTCGATGGGTCGTTCCGCAACCGGTGTTCGGGGGATTCGTCTCCGTGACAACGATTACGTGATCGGTGCCAGTGTCTTGAAGCCTGATAGCCATGTGTTTGTCATTTCCGAAAAGGGTTATGGGAAGCAAACGGCCGCCGCCGAGTACCCAATCAAGGGTCGTGGTGGTAAAGGGATCAAGACGGTTAACGTGACGGCCAAGAACGGTCCGTTAGCCGGTTTGACCACGGTCGATGGCGATGAGGACATCATGTTGGTTACTAACAAGGGTGTCATGATTCGCTTCAGCGTCGCCGATGTCTCCGAGACTGGTCGGGCAACCTTAGGGGTTCACCTGATTCGGTTGAACGATGACACTGCCGTTGCGACGATGGCGAAGGTGGCCAAGGAAGACGAAACAGATAGCGATGACACGACAGCGACTGATGATTCGGCCGCTACCAGTGAGGCAGCACCTGCAGAGTCTGATACCGACGCACCTAGCGAAGACTAAATTTTAGCGAAACTAAGTAAGGACCGACTAGTTAATTTTGACTAGTCGGTCTTTTTTTGCGGAATTACCCATTGATTAGAGGGCTTAGAGGGAAATATTTTAGCCGAAATGGGTTATATAGTGGACGACCTAGCGACTTTTTAATGTTAGAAAATGAGGATTCCGAAATATGTCATAATTTATGTAAATATTGCGTTAAAGCAAGGAAGAAAGCGCGGGTAACAATGATTGTGGCAACGCTAATTTAACGGCGTTTATTATGCGAACAAACTAAAAATGTGAAAACGAATCAAATTAGTTGTTAATTGTTAAATTTGTTGGACTTTTAGGGGGAATGGCGCTATACTTTAGCCAGATATTGAGATGTGTTACACATGGAAGGGGAATTCACCATGGATAAAAAGTTGAGGATGCTTTCAAAACAAAGGTTGACTACCTTAGTATTACTAGGATTGGTAACGGGTGTTGGGTACCAAATGGACAATGCTCACGCGGCAACAAACAGCGGAGACATTGACGCCAACACGGTGACCAAGGCCGGGGATACGGCTGACGACACGCAAAGTGACCAGGCCGTCATTGGTAATGGTTCACAGTCACAATCTGATTCAGATAAAGGTGGGACTGTTGATGGATCAGTGGATAAGGATACTGGTTCAAAGACCAACGATGGTTCTGACAGTTTAAACGATACTAAAGACAGCGGTGATAAGTCTGGGGGCAATGGGTCCGTAGGCGGCACCGATGCTAATACGAATACCGGTTCAACCGGGGACAATGGGTCAACGGAAACTGATGGCAAGGTTGACAACAACGGTGACAAGACCGGTGGGTCAACTGTTGTCAGCGACACAACGACTAAGTTCAATCGAGGAAACTTATTGAGAGCTGCCGATGTGCCAGTTGCCCCGACGATTGTTGATTCTGGGGTTATAAGCGGCACAAATGGGAGTAAGTGGACCAAGGATAGTGAAGGAACGGTCACTATTTTTGGTGGGAATTTCAGTAAGATCCCTAGTTTTAGCACCGTTGGTGTAAAAAAGGTTGTTTTTGCCTTAAATGATGCTGGACAAAAGGTTGTTTTTCCAAAGTACTCTTTTGGTGGGGGATTATTTCAACTCTGGACCGATGTAACTGAATATGATGGTATGGAAAATGTTGATACCAGCAAAGTTGTCATGATGGACAGTATGTTCGCACAGAACCTTTCTTTAAAGAGCATCGATTTAAGTAGCTGGGACATGAGCAATGTGACTTCGATGACTAATATGTTTAGTGGCGGGTACAACGATGGCACGGGTCTCAAAACAATGCAATTACAAAGTGTCAAGTTGGGTTCGACGACTGGCAAGGTTACCGACATGTCGAGTATGTTCAATGGCGACCAGTATCTGACCGATGTCGATGCTGCCGACTGGAACGTGGATAGCCTGCAAAGTGCCGATGCGCTCTTCAGAGGAACAGCAATTGGTAGTCTGGACTTAAGTGGCTGGAATACCAGCAACTTAACGTCAATAAACAGCACGTTTGCTGCAATGCCCAACGTGACGAGTATCAACGTGGCCGACTGGGATACGTCGAAGGTGAACAATTTGGTTCAAGCCTTCCAAAGCGATCCACTGTTGTCAGACTTGGATGTTAGCAAGTGGGATGTCTCTGGATCAAAGAGTTTTGTTCAAGTGTTTGACAATGATTCGTCCTTAACCACCATCGATCTGAGCAACTGGCATCCAGCACCTGTGAGTGCTCTGACTTGGGCCTTTAGAAATACTGGCGTAGAAAAGTTGAACTTATCGAATTTCAGTCTGACGGACGATGCTAGTGTTCGAGAAGCCTTGCTTGGGACGACTAATTTGAAAGAATTAATCCTGCCAACGAACATGCATATGGACAGTAGCAATGGTAATGCCGCGCTTCCTGACATTCCAAAGACCGACGTTTACACGGGCCTATGGCAAGCCGTTGGGACCGGTACGGTGGACAAGCCTGCCGGAGCAACCTTTACGAGTGCGCAATTGAACACCGCTTACGATGGCGCTACCATGGCTGACACTTACGTTTGGCAAAAGGTGCCATCCGCAACGACCGGCGGTGGTGACACTGGTAATACCGGCAACACGGGTAACAATGGCGGTGGCACGACTACACCAACAACCGATCCTTCAGAGGGCGGCAATGGCGCAACGGTTGACCCAGAAAATCCAGTCGTTAAGCCAGTTGTTAAGCCAACGACACCAACCAAGAAGCCAGCTGTCACGTCTAAGGGACATGCCGGCGACAAGAAGGCCAACACGACTGGCAAGGCTGCAACGCTGAATAACGGTGGAGCTGCTGCGAAGGTCACGAGTGCTGTCAAGCCGCTAGCAGCTAATGCTAAGGGTACAGCCACGAAAGACCCAAGCAAGTCACAATCGGCCGCAACGGTCTTACCGCAAACTGGTGAAGAAAAGACCAGTTGGTTAGCCGTGATTGCTGGTGCTTTGAGCCTCAGCTTCTTGGGGTTGAACTGGTTTAAGCGTCAAAATTAATTAAATTGACTAAACGAACCGCTCAGTTAGGCTGAGCGGTTTTTGTATCGGATACGATACTAGGGGAAGGAGCGTTCTGAGACGTTCTAACGTCGGCAACGATAGTGGGTGGCTAATCCCCCTAACTAGCTGGATTTGGCCTTCAGCAAGCCTTAGCATAGCGATAGATACCATTGATGACGGTTAGCTGACCAGAGCAACAGATCTGATATTATAGAAAAAAGTCGAATTTTCAAAAATAACGAGGGCCAACCGACGGAGCTAACTGGTGTAACGTAAGCAGCACCCATCGGTCGGCCCCGATTTGCTTAAAGTATCAGGATATGCTATACTACTAGCTTGTGAGTATCTGGCTTACGCTAGTGTCTCTCCTTGCTTCCGCATTGCAGCGGGGGCCTGAAGTCCATAAGGAGGTGTAACATTCATGGAAACTACTAAATACGAAATCACCTACATCATTCGTCCAGACCTTGACGATGCTGCGAAGACCGCTCTGGTTGAACGCTTCGACAAGTTACTGACTGATAACGGTGCAGAATTGATCAACTCGAAAGACTGGTCAAAGCGTCGGTTCGCATACGAAATTGGTGGCTTTAACGAAGGTATCTACCATATCGATATGGTAAATGCTACCGATGACGTAGCTTTAAACGAATTCGACCGTTTAGCTAAGATCAATGACAGTATCTTACGTCACATGATCGTTAAGCGCGAAGACTAATTTAAACTTAATTTGAGAGGAGTTATTCAGCAATGATCAACCGAGTAGTACTTACTGGCCGACTGACACGGGATGTTGACTTACGCTACACCCAAGGCGGTGCTGCTGTTGCCACCTTTACGTTGGCCGTTGATCGGCGGTTCACCAACCAACAAGGTGAACGGGAAGCTGATTTCGTAAGTTGTGTCATCTGGCGCAAAGCCGCGGAAAACTTTGCGAACTTCATGCACAAGGGTTCCCTTGTGGGGATTGAAGGTCGGATTCAGACCCGGAATTACGAAAATCAGCAAGGCCAACGTGTTTACGTGACCGAAGTTGTCGTCGAGAACTTTTCGTTCTTGGAACCGCGCTCGAGCAATCGTAGTGCGGGTGGCAACGCCGGTGGTAATTACAACGCTGGTCCCACGAATAATGCTCCTCAGGCTTCAAATCAGAATCAAAATGACAATCCATTTATGAGTGGTAATCCGGCGCCCGCTTCCAGTGCGGCACCGACTACGAATAATAATCCTGCAGGTGGTAACCAAGGAAATGCTGGGAACAATAACTCAGCCGATCCGTTTGCTAACTCCGGTGATTCGATTGACATTTCCGATGATGATTTACCGTTCTAATCACTAAATAACGAGGAGGGAATTTCTCATGGCAGGACAACGTCGTGGCGGCCGTCGCCGTCGTAAGGTTGACTTTATTGCAGCCAACCACATCGAATACATTGATTACAAAGACACTGACTTATTACGTCGGTTTATCTCCGAACGGGGTAAGATTTTACCTCGCCGAGTTACTGGCACTAGTGCCAAGAACCAACGTAAGTTAACGATCGCTATCAAGCGTTCACGGATCATGGGCTTAATGCCATTCGTAAGCGAAGAGTAGTCATCATGAAGACCAACCACAATGTGGTTGGCCTTTTTTTGTCATTTTTTAGGGATCCTTGGTTAACGGGAACGGCTAGGGGTGGCGCTTTCTGTGCACTAGTGAGCAAATAGCTTGCAAATCCGAGATGATTCGCTACGTTGAAAGCGCTTATGGTCCATGCTACATTGTGGTTAATTCTAAAACCATGGAGGCGTATGAATATGACAAAGAAGCTTGATGGTAAGGTTGCGATTGTGACGGGTGCAGCATCTGGAATGGGTAAGACGATTGCCGAACTGTACGCGGCAGAAGGGGCCAAGGTTGTGGCGGCGGACTTTGATGCCGATAGTCTAAAGCGAGTTGTCGACGGTATCAAGGCGGCCGATGGTAACGTCAGCGCTGTGGTGACCGATATGTCTAAGAGCGATGATATTGCGAACATGGTGGATTTTGCCGTGAAGACCTATGGCACGATTGATATCCTGGTCAATAACGCCGGGATCATGGATAATTTCAAGACGGTCGCAACCGCCGACAAGGACCTGTGGGACCGGATTATGGCGGTTAACCTGACGGGACCCTTCTTGGCCATTCATGATGCCGTGAAAATTATGCACAATAATCCCAATGGTGGGGTTATCGTGAACAATGCCTCCATTGGCGGCCTCGGTGGCTCCTGGGGTGGGGCAGCCTATGTGGCCTCGAAGCATGGCCTGGTTGGTCTAACCCAAAATATTGCGGCCACTCTCGGCATGTTCAGCAATATTCGGGCCAACGCCATTGCCCCGGGCGGCGTGAACACCAATATTGCTAAGACGCTGACCGACATTGATCCCATGGGGATTAAGGCCACCGGCGATCCTAGCAACAATCCGATGGGTGAACCCAAAGACATTGCCAAGCTAGCCTTGTTCTTAGGTTCGGACGATTCGAAATTTATTAATGGCACGACGGTAACCGCCGATGGTGGCGTCACCGCCTAATTTAATCGGAGACAAAAGCAATGCGCCAGCATTGGGGGTCGGATCCCATGCTGACGCATTGTTTTTTTGAACCTTAGAATTCGCGGTGCCCACCCAGGTAGACTTGCTTATCTTCCTGGACCACGTTGGCCGTATCGGCCAGGGGATCCTTCTTCAAGACTTGGAAATCAGCGAACTTGCCCACTTCCAAGGTGCCGTATTCATCGGCAACCCCCAATAACTTAGGGGAGTTCAGGGTCGAGCATTGGTAGGCTTCGGCATTGGTCATGCCCAGCTTGGTTAAGAGGCCAAATTCCTCGGGCGTCTTATCGAAGCCGTTGTATGGGGTCCCCGCATCGGTCCCACAGGTAAACTTCACGCCTAGCTTGAACGCCCGCCGCATGTTGACGTAGGTGTCGTCCAAGGCGTCGGCCGCCTTCTTGACCTCCCAGTCGGGCAGGTCACCATTGCCGTATTCGGGGATTACCCATTCGGCGATGAGCGTTGGTGTCAGGTACGTGCCTTGCTTAACCATTTGCTTCGCCTCGGCCTCGTTAACGTAGAAGCCATGTTCGACGGAATCCACGCCGGCATCGAGGGCGTTTTGGATCCCGGGATTACCTTCGGCATGGGCGGCAACGACGCGACGCTTGTGATGCGCCTCTTCAACGGCAACATGCATTTCGGCTACCGATAATTGGGCATCTTCCATGAAGTCATTGGGCGTCATGACACCACCGGTTGCCATGACCTTCACGCTTTCGGCACCATTTTTGAAGGCCGTACGGACGGCCTTGCGCATCTCATCCGGAGAATCCACGGCATGGCCACCATGAGGCGAGTCCCCATGGCCACCGGTCATCGAGAAGGCCTTGCCAGAGGTTAACATCCGTGGTGTGTGTGGCAGTTGACCGGACTTCTGGAGTCGTTTGAGCTTCACGTCAACATCGTATTCGTTACCACAGCCCCGGGTGTAGGTGACGCCGGATTTGAGCAAGGCTTGGAGGTTGGTCCAGGCCATGACGGCCGTTTCGGATTCCGACTTGTCGTCACCATTTAGCTTCTGTGGGTTAGCGGAAACGTGGGTATGAACGTTGAAGAAGCCGGGCATGACGTATTGGCCGCCTAGGTCTACCTGTTCATCGGACTGGGCTGGGGTGCCCTGACCACGGTCGACGAGTTTGCCAGTCTCAGTGTCGACGGTGAACCAGGCATCGGCCTGGTTTTGGTCATTGGTGCCATCGAAAAGGGTAAAGTTAAAGAATGTTTTTTTAGTCATATGAATGTCCTCCTATAATAAGTGTTTTTCGTTTAAGGTCAGATTTGACTATCGATTATTTCCAGTAAGCGTATTGGTACTTGGCGGTGTGGACCAGGTTGTACTTCAGGCCACCGACCTTGCTGCTAACTAGGTTTGCTTGTGAAGGTTGGTAAAGAGGCAAGTAACCTTTGACTTCCATTAACCGCTTGTCGGCGGCAACTAACCCATCGTAACGGGCCTGGCCGGTCTTGCTGTTAGCGGAATCGAGTAACTTATTGAACTGATCATCGTTCCAACCAGTGAAGTTAACCGTGTTGGACTTGGCGGCCAATCCCAGGTAATCGCCGGAGTCTAACCAACTTGAGGACCAGCCCGTTAAGTTAAGTTCAAATGTGCCGGCGAAGTCGCGGGCCACGTGTTGGGCATGGGGGATTGAGGTGACGGTCACGGTCAGTCCCTTGAAATTCTTTTCCATAACCGATTGGATGTAGGTGCCCACGTTTTTATCCTCATCCGTATCGTCGGTTAAGAGGTTCAGCGTGACCTTGGATTTGCCGGTTTCCTTCAAGTATTTCTGCCAGTAGGCCTTGGCCTTAGTGACATCGTGGGGCAAGAGATTACCAACTTCGGTGGCCATGTCCTTGCCGTTCTTGGGGTCGGCTTGATCACCACGAGGTACGGCACTCAGGGCCGGCTTGGAACCATCCTGGAGCACCTTGTTGGTCAACTGTTGACGATCGATGACGTAAGAGACCGCCTGACGCAGATTGTCTGAACTCGTGGCCTTCTTCTTACTATTAACGTAGAGGTATTGGAGTCGGCCTAACAAGTGGGTGTGGAGTTGTTTGTCGTTGCCATTCGATCGAACATATTGGCTGCTGACCGTGGTTTCTTGGACCTTGTCACTCTTGAAGAGGTTAGCCGCAGTGCTTTCATCCTTGGTGACGTTAACGTTAACCTTTTTGATCTTGACGTTCTTGGCGTCCCAGTAGTGAGGGTTCTTCACGTAGTTCCAGGTAGAATTACTCCCGGTCCAACCGGTTAACTTGTAGGCCCCGTTGTTGACCGTCTTGGCGGCACTAGTCCCATACTTGGCACCGTACTTCTTAACGGCGGCGGTGTTTAAGGGATAGTATTCGGCGACCAGGTCATCGAAGTAAGGCACGGCCTGGTTTAATTGAAATTGAACCTTGGTTTTGCTGAGGGCCTTGACACCCAGTTTATCTGGGGAGACCTTGCCGGCTTGGACGGCATCGTAGTTCTTGAAGGCTGAGAGGAGGCTGGCGTACTGGGCCTTGGTTTTCGGGTCCACCCAACGTCTCAGAGAGGTCACGAAGTCTTGGGCGGTCACTTGCTGACCATTGGCCCACTTGGCGTTCTTCTTGAGATTAAAAGTGTAGGTCTTCCCATTGTTCGTCGGCTTGACCACCTTGGTGGCAACTCCGGCGACGACCTTGCCATCCTTGTTATAGGTATAGAGGCCTTCCATCGTTTGGGAAATAACGCTCCCACTGTTGGTGTCGGTCGACTTGTTAGGGTCGGCAGTGGCGGGTTCACTAGCTAATGTGACATTTAAGGTCCGGTTCTTATTGGTACTGCCGGATGCCTGGCCACAGGCGCTAAGCGATAATAATAGTAGAACTGACATGGGTGCTGCCCAAACTAAATGTTTCATGTGAAACAACCTCCTAGATTCAATTGATTAGAAGTGATTAGCGGAGAAAATAAACAGCACCCCCACAGAAAAAGATTCTCTGTAAGGGTGCTGTTCGCACGGTACCACCTTAGTTTTTGCTACTCAAAAAGTAGCCTCATCTATGAACGGCGGGCTCCTAGAGGACAAGCCCCAAAAGCTAGGAACATTTGGGAAATGACCACTCCCGCGATTCACTGCATTGATAACGGATGCTTCCGGTATAAACTTACTTGGATTTCAGCTAACAGCTCCGAAGGGATGTTCGTGGTAGGGACCTTGACCCGCTTGCACTTGACCGGGCTCGCTAACAAGTTCGTCCACCACTACTGGACTTCATCATCACTTTTTAATTTTCTAATCAATTGTTAATAATTGCTAGTTTAGCACCGAAATTAAGTTTGTCAACGATTTTTCTGAAATTAATGGCCATGGTGAATGGAATAAAATCGAAATTATGAGGACCAAATGAGAAACGAGGCCTTGGCAGCGCTGGGTTTCGTTGGTTTTTCTACAAGGGATCAAAAACGCTGAAAATAAGTACTATTTTTTCGGGTGGTGTTTTGATGGACCGGTGCCGCGACCTTATCCCGTGAGTCGACGAGAACTGTTTGCCGACAATGCAGCGTGCTTTAAAAAACGTTAGGTCTGTCTATGGGTAACGACTGGGTTATGATCACAAATGAATAATTATTAACAATATACAGCTAATATTGATTTTTAAATCGCCGTTCAGTATGCTTAAGGAAAGGAATACCAAGGGGTGAAAGAGATGAAACGGCAACGACAAATTTGGTGGTGCGGCGGTCTGGCTGCGGGATTGTTGGTCCTAGCGTGGACAATCACCACGTTAGGAACCACGGACCCGGTGGGTGCCGTGCGGCGTAAAATGGTGTTTGATGGTCATCCCATCGTAGCCATGCGGACACAGCCCAAGGCGATTAAGGCCGAGATGCCGTACTTGATTGTGGGCCGACACGGCATCAGTCGGCGAAAATTCCGCCATTACGAGATTCAACCGGGATATATTTCGGGCGATGGTAGCTTTACCGTTCGTGAATTTGCCGTACGCCGTAGCCATGGTCGCTATCGCGCTTATCATGTTGTTCCGGAGGCTTAACCCGGGTTATATTAAATGAAAAACCAGTATCAGCCTAATTTTGAGTAGGTGGATACTGGTTTTAATTTTTCCAGAGTCATTAAAATTCTCGGTGACCACCCATGAAGACCTGTTTATCGGTCTGTGTAACGGCGGCCGTATCCGCTAGTGGATCAGCGGCGAGTACCTGGAAATCGGCAAATTTGCCAATCTCGAGTGTGCCATATTCCGCATCCACCCCCATCATTTTGGCGGAATTGATACTGGAACATTGGTAGGCTTGCGCGGGGGTCATCCCCAGCTTGGTCATGTAGCCAAACTCATCTGGCGTGCGCTCGAAGCCGTTGAATGGGGTGCCAGCGTCGGTACCACAGGTGAATTTAACCCCAGCCGTAAAGGCCTTCGTGAGGTTTTCAAACGTGTCGTCGAGGGCATCGGCGGCCTTTTTAACCTCCCAATCGGGGAGCACGCCCTGACCTTGAATCGCTACGGCGGCTTCGGCGACCAGGGTGGGGGTGATGTAGGTGCCCTGCCGGATCATCTGTTTTGCCTCTGCCGCATTGGTGTAGAAGCCATGTTCAATCGTATCGACGCCGGCATCGAGGGCATTTTGAATGCCCGGATTGCCTTCCGCATGGGCGGCGACCACGTGCCGCTTATGGTGAGCCTCCTCGACGGCGGTCCTCATTTCCGCCACGGAAAGTTGGGGATCTTCCATGAAGTCGTTCGGCGTCATGACGCCGCCGGTTGCCATGACCTTGATACTCTCGGCACCGGCTTTAAAGGCCTGACGAATGTGTTTGCGCATCTCATCGGGCGAATCGACGAGGTAGGCAAATCCCGGCATGTCTCCATGACCACCGGTCATTGAAAAGGCACGGCCAGAGGTCATCATGTGCGGGGTGTGAGCGAGTTGACCGGCGCGTTGGAGCTGCTTGAGCTTGATATCAACATCGAAGTCGGTCCCACACTGACGAATGTAGGTGACGCCAGATCGGAGGAGCGTTTGAAGATTTCGGACGGCCATGACGGTCGCCACGGTTTCTGAGCGACCGAGGTTACCGGATGCACTGGCGGGGTCACTGGTAATGTGGGTGTGAACATTGAAGAAGCCCGGCATGACATATTGGCCGCCGAAATCGACGACCTGATCGGCTGCGGGCGGTGTCCCTTGCCCGCGATCGACCATTTTACCAGTCGCATCATCAACGACGAACCAGGCATTAGGCTGGTTCTGATCCGTGGCGCCATCAAAAAGCGTGAAATTTTTAAAAGTTGTTTGAGTCATAGACAATTCCTCCTATACAAGACGATAAGGATAGCGGCTATTCGTAACCGGACTTATTTCCAGTAGGCGTATTGGTATTGCGCTTCCTTCAACAGGGAGTAGTGCAGGCCACCCACTTGGTGACTGATCAACTTGGCCTCGGAAGGTTGGTAAACGGGGACGTAACCTTTAATCTTCATCAGGTATTTGTCGGCGGTCATCAAACCATTGTAGCGATCCAGGCCGGTCTTGGCGTTGGCCTCAGTGTAGAGCTGGTTGTACTTAGTATCGTTCCAATGAGTGAAGTTGACGGAATTAGACTTAGTTGCTAATCCCAAGTAATCGGCAGAATCGAACCAGTTGGTCGACCAACCAATCAGGTTGATTTCGAAGTTACCAGAGAAGTCGCGAGCAACGTGTTGGGCGTGGGGGAGTGAGGTCAGATTAACGGTCAGGCCCTTGAAATTTTTCTCCATGACGGCTTGCATGTAGGTACCAACGTGCTTATCCTCGTCGGAATCATCGGTTAAAATATTCAGGGTAACCTTGGACTTGCCCTTTTCCTTCAGGTACTTGGCCCAGTACTGCTTGGCCTTTTTCACATCGGTTGGCAACAGGTTACCGACCTCGCTGGCCATGTCTTGGCCGGTCTGGGGGTTGGCCTGGTCGCCGCGAGGAATGGCGCTCATCGCCGGCTTAGAGCCGTCTTGAAGGACATCCTTCGTAATGGTTTTCCGATTAATCACATAGGAAACGGCCTGACGCAGGTTTTCGGAGTCGCTGGCCGATTTCTTGTGGTTGAAGTAGAGTAATTGCATCCGGCCCAGCAGGTGGGTCTGCATATCCTTGCTGTTGGCATTGGCCCGGATATATTGGCCGGTGACCGTGGTTTCTTGCACCTTGCCGGCCTTGAACAGGTTGGCGGCGGTGTTGGAATCCTTGGTGACGGCGACATTAACGCGATTAATTTTCACATGTTTGGCGTTCCAGTAGTGGGGATTTTTGACGTAGTGCCAAGAGTTATTGCTGCCGGTCCAACCGACCAACTTGTAAGCGCCGTTGGCCATGGTTTTGGTGGCGTTAGTGCCGTATTTGGCCCCATATTTCTTAACGGCGGCGGTGTTCAATGGGTAGTATTCAATGGCAACCAGGTCGTTAAAGTAAGGCACGGCCGTCGTTAATTGAAATTGGAGTTTCGTCTTACTTAAGGCCTTGACCCCCAGTTTGGATGGCGCCATCTGACTTTTTTGAATGGCATCGTAGTTCTTAAATGCTGAAAGGACGCTGGCATATTGGGCCTTGGTCTTGGGGTTCACCATCCGTTGCATTGAGGTGACAAAGTCTTGGGCCGTGACGCGCTGACCATTGGCCCATTTGGCATTTTTCTTGAGGGTAAAAGTGTAGGTCTTGCCATGATTCGTAGGCTTAACCACCTTGGTGGCCACCCCGGCAACGATCTTGTTGTGCTTGTCATACTTGTAGAGGCCTTCCATCGTTTGATAGATCAGGCTACCACTATTGGTATCGGTGGCCTTGTTGGGGTCGGTGGTGGCGGGTTGGTCGGCTAATGTGACATTGAGTGCTCGATTTTTATTGGTATTACCTGCGGCATTGCCACAGGCACTAAGGGTGACGGCGATAATAAATGCAATGGGAATCATAACGATTGAACGATGCATAAGCATAACCTCCTAGGGCAAACGATTAGAATAACTGTGATAAACAAAAAGCGCCCCTACGGAATACACTTCTCCGTAAGGGCGCGTATGCACGGTACCACCTTAACTTTTAACTTTGAACATGAACGGCGACACTCCTAGAGGCGAGATCGGCCAGGCTAGGTCCTGGCAGAGGGGGCCATTGGTCGCGATTCACTGCATTGATAACGGTTGCTACCGGTCGGGCTTACTATGACTTCAGCTGACAGTTCAGAAGGGAGTTCGCGTCGCTAGCCTTGACCCGCTTGCACTTAACCGGGCTCGCTAACAATGACCAGCGACGATACTAGTCTTCGTCATCACTTTTTAATTTTCTAATCGTTTGTTAATGATTGCTAGTTTAGCATGGATTTTCTGAAAGTCAAAGAAAAGTTTGGTGCAGGTGGTTCAAACTGACCCGTTACAGAGTATGTAGGGAAAATTTTTATTTTTTTGGATCTAGGGGGGTCAAAGAGCTTATTAGCGACAACGATTGAGACCATTCACTACCATTCTGTAAAGGGTCCGGTTATACTGAGATTATCCAAATCGAGGAGATGGTTATTTATGCAATCCCGGATTATTCCCAGCTTTGCTTTTACGAATGCTAAAGAGGCGCTGGCCTACTATCAACGGGTCTTCGGTGCGACCGACGTCTATCGGTTCAGCCCACAGCCGGAACAGGCCAAGCAATTCCACTTACCAGAAGGAGCCGATCTCGAGTCGATGACCATTCA
This sequence comes from Levilactobacillus tangyuanensis, assembly GCF_003946545.1. Lineage (GTDB taxonomy): Bacteria > Bacillota > Bacilli > Lactobacillales > Lactobacillaceae > Levilactobacillus > Levilactobacillus tangyuanensis. Next base: position 77,045 of record NZ_RHOA01000007.1, read on the forward strand.
TGGTGGCTTCACCGTGCTGGGCATGAGCTTTCAGTGTGCCGATAGTTTTCGCGGGCCCGTTAAGCCGTCAAACCAGGTTGATATCATTCTGGATATCGATGGCGACGATGCGTCCAGTGTGAGCGCCGCCGAGGCCTTTTACGATAAGCTGGCGGCTAGTGGTGAGGTCACCATCGACATGCCATTTGAAACGCAATTCTGGGGTGGCAAGATGGGGCATTTCACCGATAAATACGGGATCTCCTGGATGCTTCACATGATTCCCTGGAGCCAGATCAAAGATCCAACTAAATAGTGATTAATAAAAATTACCCCCCTAAGGACAGCCTTAGGGGGGTAATTCGGTCTATTGCGTATAGTGATTGATGATGGCAACCAGCGTTTTGGCGGCATTGGGTAAGCCCACGCGGTCGGTATAGTAGGCGGCGAAGCGGTCGTCATCCCGGTAGAGTTGGGCGAGACCACGATGGGCCGCCAGTGAGCAGTTGTTCCACGTGAAACATAACCAGTCACGGTGGGCCTGGTAAGCGGCCTTAGCCGCTGGGCTGTCCAGATTACCGGTGGTTGCGACCTGTTTCAACTGCGTAAAGAGTCGTTGCTCGGTCGCTTGCATGGCTTGGTAATCTGATTCAGTTAGGCTGGCGTAGCGTTGTTGGCTGGCTGAAAAGGTGGTCGCGCCGTAACGTTGGCGGGACTCATCGCCATACTCACGGTCGTTAGTCGTGATCTGGTCGCGTTTAAAGGCGGCAAATTTTTCGGAATCGGTCATTTGGGGTCCTCCTCGTTGGGCCGCCAGGGTGCGGTCCAGGGTATTCAGCAAGGTGGTGAGGTGGTCGCGCTTGGCAGCGAGTTGTGCACGTTGGTCGGCCAGCGCCTGCCGTTGGTCCGCGGGAGATTGGGCCAATAAGGCCTGAATGGCTTGTAGGCTAAAGCCAAAGGCCTGAAAGTAGCGGATGAGCTGAAGCCGATTCACGGCGTCAGAAGTATATTCACGGTAGCCATTAGCCGGGTTGCGGTCGGCGACTAACAGGCCAATTTGATCATAGTAGCGTAAGGTTCGCGAGCTGATGCCGGCCAGGTCCGCGAGTTGCTGAATGCTATAGGCCATCGTGGCCACCTCCAATCTTGCTGTTAAACCTACTATAAGGGTTGTCGTGGCGTCAAGGTCAAGGCCTGAAGACTGCGAACAATAAAGTTGCCGCAAGCCCGTCATTCCGGCCTGCGGCTCGGTAAAAGTTTGTGATTGGCAGTGAATGTGATAAAATAAACCTATCATTTGTAACATTTTAATCGGCGGATAATCAGTCCGATTATTAAATCGGTTAGAACGAACTTTTCCAGATGAATCAGATGAGGAGCAAGCATGAATAAATTATTTTCGCGAGCTAATGTGCCCGAGTTTTTACAGAACCGGCGCTTGAGGGGCATCGCCATTATGACGGCGGTTCTAGCGATCTTAGGGATTGTGCTTTCGTTCCTGCTTAATTGGATTTTCGGGATTGTGATTCTGGTCTTGATTGGGGTTGCGACGTTAGTAACCTTCAATACCATGGCGGAAATCGGTTCCGATACGACACAGTATATTTCTGACTTGTCGTTTCGAATTCAGCAGGGGGAGCAAGAAGCCCTAATTCGGATGCCACCGGGTGTTATGATTCTGGGGGACAGCGACCAAATCGAGTGGGTAAACCCTTACCTACAGGACTTCTTTGGTGATACGGATATCTTGAACCGTGAACTAGAGGAAGTCGATCCCGAGTTGGCTAAGCTGGTGGCTGATGTGGAACCGAAGACGATGACCACGGTGAAATGGCGGGATTACCGCTTTACACTGTATATTCAACCGGACTTCCACACCCTTTACCTATATGACATCACGCACTATGAGTTGATTCAGGAACAATACGATGATGAAAAGATTGCGATTGGCCAAGTCTTCTTGGATAACTATGATGAAGTCACGCAATCAATGACCGACCAAGACATTTCGAATTTGCGTAACTATGTGACCAATGAATTGTCGGCCTGGGTCCAACAGTTTGATATGTACCTTAAACAATTGGATGATGACCATTACTTTATCTTGGCCTACGCCAAGTCGCTGACGGCCATCGAAACGGATAAATTCAAGATTTTGGATACCATCCGGGAGAGTACGTCTAAGCAAAACTTCCCCTTAACCTTGAGTATGGGGATTGCCTATGGCGATGCCAACTTGAACAAGTTGGCTGATCAGGCGCAAAGTAACTTGGACTTGGCCCTCGGTCGGGGGGGTGACCAAGTGGTCGTTAAGGCCGCCGATCAAGAGGCCCGCTACTATGGTGGGAAGACCAACCCAATGGAGAAACGGACTCGAGTGCGGGCGCGGATGATTTCCCAAGCCCTGCAAGAGTTAATGAACGAGTCCGATCAGGTCTTTGTTCAGGGGCATTCGCAACCGGACATGGACTCCTTGGGGGCTTGTTTAGGGATTCGGCGGATTGCCAAGATGAACAACAAGACCTGTTGGATTGTCCTCGACAAGGAAACCGTCCATTCGGATGTTCAACGGCTGTTGGATAATCTGAAAGACTATCCGGACATCGAGGCCGCGATCATTTCGCCTAAGGAAGCCTTGGAGAAGGCCAATGATCAGAGTATGTTGCTGATGGTTGACCATTCGAAACCTTCGATCTCCATTTCGGCCGACCTGTATCACCGCCTAGAGAACCGGGTCATGATCATCGACCATCACCGGCGGGGCGAAGAGTTCCCTGAGAACCCCTTGTTGGTTTACATCGAGCCTTACGCCAGTTCAACTTGTGAGTTGATTACCGAAATGTTTGAGTATCAATCACAAGAGGCTGAACCCATAAATAAGTTGGAAGCAACGGCGATGCTGACCGGGATCTTCGTCGATACCAAACACTTCTCGTTGCGAACCGGGACGCGGACGTTTGATGCGGCCAGTTACTTACGGTCTGCTGGGGCCGATGCCATTGAACTACAACAGTATATGAAAGAAAATGTTGATAATTACCTCCAACGTAATCATTTGATCGAAATGGTTGAGTTCGTTAATGAAGACATGGCCCTGATCACAGGGGAAGAGGATCAGACCTATGATCCCGTCACGGCGGCTCAGGCGGCCGATGACTTGTTAAACATGTCGGGTGTCGATGCGTCCTTCGTTGTGACGCGGCGGGCCGATGGTCGAGTGGGCATTTCCGCGCGGTCGCTCGGGGTCATTAACGTTCAGTTGACCATGGAAGCCATGGGAGGCGGGGGACACCTGTCCAATGCCGCTACCCAGATTCCCGATAAGACGGTTGCCGAGGTTAAGCAACAGCTGATTGACATTTTGAATCATACGCCGCAGCCGGAAGAGGCCACGACGTAGTTAATTGCTTCTCGTTAATTTGAGGGGTAACATAAATAATAGATGCAATAAGATGAGGAGTGACCAACGTGAAAGTTATTTTTACGAAAGACGTCCGTGGTAAGGGTAAGCGCGGCGAAATCAAGAATGTTCCTGATGGCTACGCGCAAAACTTTTTAATCAAGCGGGGCCTGGCCAAGGAAGCCAACGCGGCTGCTATGAGCCAATTGTCAGCTGAAAAGAAGGCTGAAGACCGGCGCGAAGCTGAAGATTTGGCTGAGGCTAAGGCCTTACAAGCTCGATTGGAAGACGACAAGACGGTCGTTGAATTGGTCGCTAAGGCGGGGGAAGATGGCCGATTATTCGGGTCAATCCCAAGTAAGCAAATTGTTCAAGCCTTGGCTAAGCAATTTGATTTGAAGATTGATAAGCGCAAGGTAGAACTGCCAGAACCAATCCGTTCACTTGGTTTTACCAATGTGCCGGTCAAGCTTCACACCGACGTGACCGCCAAGATTCGGGTTCACGTTGCCGAAAAGCAACACTAGTATTTGATAGATGAGGGTCGTCGATTCCCGGCGGCCTTTTTTATTTTACGAGAACCCGCGTTACATGGTAAGATGAGGTCTAACAAAAACGCACGGTCTAGTGAAGGGGTAAATAGTCAGCATGGATAACAATGTATTAACAGACCACACACCACCACAGAACCTCGATGCCGAAAAGGCGGTCCTCGGGGCGATCTTTTTGAGTACCGATGCTTTGGTGGATGCGTTGGAATATCTGGAACCGGCGGACTTTTATCGGCGGGAACACCAGATTATTTACCAGGCCATGATTGACCTCAACGACCGGGATGAAGCCATTGATGTGGTGACGATCACCGATCGCTTAACGGCGAAGAACGAACTGGACGACGTTGGTGGCGTGACCTATATTGCCGAGTTGGCGGGTGCCGTGCCAACGGCGGCCAACGCGACCTACTATGCTAAAATTGTCCAAGAAAAGGCGATCCTACGGCGGTTGATTCAAACCGCAACGAACATCGCGACGCAGGGTTATCAACAGGATGAGGACGTTTCAGACCTGTTAGACAATGCCGAACGAGACATCATGAGTGTGGCCGAGACCCGGAATCAATCGGGATTTAAACCCATTCGGGATGTCCTGAATACGTCCTTTGAAGAGATCAATAAGCTGTCCGAGCAGGGGGACGTCATCACTGGTCTCTCGACCGGGTATGCGGAACTAGATAAGATGACGACCGGGCTTCATGACGATGAACTCATGATTCTGGCCGCCCGTCCCGCCGTCGGGAAGACGGCCTTTGCCCTAAACATTGCGCAGAATGTCGGGACCAAGACCGACAAGACGGTGGCCATCTTCAGTTTGGAAATGAGTGCGGAGTCGTTGGTTAACCGGATGCTGTGTGCGGAAGGGTCCATCGACGCCAATCATTTGCGGACCGGACAGTTGTCCGAAGACGAGTGGCAAAACTTGATTGTGGCCATGGGTAGCCTGGCCAAGGCCAGTATCTACATCGACGACACGGCCGGTAACAAGATTACCGAGATTCGGGCCAAGTGTCGGCGGCTAGCCAAGGAACGCGGCAATTTGGGCCTGATCGTGATTGATTACCTGCAACTGATCGAAGGGACCAATCATGAAAGTCGGCAACAAGAAGTTTCCGATATTTCGCGGCAATTGAAGAAGCTCGCGAAGGAACTGCACGTGCCGGTCATCGCGCTGTCACAACTCTCTCGTGGCGTCGAGCAACGGCAAGATAAGCGGCCGGTGTTGTCCGATATCCGTGAATCCGGGTCAATCGAACAAGATGCCGACATCGTTTCCTTCCTATACCGGGATGACTACTACGAACGGGATGGCGAAGGTGACGACGGTGGTGGCGACAGCGATCCCCGTGATAATGATGATCAGGACGTCGGGGAAGTTGAAGTCATTATTGAAAAGAACCGGTCGGGTCCGCGGGGAACAGTGAAGTTGTTATTTGTTAAATCCTATAACAAGTTCTCTTCCGTGGCCTACGTGCCAGACAAATAATGAAAATGGAATCGACTTATTGGCGAAATTAGCCCATAAGTCGTTTTTTATTTGGATAATGTGGGGCCGCAACCGATGAGTTTTGCTTGAAATGATGGGATTAATAGTACGTATTCGTAAAATTCATATGGTGGTGTCAAAAAGTTCACACTTTCGTCATATTTTCCGATTACTATATGAATTATAGAAGTTCACCGATAAAGGTAGCTTCTACCAAAGATTAACAATCTTTTTTCATGTACTCCTCCTCCCCTGGAATAATGAAAAAATAGTTAACGTCATTCTTATAAATGACGTTACCCCTACTCCGATGACCATCGCTTTCCCCGAGCGGTGGTTTTTTTGTGCAGAGCGTTTCAAAGAGCGTTTAGCGGGTGAGCATTAACGTCATTAAGAAAAAATCCTGGGCTTGGATTATTTCTTAATGGGGTTAAGCGGAACCGGCTGCTCTTGGAAACGCGTTTCGGCGGCCCCAAATGACGGGGATGGTAAAGTGAAAACCGAGAGTCGTCCTTAACCGGTTTGGCTAGTTAAACCATCGAAGCTAAGCGTGGTCAAATTCCCAGAATCAGCACCACAAAATAAATCACAGATCGAAAAACCACCGTCAGACCGGCATTCCAGTCTGGTGGTGGTTTTGTTTTTGAATGTTTCACATGAAACATTATTCTAATTGACGACCAATCTCGTTGCGGATACGGGCGAAAGTAGCCGGTAGCTGCGACAGGTTAGCCACGTCATCGGCGGCGTCCGCTGTGACGGTGACCGTACCACGGAAGTCCATTTGGAGCCATTCACAAGAGTCACGAACGGACTGGGTGATGCCGGTAGCCTTCGTTTCGGGCTGATCGGCGCCAACGACTAATAGGTAGATGCGCTTGTTGGCAAAGGGAAAGTTGGCCGTATAGCTATCGAACCAGCGATCCATGAAAACCTTCAGCTGACCGGTCATGCCATACCAGTAAACGGGAGTGCCTAAGACTAAGGTATCATTGGCCCGCACCAGCGCCATGAGTGACTCGAAGTCGTCGCTTCGATCAACCTGAGGTCGGTTAGTTTCGCGTTGATCTTGTTCGAAGTTTAGCCGGTAGTCGGTGAGATGAATGGTGGTGTGGTCGAGATCGCGTAAGAGGCGAGTGCCAAGGGTGGCGGTGTTGCCATGCTTTCGGGGACTGCCATTGATGAATAGGGTCGTCATTGTCGTCTTCCTCCTTGGGCCCAGTTTAGGCAAAATGTTGGTTTAAAGCAATTGAAGCGATTCCTGAAGAGGGCTGGTGAAACGGGGGAGGTCCGTGCTAGAATGAGGAATAAACACCATTAGGAGGAGGGTCTATGAAAGAGATTAAGCTGCGCTGGTTGCTGCTTGGCGCGCTATTCAGTAGTATTGGTATGAGTTTTATTTGGCCGCTGACCACGATCTACATGCATGATCGGCTGGGCGCGTCATTGACCAGGGTTGGGGTGATCCTCCTGATGTACTCCTTGGCAAACGTGGTTGGCAGTATGTTGGGTGGCCGGTTGTTTGACCGGACGAATCCCTACTATCTGACGTTAGGCGGGGTCACCATCTCCCTGGTTACATTGGCTGGTCTGATGATTAATCATGGCTGGCCACAATTTCCAATTGCCCTGGTTCTCCTGGGGTTTGCCTCGGGGTGGACCTTGACGATGGTCAATTCATTAGGGACGACGATTCATAGTCGTGATGGTCGATACATATTTAACATGCTTTATTTTGCCCAGAACCTCGGGGTGGTCTTAGGGACTGCCATGGTGGGTTTTGTCTATAGCATCAGCGTGACCTTGCTGTTCGGCTTAGCCTTTAGCCTGTTCGTCATCTTCTTCGTCATTGTCATCGCCTACTATCGGGCACCGGCCGTGATGCAGCGTCAGCCCGCGGAGAAGACCAAGGAACACGTTCACATTGCGGCGCCCAATCTGCGAATTATGTTTATATTCTTCGCATCATTGGTGGTCATCTGGATTATGTATGAACAATGGGTTTCTAACCTGGCCGTCTACATGACCGGGATGGGGATTCCCATGAAGGAATACAGCCTACTATGGACGTTAAATGCCGGGCTAATTGTGGTCTTTCAGGCTTGTCTCAACTGGTTGGCCCACTACTTTAAGAATGAATACGTCTTGGTTTATGCCGGTTTTTTCTTCGTGGCCATGTCGTTTGTCACGTTGATTTTTGCCAAGGATTACCTGCACTTTGTCCTGGCCATGACCATCCTAACCTTGGGTGAAGCAACGGCATTTCCAGCGATTCCGTCGATCGTGAACACGCTGACGCCGGAGGTTGTGAAGGGGAAGTATCAAGGGTTGGCCAATGCCTGGGGGGCGTTCGGTCGGGCGTTTGGCCCACTTATTGGGGGGATCATCATCGATCATTCTTCCTATACACTGCTTTTCATCGTCGCGGCGGTGGCCATCCTCTTCATGCTAGCGATGACGGTGATTACCGTGATGGGCAACAAGCCCCATATCGAGAAGTATGAATAGGCAATCATAAATTTTGGTGTATAATGACACACAGGAGTTATCAAGTTTTTAGGGAAATCAGGGGAAGCACATGAAAAAAACAACTAGGGGAATCGGCGGTCTGCTGATTGGCCTGGTGGCGGGGGGACTCTTCTTTATCCAACCCATTCACCAGCGGCCAACGGTGACCGACTCGGTGGTCCAGCCGACGTCCGGTCAGACGGCCGTGCAGCTGTCCGATGGGACGCACAAGGGCCACGTACAAATGAAGACGCAGAAGACGACTAGCCAGGCGGGGAAGACTGTCAGTCGCCAGACGACCACTGTTTCAAACACGCAGCATCCAAAACAGTGGCATGGCGTGAATAAATAAAAAAGTTTTGAGCAATTTTACACGGCTATTTATCAGAATATTCATAGCGGCTAACCTACGGCGACGCGGGTTAGCCGTTTTTTTAATCTAAATTCAGCATTATATACATAAAAACGAATGTTTATAATACGGTTGACATCTAAAATGAATGATGATAAGTTTATAATCAATAATTACGACAAAGCACAGAAGAGCCATTTTCAATTGTTAGGCCAGCGAGTTCGGGACGATGGAAGCCGAATCTAACGGAGAGTGGGGCGCATCTGAGCGTCGTGACGGTGAAACGAGTAGCCGCCACTGGTCCGTGACCATTACCTCACGTGAGTCAGCCATGGCCGACTCCTAAGTAAAAAACAAGGTGGTACCGCGAGTCACTCGCCCTTGTCGATCAGAGATGATTGACGAGGACGGGTGACTTTTTAATTGAGAAGAATAAAGGGGATTATAAAATGAAAAAATTTATCGGATTAGGATTTGGGTTATTAGCCGTTGCCGCGTTGGCCGGTTGTGGGTCCACCACAGCCAAGAGTAATGCGGACAAGGATTTGAACGTGACGATCGTGGGGAACCCGGCCACGGCCAATCCGGCCATCTCCGGCGATAGCAACAGTTCCAGCATGATTTCCCAGACGGCCGAGGGGCTGTATACCTTGGATAAAAATGGTAAGGTGGCCGCCGGGGTGGCGACCAAAGTGGTTAAGCCAACTAAGAACGGCACCGTCTACACCTTCAAGATTAAGAAGAATGCCAAATGGCAAAATGGCGATCCCGTCACGGCCCAAGACTTCGTGACCTCCTTTGACTGGCAGGTTAATCCTAAGTCTAAGTCGCAGGTGGCTAACAAGCTGAAGTTTGTGAAGAACTATGATGATGTTCAAGCCGGCAAGCAGCCCGTCTCAGCCTTGGGCGTAAAGGCTCTGAATAAGTCGACGTTACAGATAACCTTGTCGAAGCCCCAACCTTGGTTGGGCGACATCTTGGCCACGGCCGCTTATCCGATGAAGACCGATTTATTTGAAAAGTACGGGAGCAAGTACGGGACCTCCGCCGACAAGACCATGTCCGAAGGGGCCTACAAGCTGGTGGGCTGGAGCGGGTCATCCGACAACTGGTCCTACGTGAAGAACGACAAATACTGGAACGCTAAGAACGTTAAGATTAAGAAGGTTAACGTCCAAGTCGTGAAAGACCCGGGGACCTCTTCCAGCCTGTTCAAGTCCGGTAAGGTTCAAGAGACCGTCCTCTCCGGTCAATACATCAAGCAAAACGCCGACAACCCCGAATTAAAGAAAACCTTGGGCAGTTCCATGCGGTTCCTGGAATTTAACGACAAGAAGACCGTGACCCATAACACCAAGGTCCGGCAAGCCTTCTCTTACGTGGTTAACCGGCAGGCCCTGACCAAGAACGTCCTACAGGACGGCTCATCGGCCGCTAAGAGTCTCATTCCTTACGGGGATGGTAATGATCCAACGACCGGCAAAGACTTCTCTAAGGACGTTGGGAACCTCCTGAGCTACAATCCTAAGAAGGCCACGACCCTTTGGAACCAAGCCAAGAAGGAATTGGGCATCAAGAAGGCCAATTTGGAACTCCTGACGGCCGATACCGACGAACAGAAGCACGTGGCCCAATACCTCCAACAACAGGCACAAAAGTACATGCCAGGCCTGACCATTACCATCAAGTCCATGCCACTGGCCCAACAGATTGCCAAGGGGGCTTCCGGTAACTACGACATCGACCTCGATGGTTGGACGACCGACTGGCGGGACCCATCGGACTTCTTACAAATGGCCGACGGCAAGAGCTCTGTGAACTTTACCAAGTGGGATAACGCCCACTTCAGCAACCTGATGAAGCAGATTGACGATACCTCCAAGTACACCACGCAACAACGGTGGGACCTGCTGAAGGAAGCCGACACCTACGTGACGAAGCAGGCCGGCCTCGTGCCACTATATCAACAAGCCAAGGCACACTTAGTCTCTAAGTCTGTTGGTGGGTTGAAATACACGATGATGAGCGACGCGCAATACAAGTACGCTTATTGGAAATAAGGTTAAATAAATAACGACCGGTTGCCTTGGCGGCAAACCGGTCGTTTTGTTGTTCTATCAAACCTTTTAACCCGGAAAAAGAATGATTATTGTTAGTTTTCTCGAAAAACTAGTCCAGGGGCGTAGTCTTTTAGGGGACCCCATGGTACCATGACAGCATGGGGAACTTAGGGAACCCATAACTGACGTTGCGACTGATTCTGAGGACCGTTAATTGGGGAATTGACGGTGGGCAAGGCGTTAGGGTAGTGATGGCATCGGAGACGGAGGGGTGTGTGATGAGCTTTCGTAAAATTTTTAGAGACCAAGTGAGTCAAACAGTTGATTTGTTAGGGATTTATCTGTTTTTCTTAGTCCCCGTGTTCTTTGTTAAAGGGGCGATCGATTTCATCACGCAGGGCCAGTTATTCTGGCGGAGTTACGGCCTATTATTCTTTGAGAGTGTCGGCGGGTTCATTGCGCTATTCGCGTTAATCGACCTGGTAGCGGCGTTTCGCCTCTGGCGCTCACGGTAAATAATAGCCAATACATAGTAAAGCGACCGATCAGGGATGTCCTGGTCGGTCGTTTTTTTGGTTAGTGCAACATGCCTTCTGTATAGATGCCGTGATCTGAGACGTGTTCAAAGAGCTCGTTACCATTGGAGGTGTGGGTATCGATGAACATGCCTTGACCATCATTAATGACGTAGTATTGGCCATTGGGATTCTTGGCCAGCATGACGACAACGTCCTCGCCGGGATGTAGGACCTCGCTGTCGGCCACGGCCATCTCAGTCGTGCCACCTTGCGTAAAGGTGAGCGTCTGGTTTTTGGCGCCCTTGAAGTGCTCGCTAACCTTGATGGTCTGGGTGGTGTAGTAATTCTGGGGGGCGGTATGGTGGGCCACACTCTTGGTGATGGTGCCCTCAACAATGGTGCCCGCGTCCTGCTTGATCTTTTCCACGCCGTAAATATTGTTCGAGTAGTCGTGGATGTGGTCGACGGTGAGGGTTGGTTTGGCGGCGGAGGCCAGCGTTGCCCGCGTGGCGGCGGGGGTGCTGTAGACCTTCTTGGCGCCCTTGATGTCACAGTTACGCAGGGCGTAGCGCCGGTTGGCCGGGTTCATAACGCTGACTGACCCGGCGTTGTTGTGACTCAGCCCCAACGCATGACCCATCTCGTGAATGGCGACGTTCGTCCGTTGCTTCTTGTTGTACTGGTACTTCTTCAGGATAGCGCGGTTCAGGTACATGCCCGCGCCGGTCTGATTGCCCTTGCTGTCAAAACCCTTGCCGTTGTAAGCCATCCCGGTGGCGTTGGTCCAGACACCGGTGGTCCGACTGACGGTCGTCGCGTATGACCGGGACTTTTTATTCTTGGTTGTCGACCATTTGAAGACCTTTGACTTGTTCCAGGCCTTCCGCGAATCGTTCCAAATGGTCCGGTAGTACTTACTCGTGGACTTGGTGTAGTAGGATGCCTTTTTCTTGGCGTAGCGGTACTTGTTGACTGGGGTGGGGCTCTTGGTTGCCGCACCGGCAGAAACGCCGCTGAGGAGCACGAGACAGCAGGTAAATAGGGTAATGGTCTTCTTCATCGAAACCGGTCCTCTCTGATTGGGGATGGACCAGTCGATAAATGACTTGTTGATAAAATAGTCCAATCCACGTATTAAATTTAGATTAGTCTTCTTGGCAGTTATTGTCCAGATGGACAGCAAAAAAGCCATCAACCGGGGTGGTTGATGGCTTGCTGCTGGTCGTTAATGTGAGGCCCGGAAGTTATGATACAGGTGGGGCATGATGTGTTTGTCCGAGGCCGCGATGATGATGCCGTTGAAGAGGATGGAGTATAGCGTCCCCACGTTAACCGAATAGATTTGGCGGGTGGCGGCGTAACAGACGGCAATCATGATGATTGGTGGGATGAAGTCCACGAGTTGAGAAGCCGTGGCCCGACCACCGAGATACATGAATCGCAGGATGTTTGAGGTATCATCGTTGGGATGCATGATCAGGTTCGCCCGTTGATAGATGGAGATGGAGCAGGCGAAGATGGTTACCCCGAGTACGCTGAGGGCCATGCGCCAACCGAGCGGCAAGGCGGGGATGCCCCACTTGGTGAAGATGCCGACGAATAGATCGATGAAGTAGCTAAAACACGAGATGAAGGCGACTTCCCCTATAAACCGGGGGATATCAACCTTGCGGATGAGGAGTTGATTCAAGAGGGCACTGAGCACCCCAACGATGAGGAGGATGATCCCAACGTTGCCGTGAATCCAGTACGCGATGTTAACCGCCGCAGCCGTCCAAATCCCACTACCAGCGTTGGCGGCAACACTGAGAGCGTTTCCAAAAGCATTTAACAAAAGCCCGATGATGAGGGCCACGACCCGGTACGACATGTGATTCTTCCGTTGCTTTGTTTCCATAACACGTCACCTCTGCAAGTTTCCGTTGCGGGTTTGGCTATCGATGACGGTTGTCGGCGACACGAATTGGCGGACCGTGAATAGATATTAGCTCGACGGATATTTATTCTTTAGATATACAAAAAAATCAGCAACCACGAAGTTAGCTTCGTGAAAGCTGATTAGTAAGTGATGGGCAGTCAGGGGATCGAACCCTGGACCCACGGATTAAGAGTCCGTTGCTCTGCCAGCTGAGCTAACTGCCCATATCGGTTATGTCGTATGTCTTCCATATCAACGAGAACTATCATATCATGCAGATTTGGGGTGCGCAACCCTTTTTTGAAAAAAAGTTGTTTTTTATTCAAAAAAATTGATATTTTTGAAAAATAGGGCCTGAAAAGGCCGATGAAATTAAGAAAACGGCCGTGACGCGTCATAAATTTATTTTTGAGCGAGCAAACGTTAAATACAAAAGTGAACAAAATGTCTATTAGGCGTCAAATATTTCCCGGGAAATAGATCGTTAACTGAACCTTAAGCGCCCAAGCGGACCGCCCTGAAAGATAGGTCATGATGTGTTATAATTCAGGTAGCGTTGTTTGCTCGTTTGCGGAACTATCTCGCAACGTTCAACGCCACTTTTTAAAAAACATGGACCGATAAGAACGCCGGTCCCTTAATTCTTGACTTTAAACGATGAAATCAAATGAATTTAACTGTTAGTGACCCCGCTGTCGATGGTACTGTGACATCCAGCGGCCGGTCTGCCGGTAATCCTGCAATTACCGGATTAGCCTGTGTCTTTCCTTAAGGAGGAAATTTTTATTATGCCTAAAAAAATTCTGGTTGTTGATGATGAAAAGCCGATCACGGATATTATGAAGTTTAATTTGGAAAAAGAGGGTTACGAGATTAACGTGGCCTATGACGGTGAAGCCGCCATCCAACAGGTTGAAGAAGATGCCCCCGATTTAGTTATCCTAGACTTGATGCTCCCTAAGGTTGATGGGCTGGAAGTTGCCCGTGAGATTCGTAAGAAGCATGACATGCCAATCATCATGGTCACAGCCAAGGATTCCGAATTGGATAAGGTGTTGGGCCTGGAGCTTGGGGCTGACGACTATGTTACCAAGCCGTTCTCTAATCGTGAATTAGTTGCCCGGGTCAAGGCTAACCTACGGCGGCAAAATACCGCAGCCCATGCCCAACCTGAAGAACCAGAGAATCAAGACATTGAAATTGGTGACTTAACCATTCATCCAGAGGCTTACTCAGTCTCTAAGCGCGGGGCCAACATTGAGTTGACGCACCGTGAGTTTGAATTGCTTCATTACCTGGCCCAACACATTGGCCAAGTTATGACACGTGAACATCTGTTACAAACCGTTTGGGGCTATGACTACTTTGGTGATGTCCGGACTGTCGACGTGACGGTTCGGCGCCTACGGGAAAAGATTGAAGATAGTCCAAGCCACCCAACTTGGTTGGTAACGCGGCGTGGGGTCGGGTACTACTTACGTAACCCAGACTCTGACCAAGCCTAAAGCTAGCGGTAACGCTAAATCTCGCATTGAGGAGCCTGTGACCTCGTGAATAGTAAAATTAAATTCTTCCAGTCGATTCATTTTAAAATCGCGCTGGTGTTCGCGCTCCTCCTATTATTGACATTGGAGATTGTCGGCGCGGTCTTTGTGCGGCAACTAGAACGCCAAAACCTCAACACCTTCAAGGCGCAACAAACGGTGCAAACCTATATCGTCAATCGTTTCTCAACCGAGCTGTCTTCTACGAAGACGACGACCGCCGATAAGCAGATTAAATCGACGCTTTCAGAGATTAACAATACAAACAATGCGCAGATTCGCATCATCGACAACAAGGGAACTATCCGGGGAACCAATGAAGCCGACAACCAAGGGATCGTTGGGCAAAAAACCACGGATAATAACATTAAAAATGCTATCTACAATAATCGTGATGTGGTCCGCACGACCTATAATTCACAGAACAATAGCCGGTACTATACCACCATTACGCGGCTGATTCGCACCCAGGGCAACAACAGCGAATTAGTCGGGGTTATTTACATGCGGTCTAGTTTAGACTCCGTTTATCAGAATATTAATCAGATTACGCTAATCTATGTCTCGGCCACCCTGGTCGCGATTATTTTAGGGTTGGTTATGGCGATTATTATTTCCCGGGCAATTACCCGACCAATTGATGAAATGAAGAAGCAAACGCTGCGGATTGCCCGTGGGGACTACTCTGGCCACGTTCATGTGTACGGGAACGATGAGCTGGGGCAGTTAGCGAGTGCCGTTAATAACCTGTCAGTCCGGGTTGAAGAGGCTCAAGAATCCACCGAGTCCGAACGGCGTCGTCTGGATTCAGTGATGGCCCACATGACCGACGGGGTTTTAGCGACTGACCGGCGGGGTAATCTGACCATTATCAACGAAACGGCTAGTAGCTTCCTGGATACCGATCAGGATGAGGCGGTTGGAAAGTCCATCCTGGATCTCTTAGAGATTCGTGATGACTATACGCTGCGTGAACTGCTGGAGGCCCCAGATAATCTGGTGCTGGACTTCTCGACGAAGGAACACGATTTGATCTTGCAAGCCTACTTCTCCCTGATTCAACGGGAGTCCGGCTTCATTTCAGGGTTGGTCTGTGTCCTGCACGATGTTACTGAACAACAAAAGATTGATCAGGACCGGCGGCAATTCGTTTCCAACGTTTCTCATGAATTGCGGACGCCATTGACCAGTGTTCGGGCCTACATCGAGTCCCTGTCCGAAGGGGCCTGGAAGGATCCCGAGGTTGCTCCACGTTTCTTGAAGGTCACCCAGGAAGAAACTGACCGGATGATCCGGATGATTAATGACCTGTTAACCTTGTCACGGATGGATTCCGGGACACAGAAGCTGGAACTAGAAATGGTTAACCTAAACGAACTGTTCAACTACGTGTTGGACCGGTTCGATATGATGCTGAAACAAGATGACCGGCCTGAAAAGACCTATACCATCAAGCGCGACTTCACCAAGCGTGACCTGTGGGTTGAAATTGATACCGATCGGTTCACGCAGGTGTTGGATAACTTGATGAATAACGCCATCAAGTACTCACCAGACGGTGGGGTTGTGACCTGTCGCCTACTTGAGACCCATAACAACGTGATTCTTAGCGTTTCTGACCAAGGTCTGGGGATTCCTCGAGCAGATATTCCACGGATTTTTGATCGGTTCTACCGGGTTGATAAGGCCCGTTCACGGGCTCAAGGTGGGACTGGCTTAGGCTTAGCGATTTCTCGTGAGGTTGTCCAAATGTTGGGCGGCCGAATCTGGGTTGATAGTCGCGAAGGCCGTGGGTCAACCTTCTATATTGCTTTGCCTTACAAACCATATGATGAGGAGGATATTTGGGATGAAAATAACTAAAATCCTTCTTCCCCTTGGTTTGACGGTTGCGGTTGGTGTCAGTGTGGTTCTGTCCGCGATTATTTGGACGAATCCAACGCAGTATGAACGGAACCGTCAGCGAAGCTCGAATACGCCAACCAATGAGTTGAATGCCCGGCCCGCCAAGGATGTTTACCTACCCACCCAGGTGATTTATACCGCGGATGATGGGAAACAGGAGCTGTTGAACAACCGGAAGGTCAACTTGACCACGGAAATTCGCCAGGCGTTGTCCAAGTGGCAGCTGGGTCGAGTAACCAAGGTGCGGGTGAAGGACCGGGCAGACTATACCCAATACTTGCAACAGAAAAATAGCCTGCTATTGTCGTATGCCGCACCAATCAATATTAATATGTTTAATACCGTGTTTGGCACCAAGCTGAGTCGTAAGAATGTTGAGTTCTCGCGGATTGTGGTGTCATTGAATGACCAAGAGCATCTCTATTTATTGGACGATACCGGCAAGGATGTTTATCGGGTTCAGGTCAAGAAAGCCCATGTGGCGGCGCTGAAGAAAATCCTGAAGGAGAATCTGTTGCGGGTTAACGTCAAGATGGGCTGGCTGAACAAGTCCGCAATGGCTTACGTTTCCAATAACGTGACCGTTCAGTCCTATAGTTATTTGGTCAACCAACAGTCGACCGATTACTTCACGACCCGACTCCTGAATAAGGGGGAATCCACCAACGTTTCGGCCAAGAAGACTAAGGATAGTACCATCTACAGCGATGGTGCTTCCCGTCAGCTGGCCATTTACACGAAGAGTGGGACCGCTTTGTATGAGGATTACAGTGCCCTGCAGGCCTCGTTAAACTTTAGCCAGGCACTGTCGACTAGCTATAAGGCCGTGAAGTCCATCGGGATTCCAATGGAAAACCTGCGCTACTACGGTTATGACAATGGGAAGTCCACGGTCACCTACCGAAGTTTCGTTGAAGGGTTCCCAATCTTCAATCAGAGTAACTATGGCGCGGCTCGAATCCAAATGCTCTCGCAAGGGGTTCGGCGGTATAATTTCTCACTCTATAGCTTGCAAGTGCCTGTGCCAACGGACCGTAAGTCGGTCTCGTTGCCTAGCACCCAACGGGTCATTGACCAGCTGGTAGCGGCCGGTTATAGTAAAAAGCAGATGGCGAGTCTCCAATTGGGTTACCAATGGAAGGCCTCGGCCTCATCGGATAAAGTCGTTAACCTAACACCAACCTGGTATGTTTACTACAATGGTGCCTGGAAGACCTACACGCAGTTGCTACAGCAACAATAACGCGGAATAAAGGAGGGCGGTCCGGCCATGGATTTTCGCCGCATTGAATGGTTATTTTTAGTTGCGTTCATTGTCATTGATATTTTCCTGTTCGTTGCCTTTCAGCGCGACACAACGGGCCAGACCGATACGACCTCCAGCCGTTCCTCTGATAGCGATACGACTATTATCAAGGAAATGAAGGCCGATGACATTAGCTTCAAGTCACCCTCGAAGGCTAGCGGCAATGGTTACTACATTTCGACCAGTGATGACAGCAGCTTAAAGACCAGCTTGACGTCTCTGAGTGACCAAACGGTTCGTTACGAATCCGATGGGACCATCTCGGCGACCTTCAAGACCGCGATTAGCAACGTGGATGTTAAGCATCCCGACAAGACGCTGGACACGGTGGTTAACAACGGGTCGCTGATTCTTAATGGGAGTCAGTACCTCTACAATCGCCAGCTGTCTAGCCAAAATACGGTGGTTTATACCCAACGCGTGGCGGATGGCCAGATTTACTCGCGTCACGGTGAGATTCGCTTCAGCCTGACCAACGATGGCTCGGTAACCGGCTACAAGCAAGGGTTCTTGAACAATGTCTCAACCTTGCGGGAAAAGACGGAGACCATTTCGGAGCGTAAGGCCCTCATCTGGCTGTATCAGTACAACCAGATCCCGAATAACACAAAGGTGATGTGGACCAAGTTGGCCTACACCCGCTACTTCACCTTGAAGAATAGCAGCGTGTACATTCCAACCTGGGTCATTGCCGTGAAGTCTAATAGCGGCAGTAATGCCGGTGCCCTACAGTTGAAGCACGTCAACGCCTTCACCGGGGCGATCCTCACGTCAGACAGCAGTGTGAAGTCGGTCAGTGGGACCGAAACGGCGACGGAATAATAAATGATGACGAGGACGGGTAGAACCGTCCTTTTTATTTGGATGTTAATATTCGTTACAATGGCCGTAAAATGCGGTATTATTACGGTATTGAATTTAAGGAGAGGTCAGATGGATTTGCGGACAGAAACAGCAGATGACTTGCGGATTAGCGTGTTATCTAGCGGTAGTACGGGTAACGTATGCTACATTGAAAGCCCAAACGAGAAGATCATGATTGATGCCGGTTTGAGTGGCAAAAAGATTGAAAAATTGATGGGAAATATTAACCGCAGTATGGAGGACGTCAACGCCCTCTTGGTCACGCATGAACATTCCGACCATCGCCAGGCCGTCGGGATTTTGGCCCGACGCTACGAACAGTTGAATGTGTTTGCCAATCAAGGGACCTGGGATGCCATGGACTCAAAGATTGGCAAGGTTGACTTGGCGCAGAAGCACCTATTTGCCCCCGACACGGTTCAAACCTTTGGGGATATTGACGTTGAGAGCTTCTCCGTGTCGCATGACGCGGCGGAACCCCAGTTCTATGCCGTTCATTACCACGGGAAGACCTTCGTTATCCTTACCGATACCGGGTACGTCTCAGAACACATTGAGGGCGTCATAGCGAACGCGGACGCTTACCTCTTAGAATGTAACCATGACGTGGAAATGCTGCGGATGGGCGAGTATTCTTGGCCTTTGAAGCAACGGATCCTGGGTGACAAGGGCCATTTGTCCAATGAAGAAGGGGCCGATGCCCTGATGGACGTCTTGGGTAACCGAACCAAGAAGATTTACCTTGGGCACCGGAGCCTGCACAACAACATGCAGTCGCTCTGTCACCTGACTGTGGCCTCAATGATGGAAAACCGGGACTTTGGCGTCGGTCATGATTTCCAGTTGATCGATACGAACCCGGAAGAAGCAACACCCCTCGTGGCTTTATAAGAAACGGTAAATTTTAGGTGTTTTGCACGAATTTATCAAACAAAATTCACACTCCATCGGTATGATTGGGGTAATTAATCAGAATGGTTGGCAGTTTGTCTGTTCCCAGCCATGAATGAGGAGGGTTAGCGCTTTAGCGCAATATGATGGACAATAATAATAATAACAACGATCAATTTAATGATAATAATAACGAAGAAACGCCAACTCCGGCACCACAAGGTCGGAAACGGGGTAAGCTTACACTGACGAAGGTGGCCATTACGGCGGTTGTTGCCGGACTGCTCGGTGGTGGGGTTGCCTACGGTGGTATCTCTTATATTAATAATAGTGGTATTAATGATACGGCGGTTCCTAGTGGTAGTAATAAGAGCGGCAATGCCTCGACCTCGAACGTGACGGTTAACGTGAATAGCCAGTCGACCAAAGCCTTTAATCAGGTTAAGGGTGCGATGGTTTCAGTGATTAACCTCCAAAAGGAAAACAGCAACAATAGTACGCTGGGACAACTCTTCGGCGAGAGTTCCTCATCGTCGTCATCCAGTTCTAAATCACAGCTGGAGGAGGCCTCCGAGGGTTCTGGGGTCGTTTACAAGAAGAGCGGCAGTACCGCCTACATCGTGACGAACAATCACGTGGTGTCTGGTTCCTCTGCGCTGCGGGTGGTTACCAGTAGTGGTAAGCAACTCCAGGCCAAGGTCGTCGGGAAGGATTCCGTGACCGACCTGGCCGTGTTGAAGGTTAATGGGAGCGACCTGAAGACGGTGGCTTCCTTCGGGAATTCCGATAAGGTGAAGGTCGGCGAGACCGCCTTGGCCATCGGATCGCCATTAGGCAGTCAATACGCAACGTCACTGACGCAAGGGATCATCTCCGCTAAGAAGCGGACGATTGAAACCACGAACTCTGCCGGGACGCAGACCGGGAACGCCACGGTTATCCAAACCGACGCCGCGATCAACCCTGGGAACTCCGGTGGGGCGCTGATTAATGTCGGCGGCCAAGTCGTTGGGATTACGTCTTCTAAGATTGCCAGCGACACCGAGGGGACCAGCGTCGAGGGGATGGGCTTTGCCATTCCTTCCAATGAAGTGGTCAACATCATCAATCAACTGGTTAAGAAGGGTAAGGTTGTCCGGCCGGCGTTAGGGATTACCTACGTTGACCTGGCCAACGTTTCCAGCTCGCAACAGAAATCCGTCTTGAAGCTGCCATCTAGCGTGGATAGCGGGGTTGTGGTGATGAGTGCCTCGACCGGTTCACCTGCTAAGAAGGCGGGATTGGCGAAGTACGACGTGATTACCGAATTGGGTGGTCAAAAGATCAGCAACCAGTCAACGCTACGAGACCTGTTGTACAAGTACAAGATTAACGATACGGTTTCTATGACTTACTATCACAATGGTAAGAAGCAGACGACGAAGGTGAAATTGACCGAGACGTCTTCACAGTTGAAGACCACGACAAACGCTAACTCCGAAAGCTAAGTCAAAAATTTTGAAAGAATTTGAAAGAAAGATCGCCATTTGATATGGCGGTCTTTTTTGATATGCTAAACTATGAGTGAAAATCCGAAGTTTAACGGTTCACGAAGGGCCATGAAAACGTCCCCGTTCGCCAAATCACCGAACGAAGTTCCGTGAACGGCCATCGTCATTCATCGGCAAAATTATTTTTGTGACGACCTGTGGATAACTTTGAGGATAACTCTGGTGCAAGACCGGTGATTTTGACAAAAGTCCGGAATGACGGCCCTGAACCCGGTGGAAAAGTTATCCACAGGCACGGTGGATAACTGTGGATAGAAAAGCTGTTCATGAAAATATGGTGCTCAAAACCCAGTTGCGACGCGGATTGTAAGCGGGAACGACAAACACTTGTTTTGGTGGACAGCGGTGGATAACTAAAAAAACATTGACATTTTTGTAAAAATACATGTGGTGGGTCTGTGGATGACTGACCCCAATATCTAGGAAAGTGAATCAGGTGCCTGTGGATAACTTTGTGGATAACCTGTGAATAGGAGGAGAATTATGAACATTAAGTTTGTCGTGGTGGGTAAATTAAAGGAAAAGTACTTCAAACAGGGGATTGCGGAATATGCGAAGCGGTTGTCCCGTTTCTGTAAGTTTTCAATCGTTGAGGTACCAGATGAAAAAGCGCCTGAGAATTTATCCCAGGCGGAGATGGATCAGGTTATGGCGGCCGAGGGTGACCGCATCCTCAGCAAGATTAAGGATCGGGAGTATGTTTTTGCCCTGGCTATTCTAGGCAAGGAGCGCTCCTCTGAGGAGTTTGCCAAGGAGCTGAAGGATTTGACCACGTATGGCCATTCAGACATCACGTTCGTCATTGGCGGGTCCCTGGGACTCACACCGGCCGTTCTGAAGCGAGCCAACACGCAGATTTCCTTTGGCCGGTTCACGCTGCCCCATCAATTGATGCGGTTGGTGTTAACGGAGCAGGTTTATCGGGCGTTTATGATTAATGAAGGGTCTCCATATCATAAATGACGCGGTTATTTCGATATTTTCTATTTTCTATTTAATATAAAAATTTCCAGGAATTATAGCAGTGTTGTTAATGACATAGAGTCTTCCACCTGTAGCTCCGTTAACATGGCGAATCTTTTTCTCTTCGTCTCGCCAGTACGTGGTGGGGTTTTTAACGATATCGGAATCGATTCGCTTCTTGCATTGCAGACCAAACTGAGGTGTAGTTTCATTGTGATGTCCATCAACGTTGATATCGTTAAGTGTATCTTTCAAAAACTCTTGAGCTGTTTTGGATATATTTTGTGACTTTTGAGATTGCACATTGCCGACAAATTCTTTGGTATTATTGATGGCTTCGTCTACTACATCAGTTATTGTGGGTGAATTTGGAGTTAATAATCTCTCTAAGTAGTCAGTCTCAAGTGATGCAGGGGACATCCCCTTCTGGTCTGCATTTAATTTTAATTAAGTATCAGTTGCAAATTTCAAACTACTTCAACTAAGACAAAATAATTGAGCCAATTGCTTAAAGCCTAAGCAATTGGCTCAATCAACATTAAATAGTAATGGCAGCTTCTCCATCAACCAGGAGCAAATTTTTAATTGGAATACAGTTCATTGATATTTTATCTGCTGCAGTCATGAGCCATACAGGTGGATGATCTAGTATTCGATAGTGAATGCTGACAGAAGTTAGTTTGCCTAAAAACGATTGGCTGTTATTAGCGTGGGTTAACAATATCCCAATGTTCAGCGATACGATTGTTTTCTACTCGGAATAAGTCGTAGTAAGTTTTTTCAATACCCTCAGCATGACCATCAGAAATAGCTAAAGCGAAGTTGCCATCAGCAATAACGTGGTTGATCTTAGTATAGATAGATTCTTTGCCCGCTGCTTTTAACATCTGAACACCTTTCATGACAGTGTTTAATCCATCAGGCACACCAACATGATGCTGAATGTAATCGGTATTCATATAGTCAGTAGCATGTTCTAAATGAGGGCCGCCCATCAATGTTGCGTTAATAGTTTCTTCAACTAGTTTTCCGGTTTCGTTAGCATTAAAATTGGCGTCAACATGTGTTGGGCCGTCTAGTTGAGTGTGACCTGATGGAGTGAGTGTTTCTAAATAAGGCGTTTCTGTGTGTAAATGTTGCTTGATGGTATCACCCTCAAATTCAAAAGCATCAAAGGTAACAGTCTTGTTATTTTCTACAGTTGTTGAAGTATGGAGAGCTAACCAGTTATTATCATTCAAAGTGCGGATTACTTCGACTTTAGTGTTGTCTTTTTCTAGTTCAGCGAGTGCTAATTTAATTTTATTCATAATACGTCCTTTCTGGGATTCTGCTTGGTTAAGAATTTGGTCAATCATATCTGCAAGAGTTGTTTCATTAAGTTGCTGTTTGACACCATCAGTAAGATTTTGATAGTAATCACCTAAGATGCTCTGAATATTGCCGCCAACAATGCAATTTAGATTGGTATTGGTATCAACATTCAATATTTGATGATCATCAACAGCAAGATAAATGTCTAGTAGTGAGATATCATGCGGATCTTTTGACAAAGTGATTTTTGATACACCGCGCTGTGAATTTACTAGCCCAGCCCTTTTTAAATCTCCAACTAGTTGACGAATCAAAACAGGATTGGTGTTTACGCTTTGAGCGATTTGTTTACTACTTAAATTTTCGTTATTTCTAACATACAGCAATGATAAAGTGTGGATTGCATCACTAAGTCGAGTATTTAAGCGCATAAGTCCACCTCACTTTCATGTATTTATTGTTATTACATGTGATACTATACTTCTCATTAGATGTAATGTCAATAAATACATTTAATTATTTTTTAGTTTATAAGCAGAACTACTTGACAAAACATGACATTTTTTTCGGATATCAGTGGTGAACCCTTTTCTATCTAGGGTGCAGAAAGCTACCTGCCAAAGCTTGCCACGCCCTAATAAAAGCTTATCTTCTTTGAGAATTAGCTTAATCCGAACGTGTCCAATAATATGTGCATTCTTTTGTATTCTTGCATGTACCGTATAACATTGGTATATCAACGTATTAGTGCAATGGCATGATGAAATTAATCGGACAAATCAACAACTAATCTATTCTTAGTTCACTTTTACCTCGAGCTAGATTGCTATGAACCTTGATGATATGCCGTAAAAAATATTGTTATCCAGTACATTTATGATCATCGTCAAGCCTTCAAGCTACTTGATGGGGAGCGTGGTGATCCCCAGTTCATGGCAAAATACATTGATAGTATGAAGCCATTACTTTTTCAGACGACAGACTTAGATGAGCAAACAGAGTACATGATTGTTGCAATGACGAATATGATGGCGGGAATTTTGCAGAGAGTGGCTACGAAATGATTTACGAAAAGCCCGCGAAGAGTTTGTTACAACAATCTCCCGAATTGCTAGGGAGGTACCGGAACTGCTGCAACAGTATTATGATTAAGAGTCGACGAGTGGATTATAAATTGTTCTCCACGTTAATAAATCGATTGGTATAATCATAGATTAGTTTGATACTGTTCGCCGTATCATAAGTGACGAGGTTTTTCTTGGAATTAATCGCTAGTGGTTACGGGAGTCCGTATCATAAATAATACGCGGCAACAAACAGGCCTCGACGTCGTCGAGGCCTGTTTGTTTATATCGCTCACATCACCGCACTATCCCCAGCTAAATACCGCTCCAGTTTATGGTCGATCACTTTCAGCTGTTCCTGTTTATCAGCAATCGCAGCGATGACTTGTTTACGCTGTTCTTGCATCAATTCAATTCGTTGGGGTAGGCTGCTATCGCCTTCGCGTACTAAGGTGGTGTAGTGTTGCAATTCAGCAATCGACATGCCAGCTTCTCGCAAATAATGCAAATTAGTTATCCAGTGTAGGTCTTCATCGTTAAAGACCCGTTGATTATTTTTGTTACGCTTTTCTGGTGGTAATAAGTTACACTCCAAGTAATACCTGACTGTTCGAATCGTGACATTAGCGGCTTTCGCAAACTCACCAATCCGCATCACTTGATTATTTTCCATTTTGGCTTGACCTCCCGTTACGTTAGGCTGTTATAGTAAATCCATCATAACAGAAAAGGGAGCTATGGATATGACTATCAAGACATTAATCACCGGTGCCGATCGCGGGATGGGTTACGAATTGGCCCTGGAACTTGGGCTGAAAGGCCAGTATATCTATGTTGGTTCTAGGAATTTAGCCCGAGGCCAGGCCGCTGTTGCTCAGCTCGAGGCTGCTGGCGTTCAGGCTCAGGCGGTACAGTTAGACGTGACCGACCATGAGTCGATTGTTGCGGCGAAAAAGAGTATCACTAATTTAGATATTCTAATCAATAATGCTGGGATTGCCGTTGATCATGAGACTAAGCCGTCAGAACTGGCGTTAGACGCAATTCGACAAGATTTTAATGTGAATTATTTCGGCTTGATCGACGTCACGCAAGTCTTCTTACCACTTTTGAAGGCAGCACCGGCTGGCCGGATTATCAATATCTCCAGTGCAGTGGGGTCATTGAATCTGGCCAGCGATCCCAATACCAGCATTCACAAGCTACAAGCGTCTGGCTATCAGGCTTCTAAGTCAGCGGTCAACATGTTCACGATCAAACTCGCTGCCGAACTTGAGGGAACGACTGTCACGGTAAACGCCGTCAATCCTGGTTGGGTCGACACCAGCTTTGGCGGTGGTGGCGGTAATCGAACCGTGCAAGTGGGTGTGGCGCGGACTGTAGAATTGGCCACTGCGGATGCGTTAACTGACTCTGGCACGTTTTCGGATATTGATGGTGTCGTTCCCTGGTAACCTGCTCAAGGCACTGAATATGTTTTGTGCTTGGCAGATTGCAAGAAATAACTTGAACAAATTTAGTAACGCAGATCACGCAAAAAGATCTCAATCGGTGTTCGCCAAT
>NZ_RHOA01000008.1 GCF_003946545.1 Levilactobacillus tangyuanensis
TGCTAACTATCATAAGGGAGAGGCTTTCCCTTTTCAATTGCTTATTTTTCTATTTACACATAATTATTTAAACACTCGTTCATTAATTATTCACCTATACTTAAGCCATCATACATAGCTAATTGGACACAATTACTGCAGAAAGTTGGCTGAGAATATTGAAGGCTTGGTTGGTGGCGCGGGTACCCAATTGAATCCGTGGTGCCAAACGATGACGGGTCCCGGTATTCTCGTTAGGAGTAAATTCATGAGACGATTAAGATTAGGGTTACTAGTCATGTTGCTAGCTGTTTTGTTGTGGCCGGCAACGGTGGTTCAGGCCAAGGCGACGGCCGCTCAACCAGCAGCCATTCAAAAAATTGCCAAACGTGATATGAAGGCCGCTCATGGTCGGTGGTCGGTCAAGGTGACCCGGTTGGGTCAGCGGCCATTGGCGGTGACCACGGGTAATCAGCGGGTCCGGGGCCAACGTTCGGCCAGCACCATCAAGGTGTTCGTGATGCTCACAATTTTTAAGCGCGCTCAGCAACATAAGCTGAAGCTGACGGCGGCCACCAAGACCGACCTTAAGCGGATGATCCACAATTCAGATAACGCGGCGACTAACCGATTGATTCACAAGTTGGGTGGCTTCAAACGGGTCAATCAAACGATGAAACACTATGGCTTTACGCATTCACATCTACGGCGCTACATGTTAGACCCGCGAGCGCTGGCCAAGGGACACGACAACTATACGTCGGTGGCCGATCTGACCCAATTTCTCGGTAAGACCTACCGTCATCAATTGTTGGGCAAGACGTATGATAATCGCATGCTGACATTGCTGCGGCACTGTCGCAACCATTCCAAGCTGCCGAAGCTCGTGAAGCACGCCACGGTCTTCAACAAGACCGGCGAGTATCCGGCCAAGGGTGTCCAAAACGATGCCAGTCTGTTTCGGACAAAGCACGGCGTCTACACCATCGTGGTGATGGCTCAGCAGGGAAATCAGGCCCAACAGTACCGGGGGATGAACCGGCTGGGACGCGACGTAGTCAATTACTTGAACGGGCATCAAGGTTAACAAAGTTTAATCAATAAAACCCTTTTGATACGACTCAGTGGCTACCAGCCAAAGAAATCGTATCGAAAGGGTTTTTGTTTATCTAAAAGACCTAGATGGCATTGTCAGGCCCACAACATTTCCACTCTCTTAGTGTCTATGATTGGGTACGATTTGGGAGCCCAAAACAGTAAAAATAAATTTGACTTCAACCAATTTTAATTATATAGTGTATGTACACGATAAAGGGGACGATCGACTTGAGTCATCATTTTTATGAAACCTGTGCCTACTTTACTGCGGCACGTTACATGCGTACGGCTGAAGTGGTGGCTAATAAATTTTTTGAACCGACTGGTATGCGGCCCGCCTATTCATATTTAATGATGGCCATGGAGGATCAACATCCCCAGACCGTCAGCCAGCTCGCCGAGACCCTGGGGTATGAACGCTCGTCACTCTATCGGATGGCTCAGAAGCTGGCGAAGATGGGTTACATCAGCATGTACCTCGAGGGTAAGTCGGCAACCATCGATTTATTACCGGCAAGCGCGCCATTTCTAAAGACGGCGAATCAGTGCCTTGAGGCGTGGGGAAGCTTTACCACGGATAAACTAGGCACCGACAAGCCCGCGATGACGAGCTTGCTGACGACCAATGATGAAAAACTAAGGGGGTTGTGATGATGACCAGTTTTCACACGTTACAATTAGATAAATTGAACATCTTCTATCGAGAGGCTGGTGACCCGGAAAAGCCGACCATGCTGCTCCTGCATGGCTTTCCTTCTGCTAGTCACATGTTTAGAGACTTGATGCCACTTTTAGAGAATGATTTTCACTTGATCGCACCGGATTACCCGGGGTTCGGGCAGTCCAGTATGCCCAATCATGAAGATTTTACTTACACGTTTGAGCATCTTTCTGAGATTATGACGGACTTTATTGAAGCTTTAGACCTGAACCCGTTCTACATGTATGTGTTTGATTACGGCGCACCGATTGGGTTTCAGATTGCTGCGGCTCATCCGGAGTGGATTCGCGGTATTGTTAGCCAAAACGGCAATGTTTATCGCGAGGGATTAGGGCAAAAGTGGGCCACTCGGCAAGACTTCTGGAATAAGCCCACACCCGAAAAGCGGGCCAGTTATCGACAGGCGTTTGCACCAGAAACCATCAAGAGTCAGTATTTGACGGGCACGCCAGCCAACAGTGTTGGTCCCGATGGCTACACGTTAGACATCGCCTATACTCAGAATCCCAACTACGCCGATAACCAATTGGATTTGATTTTTGATTATCAGAACAATATTAATCGATACCCAATCTTCCAGAAGTACCTCCGGGAAAATCAGCCTAAATTATTGGCGATTTGGGGAAAAAATGATCCCTCGTTTATTTTCCCTGGGGCGAAGGCCTTCGCCAAGGACGATCCGCATGTGGTGATTAAGTCAGTCGATAGTGGGCACTTTGCGCTTGAAAGCCATGCCTCCGAGATCGCCAAGAATATTCTTGAGACATTTGGATAGGCTATGAGTAGCCAATTAAGTCATGGCGTATTGAATTTGAAGGGATGATAATTATGGATCCAGCCAAGCAAGTTGAGGAAGCACTAAACAAGATGTCGATTGCGTATCAGATCGTTCATCACCCGGTCGCCCATACCACCGAGGAGGCCGATCACTTCATTGAGGGAATTGAGGGTGTCCACACCAAGACCATGTTTCTGACTAATAAGAAAAAGACGGCGTGTTACTTACTAGTCATGGATGATGGTAAACGACTAGATTTTCATGAATTTGAAGAGCTTACGGGTGCTAAGCGGCCCAAGATGGGACATGATGACTTACTTTTTGAGAAGCTTGGCTTGGAACCGGGCATCGTTTCTATCTTTGGCTTGCTGAACAATCAAGACCACGACGTGAAGGTTTATTTTGATAAGGCGATCTTGAGTGAGCCTCGCATGAGTTTTCATCCCAACATCAATACCAGCACAATTTTTGTCGGCAGTGATGATGTCCTGCAGTTCGTTAAGAACTTGGGCTACGATTACCAGATTCTTGAGCTAGAAGAATAGCGTGTCACAAGTGGTGGGCTGCTGATAAAAATCAGTGGCCTATTTTTGTTGGTCTAAGGGAGAAATCCGGTTTGTCCCTCAGATATCAGGCTTATTTTTTGCGAGACTACCGGTTAGAAAGTCGTGGCGTGTATTAGGGAAGTTCGCGATACCTTTGATTAATCCCAACAGGAAAAATAAACCTAGAATAATTAGTTCAGTGAGACTAACCCTGAAGTTTACCGCGATAATCTTGGCCTGTCCGGCCGAGTGGCTACAATGAGGTCAAAGGGATTGGGTAAGCCGTATCCCACGGTCAGGGACCCGGGATTACCCATAAAATAGGGTGAGCGTATGGAATGGTATCGAAAACTTTCGGAACGATACAGTCGAACGTACACGCCGACTGCGGTTAATCGAGTGATGCCCATCACAGGCCTCGTGTTATTTACGGCGGGAATGGTCTTTTTGAGCCTGACTAAATTGCATGATTGGGGGTTTGGCTTGTATGGCGCGTCGTTACTGGCATGGGGCGATTATATTTCGATCAAGCTGGCCCAACATCGCGTCGGTATCATCGGGTGTCTGCTTGTCGCCTACGGCTTGTTCGTCTTTGTACTGGGTGGCATGGGGATGATTCTGCTCGCCATTATTTTTGGGGAATAGGACAGGGGGCGTTAACGTTACCCCCTGATAGGGTATAAAAATGGTGTTGACGAGGTGGCCGTCAACACCATTTTTTCTAGAGTCATAATACCACGGATAATTGGCCGAACCAGGCTCGTTAATACTGGTCTTCGGCCATGGACTTAGGCCAGTCCTTGATGGAATGGTGTCGGTCGAATTGCCGGAGACTGTCGATTTCGGCAGAAGTTAAATTGAACTCGGTGGCCGCAAAGTTAGAGGCCACGTGGTCAATGTTCGTTGATTTAGGGATGGTGACGATTCCCTGTTGGGTCAACCAGCGCAGCAGGACTTGTGCGGGAGTGACCTGGTACTTTTCGGCCAGGGCGGCGACGGCCGGCAGGGTCATCATTTCGCGGCCAAAGTTTTCACCGAGTGGCGCCCAGGATTCATGGATGATATCGTGGTCGAGCAGATAGGGATGCATCTTAGCCTGTTGCCAGAAGAGGTGGGTCTCAATCTGGTCGATGACGGGCTTAATGTGGGCATGCGCCAGGACCTGGTCGACCTGGGTAGCATTGAAGTTACTGAGGCCAATCGCGCGAACCTTGCCCGCCTGGTAGGCATCCTCCAAGGCACGGTAGGTTTCGAGGCTATTGGTGGTTGGCCAGTGAATGATGACGAGGTCGAAGTATTCGCTGCCGAACCGCTTTAGCGACTCGTCCAGGCCTTGCGCGGTCGCGGCATAGCCATCGGTTTGGGTCTTGGTGGTGACGAAGAACTGGTCACGAGGTAGGCCACTCTTGGCGATGGCGGCGCCGACACCGGTCTCGGTCCCATAGACCTGGGCCGTATCGATACTCCGGTAGCCGATCTTGATGGCCTGGGCAACATTCTTTTCGGTTTCCTCGGGTGGGGTTTGAAAGGTCCCGTATCCCAGGATTGGCATGGTGACGCCGTTGTTAAAGGTGATATTTTCCATAATTTAAGACTCCCTCTTGTTTGTTTAGGTTGTTGTCTAGATTACACCCGCCGTATTACCATGTAAAATGCTTATAATAAATTATTTATGATACATAAAACGAATGCCTAAAGGTGGTTTCTAAATGAACAACCTGAACGACTAATACTGGTGTAAGCAAATACGGACAGCCCCATGAAGGAGCTGTCCGTACTTTTATCGTCTATTTGAAAGCTACATGAACCAATCACGCAGGTGGTCCGCCACGGTTTCCTGAAATTTATTGGCGTAGGTTGGGCTGGCCTGATCGATGTCTGAATAAAGGTGATGATTAATCTTCGTCAGAATTGCGGTGAGTTGGTCGAGCTCGGTATCGGTGAGCTCCTCGAGGTAGGCAGGGACCTTGGCCGTTTCCGCCGCGGCAGTCTCGCGGCCCAGGTCAGTCAGGCGAATGATGGTCTTTCGCCGATCGGCCGAGGACTTTTCCTTGGTCACCAAGTCTTTTTTGACCAGTTTATTAACAAACTCGGCGGTCGACTGGACGGCCAGGTTCAGGCGGGTCGCCAGCTCCTTCTGTGAGAGGCCATCGCTTTGCGCGAGGGCCAATAGGATCTTCCCCTGTCCTTGGAAGCGGAGCGGATGATCGTCCTTGGCCGAGTGGCGGTGGGCGAGCTCGTCGGCAGTGTGGCTGACCATGTCGAATTCAATCAGCTTACCGGCTGCGTTCTTCTGTTTATCTAAATTTGGCATGTGACTAACCTCCTGTAATCCTGGGTTAAATCGTCCCAGGACTAATCATATTTACATTATACTCGCCAATCGTTAACCGTGGGATTGACCCGGCGAATAAAATCATTGACAATTTGATCAGGGGGCCTTATTATAATTTTAGTCAGGGGGACCTGATTAAAATGCGAACACGAAGAGGGAACCAATATGACGAATATGAATGCAATTGAAGTCAGTCATCTGACAAAAAAATTTGGCGATAAGACCGTGGTTGATGACATCTCATTTAACGTCCGGCCCGGGGAAGTCTTCGGGTTACTCGGACCCAATGGGGCCGGGAAGACCACGACGCTACGGATGATTACCACCCTGTTGAAGGCGGACGCCGGGCAGGTTAAGATTTTTGGCCACGATACGGTGAAGGAAGGGCGACTGGCCCGGTCAATGTTTGGTCTGACCGGTCAATACGCCTCCGTCGATGAAGATATCTCGGCCCGAGAAAACCTGATGATCTTCGCCCGGCTGAACGGCCTATCGCGGTCGGATGCCAAGGAACGGACCACGGAACTCCTCAAGGAATTTTCATTGGAAGACTCTGCAGACAAGGCCTTGAAAAATTTTTCCGGTGGGATGCGTCGGCGGTTGGACCTGGCGGTAAGCCTGATTACCCGACCAACGTTAATCTTCTTAGATGAACCCACCACCGGATTGGACCCCCGGACGCGGACCCAGATGTGGACGACGATTCGTGAACTGGTGAAGCAGGGGTCGACGATTGTGCTGACCACCCAATACCTGGAGGAGGCCGACCAACTGGCCGACAACCTGGCGATCATCGATCATGGTAAGTTAGTGAGAATGGGAACGCCGGCCGAACTCAAACGCGAGGCAGGTGGCTCCAAGCTCAGCTTCACCGTAACCCAAGCGACACAGGTCGCGGCGGCCGCGAAGCTCCTGGCTACCCAGGTCACGGGAGCCGTCCGGCAAACCGGGCAACAACTGAGCGTGAGTCTCAGTAAGGTTGCCGAGCTGACGCCAATCCTGGCGGCCTTGGACCAAGCGAAAATCATGATTAATCATCTGTCGATTCAAGAACCATCGTTGGACGATGTCTTCATGAATCTTACCGTTGGCAAGAATTAAGAAAGAGGGATGCTCGATGGAAGTTCAAATGCACAAGGGTAATGTGGTGATGAACACCGCCACGATGGCCTATCGTAATCTATTAAAAACCGTTCACAACCCGGATAACTTTATGGATGTGGTGATCCAACCGGTGCTGTTCATGCTGATGTTTGGCTACCTATTTGGTGGGGCGATTGCCGGTGGCGTGAAGGCCTACCTGCCCACCATCGTTCCCGGAATCTTGATTCAAACGATGCTGTCGGCGGGGACTGGGTCGGGCGCTCAAATCAGAGAGGACCTCGACTCCGGCGTCTTCGATCGCTTCAAGTCGTTGCCGATGGCCCATATTGCACCGCTGGCGGGGCAACTGTTCGCCGATAGTTTACGGCTGTTGATTGCCACCGTGACCTCGTTAACCACGGGGTATCTCATGGGCTGGCGGCCGGCCGTGGGCTTTGGATGGATCGTGGTGATTGGTTTGCTGGCCATCTTTACCGGCTGGGCCTTGTCCTGGATCTTCGCCCTGCTGGGACTGTTGGCCAAGAGTGCGGCCGCCGTTCAAAGCGTCTCACTGATGACCATGCTGGTCTTGTCCTTCATGTCGAATGCCTTTGTGCCCCTGCACTCGTTGACCAAGCCCTTGCGGTTCATCGCCAACTTGAATCCCGTGACCTATGTGATTACCGCCATTCGGCAAATCTTGGCGACGGGTGGCTGGACTCACGAGGCCTTGCTGGTGGTCGTCTTTGACCTGGTCGTTGTGGCCGTTTTTGCCCCGCTTACCGTTTGGGCGTATGACCGGAATTAGTTTCAGATTAAACGTTAGCCGTCTTGCGGACAAAAGTGATCACCGTCATTCTATCGACGGTGATCACTTTTGTCTAATTATTGAATTTCAATCATTGATTATTGTTTATCGATATGCTATTATCGACAGTGAACAAAGGACGGGGATGGATAACATGTCAAAATGGTTGAAGGTTGGCATTAACGTTGTGGTTATCTTAGCAAACTTTATTATTGTTGCTGCTAGCGTAGGTTTCTTATGGCCAATTGGGTATCTCTATTGGGGCGTCAAGGGGAACGTTGCCAGGAGCGTGTGGGCCAATGAGAGTTTCTTACGGTATTCGGGGAGTCATCGGCCCACGGCCAGCACGATTGCCAGCTTTCCTAACTGGCCGTATGTGTTACTGATGGCGATCGGCGGGGCCATCATGATGGGCGCCGCGATTTGGTTCTGTCTCACCTTACGGAAACTATTAAAGAACTTGGCCGCAGCAGATTACTTCTCCATGGCTAACGTTGAGCTGGTGCGGAAGTTGGTTTATGCCGAATGCTACATGGTGCTTAGCAATAGCTTGATTGCTGGGGGTAATCAGATCACGAGCACCTGGCTTGACGGCTACAACAACGGTGTCCTAGCCCAGACCTGGTCCGATGTTGCCGACAGCCTGGTCGGTGTGGTGGTCCTGGAAGTGATCTACGTGATGTATAGTCGCGCCATGGCCATTAAGACTGAGAATGATTTGACGGTATAAGGAGTGATTCGGTGGTTAAACTAACGTTGAATGTTGTGATGGCGGAGCGCAATATCAGCAGCCAGGAGTTGGCGGCGGCCATTGACATTACGCCGGCCAACCTGTCAATTCTGAAGACGGGCAAGGCCAAGGCCATTCGCTTCAGTACCTTGGAAAAAATCTGTCGGGTGTTGGATTGCCAACCGGGCGATATTTTGAAATATGTGCCGGATACGGCAGAGCATTAAAACAGGGCCCCGTAAATTCAATTTGAATTTACGGGGCCCTGCTTTATTTATTTAAGCAGGTCGTCACCTCAATAACGTTGGGTCGGGTGGGGATTGTCGCCTGTGAACAAGGTTATCTGTTGCCGAGGGTACAGGTTACCCTCGATGATATCGAGAATCCCTTTGGCATAGTCGGCGTAGGTGATGTAATCGTTGTGGCCCTCATCGGGATTCTGAGAGTGGGCCGGATGGAACTCTTCGCCGGCGACCTGGTAGGTCCCGGTACTGTTACCGGCCGGGTCAAAGTTATACGTTGGTGTCACGTAGGTCCAATTGACATCCTGGTAGCTTTGAAGCGTGGCTAGGCCCTCGGCGTGGGCGTTGCAGAGATCCTGCATATAGTCCGGATAATAACGGGGCAGCTCTTGGAGCGTATGGGTATGGTCAGCGTCAATGAAAAGGGTGCTCGTGGCCCCGACCTTGAGGTAATGAATCGCTGTTCCTCGGAGTAAGGAAACCACGTGCGCTAGTCCTTCGTAGTGGATTCGCTCGGTTGCCGGGGTCCACGCACCAACGGCATCGACCACGGCATCCACACTGGTCAGGTCGGCGGCCGTTAGGTCCAGCATGTCTTTGATGATAACAGCCGGTGATGCCAGATTAGCATGTTGGTGGTGTGCGATGCCGATAATCTGGTGGCCACGCTTGAGCGCGACATGCATGACGCGTTGGCCCAAACGGCCATAAGCGCCAATAATCATAATTTTCAAAAGTAAGCCTTCTTTTTTAGTAGAAACTAGGTTTGGCGCCATCCGTATCCGGTTCGTTAATCCCAACCGATTGCCGGATGGCCTGGCTGGGATCGAGAATTAGGGATGTTAGGTAGGCGGCAACGCTCTGACGTGAAACCTCGGTGCCTTTGAACGCCTGGCCTTTTTGGGTCAGCTCGTAGCTGATGACATCTTTGTCGGAGAACCAGGCCGGCCGGACAATGGTGTACTTCAGGTTGCTGGATTCGATGGCCTTGGCCCCAGCGGCATAGGCGTCCAAGGTGCTGCCCAGCATTTGGGCGTTCCACTGGCCGTACTTTCCAGGAATTTCGTTATAAATGCCATTAGCCGAAATCCAGAGAATTCGGGAAACTTTGGCCGTCGTCATGGCAGCAACGACGGCCTGACCTTGTTGCTTGAGATTGGCGCCATAAAGATTGGCATAAACGAGGTCTTGGCCCCGGACGGACTCAAGCAGGGTGGCGGTGTCCTTGACGACGTCCGCCACAACGATGGTGACGCGGCTATCGTTTCGAATGTCGTCGGCCAGATGGTCGGGATGCCGAACGAGCAGGGTGAGATGAACCCGAGAGTCATCGAGTAGTTGACGGGTAACCAGCGTGGCAATTGAACCGGATGCGCCTAAAATTAACACGTTTTTCATGTGAGTTTTCCTCCTAAAATGTTATAAATTTAACGACTAAAACACCAACGAACATGATGATTAAACCAACAATCTTTGACCGACTAATGGGGGTCGTTTGTGAGCCAAACAGGCCGAAATGTTCCACTAGGGCACTAAAAACCAACTGGCCAAACAGGGCGAGGACGACGACCTGACCCGTCCCGATGAGGGGGACCAGCCAGGAGCTGCACAAAACATACAGGGCCCCAATGATGCCAACAATCCAGACCCACCAATAACGAGGACCTTGTTTAAAGGCTACTGAAAAGTTAGCCAGGCGAGCACGGGTAATGAGGTTAACCAGGACCAAGCACAGCACGCCCAGTGTAAACGAGATAAAGGCCGCGTGGATGGGTGAGTGGAGGGTGGCGCCTAGGAAGCCATTGATCGCCGTTTGCATCGCCATCAGCATACCGGCGATGACCGCAAAGACCTGATAGAACAACCGTGATCCCTGTTTAGGCTGACGGCCGTTGGTCTTCAGCAGGGGATCGCGTGGTTCAAAGAGTCCCAGCGAGAGGATGACGCCGCCGATAATTAGCAACAGGCCGAGAATTTTGGCGAGGGTCAAGGGGGCGTTGGGGGATTTGAATAAGCCGAATTGGTCGATTAAGACACTCATTATGATTTGGCCCATGATCGGTAGAACTGTGGTTTGGAGACTGCCAATCTTTTGGAATAACACCACGTTGCCGGTTAGGGCGATTGCCCCGAAGAGGCCGCCTAACCAAAGCCAGACCGGGTGACTGGCGATAAAGGCCGGTTGGATAATCAGCGCTTGGTGGGTGACCAGGCTGAGAATCAGCAGGAATAGCCAGGCCATGAGAAATGAAAAGCCTGACGATAGGTAGGGCGACGAGACGAAGCCACGCAGTCTGGCGTTGACCGCCGTTTGCATGGCTAGGCCGGCGCCCATGGCAATGGGAAATAGTAAGAGTAGCACGTGGTCACTTCCTTTTGTTTTTTAAGTCAATTTCAATCTTACCTGGCGAACGTCACGGAACCAATTTCACTATCGAATCCAATCAATCGGTTTTTCCGATAGTTCCAGTTGCCGATAAAGTTGCCACTGAGAGTCGTCTAGGATCCAAGAGAGTTGCAGGGTGACCTCTTGGGCCGGCTGGTTGGTTAACTGGCTGGTAGCGGTCAGCTGAACCTCCCCGACGTTGGTGAGAAGCCTGGTGATGATGGGCGTCGTCAGGTGACGATAACTTAGCTCGCCATTCTGGAGGGCATCAATCCAGTCGTATTTACTCTGGGGACGTGCCTGGGAGAAGTGACATTCGGCCGTGTTGGCCAAGTGTTGGTTTAGCCAACAGATGTCTCGATGACGAAGCGCCGCGGATAAGGCTCGACTGGACGCGAGCAGGGTGTCAGTGGTTGACAGCATGTTAAGGCCCCTTTCTTAAATAATGGTACAGGGCCATTTTAGATGGCTAGGGCCAGGAGACCAATACGGTCTAACGATTGAACTCATCGGCTGAGACGATGAGTGGGGCCGCTAGGGTTGAAGCGAGCTAGATCAAAAAAGGCCGCGACAGGCGTCGCGGCCAAGCAAGACTATTTAAATTGGTCTTTCAAAATTTGGGCGAAGGTTTCAATGTAGTAGCCGGAATTATCCTTTTTCCAGTAGGCATAGTAATGTTGGGTTAGGTCCCGACCATGGTCAACCAGCTTGATGACGCGATTGGTCTTGGGATTAATCTGCTGGGCAGTGAGACTGTTGACAACGATATAGCCCTGGCCGGTCGCGGCTAACATTTGGGCAGCGCCGAAGCTGGCGGCAATTTGAAAGGGACTCTGAATGCCCAGGACGTCGCGATAATAGCTCTGCTCCGAGGCATACTCGTCGGTGCCGACAATGAGGAGGCAGGGGAGGTCCTTGAGTGCCGTGGTATCGATCACGGACTGATGGGTGGGAAAGGCCGTCGGGGCGACCACGACCATGTAATCGGCCGCCGTCAGGAATTCATTCTCGAAGGCGGGCGAGAGTTCATAACGCTGGTCGGAGAAGTTTAGGTCAATGTGGCCCTCGCGCACCTGCGTAAAGAGTTCGGCGTAGGAGTCGCTGTGGATCTGGACCTTTACCTGGGGGAATTGACGGGAGAACTCGGCGACGGCCTGGAGAAATTCTTGCGACCCGAATTTCCGCAAATATCCTAGTTTAAGGGTATACGCACCGGCGGTATCGGTATCAATCGCCTGCGTTTCCGTGGTGAGTTGGTCGACCTGCTCCAGGATGGCCTGAGAATGCTGGTAAAAATAGTCGCCGGCCGCGGTCAATTCGAAGCTTCGGCCCTTTCGTTTGATCAGGGTGACGCCTAAACTGGCTTGCAGCTCCTTGATCCGCTGGGAGAGTGACGATTGGGATAGATGACAGTCGATGGCTGCCTGGGTATAACTATGGTTTTTGACAACCGCAATGAAGCATTGCATTTGACGAAACATGGGTAGCGCTCCCTTCATGGACTCGTTAATGATTAGCATAACCGACTGGTGTGCGATTGCCAAGACCGGTGGGAATGAGGCGGACGATGGTGACGGACATCGATGTGAAAAGGGCTAGGCCAATCCAGGTCTAGCCCTTTTGTAGCCATTAAGTTTACAGTTAAAACATTTGGGATTGAGAATCGAATATACAGTTAATCGACCATCTAATGTATAAAGTTCATGTTACATGTGGTAATAGGTGTGACACTAATCGAATGTTAAGTGTGAACACCTTGAATGTATTGGTGACTGATACTATACTGTTGGTACTTCAAAGGCTGGTGTCAAGGGATTCCAAATTGTAAATGTTGACGAAACAATTGGAAAAATCTTGGCCTGAACGAAGTGTTAGAGTTCAACAAACTCGAAGAAACTGGGATGTTCGCTGACTCATTCCTTGCGTGCGTTGGGCCAAATAGCCTGATTTTATGTATATTTCTCGCTGAACTTAGGCCGAGTGATTGGCAGAACGCTAACAGCATCGTGAATCATTAGCGAACGGATAGTGTTATTGGTTAACAGTGACAATCTTAATTCAAAGGGGATCTTTTTAAATTTTCCAGGCTAATCGTTGGTATGACGGCGATTATTGCAAATGGGTCGCCAAGCACGATTTTGGTTACGGTCCGTTCTAATTGCCAAGCGGAAAAAACTTTTATAGAAGTAAATTACCGCTATATCAACGTTTTAGCCGGTTCGGCTATAAATTAGGCTACAGGGTAAAAAAGTAATTTACATAACTGGTAACCAAGAAACTGGTTGCCGAGGGTTTAACCGCCGGAAAGCGGTCAACATAAGTGAGTAAAAATTGCAGGCGAACTCGGTTACTGGATAGTAGGCGGTGCCGAGGAGCCTAAGGGAGATCTGAGCCTTGAGACAAAGAACAGCCAATCAAATGACAAAGAATCCAATTGTTTTATATAAGAGCCATACCGGGTGGAAGGTAAAAACGCGGGTATTCGGCACGTTACTAGTGAGTCTTTCCGCAGTCGCCATTGCTGAAAGCGTGAACACCACCGATGCTCATGCGGCCGAAACGCCAGCAACGTCGGTTGTGCAACCAGCCGTTAACAGCGCAGCACCGGCAGCGACATCAGTGGCGAAGCCAGCGGCAGCGCCGGCCGTCACGGGTGCTCAATCGGCCGCAAAGACGGCTCCGGTAGCCGAATCCGCAACCGTTGATCCAACTAGCAAGTCGGGAGACTATCCGGTCCTGTCGCAGGACAAGCCTGTTAATGTCGGGGCGGACACGACCCAGGTTAATTTGAGTCAAGATCAGATTGCCAACCACTTTACGGCGACCGTGGAAGACCGCGATGGGAACGATAATGACAATGATCAAAAGGACAACACCCATACCCAGACGATTGGGAGCGACGGCAGCGTGACGTTGACCAGTATGGGTGAACACGATTATTATTCATCGCCGGGGAATTCGACTAGCGTCAAGGGTCACCAGGCCGCACACGTTTCATTTGAGCATGAAATCGATTTCAGTCATAACTTTACCATGTCGGGTGCCTTAGGGGCCGGGAGTCAAAAGAGTGGCGGGGCCGACAGCGTCGGGTTTATCTTTGCGCCGGGTGACCCGAGCAAGGCCACGCAGGGTGGCTCCGGTGGTCAACTGGGCCTGAACGGCCTGGCCAATGCCTTTGGGTTCATCTTTGATGAATACTACAATGGTAATTATAACGACCCGAGCCGCAATCCCTACGTGGGGTGGCGTTACACCGACAGTAACGGTCATTTACAATCGGTCAGTAAAAGTAGTGATTGGGTGGCGGCTAGCAGTCTCGGACTGAGTCGGACGTCGACACCGGATAACAACTTTGAGATGACCTATGATGCGGGGACGAAAGTATTAACCGTGAAATTAAACGGGCATTCCTTCTCACGGACCATTAGCGACACATCGACTGGCTATTCGCTGTCCATATCGGCCTCGACCGGTGGCCAATTAAACGATTATTCTGCTAAAATTGATAACTTTAGTTATACACCCAAGACGATTTCGGTGGCGGTGAGCTTGGAGGACAAGGCGAATGGTGAATCCGCCGCCGGATTAAACCATACTAGTGTGAATGCAATTGCTAACATTGGGGACACGATTTCCATTTTCTCTACGCAGGACGCGGCCAAGCGGGCGGTAGCAGCCGATCCAACCCTTGATCCATCGTTGATTGCCGTTATTCCTAGTGACAAGGCAGGCAATGTTTATGTGATCGACGGCAGTCAGGTGGTCGCCAACAATACCGGTACGGTTCACACCATTGCGGATGCCAGTGACGAGACCGTGGCCGATAGTACGTACTATAGCTATACCGTTCAAGATGGGGATGACCAGTCGATGACCGTTCCAGTCCGATTGGCGTTCAAGGCAACGGTTACTCCGGTTGATGCGACGACGAAGCAAGCGATCGCCGGGGTCGATCCCGTGACGGTGGTGGCCGTTGAAGGGGAACCCGTCTTGGTTTCGTTCCCTGGGTATACGCCGACACAGATGGTGATTGATGCGCCGACTGGTGATCAAAAGGAAGCTCAGGCCGATTTGCCAATTAACGTGGCGAAGACCGGAGACACCTCAACGACCACGAAGGATGAGGCCAATCCGATTGGCCATTACTATACCGCGACGGGAACGACGGTTGATGGTCAGCCGGTCAATGTGACGGTGACCGTTGGGACGGGGGAATCGATTGCCGATGCCCTCAACGCCCAAGGACTGACGAACGGTGGCCAGGCCATTACCAGTGGCGGTAAGACCGGCATTGATAGTGCCGATTATACCTGGTCAGCTGTGGGAAATGCTGCGGCAACCGATGCCACGGATGCTGGCACCGCGCAAGCCAGTGGGAGTATTCTGGTGCCCACTCAAGCAACCTTAGCCTACTGGGATAATCAGGCCGCGGTTAACCAAAGCACGGCCGAGAGTTACCGCACACAGGCGCAAGACTTATACGATACCTTTGTTGGCTTATCCGGGTTGTCCGCTGATCAAAAGGCCTCAGCGGATAAGCTCCTGGCATCCGTCGTTGACATTTATACGCAGGTGTCCGATACCAACGCCAAGGCCAAGGCGTCCTTTGAGAGCGCCGAGGCGGCAACGGTACCGACGCAGATTTACCAAGATGGACAGGATGGGTATGCGTCATTGGAAGCGGTCAAGAACCTGTTGATTTCCTTCAAGGGGGACCTGACAAGCCTGACCACGACCAATAAGGATGCCGAAAAGCTTCTGACAACCTTTGATTCGTGGAGCCGAGATTACAAGGACCCCCGGGAAATTGGTTTTCCTAATGTGAGCTTTGGCTCGGACTTTGGGCCGGTCACGGCCGAACAAATAAAAGGGCTGGATAATCCGGCTTATTATTATTATGTTAATACCGAGAATCCAGACGTTCACCTGCAAACCCCAACGGATGCGGGGAGTTACTTCTTTTACTTAACAGACGGCCCAGATGGCGGTCGGGCTTACCTCAAGAGCCTGAGTACTAATGCTAATGCGGGATTCTATGTCTCGGCCATGCTGACGATTAATCCCTTGGCCAGGACTGACGCCGTGAATAATACCACAATGGTCTATGGCGGCGACCAGGGACAATGGCCAACGATTACGGGCAGTTCAACGATTACCGATGGTAATGGTCAGGTAACGACCTCACAGCAGACGCTTGACCCGAAAGACTTTGAGATTGTTGCAGCCGGTTCTGACACCGTTGTTCCAATCAATGAGCTGCAGGCTGGCGGTGCTTACACCATTCGCTACACCAAGGATGCTCAGGCAAAATTGACGAAAGATACGAACTACACCTTTGGGCCATTCGGAACCGGGAAACTGACGGTCATACGGCGGTCTATTACGGTGACAGCGCGCGGCAATGTCAAGACCTACGGCGATAGCGATCCCCAGCCGCTGAGCATTATCAGTGACTCAGATGGCGGATTGGTCAACGGTGATTCGCTTGCCGATCTGGGTGTGACCCTGAAACGGAAGACTGGCGAGAATGCGGGGGATTACCAGATTGACCTCAAGCAGGCCACCACAACCAATTACGATGTGACGGTGACCCCGGGGACGTTTACCATTGCCAAAAAGGACATCACGGTTAAGATCGCCAGTGATACGCGGACCTATGGTGAAGGCGATCCAGCTCTGTCATTTAGTATTCCGACGACCGTGGACGGCCACGACAATGGGACCTCATTCAATGAGACACCAGATGCGTTGAAGGTGACCTTAACGCGGGCGGCCGATGAGACGCCGGCCGCTAGTGAAAATGTTGGTCAACACGCGATTACAGGCACGGTTGCGGCTGACAGTAATTATGCTGTGACGTTTGTGGATGGCACGGACACCATCACGGCCGCCGACGCTAGTGTAACGGCGCAGGACGCGACGATGGTCTATGGTGAGACGACGGTCTTTACGGCATCTGTTAGCGGCCCAACCCTTGACACTCTCCCACAGAATGATTTTGAAATCTACGATACGGTTGCGAACCAGGTGGTCACGGCCGACAAGGTTCAGGTCAAGGGGACCTATGAGATTCGCTTGACGGCAACCGCCCAGGCGGACTTAGCTAAAGCCAATCCCAACTATGACTTCAAGGCCTTTAACAGTGGCAAACTGACCGTGACGGCGCGGCCGTTGACGGTGAATAGTCAAAATGCCGAGAAAACCTACGGCGATGAGGATCCGACCTTAAGCTGGATCATCGATCCTACGACAACCCTAGGAAAGGGTGATTCGGCGACCGATCTGGGGATCGAACTTACCCGGGTCGCCGGCGAAGACGTTGACACGTACAAGATTGATCTTGATAGTCAAGCGGTTCTGAATTCAAACTACCAGATTAAGGTTAATCCGGGGATTTTCACCATTAATAAGAAACCCATCATGGTCCAAGTTAATTCCGACAAGAGCGTCTTTGGTAACCCAGCCCCTACGCCGACCTTTACAGTGCTGACGGACAAGGGCCTGGTTGACAATGGCAAGGACACGCTCGATAGCTTAGGCGTGACGTTGACGCCTGCCGCCGGAACCGATGTCGGGAGTTATGACATCACGGGAACCGCCGATTCTAAGAACTATCAAGTGACCGTTCTAAAGGGCACGCTCACGATTTCTAAGGCCAACGGGACCGTTGCGGTAGTCGCCACTAACATGGTTTATGGCGATACTTATCCGACGTTTGCGGCCACGGTTACCGGACCGAAGCTAGGCGACTTGCCACAGGATGATTTTGAAATCATCGATGAGGCAACCGGGAATGTGGTCACGGCCGACAAGGTTCAGGCGAATGGCAGTTATCGGATTCAACTGACCGCCCAATCCCAAGCCAAATTGACCACCGCCAATCCCAACTATGACTTCACGTCGATTACGCCGGCCATGCTGACGGTAGAGCCGCGGTCAATTACGGTGACGGCCCAAAGTGTTTCTAAGGTTTATGGGGATAAAGATCCAGCGCTCGTTTTGAGTGCCGATCTGGCGGCTAACCTAGCCAAGGGCGACCAGTTGTCCAACCTGGGCGTGGAACTTGTCCGAGCCACCGGCGAAAATGTTGGGACGTACACCATCGCTGCCGACGCCGAACCGGATGCGGTTTTGAAGTTGAATCCAAATTATACCGTTACGGTTAAGTCCGGCCGCCTGACGATTACCCAGCGATCGGTAACGGTTCAAATTAATCCGGCCACCAAGGTCTTCGGTCAGGCCGATCCCGCGTTATCATTCACGGTTATCTCGGATGGCGGGAAATTACCGCGAGGCGATATGGCAGCCATTCTTGGCGTTCGCTTGACTCGCACAGGTGACGAAAATGTTGGTGACTACACCATTTCTGGGACTGTCGCAAACGATAAGAACTACCTGGTGACCGTGAATGGCAGTACTTTCAGCGTGACCCCGGCGACCGGTGACGTGACGCTGAACCAGGTCACCACAACCTATGGTGAGATGCCGGTCTTTACGGGGACGCTCACTGCGGGAACGACCAGTAGCCTTGATGAGCACCAGGAATACTTTGAGATTGTGGATCTTGCGGATAATAATCGCGTTGTCTCGGCCAGCGATGTTCAGGCCGGTGGCAACTATCGGATTCAACTGACTGACAAGGCACAAGCGATACTGAGTGCCGCCAATTCAAACTACAGCTTGCTGCCATTTGCTACGGCCACGCTGGTGGTGACGCCTCGTCAGGTGACGGTTCAGGTTGATAATCAAACCACCTATAATGATGCCGCAATTGTGAATAATAGCGCCTCGTTAGCTAAGGACAGCACCCTCAAACCGGGGGAAACCATTGCCGACCTGAAGCTGGCCTACCAGACGCCGACTGCTCCGACAGTTGGGACGTACACCATTACCGGGACTGGCAACAATGCCAATTACCAGGTCACGGTTTTGCCAGGTACCTGGACGGTCTTAGGCAAGACGGATGATGGTGCGGGCAATGTTACCATTACGGAGAAGGACGCCAACGGTCAGGTCACGAAGGTGACCAAGCAATGGAATGATGACAGTCAAACCGTCTATAACAACGATCCAGACGCCGGAACGTCAACGGTGACGGAGACCAAGCCAGGTCAGGCCGGATCAGAGAAGTCCCTTGATCCAAATGATAAGACCATTCTGCCGGATGGTGATGGCGGGGCAACGGTGGTGACCCTTGATGATTCAGGCGAGCCAGTGTTTACCCACTATGGCATTGACCCAGACCAGGATGGCGTCAATAGCGATCAAGAGTTAATCGATAAGACCGACCCACTGAATCCCGACAGCGATGGTGATGGTGTCACTGACGGCGACGA
This sequence comes from Levilactobacillus tangyuanensis, assembly GCF_003946545.1. Lineage (GTDB taxonomy): Bacteria > Bacillota > Bacilli > Lactobacillales > Lactobacillaceae > Levilactobacillus > Levilactobacillus tangyuanensis. The sequence goes on from NZ_RHOA01000008.1 coordinate 19,042, forward strand.
GGTCAAGGCGGGTACCGATCCAACCAAGGCTGACACGGACGACGATGGCCTAAACGATGGCGACGAAATCAAATTAGGTACCGATCCCTTGAATCCCGACACGGATGGCGATGGCATCAGCGATGGTGATGAAGTTAAAAACCATACGAATCCGTTACGTCCGGAAGTTCGAATCAGTCCGGCACCGGTCGATACGGATGGTGACGGCGTCAGCGATGAGGATGAAATCAAGGATGGCACCGACCCAACTAAGGCTGATACGGATGGCGATGGTGTTAGCGATGGTGAAGAGCTCAAGCGTGGGACGAACCCACTGAAGGCCGATACGGATGGCGATGGTGTGAGTGATGGCGACGAAATCAAACGCGGCACGAATCCACTGAAGGCCGATACGGATGGCGATGGTGTTAGTGATGGCGAAGAGATCAAGCGCGGGACGAACCCATTGAAGCCCGATACGGACGGTGATGGTGTGAGTGATGGCGAAGAAATCAAGCGCGGCACGAATCCATTGAAACCGGACACCGACGGAGATGGTCTGAGTGATGGTCAGGAACTGAAGGACCACACGAACCCATTGCGGCCCGATACGGATGGCGATGGCATCGACGATGGCCAAGAGATTCAAGCCCACACGAATCCGCTGAGTGCTCAGACGCGATTGGCACGGTCGGCGCGAGACGATTCGACCACGCGGCGGCAGGCACGGATGACCTTACCACAGACGAATGAGAAACATGGCGGTTATCTAGCGGTAATCGGCTTGGCTCTCTTGGTTGCCCTGATGCGGCCATTCACACGCAAGCGTCATGAGTAACCGGTGTTTAACGATTGAATAGAATGATCAAAAAATGGCTAGTCCCGATTGAAAAGGGACTAGCCATTTTTGATTATTTGAGATTTAATGCTTGGCCGTAGACCCAGTAACGATGCGTGCTGTGGGCCGTTGTGGCGCGGATCCGATACCAGTTGTATTGCGTTGCTTGACTGGCCATCAAGTCAATTTTAACCTTACTCCCGGCCTTTAGCTTGGCGTTCTTCCAACTCGTGGTCTTGATGATCTTGTAATCACTGTTGGGTTGGTGACTCGTCAGCTTGAAATGCTTGTAGTTCTTCTTGATGGTCGTCGTCCCGTGATACTTGTGGTATTGAACGGCCCCGGTCATGGTGCTGGCCGAGCCAACAACGCTACCGATCCCCATGGTAACAACCATACCGGCGACGCCTAAAAACAATGCGGCTTTTTTCATAAAATAAAACCTCCCCAATTTGTTCCGTGGTGGAACAATTCCAAATATAACATAAGCGGGGATGACTCTTTTCGCCCATTAACGATCTTTTACAAATCGTAGTAATTTTTAATAAAAAGCATCAAGTTAATTTTGGAATTTTTCCGAATCGGCGGGGTCAGATTCAGGTCAGCATTCAATTACGTATATGCAGGTATTTATTTATATTTGCATAAACGGGTGTTACATAAACAAATATTTGTGATTATTTTTCGTTACTAAGTATGAACACCTTGAATGTTATCGCCCTCGCTACTATAATATGGTTACGATTAAAATAGCTATGAAAAGGTTAGCAGACAAAACGGCTTTTGACGGCACCACTGGCGTCAGCGATAAGGTGACTGGAAAGCCTTGCAAATCCGCGTATGTACAAACCCGGCAGGCCCATGAAGTGGATGACCGAAAGTTCCCATCTTTCGCAGGTTACGGGAAGTGGGTAAAACGGTTGAACACCAATTTCAATGAGCGCCGGCTGGACTTATACGGCCCGGTTGGTCTGAATTCTACGGATAGTATCACTGGTTTGTAGTGATAAGCATATGCAGGCTTAGCAATGAAAAGTCATTTGACTAACTTATTGTCGTTGGTCGACCGGTGGCCGTCAGCCTTAGCGATTGTTAATCGACACATGATAACGAGATCAAGGTTAGATCGTAAAAGCATTTGGTAACGCTGTTGGGTCGCCAACAGAGTGTCCAGGCGTTATTGACTAGCTGATGATTTTACGGGACTAGATTTAACCGGATCTTTTCATCATTGGAGACCGTATTCAACGGAGTAGTGAAGTCAGACGAGTCAGAATGGCGATTGAACAACTAAAGGGGTTCAACACCGAGGGAAAAGGAGAGGTCAAGCTTGAGACAAAAGGCAACGAATCAAACCGTTAAGAAGAATTTTATTTTATACAAGGGTCACACGGGTTGGAAGATTAAGACCCGTATTTTTGGCACGTTACTGGTTAGTTTATCCGCAGTAGCCCTCGCCGAAACCATTGGGACGGCGGATGTTCACGCGGCCACGGCGGCACCAAGTACACCAGCTGCCGATTCAGCCCCAAAGCCTGACGCCGAAAAGGGGAACTCGACGACGCTCAGCACTACAAAGACCACGACACCAACGGCTGAGAGTGCCGATGTTTCTACTGAAGGTGCCACGAACACGGCAACCAATACAACAAGCGATAAGCAATATCAAACTTTAACACCAGACCAATCAATGACGGTTGGACAGACGGATGGATCTGGCGTGACATTGTCTGGTAGCCAGGTTCAGGACCACTTTACGAATACGGTCCAGAACTATAGCTTAGCGCCAGATCAGAAAGCTGCGGAAGGGGACGTTGATAAGAATAAGACTGTTCAACCAGCCGATGAGAATGGCGTTTGGCAATTGACTAGTAAAAACGGGCATGATTTTACGGCTCAGTCTGGCTTTACAATGCATAACAATGCAGGCCCCCAAACTGCCCATGTTTCCTTTGAAAACGACATTGATTTTGGCCATGATTTTACGTTAACAGGTGCCTTGGGTATTGGGACGAAAACCTCAGGCGGGGCCGATGGTATCGGCATTGTTTTCGCACCAGGTGATCCGGCATATGCAACGACAGGTAAGGTCGGTGGTAATTTAGGTGTAGGTGGCTTGGATAACGCCTTTGCCTTCGTTTATGATGATATTCATAACGATGGTTCGGATGATACCAAAGTTGTTGACCCTGGTTCAGGGGCATACTTTGGCTGGCGGTCGACGGATGCCAATGGTGTCATTCAAAAGGTTACTAACTCGACTGATTGGAAAGCGGCTAGTGAATTTGATTTAAGCCAACGGGCGACCAGTCCACTGATAGGCTTCACGATGTCCTATGACTCGTTATATAAAGTTTTAACCATGACTATTCAGGGCCAAAAATTCACCCGATCACTTGCTGACATCGATACCTCGAAAGGTTATTCAATTTCAATTGCGGCCTCGACCGGAGGATCGTCTAATGATTACTCCGCCAAAATCGACAGCTTTACCTACACGCCAAAGACGGCTAAAGTATCCGTCAATGTGAAGGATTCCGGAGACGCAACTGTCAGCACCACGACGCCAGTAACTGCTAACATCGGTGATACCATTTCTGTCTTCTCAACGAAAGAAGCAGCGGAACGGGCAGTCGCCGCAGATCCGACGCTGGATCCTAGCCTGGTGACGGTCATTCCTGACAGCACGACTAACAATGTTTATCTGGTTGATGGCGACAATACCACTGCCAGCAACGGGACGGTTGGCCATATCACTGGCGAGGAAAGTAATGCCGATGCGGCCTACTACAGCTACAAGGTGACTGGGGATGCTACCCAAGCGTTTAGTGTGCCTGTTGCCCAAGCCTTTAAGGCCAATGTCACACCAGTCGATTCCGTGACTAAGAAAGCCATTCCTGGCATGGATGCTATCCAAGTGACCACGGTTGCCGGTAAGCCAGTCGTTATTCAAGTGCCTGGTTATACCCCAGTGACCGTTACTCTGGATGCGCCCGCAGCCGGCGAAACGGTTGCCAATGATGAAGTGCTGATTAACACGGGTACGACACCATCGGATAAGCCGGATGTTGCTAACCCAGTTGAACACTATTACACCGCTACAGGTGAGACGATGGACGGGACCAAGGTTACGGCCAGCGCAACGGTAGGGACGAATCAATCCGTCACGGATGCCCTCAACGCAACACCAATCGGTGAAGATGGCAAAGCTATCACTGACGGTAGCACGCCAGCCTACACTTGGTCGACGGTTCCTAATGCTGCCGGGACGGATTCCACGGATTCCACGGCGCCTCAGGATAGCAAGAGTATCTTGGTGCCAACGAAGGCCACGCTTGATGAGTGGCTACAGAAGGCCAGCGACAATCAAGCCAAGGCGGACGACTACCAAAAGCAAACGCAAGCTATTTATGACAAATTTGTCGGTTTAACGGGGATTACACAGGATCAGAAGGACGCGGCCAAGAAGCTGTTGGATTCTGTTAATGATATGTATACCAACCTTTCAACGAGTAACGCCACGGCTGAGGCTGCCTTAAAGGCCGCCGAAGCTTCTACGGACCCAGAAACAATCTTTGAAAATGGGCAAGCCGGGTATAATGCTTTGGCTAACATGGATGACACCCTGACGACGTTCCAAACTGATCTGGATAACCTGACTTCGACTAACGATGCCGCAGTCAAAGCCTTAGCAACCTTTGTTTCCTGGTCGCAGGATTACGGCAAAACGGTGGGTATTCCCGATGTGACCGTTGGTACTGACTTCGGGGCTGACTCCGGGGCAACGTTGACCGCTGCACAAAAGGCTGGTTTTGACAATCCAGATTTCTATTACTATGTTAGTGCCACGGATTCGGATACCCACGTCACGCCTAAAGATGCTGGAACGTATTACTTCCAGTTGACGGATGCTGGTCGTAATTATCTTAAGAGCCTGACGACTAACACCAATGCTGGTCTCTACACGCCGGCAACGCTTACGATTAACGCGGTCGATGCTAATCCAACCATCACTAACACCAGTCTGCAATATGGTGGTGTTGACGGCAAGTTGGCCGGCGTCACCTATAACTTGGGGACGGTAGCTGGTGACGACGATTCACGGCTCAGCCTGACACAAGATGATTTTGAAATTGACGATGTTAATGGCAACCAAGTTGCCGTCAAGGATTTGAAAGTCGGTGGCACCTACACGATTCGTTATAGCGATGCTGCTCAGACTCAGTTGAAAGCCGATGGAAATTACAACTTCAACACGTTTGGTACGGCCACATTGACCGTGCTCCCACGGGAAGTTACGATTGCGGCTGCAGATACTCACAAGACTTATGGTGACAAGACTGATCCAGCTCTGAGTCTGGACAGTGATTCTGCCAAGGCCGCATTGGTTAACGGCGATGATGTCTCTAGTCTTGGCGCCGATTTGACGCGGGCGACTGGCGAAGATGCTGGCACCTACGCCATTACCGGTACCGCGACGGCGAACAAGAACTATGCCGTAACGGTTAAGGATGGAACCTTTACCATTGACAAAAAGCCGATCACAGTCAAGGTTAACAATATCAATGCCGACTATGACGGTACGGCCCATCAAGTTGACAAGGCAGGGTTTACGATTGCCGATGGTGACCAGTTGGCTAGTAGCGATACGGCTGCCGACCTGGATGTGACGGTTACATCAAGTGCCGAAACCGATGCTGGCACGTATACTATTTCTGGTTCCTCAACGGCAAGTAACTATGCTGTTACCGTCCAAGATGGCACTTTAACCATCGCTCAAAAGGCTGGCACCATTACCACCGATGCCGCTACCGTGGGCTATGGCGATGCTTTACCAACATTTACGGTAACCAACAGTGATACTGGCTTAAAGACCTCACTGGATAATACTGATTTCGAAATTTTTGATAACAAAGCAAACGCAGTTGCTACGGGTCAGTTACAGGCCGGTGGCGACTACACGATTCGGTTGACTCAGGCGGCTCAAGACAGCTTGACCACTGATAATCCTAACTACAAGCTTACATTTGTGGCGAACAAGTTGACCGTTACCCAACGGGCCATTACGGTTCACGTTGAAGATGGTGGCAAGGATTATGGCGATGTGACCGATCCCGCCTTGACGTTCACCATTCCAGCAATCACTGCCACCGGTGAAGCTAATGGCACGTTGGTTGACCCTGATACGCAGGATAACTTAGGCGTGACGTTAACTCGGAAAGCCGGGGACGACGCTGGTAAGTACGCGATTACCGGGACGGCTGCCAATGATGGCAATTACAAGGTTTCCATTGAAAATGCTGGGACCTTCACGATTACGCCAATCGCTGGAACGGCCACGGTTGCCGGTACCAGTGTGGTTTATGGCGACAACTTGACAACGGATAAGGTCACGGTTGATAAGACCGGGACTACCAGTGAACTCAACGCAAGCGACTTTGAAATTGTGGATGATGATGCTGGGACGGTCGTCACTGCCAACCAGTTAAAAGCTGGCGGCAAGTACAGCTTACGATTGACAGCTGATGCTCAAGCTGCTTTGAGTAAGGCTAACCCTAACTACACGCTTAGCTTTGTTGCGGGCACACTGAATGTTGATAAGCGGCCAATTACAGTGAGGATTAATGATGTCAATGGTGTTGACGATGGTACGGGTACCGTACACGAAGCTGATGGCTATGGCATTACAAAAGGTGAACTAGTCAATGGCGACGGTATTGATGCACTGGGTGTTACTCTGACTCCAATCTCTGAAACCAGTGCGGGGACCTATACAATTACCGGGACCGCTGACTCAGCAAACTACGATGTCACGCTTAACGATGGGACAATGAAAATTTTGGGCACCAATACTGATGCCAAGGGTAACAAGACAATTACTGAAAAAGATGCCAAGGGTAACGTGATTAGAATTGATAAGCAGTGGGCCGATGGTAGCGAAACAACCTACACCTTTAACCCCAACACTGGTGACCGGGATGTGACTGAACAAAATCATGGGGTACAGGTTGGTGAAGCTCAACCGCTTACCTCTGATGCTAAGGTCACTTTGACTGATGGTGACAATGCAAATACGAGCACCATTGTTGCGCTGGACCCTGATACCAATCAACCAACGTTTGAACATGATACAACGGTGACGGATCCCAACGACAAAACTACCACGACGACAACCGATGACAAAGGAAACGTTGTTAAGGTCGTTAAGACGTGGCCAAATGATAACAGTACGACGACGTACAAGTACGACCCATCGACTGGTGACCAAACGGTCACGGAAGAAAAGGATGGACAAACGACTGATCCGCAGTCATTCGGCAAAGGTGCAACACAGACCACGGTCAAACAAGGTGATACTGACACGACCGTAGCGACAACCAAGCCAGGTGACCAACCAACGTTTGAGCACGATACAACGACGACGGATCCTAACGACAGTACTACTACGACGACGAAAGACGCCGATGGTAATGTGATCAAGGTCGTTAAGACGTGGCCAAATGATAACAGTACGACGACGTACAAGTACGATCCGAAGAGTGGTGACCAAACGGTCACGGAAGAAAAGGATGGACAAACGACTGATCCGCAGTCATTCGGCAAAGGTGCAACACAGACCACGGTCAAACAAGGTGATACTGACACGACCGTAGCGACAACCAAGCCAGGTGACCAACCAACGTTTGAGCACGATACAACGACGACGGATCCTAACGACAGTACTACTACGACGACGAAAGACGCCGATGGTAATGTGATCAAGGTCGTTAAGACGTGGCCAAATGATAACAGTACGACGACGTACAAGTACGATCCGAAGAGTGGTGACCAAACGGTCACGGAAGAAAAGGATGGACAAACGACTGATCCGCAGTCATTCGGCAAAGGTGCAACGCAGACCACGGTCAAACAAGGTGATACCGATACGACCGTAACGACAACCAAGCCAGGTGACCAACCAACGTTTGAACATGATACAACGACGACGGCTAAGGATAAGACTGCCACGACGACAGATGCCAATGACAATGTTATCAAGGTCGTTAAGCCATGGACCGATGGTAGCCAAACGATTTACACATTTGATCCGGCTACTGGCGATCGGCTGGTCACAGAGCAAAGAAACGGGAAGACAGTTGAGCAAAAGCCAATTGTTCCCGGGACACCGGTTACCCTGTCAGACGGCGCTGGTGGTACCGCAACTGTCAAATTCGGTGACTCGGATACGACGCCAACATTTACGCACAACCCAGCAGCACCGGCACCAGTTGCCGATAAGGTTGTGAAGGTTACCAAGCAATGGCCTGATGGTCTCCAGGTAATCTATACGTATGATCCAACCAGTGGTTCACGGACAGTTAGTGAACTGAGAGATGGTAAGCTTGTGGACCAACAGACGATTGAACCTGGGGCTTTATCAGTAACTTTGCCTGACGGTAAGGACGGGTCTACGATCATTAAGTTTGATAAGACCGGAACAGTCCCAACCTTTACGCGTCAGCTCGCTGACAAGATCAATACAAATACCCACAAGGTAACGTCACGGAAGAAGGCAGGTTCTGCTAAAGCTAAGAACCTGCGTAAGCAAGCGGCTGCTGCTAAGCCACTGGCTCTAAGTGGCACAAACCGTTATCGTGTTAGTGGGGCATCTGCAGCTGACATCGTTGCAACTGGACGTACGCAGTCTCAACAGATGACAAAGCTACAACAAGCAAGTCAACAAGGTACAGAGTTACCACAAACCGATGAGAAGGACCAAGGTTCCTTGGTAGCATTAGGATTACTGATGCTATCTGGCCTGATGGTTCCATTCCGTCGTAAGCGTCATGAAGACTAAAACGTCTTGAACTTAAGGCGATCAAAAGGGCACCCCGTTTCCGTGAAGGAAATGGGGTGCCCTTTTTGTCGTTGATAGACGCCTTGTGAAATTGCGTCGCTTAAGTGAGGCGTGAATCAAACCTAGAGACATTTAATTCAGCACGAATACTTCAGTAAGGTTAACCAACCTTGAAAAACGCCGGTCGTTAGTCAGCGATGAAATCAGTTGCCAGCCGAAGAACATCGTCGCGGGCGGAGCCGTCTAACCGGTGATTAGCACCAGGTAACAGGTGTAAGGTGCTTTGTTGGTAAATAGCGTCATAGCGTTGGGAAGCGCTGTAAGCCACAACCTGGTCATCGTCACCGTGAATTAGGCAGACCGGACCGGTGAAGTTTTGGGCAGTTTCGTAGATCGGTAGTAGCTGCGCTGTCCGCAGATAGAAGCCACCTAGGACCTTTCCTGGGCGTAGTGGGAGCTTAGCTGGGATATGTTTGGGGTCATAGACCAAGTTCTGTGTGTGGCCATTAAGGGCGTCTTCTTTGAGGGTGGCCGCCGGGGCCATCAGAACCACCTTGTGAATTAGATCGGCATTGTAACCGGCTAGCATACTGGCGACGACACCGCCTTGCGAATGGCCTAGGAGGTCAATTTGTTTCGGCGCGAGTCGGTCCTGTACCGCCGTCAACACGGCCTGGGCGTCAGCGATTTCGTTCAGAACGGTCATGTTGGCGAAGTCGCCATCGCTTTTGCCGCAACCGTTGAAGTCAAAGCGGACCGTTCCCACGCCGACTGTCCGTAAACTTTGGGCCAGCTGTTCCAACAGCGCCGTTGGTGTATAGCCGCGGTCACTGGTAAAGCCGTGAAAGAGGATGGCAATCGTTCCGTTGGGTTCTGGTGCGGGTTCATAGATCCCAGCCAGGGTGAGTCCATCTCTAGTGACATTAAATTCCATGCTAAAAACCTCCAAGTCAAATTGACGTTACGGTTAGGATAGTTGAAAACTTAGGGATTGTCACATCATTTTCCACGCGGGTTATTCAAAAAGTGATATTTGTGAATTTGAGGTTAGGCCGACAGGTTATCACCTTGGCCTTAGGGACTATGTCCATATTCCGGAATCGTAGTGGGGACCTTTGTCAGTGGATAAAAAACAAAACTGGCTGATAGGTTTCCGATGTATTACCGGAGACCTATCAGCCAGTTAGCGACCTAGAAATTCAGACCAATTTTGAAAGTCACGGCATCATTGAAGCGGTGACCCTTTTGTAACTGTTGGTTAATAATTCGTTTGGATTGGCGATGAACCTTACTTGGCAGGGGTTAGGTAGTTAGCCCGTAATTGCTTCAATTGCGTGTTGGAAAGGCCTAAGCCCTTGTGTAAGAAGTTATCCATGTTACCATACTTGCTGTTAACAGCCTTGTACATGGTGTTCAGGTAGGCCATCTTAACGCCATTAGTGGCCTTGAAGTTAGCGACAACGGTTGGCGTCAGGTCCTTGCCGGCGGCCTTCCAGCCAGCTTCCTGTTTGGCCAGGTTAGCCTTGTTGGTGCCAACGAGGTACGTGTTGGACTTTAAGTAATCTTGGGCGATGGCCTTCTTGTTGAAGTTTAAGGCAGAGAGAACTAAGACGGTCCCCATACCCGCACGGTCCTTGCCGGCTGAACAGTGCCATAAGACGGCCTTGTTCTTAGGGTTCTTCAATAATTGATGGAAGAGAGACTTGTAGGCTTTCCGGCCTTGCGCGGTGGTGATGGCATCGTGGTAAGATTTTTCCATCATCTTGTCTGCGGCGTTCTTCTTGGAAAAGTCTGGGAAGGCCGCAAAGTTTTTGAAGACGTTGGCTTTGACTAATTTAACGCCTTTCATCTTAACGTCGGGACTCTTTTCTTGTTCGGCAATCGTCCGTAAGTCGACATCAGTTGCCACATGGTAAGTCTTAACGAGTTTCTTTTGGTCGGACTTGGATAAGGTCGAAAGGCCGTTAGAACGAATTAAGCGGTGGGCCTTAATCTTTTGACCATTCTTGTTGATGTAGCCGCCCAAGTCGCGGGCGTTAGAAGCCCCTTGCAACTTGATGTGGGTCGAGTGGGACTTGACCGTCTTGGCCTTGGTCCGCTTCGTCGTTTGGGTCGTCTTGGTCTTAGCGGCGGCCGTTACGGACATCAAGGGTTGTTGCCAACCTAACGTGGTGGTCAAAAGCAGGGCAGTCACTAAGGTACTCATTCGTTTATTCATATCACAAACTCCTCCTCTTATCTTGGTACAACCCCTAGGATAGCGATTCGATGTATGGCAATGATGTAGATTGTGTAAAGATAAGGGGCACGAAGGTGATTGGCGATAATAGCTATTATGAAAGGGCTATGAAATTGCGGTTAGGGAGCACCTTACTTGACGTACGCACGTGCCGTACGCTATGATGCTCATGTTCAGAAGGAGTGATTTTTGTGGATACCTATACCCCAACCAATGCTAGAAAAAATTTGTACGGCTTAATTAAAGCGGTTAATCTTCAAAAGAAGCCAGTTGTGATCGAACCCGCCAATGGCAACGATAAAGAGGCGGCGGTGTTAGTTAGTAAGCAGGACTGGGATTCGATTCAAGAAACCATTTATTTGGAAAATGTCGGTGTGATGGACAAGGTGCGTGACCGGGAAAAGAGTTCAGCGGACGATTTTGAAAATATCGATGATGTCGATTGGGATTCTCTATGAGCTATCAAGTTAAGTTTCAAAAGGCCGTCAAAGAAGACCTGAGAAAGATTAAACAATCTCATTTAAGGGAGACCTTTGAGGACGTTATTCGTGAGTTGAAGCGAGACCCATACGCGCCAACGCAGTCGCTAGAAAAATTACAACCGTACGCAGCTGGACGATATTCACGACGGATTAACAATCAACATCGGGTCGTCTATCGAGTAGATGATGAGAATAAAATTGTCAGGATTTATTCAGCTTGGAGTCACTATGAGTAATATTTACTGCGATTGGTTAATTATGACTTAAATAAGTGATTAAGGACGAGTTCGCTTGAACTCGTCTTTTTTTTGCTGTTTGGGGAAATTTAGCAAGTGTTCGATGATCAATTTATCAATGACAAAATAATTTCGCTCCTTGACAATATGTCGAAAAGACCTATACTTAATAAGTCGATACGACCTATTGAGGAGGGAGCGTATGTACGAGTTATTAATATTAGGGTCATTAAGTACGCGGGATATGTCGGGTTATAAGCTCCGCCAGGTCCTGGAGAATGCCTTGGTTCCGCGGCGTAAGGTTTCCAATGGGGTGATGTACCCCCAATTGAAGAAGCTGGCGGCGGCCGGTGATATTGTCTTTTTGAACACCGAAGTCGATGCTCGGGGCAAGCGGTTGGCCCACATCACACCGCAAGGTCGGCAACATTTGCAAGAGTTGTTGGCGATGCCGGTGGCCATGGATGCGAAGCGGGAGTCGGTGTATCGCTTCAAGTTCAAGGTGATGGCCGATGCCAGCCTGGCAGTGCAGGCTCAGATTATTAATGAATATAAAGCGGCCGTGTTGGAAGACTTGGCCAGCTATCAGCAAGTCACGCTTCATCTTCAGCGGAAGTTAGACGGGGAGGCCGATGAGGCTGCGGAGACGATTGAATGGAGCATCCGCACACTGGACCTACAGATAACGACGAGTGAAGCCAAAGTCAAATGGAGCAATCAACAGCTGGCCAGCATTGAAGCGGCGGGCATGAATGGAGGAAAGCAAGCGAATGAATAAATCAACACGGAATTGGATTGGGCTAACGGCCTTGTCATTAGGGGTCTTCATGGCCCTGTTGGACGTGACCATTGTCAATGTGGCCCTGCCGACCATGGTGCGGGACTTTAACGAGTCCTTTAACAGTGTTCAGTGGGTCTTGAACGCCTACTCACTGGTCCTAGGGGTAACCCTACTGATCGTTTCTAAGATTGGGGATATGTATGGCTTAAAGCGGGTCTTCGTGATCTCGCTGGCCGTTTTCGTCCTGGCATCGGCGGTCAATGGGTTCGCGCCTAATCTAATGATTCTGGATATCGGTCGTGGGGTCCAAGCCCTTGGGGGTGCCGGCATGAATGCGCTCGCCATGGCATTGGTTGCCGTGACCTTCCAGGGGAGTAAACGAGGCGTTGCCTTGGGAATCCTGGGGTCGGTCATTGGCCTGTCGTCAGCATCCGGTCCGTTAGTCGGCGGTTACCTGGTCGCTCAGTTCGGCTGGCGGTCAATCTTCTACGTCAATATTCCAATTGGGATTATTGCGATTATTTTAACCATGATTTACGTGGATGAGGTTCCCGACCTGAGTCGTAGCCAGCACATCGATTTCATCGGGATGATTCTCTCCGCCGGTAGCTTGTTTGCACTCATTTACGGCTTGATTCTAAAGGAAAGCCATCAACACTGGAGTTGGACGAGTCCCCAAATGTTGGCCTGGTTCGGTTCCGCCATTATTCTCTTCGCCCTGTTTATCTGGGCGGAGCAGCGGATTAAAGAGCCAATGGTTAACCTGGCGATGTTCAAGAATCCCCATTTTGTCGGGACAGTCATGGTGGCCTTAGCCTTGGGTGCCGGGATTTATTCCTACAACACTTACCTGACGGCGTTAATGCAAAATTACATGGGGTACACGGCGCTGCAAGCCGGGACTCGGCAGTTGACCATCAGTATCTGGTCGTTAATCTTGGGGCCACTCACGGGGTACCTGGGTAACCGGTATTCCAAGAAATGGATGATTAGTGGCAGCCTGTTCCTAGGTGGCATTGGCTTCTTGATGTTAGCGAATGCCATGACGGTGCAGGTTTCCTTCGCTCAGTTGTGGCCCGGGATGGTCCTCATGGGGATTACCAACGGACTCGTCAACCCACTCTTAAACAGCAGTGGGATGGAAGGCGTCCCCGTTCGTGAGATGGGGATGGCCTCCGGGCTGATCAACGTCTTTCGCCAAATCGGTGTGACGTTAGGGATCGTGTGCCTTGGCCTGGTTCAGAGTAATGTCTACGAACAATACCTCAATCAGCATATGGGTAAGGCGTCGATGTCCAAGGCTGCGGCAGCCGGTATTCATAAGGCCTTGGTCGAAGCCGGACCATTTTCCGGTCACGCGATTGCCTTTAGCGACCGGCTATCGAAGATGCCCTTTGGCCACGCCATTCAACAGATGGTCTGGCAGGCTTACGCTAACGGGACCCGTGCGGTCACGTTAACGGCGGCCGGAATCGTGGTCGTCGGCGGCATTTGTGCTGCTGTTCTGATGCGCAACCACCCGGTTAAAACGAGTCAACGAGACTAAAATAAGAGAGTGGGACAAAAGGCGGAACCGGGGGCCTTTTGTCGCACGTTTCTGCTATGTAAATGGGTACACGAAAAAGGAGTCTGGGGTTTTGTCCAGACTCCTTTTTATATGACGAGAGGCTGATGATAATTGTCGAGTGAAAGGCGTGTTCATTTCGGGGAAATTGCCTTATTCTTATGAGTGGAGGGGCTTTACGGTCCATGGCCGAGACGACTTTGCTTTAACCAAGAGGGATGTCGGCCGTCCGCCGACTGCATGAAAAAGGCCGTCGCAAGTTGTTTCGGCTAGCAACGGCCGGTTGACGTTAAACGCCCTTGGTAATTAGAGCCCACTGCCGCTCGAAACGTTCCTGATAGTCATCGTCGTTCCAGGTGTCCTTGAAGTTGGGCAGGGTGAAGATGGCGAAGACGGCCAGAACGGCCTCGGCCTGGTCATAGGTGGCGGGATCGTACCCCATGATTTGATTAATCTCGGCGTAGGCACTGGTGAGAACGGATCGGAGCGCCCGCGGATTGTTGTCAACGTAGCGGGTATTGAGCGCGAACATCTGTGGATTGGTGTTGTAGGCGGTCTTCTTGGCATTCACAAAGGTCCAGAGCCATTGATGGAGCTGTTCGCGTTGTGGCAGGTGGGTATCAATCGTGATGCCTTGAAGCACCTCACGGTTGAACCAGGCCTTGGCGACGGCCTCCCAGAGGGCCTGCTTGTTATGGAAATGCTTGTAGAGGGCCGCGTGGGTCATTCCCAGCTGGCCAGCAATGTCGGCCAGCGTGACGTCGGTCTTCCCGGTTTCCATGATTAAAGTTTCTGCGACTTGAATGATTTTTTCACGAGTATTTTGTGCCATAATTGTTTTGGTGGTCAGTCGGGTTCGCTGGCGCCAGCTCCTTTTTAGTCTTTATCCTAGTTTATCACAAAATAGCCAAAAGTAACTTTATTTGACTTTTGTAACCAGCCTGGTAAACTAGTCCATAAGTTACAAATCAGATGAAAAGTTACTCAAGGATTTTAGGAGGATGATCACATGCAGGCAGCGCAATTAGTAAAATACGACAAGCAGTTCCAGCTTCAGGTTCGAGAGGTAGCCGTCCCCAAGCCGGGTCCCGCAGACGTCTTAGTCAAGGTCAAGGCTGCCGCTGTGAATCCCGTGGATACGTTGATTGGGACGGGGAGCGTTAAGCTGATTCAAAACTACGCGATGCCCGTCACCATGGGGAACGAATTCTCGGGGGTTGTTTCGGCTGTTGGGGATCAGGTTACGGACTTCCAACCCGGCGATGCCGTGTACGCCCGCATGCCCTTAGACAAGATTGGGGCCTTTGCGGAATATCTGGTGATTGAACAACAGTCCTTGGCCAAGATGCCAAAGAACTTGGACTTTGATCACGCGGCCGCTGTTCCTTTGACCGGTTTGACCGCCTACCAAGGACTTCACGAAGAGTTAGGTGCACATGCCGGGCAATCGATCATGATTCCTGGTGGCTCAGGGTCTTTTGGTCAAATGGCGATTCCCATCGCTAAGGAACTGGGGTTGAAAGTCAGTGTCAGCGGGAATGCGCGGGCCAAGGACAATGTCATGGCCATGGGTGCCGATCGCTACTTCGACTACCGTCAGGAAAATTACTGGGAACATCTGGAACCAGTGGACTACATCATCGACACTGTTGGCCCCAAGGAATTGAGCCACGAGCTCAGCGTGTTGAAGCCGGGTGGTAGGTTACTGTCACTGGTCATGGGTCCTAACCGGCGCTTTGCGACCGACCGCAACTTATCGTGGTTCAAGACGTTCCTGTTCTCCTTCGCCGGCAAGAAGATCGACCGGCAAGCCCAGGAAGTGGGGGCTAGCTATCGGTTTATCTTTGTTCGTAGCGATGGGGCCCAGTTACGGGCCGTGACGACGCTGGTTGAACGGGAGAATATTTCACCGGCCATTGACCCAACCGTCTTCCACTTGGCTGACATTAACCAGGCCATTGACCTGGTTAATCATGGTCATTCACAGGGGAAGGTCCTCATCAAATTTGATGATTAATTGTTTAAATAAAGGCCAAATCATTTTATGATTTGGCCTTTTTGATGTGGTGAACCCTTGAGATGACAGAGACCGTCAGCCGACACTTTGGCGCTGCCGTCGCTAGGCGGGCGCCCGATTCGGGGCGGCTAATAATTAAGACTGGTACTATCTTATCCTTTGGGAATGTTTACACAATTCAGCACTTTACCAACTCTGGTAGTAGTATTGGCCATTTATTAAGTTTATATTGTAACTAAAATAGCGTTCTTGTGGCCTTTGGTCAGAGAATACTGGTGAAAATTAGCCGATGGTTGGGACACAAAGGCTGTCCTGGTCAAAAAAGATCATTCTAAGAGAAAAGGGGTAAACGATGACTTGGTCGCATTGGCAGGTACCGCCATTTATTACGGGCGTCTTTTTTATTTTGGGCGTCTTAACGCTCTACTGGGTATCGTACAACTGGCTGGTTTCTTGGGCTCACGTACGACGGGTTAAGGTCAAAGATGATGTTATTAATACGTGGTATGGCGTGATTTATATGCTGGTCTTTGTTTTCAGCATTCAGGCCTTATTGATTGGCCAGAACAACGCCTGGCAATTCATGAATTTTCAACTAATCGCGATCATCTTCTGCGCGTACTTTCTCAACATTCATGTCTCTTACTTCTTTTTCTTCCCGATCGTCTTAGTCTATATGATATTCGACGGGTCACTCGTCTACTGGCAGTCGTGGGCGCACGCGATCACGTTGATGATTTTCTTTACGTTACTGAATCTGATTCGGATTAACTGTCACGGTCGCCGGTGGAACCTAGCGATGTACCTGGGTGTGGCCCTGCCATTCGGGGCCCTCCTGTGGTTCTGGATGAAACTCAAGTACAATTTCTCTTGGGCAACCTACTGGCATGAGTGGCTGTACCTGGTCATCTTTGAAATTCTCTTGTACGTCTATGTGTCGATGCTGGCCCACGATAGCGAGTTAAAACTCCGGCTGGCCCAATTTGCCAGTCACGATGCGTTAACTCAGACGGGGAACTTTGCGGCGTACACGGCGGCAATTAAGGAATACTTCGAGGATAGCCAGTTGAATCGGCAGCCACTGACCATGATGATGTTTGATGTCGACCACTTTAAGGCTATTAACGACACCTATGGTCACTCGACCGGGGATGTGGTCTTGCGGGAAGTGGCAGCCACGGTGCAGACGGTGCTGTCCGCTAATGACGGTAACATCGAATTCTTCCGGACCGGTGGTGAAGAGTTTAATCTCTTATTCCCGGGCTATACCGCAGCGGAAACCGCGGTGGTCGTGAATCAGATCTTCCAGGCCGTTAATCACCTTGAGGTGCACACAGCAGGGACGGTCATTCAAGTCTCACTCTCGGTTGGCGTTTCGGCCGTTGTGGCTGAGGATCAATCGCCGATGGATCTCTTCAATCGGGTTGACCGCAACATGTATCACTCAAAACGTAACGGGCGGATGCGCGTGACGATTGCTTAAGCTTACGGGCGTTCCCATGGTGGGAGCGCCTTTTTTAGTTTGCCCAAGTTGAGATCGTTTACCTCAGTAGGCCGGGATCGTATACTTTTGCCAGGACGAATGGGGGTAAAGTGTATGCATGTTAGCTTAAAAATGTTGGCGCCAGATCTGCGTTGGCCGGGGGTTAAACTCAGGTTGTTTGGGCGCTATGATACGCCGGCAAGGTTCCGGCAACTACAGGCGGCGATTACCCGGCAGGTTTATGGTCAGGCCCCGCAGGATCCGGCCATTGTGGGGCGCACCGTTTGGTTACCGCGGCGGGACGGCGGCCGATTACGGGTCTGCGTCTATCGGCCCCGCGAGTTAGTCGCTGGCCAGCCGGTCACAGGTCTGCTGTGGTTGTACGGCGGTGGCTACGCGTTTGGCCTGCCCGAGGCGGAGTTACCGCTGATTGAAAGGTTGATTCAGACCAGTCCGACGGTCGTGGTGGTTCCCGAGTATCGGCGCTCGTTCACGGCGCCCTTTCCGGCGGCGTTACACGATGCCGAGGACACCTTGACCTGGATGGCCGCGAATACGGAGGATCTGGGTATCCGGTCCAACCAGCTATTTGTTGGCGGTGAGAGTTCCGGCGGCGGTTTGGCCTGTGGACTGACGGCGGTTGCCCGCGATCGGGGGACCGTGCCGATTGCCTGTCAAATCCCGCTGTACCCCATGCTAGACGATCGGCGGCAGTCTGCCTCCGCCAGGGATAATGACGCGCCGGTATGGGATGCCAAATCCTCTGCTGCCGCCTGGCGCCTCTACCTGGGCGAACAATTTGGGACCGATCGGGTATCCCCATATGCGGCACCAGCCCGCCTGGCCACTTTGGCCGGTCTGCCACCGGCAATCTCGTTTGTCGGAGATGTTGAACCCTTCTATGACGAGACTCGCCACTATTTCGAACGGTTGCGAATGGCCGGGGTGGCCGCTGATCTGGCCATTTATCCCGGGGCCTTCCATTGTTTTGACCAAATGGCCCCGGGGTCGCGGGAAGCTCAGGCGGCCATCCGTAACCTGTTGGTGGCTTATCGACGCGCAACCCAGACCTACTTTACTTAAAAATAAAAGGACCGCAAGCGATGAAAGGCTTGCGGTCCACTGGTGTTAGTCGGCGATACGTTGTAAAAGGGTGGCGTCGTTCAAAATATCTTGTAGCGTGATCTTAGCCATCTTGGCCTCGGCCGCCGCCTGAATTTCACTGTAGTAGTGCGTCAGGATCTGCGGCATCACGATGCCAATCGGGCAGTTGTCCGAGGTATGGTGGTCGACATTGAGCAAGGGCTGTTGCCCAGGCAAAATGGCATAGACGTCGCGCAACGTAATATCGGCGGGATCCCTGGCTAGTGCCAATTGGGTTGGGCCATGGGTGGGCGCCAAGAGTTGGCTGTGTTTCAAGTTAGCCATGATCTTCCGAATCAGACTGGGAGAGGTTTCCAGGCTACTGGCAATCTCTTGGCTGGTCATCTTCTTGCCCTTGAAGTAGGCAATGTAGACCAGCACATGAATGGTATCGCTGAATTGGGTATTAGCCATTTATGGCCGCCTCCTTTTTAATTTCTGTATCTTATTTTATAACAGTTTACTAGAAATGTCAGGCTAAATAGGTCGTTATTTCAAATTGATTGCACATTTCAGCCAATATGGATTGACAAGGACGGCTAAGTGCAGTATCTTAAAAGTGTACTTAAAAATAATACAAATTAAATCTAAAAACTAATCAGGGGGTCTTCATTATGGCAGCAATTACAATTTTTGGTAAAGGTAACATGGGTTCCGCAATCGGTGACGTCTTCACGCAGGGTGGCAACCAGGTTAGCTTCATTGATTCCAACGATCCCGTTGAAAACTTGGGCGACATCGTGGTTTTGGCCGTTCCATTCAACGCGGCTTTAAGCATTGCTAAGGCTAACAAGGCGGCTTTGGCCGGCAAGGTTGTTGTGGACATTACCAACCCCTTGAACTTTGAAACTTGGGATGAATTAGTTGTTCCAGCCGACAGTTCAGCAGCTGCCGAAATTGCCGCAATCTTACCAGATTCCAAGGTTGTGAAGGGCTTCAACACGACCTTCGCCGCAACGTTACAAAGCCGCAAGGTTAGCGATGATGTGCAAACGACGGTGATGGCTGCCGGCGATGACGCCGCTGCTAAGGAACAATTGGCTGCTGCCTTAACTGACAGTGGTGTGGCCTTTGTCGATGCCGGTTCATTGAAGCGGGCCCGCGAACTGGAAAGCTTCGGCTTCTTGCAAATGACCCTAGCCGCCAACGAAAAGATTGGCTGGACCGGTGGTTTCGGTGTCCTGAAGTAAACCATTTAAAATTAATCATAAAAAACTCGGTTAGTCGTTGGAATGGCCGAGTTTTTTTGCGCGACTAAAAAGGACGGCGCCGACAACCATGTCGAAACCGTCCTTAGTTAATGATCAATTAATCGATAACCACCAATGACTTGATAGCTTCACGCTTCGTCATGGCTTGGTAAGCATCGTCGATATCATTCAGGGCGAAGGACTTGGTGAAGACCTTGCCTGGATGAATGGCACCGTCTAAGACAGCCTTCAACAAGACACTCTTGTCGTAGGTCGTAACGGAGGCGGGGCCACCGGCGATGATCGTGTTGGTGTAGAAGGAAGTGGTCATGTCCACCTTTGGTTCATGAGGCAGGCCAACCCGGCCGACGATGGCACCGGGACGGGCAACCTTCATGGCCGTGTCATTGGACAATTCAGTCCCAACACATTCTAGGACGGCATCGGCACCGGCATTGTTGGTCAAGGCCATGACCTTGGCAACGGCATCGTCACCACGGTCGGCAACGATATCGGTCGCACCGAATTCGAGGGCCAGGTTTTGGCGATCTTCATGACGACTCATGGCAATGATCCGCTTAGCCCCACGCATTTGGGCAGCGATAACCCCACAGAGACCAACGGCACCGTCGCCAACAACGACGACCGTGTCGCCCGTCTTAACGTTGGCAACGCGAGCGGCGTGGTAACCGGTAGCCATGACATCGGCAAGGCTCAATAGAGAGTCCAACATGTCTTCGCTGTAATCGGCTGGCTTGCCAGGAATCTTAACCAAAGCCCATTCGCCGTGTTGGAAGCGAATGTATTCGGCTTGGACACCGGCACTGAAGTTATCCGTGTGGTTTTGGCAGGCACCATCAAAGCCGGCCCGGCAGGCGGCACAGTGGCCACAGCCATGGGTGAATGGTGCGATGACAAAGTCGCCAGGAACGACCGTGGTGATGGCACTCCCAACCTCTTCGACGATCCCGATGGCTTCGTGACCGGAGTTGACGGAGTGCTTGTCCTTGTCCTCGAGGCCGCGGTAGGCCCACAGGTCGGACCCACAGACACAGGTCCGAACAACATGAATAATCACATCGTCGTCGGCTTGAATCTTAGGCTTGTCGACGTCCTCGATGTTAACTTTTCCAGGTTCCATAAAAACAGTGGCTTTCATATTGTTACCTCCTTAACATTCTAAGTGAATTTTAGGCGTTTCGAGAAGGGTTGTAAAGTGACCTTACTTATGTGAACTGGATTTGGGCCAGGCCGCCTCGAGTTGGTGAATTAATGGCAGGACGCGTTCCCGGTCCTCATGCAAGTAGGTGGCGTAGGTCTGCATGTGGGCGGCGTCATCGCTGATAGGGATTGGCAGGCGACTATCATCGGTGTCCACCGGACTCAGGGCCGGATCGAGTGGCGAAAGATTCGTGCTAAAGTACGGGAAGTCAGAGAATTTTGAGATTTCCAGGAAGGCATCGCGTTCCTTTTGATAGAAGAACTTAGCGTTGGGAATGGCCGACTGAATGATGGCGCGCCAGGGACCGATATCGTTGAGCACCAAGAAACGGAGGTCCTTCAGCTCCGCAAAGGTGACGCTGGCCTGGTTGGCGACCATCATGAATTTGTTGAGATGGACGATTAGGTTTTCGGTACCCAGATAGTGGCTGTCGAGGCCGGGCGCCGTGGCCGGTTCTGGGCCTAAGATCAGTGAGTAGTCGTGGGTGGTTAGCCGCGTTTCCCAATCTGTCGTCGCCAGTTGCTGCGGATCGAGGACAACATTGTCGGGAATGGCGAGGGCCTTGAATAGGATGAAGGGGCCGGGGATCGTGCTCCCCACCTTCAGTTGTTGCCGGTGGCGGTCGAACTGCCGAATGCGATCAACCGCGGCGTGATTGGCTTCGAGTAGGGTGGCCGCTTCCCGGGCGGCCAATTCACCGGTGGCCGTTAGCGACAGGCGATTGGGTTGGCGGTCGAAGAGGCGAACGCCGAGATCGGCTTCCAGTTTTTGCATACCACGGGTTACCGTGGGTTGGGTCACATTTAGACTTTCCGCGGTCTTGGCGAGGGTCCCCGTTTGCGCGAAGGTCACCAGTTCCGTGAGTAAGTAATTATCGAGCATGGTCTCACTCCTTAGTATACGATGATCGTATACTAGCATGTTTAACTAGTAATTTTCAAATGGTTGGACTGCTTGTATAGTGAGGACATTGAGGATTTACGGAAAGGATGACGGAATTGACAAGTATTCCAACGATTACATTAAATAACGGGGTCGCCATGCCCCAATTAGGCTTCGGGGTCTTCCAAGTCCCCGACTTAGACGACTGTGAGGCCGCTGTCTTGGCAGCACTAAAGGCGGGGTACCGGTTACTCGATACCGCGACGGCCTATCAAAATGAAGCAGCGGTTGGCCGGGCCATTAAAAAGAGTGGCATTCCCCGGGAAGAGATCTTTGTGACGTCCAAGCTGTGGGTCTCGGACTTTACCTACGAGCGGGCCCAACGCGGCATTGAAGCCTCACTCGACCGGTTAGGCTTGGATTATTTGGATCTGTACCTGCTGCACCAACCCTATGGCGACACGATGGGGGCTTGGCGGGCGTTGGAAGAGGCCTACCATGCCGGTAAGATTCGGGCGATTGGGGTGTCGAACTTCTACGCCGACCAGCTGAAGAACTTGGAATTGACCATGACGGTTAAACCCGTTTTGAATCAGATTGAAGTGAACCCTTGGTACCAACAGTCCCAGGAAGTCGCGTTTAACCAAAGTGAGGATGTTCGGGTGGAAGCCTGGGCGCCGTTCGCCGAGGGCAAGAATCATCTATTTACCAACGCGACGATTAAAGAGATTGCGGCGGCCCATGGCAAGTCTACCGGTCAGGTGATCCTACGCTGGTTGCTTCAACGCGGGATTACCGTAATTCCTAAGTCGGTGCATGCCGACCGTATTGCCGAGAATATGGCAGTCTTCGACTTCGAACTAACAGACGCCGAGATGACGACCATCGCCGGGTTAGACACCGGCGTTAGCCAATTCTTCGACCACCGCGACCCCGTCACAATTGAACAAATCTTTGGCTCAAGCCTTAAACAATTGAAGGAGGACCTTTAACATGACGAACACACCAACGATGACCTTAAATGATGGCAACCGGATTCCAGCCATTGGCTTTGGGACGTTTCAAATTCCCAGCGACGGCAGTACCTATCAGGCGGTGACCGAGGCACTTAAGCTCGGCTATCGCCACATCGATACCGCGGTGGCCTACTTCAATGAGGCTGAAGTTGGTCGGGCCATCAAGGATAGTGGCATCGACCGGGATCAAATTTGGGTCACCAGCAAGCTTTGGCTCCAGGACTTCGGCTTCGATGCCGCCACCAAGGCGATTGACTTGTCGCTGAAGAAATTAGGCCTGGATTATATCGACCTTTACCTGATTCATCAACCCTATGGGGATGTTCCCGGGGCTTGGCGGGCCATGGAGGCCGCGCAAAAGGCCGGCAAGCTTCGGTCGATTGGGGTCTCCAACATGACGCCAAAGATTTGGAACCACTTTGTTCCCGAGTTTGCCACGATGCCCGCGGTTAACCAGGTGGAATTCAACCCGTACTTCCAACAAAGGCCCTTACGCGAGATTTTGGATAAGCATGGCGTCACCCTTGAGGCGTGGGCACCGCTGGGACAGGGTAACCAGGACCTCATGACCGATCCCGTCATCACGGCCTTGGCCGAGAAATATGGCAAGAACGTGGGCCAAATCATGCTGAGATTCGAAAATCAATTGGGGGTCGTGGTCTTTCCTAAGTCGGTGCATGTCAACCGGATTAAGAGCAACCGTGACATCTTTGACTTCGAATTGACGCCGGCCGACATGGCCGCCATGGAAGCCCTCGACAAGGGCAAGGGCAGTCATGATCCCGACGCTCCCGGTGTCGCAGAACAGTTAGCAGTCTATGATGTGCATGCCGATGACTAGGGTCAACTGACGAATTAGGCCATTATTGCGCCATGAAAAGGTCCGCCATCCAGATCAAATGGATGGTGGACCTTTTATTTTCCCCTGATGACGCTCGCGATTTGCTATAATGGCTTTAATAGTTCGGACGAAAGTGGAGGAGCAAATGGCAAAAAAAGATTTTCATTTATCAATTCCGAAGGAGGTTGCGGAACAGCTACAGCTCAAGGACGAGACGCCAGTTAAACTGATCGTGAAGAAGGATCGGCTGGTGGTCCAGTTCGAAGAGTCATCCAGGCAACGAATCTTTCAAAATGGGGTAATCGGCTGGCCGTTATTGACGGCAGTCCTGGTTAGCCTGGGTTATTATATTTCTTTTGTCGTTCAAAATATTCACTCAATTAAGTTTAGCGGGGACTACTCGTTGGCAACGGGGATCATTGTGCTAGGGGTCATTATGGGCACCTTGTTGTTTGCCGGGTTCTTCATTTGGGACCGGAATAATCCCCAAAACCACTTCACCAAGAATATCTATTGGCGAAACTTTCCGGTGATCGTGTTGTCGTTTGCCCTGATTCTGGCGCTGGTGTTGGTCGGCAGCATGTGGTTGTTTGGCCTCCTGTTCAAGGGGGTGGTGTTCGACCGGTTCACGGCCAGCATCATCTTCTTCGTGTTCGGCGTGTTGGGTAATTTGGCCATGGTGTACTTTGCCCTGGTGGTGGACGCGGGCGTGCTGTCGACGGTCCTCACGCTGGTGATTATCAGCGGGGTGGTCATCTCGATGGCCGTGAATAATCAGAAGTATTGGTGGCAGCATAACCTGAGCTTTCTGGGAACCAGTAATGCCTCCAGTGGCTGGCAATTCAACGCCACGCTGATCTTCTCGGCATTGCTGATGGTCGCCCTGATTGATTACCTCTTCGTGAGTTTAAATGAGTTCTTTGCGGGCTCGCGACGGTTAATCCTGTTGCGAATCCTTCTAACTTTAACGGCGGTTAATCTGGGATTGGTCGGAGTTTTTCCGAATAATGCGGCGTCCCATGACCTGCATGACCAGGTGGCGAGTTTTCTCGTCTTCTTCATCATTGCCCTAGTGGTGGGCGTGCGTTGGCTGTTGCCGGCGGTGACCACGGACTTTTTGGTCTTGTCATATGGCGTCGGCATGACGCTGGTGGTGGCCGAATTGCTGTTCCGAGTGCTGGGCTATCTGTCACTGACCGCATTTGAAATGATTGCGTTTCTACTGGCCTTTGGCTGGTTACTGATGCTGTTCGACCGAATCGAGGCCTTGATTAACAATGGGGCAGAGGGCACCATCGCCCTGATGGATATGGATGAGAAGGATTAGATAAAGTTTGTGAGATTTAAAAAGGTTCTCTGTCAACGCGGGTTGATGGTGGGACTTTGCGGAGGCCATTCACTTTCGAGTGGGGCCTCTTTTTTTGAGTCTTTAGGTTGAATTTGTTTGGCGTTTTTTTGAAAGTTGGGGTGCTGGGCAATTGTCGCCATTTGGCGGTTAACGTTCGTTCTTTTAGTAATGGTTGTGACTGCCGATAAAGGGTTTAAATAGTGCACAATTGATGACAAAATCAGCTTGATTTGGCAGAAAATTTAACGGGCCTATTTAAAAATATTTTTATAAAGAATCCCAATATGACGGCGTTATTAGACGATCAAAGAAACATTTATGCGCCACAAAGTTTCACGTCATTGATTACTTCTCACAACCTGACTATAATGGATAGTAAATAAAGCTTATAGAACGATATGCGGAATAAGCTTGGTATCAAATTATCTGATTTTTGGTCATAGTTAATGAGGGGGACCAATCATGAAGAATTTTGAACGGAAAACACATTATAAGATGTACAAGTCACACAAGGGCTGGCTGGTAGCCGGCATCGCGGTAACCAGTATGGCGGTCGGCATGGTTGCTGGACCACAAGCGACACAGACTGCGCAGGCTGATGACAACCTGCCAAAGACGGAAAGTGTCTCAGATTCTAATGATTCTTCGGCAAAGCCGGAGGCGCCAAAGACACAAGTTCCGGCAGATTCAAATGACAACCCGGCAGGTGGGGCTGGCGGCAACACCGCGGGCGCTGGCGGAGATACGGGAAGCACTGGCGGCACTGGAGGAGACTCGGGAAGTACTGGTGGTAAGCGTGTCACACCAGTAACAGAGAGCGTAGATACTACGACGAAAGCGCCTACCAACGTGAAGACGGGGATCACCGTTCAAAATCCGGATGATCTGACGGATAAGGTTACGGGCCAACCGGTGTTTAATGTCAGCAAGACCGACCGGCTGCAATATACTTATGATCACGCGGACGCTAACGGGGTCAGTTCCGACTTACGCGTCGTTGATGGTTATAGCGCGAAGTATCAAGCACAAGGGTCTGGGACTTGGGTAGGCGAGACCTATGCCAATAACATTGCGCAGGATGCTAAGGGAATGGATATGAATTCCCCGCTGCAATACGGCGATGGCACGCATCCACTCTACATTGACGAATGGCTGCCCGACTCTGGTTTGCAATACTTCATTTGGCAGAGTAATTTTACTAAGCAGTTCGCAACGATTGATGACTTCCGAAATAACTTTACGAAGGCCGATCTTGCAACGGTGACAAGTCTTTCCGCGAATCGAAACCTGCAAGCTGCCAACAGTAGTAACCAGCCTTCAACTTACTATTATGCGTTGATGTCGATGACGACGTTGGAAGGCCTTCAGAACGCGACGAATCTGCAAAGCCTGTATCTTTACCCTAATCTTGGGGTTAGTCTCATCGCGTTTAACAATGGGTTGCAATCTGGGAATTTATGGGATATTCGGGCGTTAAGCAACTTGAATAAGTTGCAGAGTGTTAACGTGACGTTATTCTCTGTGAATGATATTTCTGCCTTGAGTAATAAGGACCAGTTATCAACTGTTCATATGTCCTACAATCAAATTACCGATATCTCACCACTAGCGACGGATAAGAGCCTGGACATCAAGACGGGAACCGAGTTGCAAGAACAACATGTTCTGTTGGCCCCAGTCACCGTTAGCACAGCGCTTGCAAAGGGTCAGAACGTTACGGCTGATGGGACATTGAGTTACACGACACCATCCTTTATCATTAAAGATCTGTCGGCAGCTAACTTACCGGTCAAAGGCTTCGATAATGCTAACGATGCGGAATATCCGTCCCTGTTTCCATCCAGTGCCGATGCCGGGAACATCAACAATAATACCTTGAACTGGTACAACTTACTTGCTGGAACGAATGCAGACTACGGTAGCCTATCCACAACTTGGTCTGATCCAAACAGTACCTTCGGTGGATACATCATTCAACCGTATGATATGGCTGAAGATGTCAGTGATTTAAATGTCAACATTCAACTCCTTCAGGCCGATGGGCAACAACTCAACTTGGCACCTGCAACGATGATTTCGGGTGATGTGGGGTCCGATGTCAACGTGCAAGACAATGCCACGGTCATGACTTTCCTGAACCAGCAGCTTGCCAAGGGGTACACCTTTTCTGGCTTGATTCTAGATGGTACGGGTCTGTACTCTGATTGGGCAGCGGGCAATGGCAAAGCAACGCGTCAGACAAGCTGGACCACGACTTTGACGGATGCTCATAAGACCTGGACGATCCTGTTCTACAAGGACGTTTTGCCATGGAATGTCTCGGTTGATTATGGGACTAAGGATGCTGCTGGGAACTTCACGCCAATCACCAATGAAGATGGGACGTCAGTTACCGACAGCTACAACGGGACGTCAGACGCTCAGGTCGCTCTAAACAGTTACCAAAAGGACTTCCCAGACTACGTCTACACCGGTGCTGAGACCAGCGTGGATGGCACGACCTGGACCGATATCAGTCAATCGACCGACATTCCATTTGTTGGGGCTAAACAAGCCATCCGGATGGTCTACGCCAACGCCAAGCGCGCGACGGTTACCATCAAGGACGCTACGACGGGCAAGACGGTTCAGACGTTAGACTACACGACGAATCCCGAACTGCGGGGTGCCATTGGGACGACCAGTACCTTTGACTCCGCTTCTGTGATTGCGCCAGCCGTGGCTAAAGGCTACAAGTTGGTCAGCGATACTACTAAGAACGCCGACGGGACTAGTGCTATCGTCTTTGGCAAGGATGACGACACCAATCTCGACTTTACGATTACGTTAGCTCACGACTTTAAGACGACCGAAAAGGCTGTTAATGAAACGGTTACCTACCAGGATCAACAACAAAAGCCGGTCGCTACTCCGGTGACGAAGACCATGACCTTTGCAACGGTAACGGATCAAGTCACCCAGGACGCTGTGACCTACAGCAATCCGGCTGCCACTGGGACACCTGAATTGAGTGTCACCGGTCAACCAACCGATACCAGTTGGACCGTTTACAAGGATGGCGACCAATTAGCATTCGCTGCCGTTAAGAATCCGACCGTCGCGGGGATGCACGTCGCTTCAACGACTGACCCAGCCAAGGATTTGACTCAAACCACGGCCCAAGCCGTAACCCCAGATAGTGCCGATGTGGCCGTCGTTGTCACCTACGCGGCGGACACGACGCCCGGTGGTGGCGGTGATAACGGTGGCGGTAACGTGACGCCGCCAACCACTGGCCCAACGACCGGTGGTGGTGCTGCCACTGTCAATCCAGAACCTGGCAAGAAGCCAGCTACGACGCCTAAGACACCAGCCAAGACGGCGAAGACGCCAGCTAAGGTCGTCACTGCCGGCGGTCAAGCTGCTAAGGTGCAAGCGTTAGCGACGACTGCCAAGCGCGGACAATCACGGAAGGCAACCGTTAACTTAGCCCAAAGCAAGACTGAGTTGCCACAAACCAACGAACGACGAGGGAGCGGTTTAGCCCTGGTTGGACTGGCATTGTTGGGTAGCTTAGTCGGCCTGGCCGGTTGGAAGAAACGGGAACACTAGCGTTGTATTTTTAAGTGAATAAGAATGGATCCTTGTCGACGAGTGTTGATGAGGGGAACCTGAGAGGGTCAATTCGTTTGCGAATTGACCCTCTTTTTTTGATCTAAAAATGTTGTTGATGGCGGAAGCTAGTAACACCAGCTGTTATAGAACCTAAAAAAAGCGGATCCGCGACGGTTGTCGGGGTCCGCTTTCATTACGTTAATTATGAGTTTTGATGGTCAGGTTGTGACTGAGGTGCCGAACCTGCTTGGCGGCATGCCTTTCATTAATTAGGTCGACAATTTTAGGCAGGGTTGTCGAGTAGGTTTGGTCCTTGCGAAAGGAGTGGACAATCATACTGTCGTAGGCCACGCCCTGGTGCGCGGTGAGGCGAAACCAATTGGGCTCGAGATTCTTCTCGGCGTCCGTGATGTGGCTATCCGGCCAGACCAAGTAGCGCCAGTCATTGCCATGGGGATAGCGCTCTACCTGCCAGCCGGCCTCAAGGTCAGAAAGTTCCTGCCATCGTTGTAGCTTGGGTTGGTGAAGGGCAAAGTAAATAATGCTGGTATATTTCAATTCCGGATTGCGGGTTAGCTCGTGAACGGTTAGTCGCGGCGTTGCCCGTTTCCGGGTAGGCTTGGTTGTCGCGGGTTTTGGGACCGATACCGATTGTTGGTGAACGAAACCGGCCAGGCCAGCCCCGATGAGGAGCAGGCCAAGGAGTCCGATGAATAAGCGTTGTCGTTTCAAAAGGGTCACTTCTCCTGAGATTATTTTCTCTAGTGTACCCGAAGATCAAAAAAACGGCCAATCCGTGGGGGATTGACCGCGATTAAGTTAAATTTTAGTACCAGTGGTGATGTTGCCAGAAGCTCTTAGCCTTGGTCCAAGAACCGTAACGACCCTTAACGTACTTGTTAGCGGTCTTTTCTTGGTTTGCAGGGGAGTAGTCACCATGCAAGTAAGACTTCAAGAGTTGGTACCGACCATAACAACGACCGTTACGAGCCGTGTAGTTGTAACGGGATTCATGGTAGGCGATCCAGTTCTTGGCTTTCTTTTGTTTCTTAGAAAGGCCGGCGTTGATCTTGGCGATCTTCTTCTTTTGGCTAGCGGAAACCTTGGTTGAGGCTTGGGCCGTCGTCACATTTGACGAGACCAGGCTGCTAGTCACATCGGTAACCATACCGAAAGTGAAGCCGAACATTAATAAGATAGATGCAATTTTAATTTTAAATTTAGACATATTTTTATTAAACACTCTTCCTAATCTCGTTTTCGTTACTTACTAGAATACAAGAAGAGTGTTGCAGTTTTATTACTAAGGAGTTAAAAGGGCGTCACATCTCGTCCGTTATACGTAAAATTTGAGATATAAATCGCGATGAAACGGCCGAATGGCAACGCTTAATCCCTGCAACGGCGGGCTTAATGCCATATATGACGGCTTAAGTCATCAGCCGGGCGATTATTTCGACATTTTGACTAATTATCCACGAATTAATCCGAAATAGCTGATGACGATGATTCCGAGGCCGATTCGGTACCAACCAAACGACTTGAAGTCGTTGTTGCGAATGTACCGTAACAGGAATTTGATAGATAAGTAGGCAACCACGTAGGACACGACGACCCCGGTTAACAGAACGACCAGCTGCATGCCGGTGAAGCTATTGCCATGCAGGAAGTACTTCAGGACCTTCAAGAGGGAGGCGCCGAACATCGTTGGAATCGCCAAGAAGAAGGAAAACTCGGTGGCCACGTAGCGAGAGGTGCCGAGAAGAATTGCCCCCAGGATGGTTGCACCTGACCGGGAGGTTCCCGGAACCAGTGCCAATACTTGGAAGAGCCCGATCATGACCGCCAGCTTAATGGGTATCTGGTTAAGGTCAGTGAAGATGGGGGTGCGATCGCGGTTGTAATTCTCGATCCAGATGAACAGGATCCCATAGATAATCAAGGTTGCCGCGATCACTTGCCAACTCGTTAGGTGGGCATCCATCCAGTCATTCAGGGGAATCCCGACGATGACGGATGGGAGGACCGCAATGACGACCTTCATCCACAGGGCCCAGGTCTGTTGCCGCTCACGGATACCCTTGCGGGGGGACCAGGGATTTAGCTTGTTAAAGTACAGGACCAGGACGGCCAGAATGGCCCCCAGCTGGATGACGACCATAAACATGTTGATGAAGGCGGTCGATTCATGGAGCTTGACGAATTCATCGGCCAGGTATAGGTGGCCCGTGGAGCTGATGGGCAGGAACTCCGTAATGCCTTCGATAATGCCCAAAATAATGGCTTTTAAGATGTCTAACACGGTTGTTCTCCTCTTGGACCAGTTTATGATTCGGTAAGAATAAGCATACCGGAGTGGTGTAAAACTGACGTTTCAAAGACGTAAATTATTGGTAAACCTCAGGATAACTTTAATTGTGAAAAGGGGACCATCGGGCAAAAAAAGTGGCCACACGCTCACTGGCGGGTGGTCACTCGGGATTGTTCAGATTAAAGGATGTGGATGTTGTGGGCTTCACATTCGTCGATCATGGCTTGTGGCCAGGTTGAGGCTTGAACCTCACCGACGTGGGCCTTACCCAATAGCAACATGCAGAGACGAGATTGGCCAATCCCACCACCGATGGTGAAGGGAAGTTCGTCATGTAAGATGGCTTGGTGGTAAGGGAATTTCAACCGGTCTTCGGCGTCAGCGGCCTTGAGCTGCTTCGTCATGGAGTCGGCGTCAACCCGGATACCCATGCTGGAGATTTCGATCCGTTGGTTGAGAGGTTCATACCAGAATAAGATGTCCCCGTTTAAGTCCCAGTCATCGTAGTCGGGTGCCCGGCCATCGTGACGCTTGCCACTCTTCAATGGGCCACCAATCTTCATTAAGAAGACACAACCGAGTTCCTTGGTGATGGCGTTTTCCCGTTCGAATGGCGTCATATCAGGGTAACGGTCTTCCAATTCCTGCGTCGTGACGAAGTGAATTTCGTCAGGTAAGTGGTGAACGGCCTGGGGGAACTTGTACCAGACTTCATGTTCCATGTGCTTAATCACTTTGAAGATCGTGCGAACCGTGTCCTTCAAGGTTTCTTCGGTTCGTTGGTCATGGGTGATGACCTTTTCCCAGTCCCACTGGTCAACGTAGGCGGAGTGGAAGTTGTCGAGGTCTTCATCCTTACGAATGGCGTTCATGTTGGTGTAGAGACCTTCGCCGAGTTTGAAGCCATAACGCTTCAAGGCAACCCGCTTCCACTTAGCCAAGGAGTGGACGATTTCCATTGTCGAATCGCCCATGTCTGCCATGGTGAATGAGACAGGCTTTTCGATACCATTCAGGTTGTCGTTTAACCCCGTTGAGTGTTCAACGAACATTGGTGCTGACAGCCGTGACAGATTCAGTTGGTCACCAAATTCATCTTGGAATGTTTCACGAATGTAGCGAATAGCGGCTTGCGTTTCCTTAACGGATAACTTTGGTGCGTATGATTCTGGAATGATTAAATGCATAGTCCTTTTTCTCCTTTACGTTATAAACTAAGACAAAATAAAAAGTCTTTCGTCCCTTAGACAAGGGACGAAAGACTTTCTTTCGCGGTACCACCCAAGTTGCTTATCCTAAAGATAAACCAGCTCATTTGGAGTACAAACATACTCCACCGATGGTAACGTATCGGTAACGGCTTAACCTACTGCGACCCGGGTCGTTTCAGCCAGCAACTAAGAAAGTGTTATTCCGAAAGGTCAACTCTGATTGGGTTCTCACTAAGCCCCAACTCACTGCCAGAATGACGAAACGTACTTGTCTTTCCTCCGTTTTTTATCTTGTGGCATTAATATTAGCACCTTTTGTGAGTTTGTAAAGAGGATGATGAGAAAATTATGAGTAAATGGTCGCTGAGGGATGAATATCAATATGGCATCAATGTCACCAGTCGCCTGGGGCGCATAGGATAAACGAACTTTTAAGCCTTTTGAATACTTATCTAAAAATTCATAGAAAAATTTTTGATAGGTATTTAAAACGATGATTCTGTGATTTATTGCAAATGAGTCATGGCATAATCCGCCTGAGCTTGTGTGAATTGTTCACCGGCGCGGGATGTTAATTGATCGCGAATGGCCGCCGGGGCCATATCCATCTCATTCTGATAGGATTTTGCCTTGGCCAGGGCGTTCTTGTTCCAGTTCACACCCTTCAGGTGACTTAACGCATAGTCTGCAGCGGCCTCTGAAAACTGTTCACCTGAGGCAGAGATCAATTGGGCATAGAGACGAGCCTTGGACATATCCATCTCCGTGGCGTAGTTTTCGGCCTTGTTAAGGGCGGAAGTGTACTCGGTGGGTGTTTTCGATGACGAGCTGGATTCAGTTGTTTCGTCGTTGCTAGTAGACTCACTCTCGGCGTCAGATTCATCATTGTCGGAGGAGTCAGCTTTGTTTGAGCTAGACTTATCTTTGTGCTTCTTGTCATCATTTTTGTTAGAATCTAGGCTGTTGAAGTATTCAGCTTGGCTACTAGTCAAGCTGAGGGTGGTACTATCGAATTTATCAACGGCTTTGGTGGCAATATTTTTGGCAATCGTGCTGTCGGTCCAGGGTTTGTGGTAGTCAGTAATGGCAAAGATTTGGATGCGACACTTGTCGCCTGCCTGGTATTTTGCCCTGTAGGCTACATTGATGGGATCGACATTCACTGAAAATTTACCGTCATGAACGGTGGCCCATGATGCAAGGTCGTTAGTAGCCTCACCCCCCAGTTCCCCGAAAAAGTCATCGTCTTCGTCGGCACTGGTGACAATGATCTTGGCGTTGTTTGGTGCTTTGGTTGTGCCGTGGACAGTCCAGTCACCGTTGTCAGTGGCCTTAGTTGCCTGCACGTTTACGGCGTAAATGGCGTGGCCATCGACCTTTGTAGCGTGAGCGTCAACACCACAAGCACTGAGTGGCAGGATAAGTAATACGATGATGCCTATTAGTAGGTGATTCTTCATAAAGTTAATTCGCTCCTCAAAAATCAGCTTTTATAGACGTCAGTGTTTGGTCGGTTCCCCCTAAATGATGAATAAACCCAGGATGCTAGGTCCCCTCATGGCCAAGTACCAAATGGATCAATGTGTATATTGTAACAATAAATGTATAAGTCGGCAATGAATGAATTAACGACAGTGATCATTAAAAATTTGAATCAGGTTAGGCACTAATCCTATGCAATACCAGTAATGAGCGAAGGATAAGCGGTAGTTGGCTTCAGTTGGTTTCGAGTAGTAAAAAAAGCCACCGCAACGTTAAGTTGCGATGACTCCTAAATGTCTTTTTAGTTAATATTGTTTGCGCCGCAGGGCTAACGAACTGGTCAGGGCCAAGAGGACTAACCCTAATTCGGCCGTCCAGGTATCAGGTTGTTCGCCAGTTTGTGGCAAACGGGTCGTGGAGGCGTTGTTAGTGGCCGTGAGCCGTGAGTCACCATCTGCGGTGGCCTGTAAGCCAACTACCTGACCGTTTGCGGTGCCAGATTGCTTAGCATAACCAGTTGCGGCCAGTGCACCAGACTTGGGCGCAGCCGCTTTAACCTTGGTTGCGGTCTGCTTAGGTTTGGTTGACTTGGTTGCGGTCTTCTTGCCACCAGCGGCGCCCTTGGTTGGTTTCGAAGGTGTCGCTGGTTTGGCCGGCGTCGTTGGTTGACTTGGCGTCGTCGGATCGGTGGTCGTGGTTCCCGTTCCGGTTGTCCCGCCATTGTTGACGGGAGCCGTGATGGTTAAGCTAACCGGATCTGCGGCGATGGTGTTGCCATTGGCATCGGTATACGTGTAGGCCAGTTGGTAGGTGGCCGGTGTCTTTAAGTCAAGCGCTGTGGGATCGACCGTCTCACCCTTGCTGTTGGTTATCGTCACGGTCGCCTCGGAGCCGTCGGCATTGGTTCCGGCTAGCGCAGCCGCAACGTCGACACCGGTCCCATCAACGCCGTTTAACGCCGTAATATTGTCCGCCGGCGTCCATGAATCGCCGGCCGTAATGGTCTTGTCGGTGGCACTCAGGCTGCTGGCCGTAGGGAGAACGGTGATCGTTGCCGTAGCAATTGTTGAGGTCCGAGTAGAGGAGGCGGGACCGCTTTGGTAGGAACCGATGTTGCCTTGAATGTCAGTGTAAGTGTATTTAACGGTATAGGTCCCAGGTTTCGTTAGTTGGTCCTGGGTGACAACTTGACCGGTGGCATCCGTGATGGTCAGGGCCAGTGTCCCTAAATCCTTGGCGACTTGGGAATTTGGATCGAGCGACCCGTCCACATCGAGAACGCTGCCATCGGGTGCGAGTCCTGTTAGTGTGTCGGCCGGTTGCCAGCCATTCTTGGGTCCAGCATAATAGGTCGCATCCTTTGAGGTTAGGGCCGTTTTAATCAGGCTAATGAAGAAATTATAAGTTTTACCTGGCGCGGTGGTGGTACCTTCTGCCAGGTCCAAGCTAGTTGGTTCGAGGGTGGCCGTCGCTGGTAAAGTCTGTGGGGTGTAGTTTGCAGACGAATACCCAACATATTGGAGGGAATTCAGCCAGTATCTGGCCTTACTCATACCGAAAGTGGCGAGTTTAGAAGTCAAATCATAGGTGTCACCAGGATTACCAGAATCGAGTGTGCCACCATGCAGAAAAGCCGTTTTTCCGGTTGAATCAGTGGGCAGATAAATTTGAAACCGGTCCGTGACGGTTATCTTAACGTAGGTCAGTTGGCCAAAGTTATCGCTCTTGGTAGCGGCCCCGTTGTCGGCATAGATGCTGACAAGGTTGGTATCTGGCTAGTCTTCGGCATTACTCCCGAAGGCATCGACCGCGTTGTATCCAATATAGTCATCACTCCCGACGTTATAAGTCTGATCGCCAATCCCCATGAAGAGAACATCGTGGATTGGCAGACTGCCATTCTTGCCATCGGGATTGTTGAAGGTGATCGTCGTTGGTTCAGTACTGGCATTTTCGGACTTTCCGGTAGAAACCTTTGTGTACATGTGAATCTGTCGACTGTAGCCGGTCATGTTGGGTTGCTTGGCGGTAAATGTCGCGCCCTCATTTGGCTTGAAATAGTAGACTTGTCGGCCGTCGTCGGTGTCTTTCAACCGATAGACCTTTAAGGTCGTAATATCCACATAGGGATTACCCGTATTTGGATCGATGTTGGCCCGCAACGCGGCGACGTAATTGTCGGCACCGGTCTGAACGTCTCTCACATCGGCCGTAATGGTCTCGGGTAAGATGACATAGAAGCCAAAGACGTCTTGTGGGAAGGTGGTAAAGTTTTCCGCATCATAGGGCACGAGACCAACCATGGCCTTGGCATCATAGGGGATATAGCCCCCACCCGTCACGTTGACGTAGAAGTCACCGAGGACGGGGACGTTTGAGATCGCTGTGCCAGTTACGACGTTGCCGTCGCTGTCGGCCCCGGTCTTCGCTGTGGGCGTGCTCGGCACATCGCCCAGGGAAAAGGCGGTTGGGGTGATGTGATCGGCATAGGTGGCCGGTTCTTGCGTGTCTGATTGAGTAGCCGAGGCGGCGCCTAAAAGTCCTTGGGATGAGCCATCATTACCGGACTCTTGGGACTTTGAAGATGCGTCTTCCGGACCAGATTGGTTGCCAGTATTAGATTTATCTGTTGCTGCCGGCAGATCATCAGAAGATGAACCGTCGCCAGTGGATTTGTTGACACCGTTGTCAATGCCATTAGTGTTTTGACCAGTGGACGACTTGTCGTCTCCCGACCCGGTAACCTGGCCACTTGGGGCCGCGCTCGGATCCTGCGACGAGGCGTCATCGGTGGCGGCTTGGGCGGTGGTGAATCCCAGACCGGCAATCATAGCGATGGAAGTCAGTCCG
Source organism: Levilactobacillus tangyuanensis (assembly GCF_003946545.1). Taxonomy (GTDB): domain Bacteria; phylum Bacillota; class Bacilli; order Lactobacillales; family Lactobacillaceae; genus Levilactobacillus; species Levilactobacillus tangyuanensis. The sequence continues at coordinate 55,588 of NZ_RHOA01000008.1, forward strand.
GCTACCAGCCACAATTTTCCTGCTTTATAGAGTTTAAAGTGAATCTTGGTGGTCGATGGGAGATTACCACGCGTTTGCATTCTCATAAAAATTTCCCCTTGCTCGTGGACCAGGGTCAGGAACGTCACGAAACAGCGTGGTGGCCGTGATTACGTTTAGTACTTACTAAAGTTCATATTAGCACAAAACAATGTACATATGTATTGATTAAATGGGCAACGGATGACTCACTAATTGCTGGTTTAGCGGAGAGTTGAAACGGTGATAGAAGATTATCCGATGTGACGTAAAGTAGAGAAGCAACCTGGTTTTTTCGCAGTTAAACGGTTACGATTGCATGAAGGTGATTGGTACAGACCAAGCGAACGCGGCCAAGCACTTTTGAACAGCAACGGGCATGTGGGCAAATTGGGACCGGGATCGCTGAAAGTTGCCCACTCACCTTGGCGAGAATTTCTGGCAAGCGTATAATTAAGAAAAACGGCCACATGGAGGAAAATATGATTGCATTAAAGTCACAACGAGAAATTGATGGAATGCGGCAGGCTGGGGACATCTTGGCTGGCCTATTCCATGAACTGGAAACTTACATTAAGCCAGGGATGACGACCTGGGACATTGACCACTTCTCCTACAAGTACATCATCGATCATGACGCCACGCCCGGCGAATTGAACTTTGAGGGTTACAAGTACTCAACCTGTGTCAGCGTCAATGACATGATTTGTCACGGCTGCCCAAGTAAGGACATCCTGGTTAAAGAAGGCGACCTGATCAAGGTCGACACGGTCATCGATTATCACGGGAACCTGAGCGATGCTTGCCACGCCTTCGTTGCCGGCAAGGCTTCCGACGAGGTGCAAAAACTGATGGACGTGACGCTTAAGGCCCTATACCTGGGGATTGACCAGGCGGTCGTAGGTAACCGGATTGGTGATATTGGGTTTGCCATTCAAGACTATGCGGAAAACAAGCTGGGTTACGGCGTGGTTCGCGACTACATCGGTCACGGCATTGGGCCGACGATGCATGAGGAACCAGATGTGCCGCATTATGGTGTCCCCGGTCATGGCACGCGGTTAAAGGCGGGGATGACCATCACGATTGAACCTATGATCAACGTGGGTGACTACGGTTGTAGCGCGCCGGCCGATGATGGCTGGACGATTCGCACCCTGGATGGCAGTCTGAGCTGTCAGTATGAACACACCCTCGTGGTGACCGACAACGGGCCTAAGATCTTGACCTCGTTTGACCACCAGTTGGACGCTAAGTACCTGTAAGGTTGATCGGTCGATTGCTAAGACCACGAATGGCGATAGGCATGAACGGTTAAGCATCTGTGTTCATAGAGCAAAAATTTTTGGTAAATAATCTTGGCCTTTTTCAGGAAAAACAGGGTTGCTGACTATTTCAAAATAAATTTCATGAAGAAACATGTCGTCCGATCACCGGGCGACGTGTTTTTTTTGTGCGACATGCGGATGGTGACATCTTGCCATGCCCGGTCGATGGCAGCTTGGATTAACCGCTTTAATGAATCCCGTGATAATCGATTTTTGCGGCAACCTAGACGCTGGTTTTCCGGGATGCTAAACTAAGAGTCTATCGGGGAATGCACCATCAGTTCTGTGAAATTATTGGAGAATAGGGGAATCAACCATGGAAGATCGGTTCAAGTTTTGTCCCAAGTGTGGGACGCAGGTGGCCAATGACGTTGCCTTCTGTCCCAAATGTGGGACGAATTTAACGGGAGAGGGCATGCCTGACACCACTAGTCAGCAGGACGCACCGGTGCCAGCCAAGCCCGAGAAGTCGCCTAACGCGGCCTTGTTAATCACGTTAGGCTGGATTTCGGCCGTCATTTCGCTACTGTTTGTGCCCATTTTATTCGGGGCCGCGGGTGCCTTTTGTGGCTACCGGTTGACACGTTTTCCGGGTAACCGGACGGCCGGTGTGGTCCTAATGGTTTTTGCGATTCTATTTGGGGTCGTTGGGGTCATCATGGGAGCCATCGTTGGGTCCACCTTGTATGGGTCATAACAATTCAGCGCAACGCAAAAGCACCGTCCAGATAAATTATCCGGACGGTGCTTTTTAGTGGCTAGTCTGCCGTTGGAAACAAGACGACGTCGGTTTCATAGTGGTCGGACCAGACAGAGATGGTCCGAGCGCCACGTGGCAACGTGCCATAGGTGTTGTAACCCGTGACGTTGCCGTAGTTCAGGTCGATGCCGCGAGTCGTTCCCGTGAAGTTATTATCGTGGTCGTGACCGGCAAACAGGGCCTTAACGTTGCCGGTCCGTTTCAGTGAATAGAACAGACCGGAATTGGTCTCCGGCGAGCAAATGGGCTCGTTCTGGCCCCCGGTTACGATGTTGTTCGCGGCTAATTTGTATTCGGGCAACGGAATATGGATGAATCCCAGGTCTACCTGGTCGACCGTGCGCGCATAGGGCAGCCGGTAGAACCAGTCGATCTGTTCCGGCTCGATGGCGGCATACTGCTCTTCGCTGGGCCAATGGGCGTAGGCACCACTGTCCCAAACGTAGAGGACGTTGTCCAAGCGGTCGTCGCGATTGATTTCCAGGGTATAACTTTCCCGGTCGTTGATGACCATTGAATGGTGTTTGTCCGCCGGGTAACGAATCAAGCTTTCCAATTCCCGCAGCTTGGCCCGCGTATAAGGACCCTCGCCATCGTGGTTGCCATACGTGACGGCTACCGGAATCGGGTATTGATTCAGCGTGTCATACAGTGCCGTTAGCGTCTGATCGGGCCGTTGAACCTCTTTGCCCCAGAGTAAGTCTCCGGTGAGCATGATCAGGTCAAAGCTCTGAGAGGCTAGTAAGCGGTCAATGGCCGCCAGGGTTTGTTGGCTGGCGTCATTCAGTGGGGTGGCCCCCAGATGAATGTCGGTCAGTTGGCAAATCCGGAATGGCTGATCGCCGGTCGTGGTTAATTTCATCCTCGTTAATCCTTCCTACAGGTAATCCTGTTGTTCCAAATACGTATTGTAGCCCTGGGCAACGGCCGCCACTCGATGGGCATCGGCCCCAAAGACGAGTGGAATGTGTCGTTGCTTGGCGGCCTCTAACCAAGGAGTCGTTGGGGTGGATTCCGTTTCGGTTTCGCGGAACAGTCCGGCCATGTTGCAGTCGAGGAGGTCCCGTTGTGCCGCGACCTTATCCAGGATCGTGTTTAGTAGCTCCCGGGTGGTGGCATCTTCCCAGATGGTCTGTGGCGAGAAGGTGTTCCGCCACTTCCGATACAACATGATGTGCCCATAACGACAGGGCTTCAATGGCGAATTCCAACTTACCGCGGCCAGGACCTGTTCAAGGTAGGCATTAGCGACCTCGAGCGGTGTATTGTAGGCGGCCAGGACGCCGGTCCGAAAGTCCAGTGCCGTATCATCGATGGCGCGCAGCCCACTAGGGGTTGGCAAGAAATGTACGGAGAGGATGGCATCATCAATTTGGGACCCGTAGAGGGCCAATTGTTGATCCGTCCAACTGGTGAATTCGGTCGCGTAATCAATTTCAAAGCCAACCAGTAAGCGAATCTGGGCCTGGTACTTTTCCTTGAGGCGTTTCATCTTGGCGAAGTAGGCGGGCAGTTCCGCCGCGGTCATGGACGCGGTGTAGATGGCGTGCCGTGAACCGGTGGGTTGGCGGTAGAATTCTGGTGGCATGGGAAAGTGTTCCGTAATGGAATAGGTCTTGAAGCCGTTTTGGATGGCCGCCCGGATGAATTGTTCCACGTCCTCACCGGAACCGTGGGGACAAAACTCCGTATGGTTATGGCCGCTCCAGGTACGGCGGTCGATGGCGTTGAGGTCGGCGCGGCTAAGCATTGGTGGCACCGACCTTTTGAATCGTGCGTTCCTGAACGTACAAGGTGACGTCGCTGTCCATCGGCAAGGGTTCCTCTTGATTCAGCAGTTCCACCTTTAATTTCAGGCCGGCGGCAGTCTTGAAGCGATACTGAATTCGGTCGCCCAGGACGGCTCGTGACGTGATCTTCCCCGTGATGGGGACACTTGTCTCCGTGGTGGAAGCGGTGGGGCAGAAGAGTTCTGGCCGAATGATGTAGTGCGCGGCATCGTGCACAGCAGTACCACGAGCGGACTGAAAGCCTAATTGCCGAAGCTCGGCCCCCGTCAACAGGTTATGGTTACCAATGAACTGGGCCATGAACAGGTTCGCCGGGTTGGCGTAAATGTCCATGGGTGACCCTTGCTGCTGAACCTGACCGTCGTTCATCACGATGATATCGTCCGAAATGGCCATGGCTTCGGCCTGGTCATGGGTCACGAAGAGCATGGTGATGCCCAGCTTCTGTTGATACTTCCGGATTTGTTCGCGAAGTTTCACCCGAATCTTGGCATCCAAGGCGCTCAAAGGTTCATCGAGGAGTAAGAGCTTAGGCTGTAACACCATGGCTCTGGCGATAGCGACCCGTTGCTTCTGGCCCCCCGACAGTTGATCGGGGTAGGCATCCTTCTTCTTCGCTAACGAGACAGTTTCCAACATCTCCATGACCGCCTGTTCAATCTCGGCGGCAGGCTTCTTTTGCACCCGTAACCCGTAGGCCACGTTGTCGAAGATGGTCATGTTAGGAAACAGGGCGTAGGACTGGAACACCATGCCAATGTTTCGTTGGTTGGCTGGCAAGGCGTGAATCTCCTCACCGTCCAAGCGAATGGCACCAGCAACTTGCGTATTAAGACCGGCGATTGCCCGCAGGACCGTGGTTTTACCACTCCCGCTGGGGCCGAGGAAGGTCGTCAGGGTATTCTTCTTAATGGTAAAGTTCATCTGATTGATGATGCTGTTGCCAGAAAGATTAATCCCGAGATCTTCGATTTGCAAAAAGGCTTCAGGCATTAGTGATCAGGCACCTCCTTAGGTGATTTGTGGGGCGCTGAATAGCGCTGCATAATGATGATTAAGATCAGTGAAATCAGGGCCAGGAAGAGGAAGTAGATGGTGGTCAGCACGCTGCTGGCCTGCCCATTACTTTGCATCAACCGGAACATGTAAATCTTCAGCGTTTCGAAATTTCCGCCCAATAAGAGGTTGGTCAGAACGTATTCGCCAAAGGCACTGGTGAAGGTGAGCAGCATGGCCACCAGGATGCCGGCCCGGATATTTGGAATGATAATTTTAACAAATGCGGTGAATGGCTTGTCGCCCAACACCAAGGCTTGTTCGAACATGGCCCGAAAGTCGCGGCCAATGAAGGCGTTGTCCAACGCTTGATAGGTCATCGGTAAACTCAGGAGCGAAATGGCCAAGACCAAGATGAGAATCTTGGGGATGGGCAGGTTCGCGTAGAGTTGAATGAGCCCGGTAACCAGGATGATGCCGGGGATGGTGAATGGCAACACCGTGATGAAGCGTAGGTGGGACTTCACGCTTGGACTGTAAACGTTGGCGTAGAAGACGACCGGCAGGAAACAAATCATGGCAATCACCGTGGTTAAGAGGCCCAGACCGAGTGACCGGATCAAGGCGGTGGTGAATTCCGGATTAGTGACCAGTTGGCCATACCACTTGAGCGTTAGCCCAGCGGGGGCGATCGACTTTACCCACGACGTGGAGAAGGAGTAAATAATTGTGACCACAATGGGCGTTGCGAGATAGATAAAGAGAAAGGTAATGATGGCCTGGGCCACCCGACGACTAGTTTTAGGGGTCATGCTGCCTCCCGTTTAGAGCGTGTGACACGGTTCCCAACCCAGACGATAAAAGTCATCACCAGGGCGAAGAGGGTGGCAAAGGTACAGGCCAACGGAATGTTGGCCGTCAGTCCACCATCGATCAGGGTACCGATGAGGATGGGGATGGTCACGATACTGTTACCCGTTAAGGCGTAAATGGTTTCGTAGGTCCCCATGGCATTGGCAAATAACAGGGTGAAGACTTCAATCATGTTGGGTAGAATGACCGGCAGGATGACCTTCTTGAAGAAGAACAACGGCTTGGCGCCCAGAACGGCCGAGATTTCCCGCCATTCTGGATTCAGCTCTTCGAAGACCGGGAAGAGGAACATGATTCCCAATGGAATTTCGAAGAAGGTGAAGGCCAGGGTGGTTCCCGTCAAAGAGTAAATCTCCAGGCTGTCCTTAAGGTGCATGGCGGCCGTCATGGCCTTCCAGACCCCGGCATTCCCGAATAAGATGATCAAGGAAAAGGCCAGGGGCACCCCGGCAAAACTGGCCGACATGTTGAAGAGGGTGATTAAGATATTCTTGGTCTTCTGTGACAACCGAGTTAGGGCCCAGGCGCCAATGACGGCGATGATCAGCGAGACGGCGGAAGCCACGACGGAAATCCCAAGACTGTTGCGGATGGCCTTCAGGTAATAGTGATTGGTGATGACCTGTTGGTAGTTGGCCAGGCTAAAGCTACCGTCCGTGGACTGGAAGCTCGCGATGACCATGATGAGGATGGGTAACAGTAAGACCAACACCACTAAGATACTGAGTGGAAAGAAGACTTTTAGACGGGTTCTCATGGGCGTTACTTAGACCCGAGAACTTTGTCTTGCCATTGTTGGCCTAACTTAACCGTTGCCTTGTTCCAAACTTCGTTACTCTTAACGTGGAAGACCTTCTTGTAGTTGCTTTGTGGGATTAACTTCTTTTCCACGTCGGCAGGTAACTTCACGCTGGAACGGATTGGCCGGGCGTAACCCTTAGCCAAGTTGATTTGACCTTGGTCGGACAGGATGAAGTTACGGGCTAACTTCGCTGCGTAAGGGTGAGCGGCGTTCTTGTTGATGATTTCAGTGTAACCACTGGTTACGGTACCATCGGTTGGCACGGTAATCTTGAAACGCTTGGAGTCGATGTGGTGCGCGTAGTTCAAGGCGTTGAAGTCCCACATAACGGCAACCTTCAATTCACCCTTTTGCATGTTTTGGATGTTAGGTTCAACCGTGGAGAGACGCTTCTTGGCGCCTAACTTGGCAAAGTAGTCTAAACCAGGCTTCAGGTCGTTTTCACTCCCACCGTTAGCGTATGAAGCCGCCAGAACGGAGTATTGGGCTTGGGCGGCTGAGGAAACGTCACCAATGGAAACCTTGTAGTCACCCTTAGCGAGGTCGGCCCATGACTTAGGCGCGTCGGCGGCCTTCACGTTCTTCGTGTCCGTAATGAAGACGATGGAACCAGAGTAACCAGCGGAGTAGTAACCCTTCTTATCCTTGGCCCAGCTAGGAATTTCCTTCCAGTACTTGGTCTTGTAAGGCGTTACCAGGTTTTGTTCAACGGCGGTTGGGGCAACGTTCAAACCAATATCACCAATGTCAGGGGAGTCGCTAGACTTAGCTTGCTTGAACTTTTGGAGTTCTTGCGCACTCGACATGTCAGTATCGGTATGAGCAATGCTGTACTTGGACTTGATGTCGCTCCAAGTGCCAATCCAGTTAGCCCAAGTATCGGGCATCCCAACGGAAGCCACTTTGCCTTCCTTCTTGGCTTGCTTTTCAATGGTGCTCCAGCTATCCGACGTTGCCGTGGCCTTCTTACTTGAACAACCGGCCAGTGACGTAACCGCTAAGACGGCAGCCGCAGCCACCACTAAATTCCGTTTTAACATTTTGTATGAACACTCCTCTTTCTCGATTTGGTACGGCTACTACACTAACCGATTTATGTAAATACTCTGCAAAATGACGGTATAATTCGTGTAAAGGTTGAATAAATAAAATAGTGTAACCGGTTTTCATAACCCTTGATAGACCGGGGATTAATCGGTGAGTCATTGATAAATTTAGGCCGAAAAAAAGACGTCGAGATGATCAACCATGTTGATCATCTCGACGTCAATTTACTAGTCGCGGTTAGTCTGGCAGAATAGCCACCAGGGTTAATTTGTTATCGGCAACGCTAAACTTGAAGGGACTGGTGCCGTTAAAACCGTTACCGGTCACGGCTAATTGGACCGTCCAGTCCGTGGCGGAATCCTGTTGAAAGTCCACGAGTTCGAAGTGTGAGTCCTTGCCGATATTGTCGGTTTGATTCCATTTGGCAATGCCATCCGGACCATGATACTCGTTGCCCCAGTCATTGAGGGTGGCGTCCGAAGCAAATAATGCCACGAAGCCGGCCGAATCGGCGGCATTGATGGTGTTGATGAAGTCCGTAATCACAGTGGGTAAAGTTAAGTCGTCCATGATAAGTCTCCTTTAGTGCGGCCGTTCGCCGGCCGGATTAGCTTTATAAAACCATATTAGAATTGATAAGTCAATGGATTGAACCATGTGGGGACCTGATGATTAAGCGGTTTATCTCGCTGGAGCGACTTGGGACATGGTGCCAGCCTGTATCACGGACTCCAGCGATTGATGAAGGCGGGAGGTAGTGTTGCCCCTAAATTATCGAGGCGAACTAGTTGCCGTGCTTAATTGGATGACCTAAACTCAAATCAAGTTAAGTAGAGAATTGAGGGGTGAATGGTTTGAAGGTGGTCAGACGACTCCTGGTGGTCCTGGTGGTTGCTGTCGGCTTGTTCGTGCTTAGTAATTGGCCGACCCTTTCGTTGCAGTTTAGATACTATCATTCGGCGTTGACCACGACGGCCGGGCAGCTGTTGAATCAAGACGGGTCCTCGGCGAGTTCGGGGAACACCAAGTCGAGTGGCCTGATTCTCCGAAACACGCAGGATGCAACCACGCAGACCGGGGCCAACGCGACACCAGTCGAGGCGGCGGTGCAAGGCGTGCTCCTCGATCACCAGTACACCTACCAATTTGCCCGGCAGACGCCACTGGGGGCTCGGCGTGTCCTGACCAATGCCATTCAGACCTATAACGATACCGGGCTGGTTCACCTGACGCCGGGATCGGCGAAGAAGGGGCGCAATCACTTGACGCTGGGTGTTTATCGTAAGCAGGAACCTAAGGATCAGTCAATCGTCGAGTATGGCCACGGGGGGCCGTTGATTACCCAGCGAATCAATTGGCGTGGCATTGAGACTACCAATGCGGCGACGGCCAAATTAAACGCGACCTACCCACAGTCCTTCAAGAATTCCGTGGCGGTCCACGAGGTTGGACATGCGCTCGGGTTGGATCACAGCTCGGACAAGCGCTCCGTGATGACGCCCATTGACCAGGGACGTACGGTGTTATCGGCGGCCGATCGCAAGAGCCTGAAAGCCATTTATCAAAAAGCTCTGCATTAAAGAATGGGCCCCATGATGACGGTCATCGTGGGGCCCATTTTGGGTTACTCGGCGTTAGGTTTGGTCTGGACGTGGGCCTGAATGGTGGCCATGGCGTCCAGAACTTGTTGCGTTTCGGTTGGCGTGAGGTTGGCAAAGAGGCACCGGACCTGTTCATCGGCTCGTTCATTAATGGTGGCCAATGACGCCTCGCCGGCGGCCGTTAAGACTAGAATCTTGGTTCGCTTGTCGGCAGGATTGTTGGTCCGTTGTAAGAGGCCACGATCTTCTAACTTGGTTAATAATCGACTCAGATAACCCTTGTCGATCGTCAGGGCCTGCGTGAGTTGCACGGCGGTGTTCCGCTGGTTTTCGCCGATTTCCAACAGGAGTCGGGCTTCAACTAGGGTCAGCGTCGTGTGGAGGTGGTACTTGTCCGTCAGCCGAAACAGCTGGGTATAGAACCGATCAAAATGTCGGATTTGGTGAATTGCGTGGCTATCCATATGATTTCCCTCCAGTAGTTGACAAAAGCAACTAGTGTCATTATGCTTATTACAGTTGCTTTTGTCAACTAAAACTAAAAGAGGTCGGCGAATCAGTATGCACAGACACCAAGTTTCCTTCATGCTTCTCATGGTTGGGGCCTTTCTCAGTGTCCTCAACCAAACCCTGATGTCCACGGCCTTACCAGCAATCATGCGGGCCTTTAGCATTACTACGGCTCAGGGGCAGTGGTTAAACAATGGGTATCTCCTGATCAATGCGCTGATGATTCCCACAACGGCGTACCTGATCAAGCGGTATACGACGCGTCAACTTTATCTGACGGCAGCAGTCATCTTCATGGTGGGGTCGTTGATTGGGGCTGTCGCCACCCAATATCCCATCCTGATCATCGGCCGGATGATTCAGGCGTTGGGGGCCGGGGTCGTGATTCCCCTGGTCAATGTGGTGGTGATGACCTCGACACCACCCAGTCAACGGGGTGCCGCGATGGGCGTCGTTGGGTTGGCGTTAAACCTGGCACCGGTGCTGGGGCCCACGGTGGCCGGGGCGATCCTCGAGCACCTCAGTTGGCGGTACTTATTCGGGCTTACCTTGCCCTTGATGCTGGTAGATATTCTGCTGGCAACCAAGTTATTACATAATGTCGGTCATCTGGAGCACTTCCGGTTAGACCGAATGGGGCTGTTATTGTCGGGCTTTGGCCTGACATTGGCCCTCTATAGTTTCTCAAATGTTGGGGAGACGGCGTTCCTGTCGTTGAAGGGCATTGTGCCGCTGGTGGCCGGCCTCGTGCTCCTCAGTCTGTTTGTCCACTGCCAATTCAAGCGGACCCATCCCTTATTAAACCTACACGTCTTCGACTATCGGCAGTTTATCTTGCCCCTAATTATCAATATGTTGTTGATGGTGACGATGTATGGGAATTCGGTAATTATTCCCATCTTGGTGCAAAATGTTTTCCACCATAGTGCGTTGGTCTCCGGGCTAACCCTGCTACCGGGATCGGTGATGACCGCAATTATTTCTCCCCTTAGTGGTCGCTTTTATGACCGATATAATTTTCGGCGGATGGTGATTACCGGGCTATGTATCGATATGACCGGGTCGCTACTCCTGAGCTCGACGGGTAGTCAGTCGTCAATCTGGTTCGTGGTGTTGGGACAAACGATTCGCCAATTTGGCCTGGTGCTCGTCCTGATTCCCATTCAGACACATGCCTGGTGCATGTTGCCGGCGCCAATGATTCCGGATGGTGTGGCCGTGTACAACACCCTGCGCCAGGTGGCGGCATCCTTCGGGACGGCCCTGCTGGTGGCGATTATCAGCGTGACGGCCAGTGGCCAATGGCATTGGTCCATGAACAGTCAGCTGGTGGGGATTAAGCTCAGCTATTTGTCATCCACGATTATGGTTGGGATCTGCGTCCTGTTAGCCCGACAACTCAGGCGGGCCCATGCCTAACGGGTCGTTTGCACCGATTGTCACGAAAGCTTAGAATCAGAGTAACTGATTGAGCAGAGAGCGGGGTGGGCAGATGAAACGATATTGGCGTTGGGTGATTGGATTAGGTGTGATTGTGGCAGCGGTCTTGATCTTAAACGGTCGAACCCTCCGGCGGTCGGTGGCTACCCACGTGACCCATGCGAGTGTGAGCCTGGTGGAACGCTTGCAGAATAAGGTCATTCCGAAATGGACTGGGGCCAAGACCCCGTCCAGCACGAGTAGCAGCATCGATGCGACGGACGACCAAACCACGCCGGTCGAGGCCTCGGCACAGGATGTGGCTATCAAGCCAACCTACTATTATCACTTCACCCCACAGACCCCAGCAGCCGCGCGCGAGGCCTTCCTGCAGGCGGTTAAGGTCTATAACCAGACCGGGATTGTTCACCTGCGCCCGGGTACGGCCAGTGACAACCAAAATGACCTCACCTTTAGCATTTACCATAAGGCCCTGGTTAAGGGGCACACGGGTATCGAGCTCGGCATCGGGGGCGTTAATGTGACCCGTACCGTGTCATGGCAGGGGACCAAGGTTCGCAATCAGGCCAAGGCAACCTTTAATGCCACGTATCCTCGGTCGTTTAAGGAATCGGTGGCCCTGCATGAGATTGGCCATGCGATGGGCCTGGGCCACAGCAGCTCGACGAGTTCCGTCATGTTTCCCTACGATCGAGGGAATCGACAGCTTTCGGCCGCCGATTTGGCCGGATTGAAGACGATTTATAAATAACATTGTGCGAGCGCCGACTTCTCCCGTGTGGAGAAACGGCGTTTTTTTGTGGCCGGCAAGTCGCCTGCCGATTAGTTTGGTTAACGACCATTGCCGGGTCGTGACCGAAAAAGCCCTAGAAGCGAAGGTGGGGCGGTTGTACCAATGGTTAAATTCTTGATTAACTTAACGGGCAAACTAAAAGTTGGTTCGTTTATTCGGGTTTTGCTTTTCTTCACGATCTTAATCTGGTATAGTCTGAGTTGAGATAGCTAACTATTTCTAACTATAAGCATATTAATATTCGGATTTAGGAGGAAAACACCGTGGACAATTTCTTTAAACTTAAGGAGTCAGGCACCACCGTCGGCACTGAAATTGCGGCCGGCGTCACCACCTTTTTCGCCATGTCATATATCTTATTCGTTAATCCACAAATTCTGGGACAAACGGGGATGCCCCAACAGGCAGTATTTCTGGCCACCATTATTGCCTCCGTGGCCGGGACACTGGTCATGGGACTCTTCGCCAACGTCCCCTATGCGGTCGCACCGGGGATGGGGCTGAACGCCTTCTTCACCTACACCGTGGTCATGGGGCTTGGTTTCAAGTGGCAACAGGCCCTGGCCTTGGTCTTCTTCTGTGGCATTATTAATATCATTATTACGGCAACTAAGATTCGGAAGATGTTGATTTCGGCCATTCCCTTGAATTTGCAATTAGCCATCAGTGGTGGGATTGGGGCGTTCATTGCCTACGTCGGACTGAAAAACGCGAACTTTCTGCAATTTACCAGTGATGCCAATAATATTGTTTCAATCAACGGGCAGGCCTTCAAGGCCACCCAAAAGACCTTTGAACAGGGGGTTGGATCGGTCGTCACCGGCGGTGGTATCGTGCCCGCGTTAGCCAACTTTACGTCGCCGGCCCTGGTTCTCGCCCTGATTGGCCTGGTCATTACCGTGATCTTCAAGGTTAAGAAGGTTCCCGGTGCCTTATTGATTGGGATTCTGGCGACCACGTTAATCGGGATTCCCATGGGCGTGACCAATCTTCATCTGGCCAGTGGTTATTCCATTGGGTCTTCCCTCCATGAACTAGGGACGACCTTCCTGGCCGCCTTTTCGGCCGAAGGGATGGGGTCGCTCTTCACGGAACATAACCGCGTGATCCTAGTCTTGATGACGATTCTTTCCTTTAGTCTCTCCGACACGTTTGATTCTCTGGGGACCTTCATCGGGACCGGACGGCAAACGGGGATCTTCTCTGGTGAGAAGGAGTTGGCCTTGGAACAAGAACCCGGCTTCAAGTCCAAGCTGGATAAGGCCCTGTTCGCTGATTCCATTGCTACCGGGGTGGGGTCCATCTTTGGGACGTCTAACCTGACGACTTATGTTGAAAGCTCTGCCGGGATCGGTGCCGGTGGGCGTACCGGCTTGACCAGTGTCGTAGTCGCGGTCCTCTTTCTGATTAGCTCGCTGGCCTCGCCACTGTTGTCCATCATTCCAACGGCTGCCATTGCGCCATCGTTGATTCTGGTTGGGATTATGATGATGAGCTCACTGGGTAAGATTCCTTGGCACGACCTGAACGAGGCCATTCCAGCCTTCATGACCACGTTCATCATGGCGTTTGCCTACAACATTACCTACGGCATCGCCGCTGGCTTTATCTTCTACTGTGTCGTGAAGTTGGTTCTGGGGAAGGCCCGGGAGGTTCATCCATTGATTTGGATTGTCTCATTGCTCTTCGTGATTAACTTCGCCGTGTTGGCAATCGTTTAACGCCGAACTGATAACGTTTCATCAAAAATCGTTACCGAACCTTTCTAGGGTCGGCAACGATTTTTTGGTGGAGTGAATTATCGCGGGTAAAAAGTCGTATAATCTGACTTGTAAGCAGGAAAGGCCAACTTAAGTCATGATCAGCGTGCCACGCCGTACCAGGAGGTCCGGGGTGGCATTTTATCTAGCATGACCGACTATTTTTAGTGGTCGGACGAGACTTTTTCTAATTACAGGTGTACAGTATAATTGTACACAACTAAAAAGTAACTGGTTCCAGAAGGGCGGTTTCACAATGGCAAGAATTTATGATTTTCAAGAAACTGAAATGAATGGTCACGCAATTGATTTCAATGATTACCGCGGCAAAGTGGTTTTGATTGTTAATACCGCCAGTAAATGTGGCCTCGCACCACAGCTTGAGGGCTTAGAAGATCTCTATCAACGCTTCCATGCGGAGGGCTTAGAAGTGGTCGGATTACCTTCGAACCAATTTCGACAAGAGCTGGGGTCGGACAAAGAGATTAGCGAGTACTGCCAACTTCATTATGGGGTGACATTTCCAATGACAAAACCAATTCGGGTGAATGGTGCCGAAGAGGATGAGTTATTCACGTACTTGAAGAAGACGGCGGGGCACGGCCGAATCAAGTGGAACTTTACCAAGTTCTTGATTGGCCGGGATGGTAACCTGATTGACCGGTTCGCACCGGTGACGAAGCCAGAGAAATTGGTTAAGGTGATCAAGGCGGCACTGCGTTCTGAGACCGAGCCGGATTAGCGGCTTAATTTTAATGGTTGGTGTACAATTGTTTTTAGGGTAACTTATCGCACTATCACAGATGAGCTGATTGGAAAGGATGATTTAATCGTGACGACTGTTTATGATTTTTCCGAAACCGAAATGGGTGGCAAGACCATCGACCTGAAAGACTACGAAGGCAAGGTAGTCTTAATTGTTAATACCGCTAGTAAATGTGGGTTCACACCACAATTCAAGGGCTTGGAGTCGTTGTACAAAAAGTATCACGACCAAGGCCTAGAAGTACTGGGGTTGCCATCTAACCAATTCAAGCAAGAATTAGATTCTGACGAAGCCGCCAGTGAATTCTGCCAAATGCATTATGGGGTCACTTTCCCAATTACGACTCGGGTTGCCGTTAACGGTGACGACGAGGATGCGCTCTTCACTTACCTGAAGGATGCTTCCGGTGAAGGCGACATCGAATGGAACTTCACCAAGTTCTTGGTTGGTCGCGATGGCCAACTGGTCAGCCGCTTCACCCCTGACACCGAACCTGAAAGCTTTGAAGCCGACATCGTGAAGGCGTTGGCCGCAAAATAATCGATTAATTTTAACTAGTCGCTGCTGGAGTAATCCAGCGGCGGCTTTTCTTTTGGTCTTTGGATGACCGCCGTCGGCGGTCCGGGGCTACGTCCTATGGGGCCCGTCCAAAGCCGAAGGGCGGTCTTTGAACTCGCTTGGGAGCCTCACTAAGACCGTGAGTCTGCCAAGGCGGCCCGTGACGTAAGCTTGGCAGACCCGGCCAACCTAACACCACCGACACAGGACTCCGCCCCGGCCCGCCTTTGGCTGAGATCGTCGACAAATATCGGATTGATCTTTGGCGGGCCGTCATCGGTGCTTCAACGCTGCGTCCTATGGGGCCCGTCCAAAGCCAAAGGGCGGTCTTTGAACTCGCTTGAAAGCCTCACTAAGACCGTGAGTCTGCCAAGGCGGCCCGTGGTGTAGGCTCGGCAAGATCGGCCGATCCAACACCACTGTCACAGGGCTTCGCTCTGAACCGCCTCTGGCTAAGATTGGCACTCGGTACTGGAACTGGGGGTGACTGTTGGTTCTCGGCGCCAAGACTTCGGAACTCGACGATTAGTCGGGGTCATTGGTCTGTGAAGACTGGGTGAACAGTCTGTTTACGAGTGTTTAGAGTTGTTTCGAGCTAATGGTTCGCGGCCTGGTATTTTTTGGACGGCGTCTTTAGATTTTGATTCAGCCCTTCGTTCCTAAAACCAGTGGTTATTTCAACGACAAGTTTGAGCCGAAGGCAGGCAGACAGAGCCCGGTGGCGGTGGTCTTAGTCGGGGTCGTCCGGCTTAGAGCACGGGTCAATCTTTGAAACTCGCGGGTTTGGCGGGGTTCAAAGTTGCCCTGAGGACCGCTTCTCCGGCCTCAGGTCTGCCCCACGGGGCGGCGTCTGGCTGCCGTAGGCAGCCCAATCAAAATAAAAACCCTCACCAGAAGGCAAGGGTTACATGATTTAGAAGTGAAGCAGATTCAGCAAGAAAGTACCGGCCAGGGTGGCGATACCGACGTAAACGAGGGCAATCACACTGGTTCGTAAAGTACTCTTGCTCCAGAATTTTTCATCCATTAGACAATGCCTCCTAAGCAGTCACAGCGGGAACGGAAGTCAGTTTCGTTCGGTTTAATAACAGCGAGCTGGCCACAACGGAGAGTGAGCTGAGCGCCATACCGAGTCCGGCCAATTCTGGGCTGAGCGACAAGCCGAGGCCGAAGAAGACGCCGGCGGCCACGGGAATGCCCAGGGTGTTGTAGATGAAGGCCCAGAACAAGTTGAGCTTGATTCGTTTGAAGGTGTGCTTGCTGAGCTCAAGGGCCCGAACGACATCTTGCAAGTCATTCTTGACCAGAACGATCCCACCGGATTCGATGGCGATATCGGTCCCAGAACCCATAGCAATTCCAACGTCGGCCGTGGTCAATGCCGGTGCATCGTTGATCCCATCGCCGACAAAGGCTACTGGACCGGATTCTTGCAAGGCTTTGACGTGGTCCGCCTTGTCACCGGGGAGCACGTCGGCAATAACCTCGTCGATGCCAACCTGAGCGGCAATCGCTTCGGCAACCCGGGTGTTATCACCGGTCAGCATGACGGTTCGTAAACCTTCACGCTTGAGGGCGGCGATCGCACCGGCTGAACTGGCCTTAGGGGCATCCTGAATGGCAATCAGACCGATAATTTTGCCGGCTAACCCGACAATGACGACCGTCTTGGCCTCCTGTTGCAGGCGTTCCATGGTGGCTTGTTCTTCGGTGGTTAGGGTGTAATCGGCCAGGAGTTTGTCGTTACCGATAAAGGCCGATTGGCCATCGACGGACGCTTGGATACCCTTGCCCTGGATGGCGGCAAAGTTCGTGATCGTCGCGGGTGCGACCTCGTTAGCCTTGGCCCGATCCAGAATGGCTGTGGCCAGCGGATGTTCCGAGCTGGCTTCCAGGGCGGCCGCGACGCGGAGTACCTGGGCCTCGTCGCCGACGATGTCGGTTACCTGTGGATGACCCGCGGTAATGGTACCCGTCTTGTCGAAGACGACCGTCTTAATCGTGTTGGCGGCCTCGAGGACCTCACCATTCTTAATCAAGATGCCGAGCTTGGCACTGCGACCGGTCCCAACCATGAGGGCGGTTGGCGTCGCAATCCCCAAGGCACAAGGGCAGGCGATGATGACGACCGACACGGCGAACAACATGGCACTAACCAGGCTGGCACCAATTACGACATACCACACCAGGAAGGTCGCAATCGCAATGATGAGGACCGCAGGAACGAAAATATCGGCAATCTTGTCGACTGTCTTTTGAATCGGTGCATGACTGGTCTGGGCCTTCTTGACCATCTCAACGATCTGCGCCAACAGCGTATCGTCGCCGACCTTGCTGGCCTTGAACATGAAGGTCCCGGTGCTGTTCATGGTTGACCCGATGACGGTATCTCCGGTCGTCTTGGTGACCGGCATGCTCTCACCGGTGACCATGGATTCATCAATCGTAGATTGACCTTCAGTGATGACCCCGTCGACCGCAATCTTTTGTCCCGGCTTCACCTGAATAATATCGCCAACGACGACATCACTAAGGGGCATACTGACCAATTGGCCGTCTCGCAGAACGGTCGCATCCTTGGCCTGTAGGTCCATTAATTTTTCCACGGCGCCGGAAGCGGAATGCTTCATCCGGTCCTCAAAGACCTGACCCAAGAGGATAAACGTGACCACGAAGGCCGCGCTTTCGAAGAAGACGGCCTGGTGGGTTAACATCGCGTAGATGCTGTAGAAGTAGGCCGTGGCCGTCCCAATAGCGACCAGGGTGTCCATGTTGGCGTGATGATGTTTGAAGGCGGCCCAGGCACTCTGAATGAAGGGGCCACCGGACACGACCATGACGGCCGTGGCTAGGAGAAACATCGTCCATTCGTGGCCGGGTAACATGACCCCGAAGGGTTGGAGAAACATTTCGATTAGCATGGGTAGAGAGACGATTAACGAGAAGACGAAGCGGTTCTTGATGCTCATGGCTCAATCACCACCGTCCCGCGGAACATGTCCATGCCGCAGCTAAAGGTTAAGTCGCCGGCGGTCGAGGTGTCGATGGCAAAGGTCTGGGGGTCGTTTAGGGGCAAGTCGTGGACGGCCGAACTATTTGGTAGAATCACCTGGTCCAAACAGCCGGCGTCGCTCACGCGGTTGAAGGTTAATTCTGCGGGAGTGCCCTGCTTAAAGGTAATGGTGCTGGGTTGGTAGCCGCCGTCTACGGTGACCTGGGCAGTTTGTTTGTTTGTCATAATGAAAACCTCCATGATTTTAAATTATTTAACGATGACCTTACCGTGAAACATGTTCATTCCGCAGGCGTAGTCGTATTCGCCGGCCTTGGACGTGTCGATGGTCACGCTGTGTTTTTCATTCTTGGGTAGAAAGTCGTTGATGCCGAAGTCTTCGAAAACCACCTGTTCCAAACAGCTTGAGGCATCCTTACGGTTGAAGTTAATCTGGGCCGGGATGCCCTGTTTCAGGACGACGGTGCTCGGACTGTAGCCACCGCTGACTTCGACATCGACCGATTGTTGATTGGCGGTTTGGTCGGCCGCAACTTCCTTGACGGCGTGCTTGCCGAAGAACCACCAGCTGATGAAGGCGATCAGGCCAAAGGCCACCACCGTCACAATGAGTTTATCCATGAGTTCGACTCCTTTTTTTAATTGCCAATTAGCAAAAATGTATGATTACGTTTGTAATCGATGAACTTAATTTACACCGAACGTTTACATTTGTCAACGATAAAAAACCACCACCGCCAAATTAATCGGCGATGGTGGTTTTAATGGCGGAAATTAATCAACGACTCGGTGTTCAACGAGGCGCCGGAGATGATTGAGGTTGGCGGCGAAGGCTTGTTTGGCAATTGGGGCGAGCAACTTGAGCGGCAAGTGCGACCCATCGGCCGTCCAGAGTTCTTCCTCGACCAGTGTGTGCTCGGCCGTGCTCGTCAGCCGAAAGCGGAGTTGGTAGGCCAGCCGGCCCTCGGTACTGTCGTAGACGATCTGGTCGGGGGTGGTCGTGATGGTGAGTAATTCATGTTGATTGAGTGCGGCCGTAGTGCGGTCAATGCGAAATTGATTGGCGTTCCCGGCGACGCTACTGATGGCTGGATTCCAGGTCAGTAGTTGTTGGGCGTCGGCCAGGATGGCGTGGACGCTGGCGCGGTCGGCATTGATCAGGACTTGATTGGTAAAGAGTTTATTCATGGATGGGACCTCCTCTAGTTGATGGCCCCAGTGTAGGATATTTGCCCAGTCGCTAAAAATCAGCCTACTGATATTTGGTAAAATCATCGAAAACCTTTTCGTGGAAGAGCGCCGTCAGCATGGTAGCAAATTGGGTGGCCTCAGCGGACTGGTTCTGCTGGTCGCTCTCAGCGGAGATGACGGCCAGCAGATGATAGCAGTTCGCCAGCATGTAATGGGAGTCGTGGACGGTGATGAAGCGCAGACCATCCTGTAGTCTGGCGGTGGCCGCCACGAGTTGGTCTAGTTGATAATCGGCGAGCGCGGCGAGGTAGAATAGTGAATTCTGATCCGGTTCGTAAGGCGCCTGGTCGAGGTCATGCATCGCAACCTTGAAGGCGGACTTTGCCGCCTCAGGCCGACCCGCAGTGGCATCGGCCAGGCCGTTGGCCGCGTGAATGAGTCGCGTGAGGGTGGTAACGGGACCACCGGCACTACTCAGGGCCAGTTGAAAATCCCGTTGGGCGGCGTCGAGGTCATGGTTGAGTTGATACTCGGTGATACCTAGATAGTAATAGTAGGCCTGAGTTTGGTGGTCGGTCGTGATCGCCGCCAAGACCGGGGCCGACAGCAGGTAGTCGTTGAGGGTCCGATAGGCATGCTGATTGCACAGGCGATCGAGTTCTTGATTGATGGCGACCTGATCGCTGATGGCAAAGTTATCGGCGAGACTGATCGCCGTTAGACTAATCTGTAGCCGGCGACAGAGCTGAATCAGAATTTCCGAATTGGGAATGTATTGACCATTCTCGATGGCAGATAGCATGGATTGCGCACAGATGCCCTCGGCGGTGGCGGCCTGCGTTAGATGGGCATCGTGCCGCGCTTGGCGCAGGGCCCGTCCCAGTGAATGAGTCATAATCGTTCTCCTGACTTGAGTAAATTTAGTCTTAGTATACCGAAATTATGCTGGAAATGTTTGTAAAGTCATGACGGCAACCGAGGAGCGGGACATGGCTCGGCAAAAGCCAGTGCCTATACTCGAGGCTAGTTAGGAGGCGGTGTCATGAAACAAGCTCGTGTGCGCATACCGTTAGAGGTTGGGGGGAGTCTGGTGGGATCGGCCCTGATCATTGGTCTCATCATTGCCTTTGCGACCTTTTGGACCCAGGCGGCCGGCCGCGTTCGTCTCAGAGTGGATCTGCTCGGCCTGTTGGTGGTTAAGCTGACGCGGGTGGCGGGCCGGTGGGTGAGCGTCACCAACACCCGGGATATGGGGCTTGTTTGGATCCTGGGCGCCCTACTGATATTTGGCCTCTGCGAAGCGCGTTGGCGGCTTCATCGGGGGGAATAAAAAACGACCGCCGCTGGGCCGTCGTTAGGGGTTATTTAAGTTCTGAATTATTCTTGGATTGTAGACCATTCCCTGAACGTGCTGGGTGATCTGGGCGATGTGCTTGAAGCCCGTTTCGCCGCCGGGTTGGGCCCCGTGGGTTGTGACGACCAGGATATACTGTTCGCCGTCTGGTAGGGTGACAATCCCGGCATCGTTATTGGTATCGCCGAGAAAGCCCACCTTGTCGGCCACCTTGGTACCGGCCTTGGCGGCCTGGGCGCCGGCGGGGATGCCGTGCCGATAGACCTGCTTGTGCATGAGGCCTAACAACCATTGCTGATCGGCAGCGTGGTTGAAGGGCTTTTTTTGTTGGGCCAGATGGCGAAGGATCAGCGTCAGGCTGGCCGTCGTGGTGCGGGCCGTTTCCCCCTCGATGAACATAGGGGTGAAGGCATGCTGTTGATGGGCAAATTGGTTCAATCCCGCTAGGCCGTTCGTGTCCATGAAGTCCTCGGCGAAGTCGTTTTCGCTGTAGACGATCATGCGGGTCAGGCCCTCACGGTTGGCGGCGGTCCAGGGATACTGCCCCTGATGGTGCAGGGAGAATAGGTAACCGGCCACGAAGAGCTTGTAGGTGCTGGCGGAGTCGATGGGTGTATGCGCGTTGGCCTCGGCGGTCAGGTGACCGGTCCGATAGAGCTGGGCCGCGGTGGCATCCTTGGCCGCCGCACTGTGGGGCTTGGCTCCCAGACTGTAGAAACTCACGCCGGTCGTGCCATCGGCGGTGACGGTCTTGAAGTAGCGTTGAAGCTGATTCTCGAGTTGATCCTGGCGTCGTGAAATGGCCTTGGTCGTCGGTGCACTAGGCCCCTTGTCGGCGGATTTGGTTGGCTGTCCTTGGTGGGCTTGGCCGACCAGGATCCCAACAAAGCCGAGGACCACCACGGCACTGATGACCATCAGTAGCCAGTGCGGGACGGGTCCGCGGTTATTCTTGTTCGTTGGTCGGCGTCGCATTTAGTCCATCATCCATTTCGTCATTTATTTGAACGCTTAGTTAACAGCTTGAATTATACGCTTACATTGGCGGTGTCACAATGCCAATCAGAACGGTGAGTTGGCGGAGATTCCGTTAATTTTAAAATTTATCGAGCATGACGCTTGTCAGCGGTCAATTCTGATGTTATAGTGTAATAGTTAAATAGAACACTATGGAGGTGTGACAACGTGAAATTTGATGATAAGGTGCCAATTTACTACCAAATCAAGAATCAGCTTTATCATGAAATGATTACCGGCGAGCTTGAACCAGGGGACAAGCTGCCGGCAGTTCGGCAATTAGCAGTTGATATGACGGTCAATGTTAATACGATTCAACGAGCGTTAGGGGAAATGATTACAGAAGGCGTGATTGAATCGCAACGGGGAAAGGGGAACTTTGTCACGATGGATCATGAACGAATTACCCAATTAAAAGAGGAATTAATCACGGAACAACTGGAACGCGTTTATCAACAGCTCCACGCTTTAGATCTGAGCGATGAGGATATCATCGCGAGTCTAGAACACTTTATCAAGCAAAGAGGTGAACAACATGTCTGATGTCTTAACGATTGAGAATTTGAATTATAAGCGCAACCTGAAGGTAATCTTGCATGACGTCAACCTGACGTTAGCCCAAGGGAAGATTGTCGGTCTGTTAGGGGAAAACGGTGCCGGTAAGACGACTTTGATGCGACTCATTACTGGCAGCGCCAAGGGCAGCGGCCATATCGCCGTTCGCGACTTGGAAAAGACCGTGGACCGCAAGCGCCATGTGAGTTTCTCGGAGCAATTGAAGGGCTTTGCCGATGGCACACGGATCGATCGTGTCGTGGATTATTACCGGTTGGTCTATCCCGACTTCGATGGGCAACGGTTCGAAGAGCTGGTGACCTTCCTGCAGATCGATACCAGCCTGAAGCTGTCCGCCCTGTCTAAGGGGATGAAGGAAAAGGTGGTCATCGCCTTAACCCTCTCACGCCAAGTGGACCTATACCTCTTGGATGAACCCTTCAGCGGGATTGACAGCATGAGTCGCAAGCGGATCATCAGCAGTATTATCAAATGGAAGCCGGACGATGCCACGATGGTGATCAGTGATCACTATGTCACCGAGATTGCGCCGATTCTGGATGATGTGGTCATCGTGAAGGACCAGACGGTCGCTATTCACCAGGCCGCCGATGACATCCGTGACGAGTATGGAATTGGTATCGAGGCTTTCTACGAGAGTTTGTATGAAGGAGGGGTTAAGCATGACTAATCTTTGGTCAGCGATTAAAGCAATGAGCGGGTCACGGTTTCGTCAAATGAATCAGATTCTCCTGATCGACCTGATCGCCATTGCCGTGACGACCCTTTGGACCGCGGTTACCGGTCACTTTGCCGACGTCACGATTCTGTCGTCCGTGAGTGGTTGGGCGTTCGTGACCACGGCGGTGAGCTTCGTGATGCTGGCGGTCGCCAGTGAACGGGCCTTCACCAGTGATAGTCTACGGTTAATACCCTTAAGCGATGGTAAATTCTATTTTGCCAATCTCGTGGCGTCCTTCGGCCAATTGCTCTATGTTTGGGTCGCCCAGGCGATTCTGGGGGCGATTGGGCTCCTCTTTGCCTGGGGAACTATCACCCGGGAATTACGCGGCATTTGGTCCTGGAATGCGGGCCTGCAGACACCTGGTGACCTGTTCCAGACGGGAGCAACCTTGCTGATCTTGGCCTTCATGATTTGGCTGGTGATTTGGAGTACGATTTCACTGGCCCACCTGGTCACCAATGTGATTACGCGTTTTCTTCCGCGGTTCCGTCAACAGGTGGTGTCCTTCGTACTCTACGTGGCCATCATTTGGGTCACCATTCGCCTAGTTTCCTTTGTTGGCGGCTTGGTACAGAAGTTTAGTTCCCTGTTAATTGGTCAACAGGACCTGGGACAGTTATGGATTGCCATTTTAAGTTTAGCCATTATTAGCGCCTTAGAAATTGCCGCAAACCTCTTCATGTTAAAGAAGTGGGTAGAAACGGTGCACTAGCAGAATAGCAAAAAGGCTGTGACATTGCTGTCACAGCCTTTTTTGTGCGTCAGATTTAGTTTGCCGAAACGGGTGACCAATGCCTGGTGGTTCAGCCTTAATGCTCGCCAGCTAATCGTTCTTGGTCGCACGCTTTTCTACGGCAGGGCCAGTTCAAAGGCTACCCGCTTGCCGGTTGGCGTGTCATCCACGTAGATAATGCCGCGGTAGTCATAGCCGAAGGACTTAATGATGTGTTGCATCCGCAGGTTAACCTCGTGGGTATCGATGCGGAAGTGGCGCACGCCGTCATTGTACGCGTGCGATAACAGATTAGAGAAGAAAATTTGACTGAGGTGCATGCCCCGAAAGTCGGCGGACAGGGCGAACCGATGAATGGTGGCGTAAGGGTGGGTCTCGTCTGCCCAATGGCCATCTTCAATCACGGCGTAGTTGGGTTCTGCCCCGGTGATTAGGGTGGCGGTGCCGGCGATCTGCCCGTCGACCATCAGAACGAAGCAGTGGTGTTGGTCAATATCCGCCCCCATAATTTCGCGGTCGGGATAGCCATCTTGCCATTGGGTACTGCCGTCGGCCTTGAGTAATGCCTGGGCCTCCGTGATGATGGCCATGATGCGGTCGAGATCGGCGGGCTGAGCGGCCCGCATGTAAATACTTGCCATGAATGCATCGACTCCTTTAGTTAGTGTGATCAGAAGAATAAGTAGTAGAGGCCACTGAGGCCAATGAAGAGATAGATGCCACGTTTCATGTGGTTAATATCCAAGTGGTTCAGTAGATGGGCCGCGATGATGGTCCCGGTGGTGGCGCCAACCATCCCCAGTAGAATCAGGGGAATATTGCTGGCAACCAGGACCCCGGTGGCGACCCGGACGCTGGTGACGTAGATGGTATCGAACAGGAAGAACGTTTCGATACTGGCCAGGTATTCATCGGTCGAGTCCGATAGCGATAGGAAATACAGCGCCATCAAGGGACCGCCGATACCAAACAGGCCGTTGAAGAAGCCCGAGATGAGCATGAACCCAATGGCGACGGGCCAGGGATACCGGCGATCCCCGGCACTTTTACTCCAGAGAAAGTAGATGGCCAGACAGACCAAGAGGATTCCAAGCATGAGTCGCAACCGGTGGACATCCCAGACGCGCGTGAGGTGGATCGACCAGGTAGCCACGCTGGCATAGATGATAAACGGAAGGATGATGCGGCGCAGGTGAATGTCGTGTCGATACCGGTAGACCAGGGTGATGACGCTGGCCGCCATGACGAGGGTGGCCACACCGGCCCCTTGGCCAATTGGCAGGATCGCCGGCAGGAAAATCATCATGATAATGGCGGAACCGAAGCCCGTCAATCCCTGAATTAATCCGGCTAATAATGCCGGCAGAAAGACCAACCATAACATTGCCACGCTGTGTCGCCTCCTTTGCCTAATTAAAATTATTTTGGCGGTTTTTGGCGGACTTGTCAAACGCTTGTCGTGGGGCCTGCGGTGACCTTTGATAAATAAATGAGTATGGTCTATACCAAACCGTTACAACTTCTCGCCATTAACTTTACATGGATTTGGTAACCTAGGGTTAATCAGAAAGGGGATTGATTAGTAATGCGATTTCGGACAGTTTTAGCAGGCATGAGTTGTGCCTTAACATTAATGGGGGCTGGGGTAGTTCCCGTTCAGGCAGCAACGTCGAATGCCCAACTACAACCGGCCATTTCACAAAAAGTTACCCGACCAATTAAATTGCAGGGTGCGGAAAACATGCGGGACTTAGGAGGATACAAGACCAGGTCCGGCCAACGGGTCAAGTTGGGCCGTTTGCTGCGAAGCGATTCTTTGGAAAAGCTGACCACTTACGATACGTTCCGGTTGACCGACCACTATCACCTGACGGAGATCGTCGACTTACGGACGACCGATCAGATTGCTAAGAAGCCCGATCCAGTCTTGGATGGCGTGAAGTACATGCAGGCCTCCGTCCTGGGCAGCAAGTCCAACTACGACAACGACGACGAGGGAATGTACGTCGACATGGCGACCAAGGGTGCCGCCCGTCGCAGCTACCGCAATCTGTTAGTTCAGATGGCGGAGAACAAACAGGGTGCCCTGCTGTTCCACTGTTCTCACGGGATGGATCGGACGGGGACGGCGGCCGCCATTCTCTACTCGATCTTGGGCGTTAGCAAGAAGGATATCCAACGGGATTACTTATTGTCCAACACGCAATTAAACGTGACGTGGGCCAAGCCAGAGCTGCTCAACCTGTTCTACAAGAAGGTTAACAAGCAGTACGGTTCCATGGACAAATATGTTAAGAAGGGCTTGAAGATTAAGCCAAGCCAATTGAAGGCCATTCGGACCAACTACTTAACGAAAGCTCATAAATAAAATAATTGGAGAGACTGGACGTCATGTTCGGTCTCTTTTTTTGTGGAACGACCGGGATATACATCGCCAAATAAAATCAAATAGTTTGTGAACTGACTTTCAGAAAAATCATCAAAAATTAGAATTATCGATTATATAAATGGTGCGAGAGTGACAGTAAATGTCGCCTGCCAAATGGCCGATTATGCTGAAATATCAGCATTTGTCGCCACGCCAAACGCCATGAAAAACTTCCGGCGGATCATTGTGTTACTGGGCTAAATGTCTTATAGTGAATATGTGAATACTTTATCAAAAGGGGGAAGTTTTGAATGCCAATTACGATATCGGTTTTAAAAGAAAGACCCAATGAAAATCGGGTGGCATTATCACCGACCGTTGTGAGCAAGTTGGTCAAAAGTGACTACCAGGTCCTGATTGAACAGGGTGCTGGGAGTCGCGCTTTCTATCGTGATGAAGCCTATACCGACGCCGGGGCCAAGGTCGTTGACCGGGGGACAGCCGTCAAGGATGCCACGATTATCGCGACCATTGACCAACCGGATGACGCCGTGATCGATCAGATGCAGGCGGGCCAAGCGTTATTAGGACTTTTGGCACCGCTTACAGACGTGGACTTCGTGAAGAAGCTCGCCGCCAAGAAGATTACGGCACTCGCCTTTGAACTGCTGCCACGGACCGTTTCGCGGGCTCAAACCATGGATGTTTTGAGTTCACAAGCCAGTGTGGCCGGGTACAAGGCCGCCTTGCTGGCCGCCGACAGCTTTGCCCGTTATTTCCCAATGATGATTACCGCCGCCGGGACTGCTAAACCGGCGAAGGTTTTGGTCCTAGGGACTGGGGTTGCCGGATTACAAGCCATCGGGACTGCCAAACGGTTAGGGGCCATGGTCTCTGGTTATGATATTCGACCAGCCTCTCGGGGTGAAGTCGAATCATTAGGGGCCACCTTCCTGACCACCTCCGTTTCCGCAACTGGTGAGGGTGGTTATGCGCGGCAACTGACCAAGGAAGAAACCGAACAACAACAAGCCGAATTGGCCGGTTTCATTGCGCAAAACAATGTCATCATTACCACGGCCCAAGTTCCGGGACGGCGACCACCACTATTGGTTACCCAAAAGTCAGTTGACGATGCTAAGCCAGGGACTCTATTTATTGACTTGGCCGCCAGTGACTTAGGCGGTAACGTGGCGGGTTCCAAGCCAGGGACGACCGTAACCACGGATAGTGATGCCCAAATCGTTGGGGCCGGAGACATGGCAAGCCAATTACCTGCCTCGGCTTCCGACATGTATGCGAAGAACGTTCAAGCGGTCATCACTGACCTGACGACCGATGGCGCCCTGGTCTTCGACGTCGACGATGAAGTTGTGGGTGACCTCTTAGTCACCATCAATGGAGAAATCATTAGCAACCGGCTCCGTTCTGCGATGGATTTACCAGAACGCAAACCGGCAGTGGTTGACACACCGGATGAAGCGGCCGATGACAAAGGAGCTGAATAAGTCATGAGTGAAGAATTATTCTCGAATCTCGCCATCTTTGTTTTGAGTTTATTAGTAGGTTTTGAAGTTATGAGTAAGATCCCCGCAACCTTACAAACGCCAATGATGTCTGGGGCTAACGCCATTCACGGGGTCGTGGTTGTTGGGGCCTTCGTGATTGCCGCGGAAGCCAATAACTGGCTATTCTATTGCCTCGCCTTTTTCGGTGCCTTCTTCGCGGCGGTCAACGTTGCCGGTGGTTACACCGTGACGGACCGGATGCTGGGTATGTTTGACCGGAAACCAGCGGCTAAAGCAAAGGAGGATGATCACAAATGAGTGCCTTACAAACAGTCTCATCCCTCATTTACTTGGTCTCCGCGGTTTGCTACGTCTTAGGTGTTCACCTGATGCGTTCGCCAAAGACCGCTCGTAAGGGGAATGGTTTGTCAGCTGTCGGGATGTTCCTGGCGGTTATTACAATTATTGTTAATGTCATTATTGAAAAGCGAATTACGCCAACCGGCTGGATCGTCTTGATTCTAGGTTTGGCCTTTGGGATTGGCTATGGGGTCATCAAGGCCCGCAAGGTTCCCATGACCGACGTGCCACAACTGGTTAGTCTGTTCAACGCCGTTGGTGGTGGGGCTGCCGCCGTTATCGGGATCTTCGACTACCTGTTGAAGGGCGACGGTGCCAGCCTGAACCTGGCCTTCTCGTTACCCGTTTGGTTGGACGTGATTATCGGGGGGATTACCTTCTCCGGCTCGCTGATTGCTACGGGGAAGTTGTCGGGTCACGTTCCCGGGAAGCCAATTACATTCCCAGGGGCCCGGCTGGTCAACATCGTGGTCGTCATTGCCATCCTGGCCTCTGCCTGGCTGATGATGGGCATGGAAACCAACGTCTGGTACGTGGTTTTAGCCTTAGCCATGAGTCTGATCTTCGGGTTGTTAATGACGCTCCCAATTGGTGGGGCCGACATGCCGGTCGTGGTTTCCTTGCTGAACGCCTTCACCGGTTTAGCGGTGGCCTTTGCCGGGTTTGTTATCAATAACCAAGTCTTGATTATTGCCGGGGCCTTAGTTGGGGCGTCCGGGACCATCCTGACCTTGCAAATGGCCGAAGCCATGAACCGGTCGGTTGCCAATATCTTGGCCGGTGGCTTCGGGACTGGCGACAGCGACAGTGGTAGTGCCGCAGCCGACGTGCCCGTTGACGTGAAGGAAACTTCCGCCGACGACATTGGACTGCAACTGGCCTACGCCCACAGCGTCATGATTGTGCCGGGGTATGGTTTAGCCGCCGCCCAAGCCCAACACGAAGTTGCCGAGCTGGCTAAGCTGTTAGGCGATGCCGGTATTAATGTGAACTACGCTATTCACCCAGTTGCTGGTCGGATGCCGGGTCACATGAACGTGTTGTTGGCCGACGTTAACGTCCCTTACGACCAAATGAAGCAATTGGACGATGCTAATCCAATGTTTGAGAGTACCGACGTTTCCTTGGTTATCGGGGCTAACGACGTGACGAACCCATTAGCACGGGAAAAGGGCAATGAAATTTCTGGGATGCCAATCCTGGACGTGGATAAGTCGAAGTCCGTGGTTGTCATTAAGCGGTCAATGAGTACCGGGTATGCCGGCATTCAAAACCCACTGTTCTCAGCGGACAACACGCAAATGTTCTTCTCCGATGCTAAGAAGGGACTACAAGACATTGTGGCTTCCACAAAGCAATACCTGGATGACTAATTGAACTCAGATAAAAATAACCGGGCGTCACGATTAGGTCGTGGCGCCCGGTTTTTAGGCACAAAAAAAGCCCCCATCAATCCGAGATGGAGGCAACTAGTTGATCCATAGGATACATCTGGAATGTACAGAGCAACTAGGCAGGTCGGAACCTGCATTAATAAGCATACGCGTCTTATCTAAGAATAGCTAGGAAAACTTATAAATTTGATGATGGACGGCCGGCAGGCAACCCGTTATGATAGGGTCATCACAGTTAAAGGGGTGGCTTTTAGCATGCAGAAAACACGGTTGATGCTTTACGTTAATGATGTTGATTTGGTGGCCGACTTCTGGCGGGAAAAGTTTGGGGCGACGACCGTCGCAACCGATCCACTACCCGACGACTCGGTTAATATCGTACTCGCGACGCCATTTGGGGTAGAACTTTCCTTCTTTTCACGGGAATTTATCAAGCAGTATTCACCGGAGGTCCTGGATAACCAGCCATCCGTCATGTTCTTCAGCGAGGACTTCGAGGCCTTGCATGACCGGCTAGCAGGCGCTACCCCGATTTCGGCCGACAATGGCCAACCCGCGTTTGGCTTCCCCGATCCGGAGGGGCATTACTTTGCCATTGGAAAGGCCTAACGCCTGAATTAATCGAACAACGATTGGTTTGGTGGATCGATCCGATTGTGATAGTCACGAGCTAGGGAGCATGCTATGCTGATGGCATCACGATTAGGGGGAGACTATCGATGAAAAAAATACTGGCAACACTGGTCATCGCTGGCCTGGCGGCAACCACCTTGGGTAGCGTGAGCGCCAAGGCCTGGACCACCGAACCAACGATGCCGACACCAATCTCAAGTAATGCCTGGTTACACGATGAGGACAGTCAGCTGGGGGCCTTTCGTAATCAGTATTATCGTCT
Source organism: Levilactobacillus tangyuanensis (assembly GCF_003946545.1). Lineage (GTDB taxonomy): Bacteria > Bacillota > Bacilli > Lactobacillales > Lactobacillaceae > Levilactobacillus > Levilactobacillus tangyuanensis. The sequence continues at coordinate 85,763 of NZ_RHOA01000008.1, forward strand.
GAACGCTGCCACTAAGGCGACCGTCTTGACGAGTAAGATTAAGGGGCAGGGGTGGATTAAAAAATCGGTATCCCTGCCAAAGGGAACGGTGATCACCGGTTATCGTTCTGGTAAGCACGTTAAGTCAAATGTTTATGATTACAGTAGCATCAGCTATGGCCTGAAGCGGGCCGGGTTACCCGCCAAGAATGGGGCCAACGACGGTCAGGTGGATTTCAAGATCGCGAAGAACCGGGTCACGAAGATCGCCCGCCCAGCCTATGCGTTAACCTTCGGGGACAACCAATTCTATCGTGGTGGGGTCAAGGCAATTGAACAGTTACCCACTCGCGGAAGCAGAATGATAAAGGTGACCAGCGATGGCTACTTAGAGGATTATCCTTACGCACCACGGGTGTTTACCGCGACGGACGAGTATCAAGGCGACTACACCTGGCGGATTGACCACGATGCCAAGCCGAAGACCAGCCTCAAGATCACGAAGGCCACGGTCAAGGGGGCCAATATCCAGTTGTATACCAAGACCAAGCCGAGTGGCGTGACGAGCCGACGTGTCGCCAAGACGGGGCGTTTCCAATACCGGACCACGTTAACCAATCGGCATCGGCCTTACCAGTTCCAGGATAACCGTTATGGTGATGATATGGCCTTTGCCAGTACTTACAGTATTGGCAAGACCGCCTTTTACACGGTGATTGGCGAAGGACATAACTAATTTTGATTGAACGAGCGGCTGCCTTAATGGGTGGCCGCTTTTTTGCTGGGAACGCTGTATTATCAGGGAGTCACGTGGCTGACAAGAATAAATAGTTAGCGTTTAGTTAGTTTCAGTTTACAAAGGCTAACTAAAATGCTAAGATACTTTCATTCAGTTAAAAGGAGGAATCATGATGACAGAAAAAAGTCGTGATTTATTAAAAAGTTTTGGTAAGTTGCTGCACAACCGAGGCTTCCTGATGGTAGTTGGTCATCAGGCTGGGATGGGCGGTCACGGGGGTCCGAATGGCGGCCGGGGACAAATGCAACTGGCGCAGCTACTCTATCAGACGCCGGATGGTTTGACCAATGCCGAGATTGCCGAAATTTTAGATATTCGGCCAAGCTCCGTGAGTGCCACGATTACCCGGCTGGTCGACGCGGAATTGGCGGAACGGATTCCCAGTGCCACCGATAAGCGCGTCGTGATTGTACGCCTGACGGACCGTGGTCGGGAATTCTTCGATCAACGAGATAGTCATGTGGACGAGATGGCCGATAAGTTATTTGGTGGCTTAACGCCGGAGGAACAAGCCCAACTGGAAGACTTGCTGACCAAGCTGAGTCACCAGGTGGACGATTTACAATGGGACGATTTCCGGCGGCCGGGCCACGGGTGGCCACACCGGGGGATGGATCGGCCCCACTTCTAATTTTTGAAAAATATCGGAGGCAAAGAGATGGAACGCAGAATTGCAGCGCCACGGACCGCCAAGCAACGGCCAACTGGTAAATTTGATTTCAAAGGATTCTTAAACTTGATTCGGCGGACGAAGCCGAAATATTGGCAGCTATGGGTCGGCCTGTTCCTGGGGATGCTCGCAACGGGTGCCCAACTGGCCGTGCCTAAGCTGGCCCAGTCCCTGATTAATGGGCTGGGGCATGCGATGAACCGGCCGCTGCTGGTAACCGTGATCGTCCTGTTCATTGCCAGCGCCCTGATTAGCGCGGTCTCGGGGGCCTTGCTGGGCTTCTTCGGCGAGAACGTGGTCGCTCGGCTCCGAGAAACGCTGTGGCAGAAGCTCATTCGCTTACGGGTCAGTTACTTTGACAACGTCAAGACGGGTGAGATGACCTCACGGCTAGTCAACGACACGATGCAGATTAAAAATCTGTTGGCCAACTCGTTCCCTCAGATGGTGACCTCGCTCCTGCAGTTAGCCGGGGCGTTGGTCATCATGTTGATCATGGACTGGAAGATGACCATGATTATGTTTGTGGCCGTTCCCCTGGTGATGCTGGTGATGTTTCCAATCATGCGGCAGTCTGGTAAGATTGGCCATCGGCGGCAGGACGCCATGGCCGCCTTTAGCGGTGAGACCGATGAAACCCTGAGCGAGATTCGCTTGGTGAAATCGTCTAATGCCGAGAGCTATGAAATGCAGACAGGTTCCAAACAGATTCAGGATCTCTATCAGATCGGGTTAAAGGAAGCCATTTACGATTCGATTGCCGGTCCAGCGATGACGGCCGCCATGTTAGCGGTGTTCGTTGGCGTGTTGGCCTATGCCGCCGTGCGGGTCTCTGCCGGAACGATGTCCATGGGAACCATGTTTTCCTTCCTGATGTACCTCTTCCAAATCATTGGCCCCGCCGGCACCTTGGCGCGGTTCTTTACGGACCTGTCGAAGGCCAACGGGTCGACGGAACGGGTTCGAGACTTACTGCAGGAACCGGAAGAACAGTTGCTCACCGGACCCACGCAGTCCGTTTCCGACCAAACGTTGGCCATGGAACACGTCGACTTTGCCTATGACGACGAGGGCTTAGTGCTGCATGACGTGTCGTTTGAGGCCAAGCCCAATACCGTAGTGGCCTTCGCCGGGCCTTCCGGTGGAGGAAAGTCGACCATCTTTGGGCTGTTGGAACGCTACTACCAGCCAACTAAGGGGATGGTGACCATTGGTGGTGAGAACGCCAATGACTTCAATCTGAGTGACTGGCGGTCACAAATTGGCTATGTCAGTCAGGATTCGGCCATTATGGCTGGAACCATTCGGCATAACCTGACCTACGGCGCCGATAAGACCTATACCGACGAGGAGCTGTGGCACGTGCTGCAACTGGCTTCCGCCGAGGACTTCGTTCGTCACATGGCGGACGGCCTCGACACCCAGGTGGGTGAACGCGGGGTCAAGGTCAGTGGGGGTCAAGGTCAGTGGGGGTCAACGCCAACGGCTGGCGATTGCCCGGGCCTTCCTTCGTGATCCAAAGATTCTGTTGCTGGACGAGGCAACGGCGAGTCTGGATTCGGAGTCAGAAGCCATGGTGCAAAAGGCCCTGGGTGAACTGATGAAGGGGCGGACGACGCTGATCATCGCGCATCGGTTGAGCACGATCGTCGATGCCGACACAATTTACTTTATCGAAGACGGTCATGTTAGTGGGAGTGGGAACCATCAGGAATTGATGGACCGGTTGCCGCTGTACCGTGACTATGTGAAGATTCAATTTAAGAATTAATGGGGATTATCCCTCAGATCAAAGGCGATCACCCCAGTCGAATTGACTAGGCCGATCGCCTTTTTGGCAGATTATGAGGCGGTTCTCACACGGGATTTAGTTGGTTTTACGATCGGCTGAAGGAGTTGTTGGTTTACTTTTTTAGCATGACAATCCATAATTGGACTAAATGTCGTCGGTAAAACTGATTTTTGAAGTCCATGGTGGGAGGCGAAACGTATGCAAAGTAATCAGCGAATAGCTGAATTATTAGTTCGTTTGATGGTGGGTGAAACCCTGAAACAAGACGAACTGGTGGAGCGCTATGGCGTCAGTCTCCGGACTAGCCAACGGGACTTAGCATACATTCGCCGGGCCATGTCGGAGTACGCGGCCGGTGAATTGGTTGAGCGTCAGGGAACCTATCGCCTCTCACGACAGAGTGAAGAGGCCGACTTTGAAATGGCGCTGACGGCCAGCAACATTTTGCTAGGGTCGCGAGCGTTGAATCAGCCTGAATTGAATGCCACGCTAGAATTCCTTAGTGCCAGCCTGTCAGCGGAAATGCGGTCGGCAGTTCGACACCAACTGACGATCCCCCGGGGGAGTTATGTGCCCCTGTCACGGGCCAAACCGTTGCTCCATCGGTTAAAGGAAGTCGCGGCCTGCATTGCCCAGGCGCAGAAGATGGTGTTCACCTATCATAGTAGTCGGCCGGATGAAACGACAGCCCAGGTTCACCACGCCCAGCCGGTGGCCCTGTTCTTTGAGACCTTCTACTTTTACGTGGCCATGTTTAGCGAGGAACACCAGGGATACTGGTTGTACCGGCTGGACCGGATCGAAGCGATCTTAGAGAAATTACCGGGAGAAAAGTTGGATTATGACGAGCGCTTTTCCCTGCAGGAACATCGCCACTATACCTATCTATTGGATTCGGGGTCGATGACGCAGGTACGCTTCATCTATCGCAACTATATTCAAACGGTGCTGGACCATTTTCCCAACTCGCGAGTGCTTAAGCGAAATGTGGATGGCAGCTACGTGGTGGAGGCCTACATGAAAGTGGACGGGGCGATGCTCTGGCTCATGAGCCAAGGGGCCGGGCTCCAGGTTCTTTCGCCGCCATCGCTGGTTAAAAGCATGCGGGAGTCATTGGCCGCCGCCTATCAACAATATGAGAAATAATGACCGGTTAACCGGCAATCCTTCACGATTAAAGTCGTGGGGGATTTTTTATTTTCAGTTTTTTTTAAAGTTTTTAAGGATCGACTCGGTTAGACGACAAATTGTGTCACCTGGCTTTTGTATAATCGGGCGTAGTTATCCATTCATAATAAGTTTTACACAACATAGGACATTTGGATGGCGACAAAATAGTAAGCGGAAAGGGGCTTCAGGCCTTAACGTGCACATGGTTACAGACGTCTGTCTCTCGGGCGAATCCGGATTGTTAGTCCTAGTCAGCTAACAGTTGCGAGTCTTAATCATGGTGCACCGAAGTTTGAAGCCGTCTTGACCAATTACATAGAAAAGTGAGGAATTCGGAATGAACAAAACGATTAAAGGCGCAGCCTTAGTTGCGATGAGTTTTGCGTTAGTGTTACCCGGCATGGTTACCCCGGCCAGTGCCAAGAGTAGCAAGGTTAAGGTGGTTTCAACCAAGGGTGTTGCCAAGAAGGCCTACCACGGTAGCAAGGGCAATCTCTATAGCAGTGCCAAGCTGACCCACCGGAAGTACCAGATGAAGAAGTACAAGTACACCACCTGGACCGCCTCCAAGCAAGCCACGATCAAGCGCAACGGTAAGAAGGCCACGCTGACCTACATCAAGTCCGGCAAGAAGGCTGGTTGGATTTACAAGAAGTACTTAACAGCCGGTAAGGCACCATACAACAAGCCAGCGCGGTTGAAGAAGACCTACTTAGCTTATAACAGCATTATTGAAAAAGGCACTTCCATTATTCAGAACTATGGCTTTGCTAACGATCGTTCATATGATGCGATTTCTAATGGATTGCGGTGGGGCTTCGACGTCTCTTTCCACGGTGATGGGGCTAAAGCGGCCAATATTGATAAAGAGGTTTTAGTCAAAGCATATAAACTCTTTAGAGGGCGGATGAACAAGTCAGAACGCAGTAGTTTTGATAGTATGGCCAAAGACATTACAAATTATCACGTCACGGACGATATAGATAGTTTGGATGGAATTGAAGCTAAACTCGAAACATTTTCTTCATCGCTGAGCGATTTCGTAGCCGACCTCAGCTAGCATCGTTGTACTTGGAATGATAAGTAACTGAATTATTTAGCAAGGTGGAAAAATTTTGGAAAACGTCGTGGAATTAACTTGTCCGGGTTGTGGCGCTCGCGTGTCGACCGGGCAAAAGACGTGTCAGTATTGTCACGCACCCATTGTGATTTCGACGTTTAACAGCGTGGCTAGCATGTCATCAATGGATTTGAATAAGTACGCGCGGACCTATCGGCAGGGGCTCAAGGACCATCCGGGTAGTCCGGTGCTAAATAAATCCCTGGCCATGTGTTATCTCAAACTAAAGATGCACAAGCAGGCGGCCGCGGCTTTTGCTCAGGCCATCGAAGAAGACTTCGATGATGCCGAAAGCTTATTTTACGCCGCTATCACGGCCCTACAAGGTAAGAAGGCCTTCTTGGCCGGACGCCAGGCCGTTGATCAGAGTGAGGAATATATCAACGCCGCCCTGATGATTGAGCCCAAAGGGATTTACTATTATTTCCTGGCGTACCTGAAGTATGACTTCTTTGCCCGTAAGCACTTTCGGACGACGCCAACCTACAATGAGGCGTTAGCGAATGCGCAGTCAACGGGGCTGGCCGAGAATGATATTGCCCAGCTCTATACGATTCTGGGCGTCGATCGTCCCGGTACCCTATAGCGTCATCGATTAATTTATACTGTTTAGACAACTAAAACTGGAGGACATTTTACATGAAATTTTTGCTTATTCTTATATTGATTGCCTTGGTCTATCTTTACCTCGTGTTCGGATCGGCCAATGCCAAGATGGTTAATCGCGCCAAGCGTGGAAAGACCCCCGATGAAAAAAAGGTCGTGGAATATTTCTTACGCCAAGGTATCGCCCGGAAGCTGACGGGTGTCATGTCCGATGACGACTACGTCAAGATGGTTGAAAATAAAGCAAATAGCTTAGGCCTACGTCAAAAGGCCGTTGAACAAACGGGCTTAGACGAATCCCAAATTAAGGAAATCAAGCCCATCAACTTGGTCGGTTACAAGTTCAAGAATGCCTGGGCGCGGAACACGGACACCAACAAGAATGTGAGCTCCCGTTACGAAGTGACGTGGATCTTCTTCAGCGAAACGCAACTGTACATGTACACCTACACCTTTGACCTGGACCAAGACTGGCACAGTTCTCTGACGGAAGAATTCTTCTATCAAGACGTGACCTCCGTTTCGTCCAGCAACACTTCCGAAACGGCTAAATTTATGGAGAGTGGCGTTGAACGTGAAAAGACCGTTGATACGACCGAAGTTCACATGGTGGTTCCTGGCGACAAGATGACCTTTGCCATGAACGGTACGGACCTGTCAACGGCCAACGAATCCGTTCAAGGCATGAAGCAAATGTTACGTGAAAAGAAGAACGCTTAAGACTAGACGGTCCTAACCACATGCGGTTATTCAGTTGTAACTGAATAAATAGGTTAACCACAATAGCATTAACGAGACGAAGGTTTACTGACTGATACCAATTGTTGTGGCAGTTAGGTCAACCCTCGTCTCGTTTTTGTCTAGTCAATTAGCACATATGAGGAGGAATTTGATGCCATTATTCGGTCGAAACAAAAATGAGTCGGCCTTCGTCAACGGTAAGAAACACCTCACGGATGTCATTAAGAACACCGGGCGCGGCGAATTACTAATCTGGCGACAGCCCGAAGAAGACTTCAACACCCATTCAACCCTGGTGGTCATGCCTGGTGAAGAGGCTATCTTTATCAAGAGTGGGACCATCGAGCAGGTCTTCGACAACGGCACGTACCACCTGTCCACGGAGAACTATCCATTCATCAGTCGGTTGCGCAACGCCATGTCCGGCGGGGTCAGCAGCTTTAACTGTGTGGTTTACTTCGTTCGCAAGGCCGACAGTGAGGAAATTCTCTGGGGATCCCAGTCGCCGATTCAGGTTCGCGACAAGGTCTGGGGCATTCGGACCTCGGCGCGTGTGCGGGGTTCTTACAAGGTCCGCATCGTCAACCCGGCGATTTTCTTAGAGAAACTCATCGGCAATAACGTTCCCTTCCAAAAGCAAGCGGAACTCACGAAGTATTTTGCCAACGAATTTCAAGGGAAGATTAAGTCCACCATCTCGATTTTCTTAAATGGGCTCACCCAGGAGTTGATCGGTCTCGATGCCTATCTGGAAGACCTTTCCACGCAAGTAGCGCCGAAGATTGACGAGGTCTTTGCCAGCTATGGCTTGACCTGCGTGACGTTTGCGTTGGCTGGCCTAGACATCGATACGACGAAGTACGATGCCATTGATGAGTCGCAGATTGGCGCGATCGCTAAGGGCAAATTGGCTCAAGGTGACAAGGCAGTCATGGGAATTCTGGGCGAAGACTGGGGTAAACAACAGGCGGCTAATATCTTGACCAATCTGTCAAATAACTCCGGGGCCGGCGGCGTTGCCGCGATGGGCGCCGGGATTGGCATGGGCGTTGCCTCGGGTGGCGTGGTTGGCGACATGAGCAAACAAATGATGTCGCCGTTGAGTACCGCTGCTGAGTCTAAAGAACCCGCCAAGCCGGCAGCACCAGCCGATCAGCCGGACGATATGGCGGTATTGGCCAAGCTCAAAAAGATGTTGGCGGCTTCATTGATTACCCAGGAACAGTACGATGCCAAGGTGGCAGAAGTACTGGACCGGATGTGAGGTGTGAAATGTCTAAACAACGAAAACTTTGGGTTCTCCTAGACCTGGTCTTCCTAATCGCCTTCAACATTGTCTTCTTCGTCCTCGGTGGTGCCAACGGAACGGCTGCGATTTGGTGGGCGTATGGTTTTATCCATCTGGCCTACATCCTGTTGCTGGTTACGCCGTATATGGTACGGAAAAACAGTAGCAGCACGGCACTGTTTAATATGTCGCTGTACAGTATCTCAATGACGTATTTCCTGATAACCTTCGTGTGTGGGTTGATTTTTATTTTCCGCTATCCGCAGATGGGCTCGCTCAGCCTGGTCAGTCAGGTCATTATCACGGGACTTTACGCGATCATCCTGATTGCCCATATCATTGCCAATGACCGGACGGCGGATGCCCTGGTGGTTCACGAACAGGAGTTGCAGTTCGTTAAGGTAAGCTCCGGCAAGTTGGCGGGCATTCTCGCCCGAACTCAGGATGCCGGCTTGAAAAAAAAGGTTGAACAAGCCTATGACTTGGCCCATGCCAGTCAGGTGAAGTCCTCGACCGCGGCACAAATGACGGAACACGCCGTGTTGGCGGCGATCGATGAGTTAGATCGAGCGACGGCTGTCCGGGACCAAAAGGAAATGGCGATTCTGTTAGACCGAATCATCAATGGCATTGAAAACCGGAATCGGCAATTACAATTTACCCAGTAATTGGCTAAAGGATTTTATAACTAAAAACAGGGAATCCCAACAATCATGGTTGATTGCGGGGGTTCCCTGTTTTAATAGGATTATTGATTAGAGACATCGGTCTTGGCTTGTTGTTGTAGCTTGGCCAGACCCTTCTCCGGCGTCGTTTGGCCACTACTTAACTGGTCGAGCATTTGGTTCACGTCGGCTTGATATTGGGTATAGCCGACGAGGGTGGGATCGAGAAAGCCATCCGGTAGTGACTGGGCTGCGGCCTTAGCCAGGGGATGTTGTTTTAAGTATTCTTGATAATTTTGACTTTTGAGGGCGGTCGTCGTTAGTGGCAGGTAGCCGGTCGCCTTGGCCCATTTCAGCGTCTGCTTCTTGGCTAACAAGAACTGCATGAACGCAGCGGCCCCCTTGCGTTGGGCCTTAGACGCCGACCTGAAGAGGACCAGGTCGTTACCGGCAATGGCGGGCCGGTGCTTGCCTTGATAGCTAGGCTGGGGCGCCGTTCCCCAGTGCAAGCCCTTGGGCGTGCTGGCCTGCATGATGCTCAACGCGGCGGAAGATCCACTGTAGAAGAGGGTCTTGCCCTTGAAAAAGGTGACATTACCAAAGCCGTCAGTACCAGCAGTGGTTGCCGTCTTGGCTTGGAGCATGTCGTAGAGCACGTGAGTGGCCCCCGTAATCTCGGGGCTCGTGAGCTTGGGATGGTGTTGGTACAAGGGCGTGCCGGTCGCCTGGGCTAATGAATCAAGCTCGGATGATAGGCTTTGGTCAAAGGCCATGCCAGTCAGTCCCTGAGCCTTAGCCCGGTTACCAGCCTTGGCGACGTCCGACCAGGTCTGGGGAACCTTGGTGTTGGTTTTCTTGAGAAGGTCCCGATTGTAGTAAAGCACCCGGATTGACTTAGAAAAGGGCAGTGCGTAAGTCTTACCCTGATATCGGGTTGCGGACTGGAAGCTCGGATCAATCTTACCCAGTGTCTGCTTGGAGAGGTAGGGATCGATTGGGGTGACGAAGCCGCCGCGAACGTAGTTGGGAACGTTGGTATAGGTGGTTTGGGCCATCGTTGGCAGGGTATGGGATTTGGCCGCGGCCGTAATTTTCTGTTGCACGTTGGCGAAGTCACCCTGAGAACTCCCCACGACTTTGTAGGTGGACTGGGAATTGTTGAAGTCTTTAATCATTTGATTAAGAGTTTGTTGACTGGCACCGCTGGTTCCGTGCCAAAAGGTCACGGTGGTCCGCTGATGCGCAGTGGAGGAAGGCTGGCTGGCACAGGCGCTAAGGGTCCCAATCAGTAAGAGGGCACCAAGGCTAAGGCATAGACGAAAAAAACGTTTCATTGGATTCATCCTTTCGAGTGGGGCGTGGTAATCCCCATGACAAGGTATTTTTGGAGACCTAAGTATAGGAGCAGTAATGGCAAAATAACGCAGACGGTGGCGGCCATCAACAAGGGATAATTGGCGCCTTGCTCGGTGGTAAAGGTGATTAAACCGACCGGGAGCGGGCGCAGGCGTTGACTGTTGGTGACGATGAGAGGCCACATGAAGGCATTCCAGGAGGCAATGACCTGGAGGAGGGCGACCGCCGTAATAATGGGCCGCGTCGTTGGGACCAGGACGTGCCATAGATATTGCCAGTCGTTGGCCCCATCGAGATGGGCGGCGATGTACAGGGTTGCGGGTGGAGATTGGAAGGCCTGGCGCAGCGCGATGACCATGAAAATGCTGGCTAGCCAGGGGACGATCAGCGCGGCATAGGTGTTGATCCAGTGAAATTGGGCCAGGGTGACAAAGTTAGGAATTAAGAGGAGCTCACCGGGGACCAACATGAGGGCAATCAACAGGCCAAACAAGGCGCGCCGCCCGTAGAATTGTAAATGGGTGAAGGCAAAGGCGGCCAGAATGCTGGTCACGAGTTGACCAAGGGTGGTGACGGCCGTGACCAACAAGGAATTCAGGCAGTACCTGGCAAAGGGCGCCGCCTGCCAGACATGCAGGTAATTGACCCACTGAAGGGTTCTGGGCAACCAGGTCGTGGGAACGGATAGGGTCGTGGCGGCCGGCTGAAGGCTGGTGATTAACATCCAACCAAACGGGACCAGCATGAGGATTGCGCCCAGCGTCAACAGGCCATTACGGATGACGGTGACTAAATGATGGCGCATGGTTAGTCGCCCCCTAACTGGTGCTGACGATGCTGGTAATAGGCCACGGTTAGCATGGTTAGGACCCCGACAACGAGGAATAGTACGACACCACTCGCGGCGGCAACAGTGAATTGATTTTCCATGTAGAACTTCTGGTAGAGGTAATACATCAGCGTGAGGTCCGCATTGTCCGGGCCCGCCGACCCTTGAAACAGGGCATAGACCTGGTCGAACACTTTAAAGTTGGTGATGCTGGTGTTTACGACAATCAGGACGGTAATCGGCATGAGTAAGGGCCACGTCACGTTGGTGAATCGTTGCCAGGGATTGGCGCCGTCGATCGTGGCAATGACCTCGTAGCGTTGATTGATATTATTGAGGCCGGCTAAGAATAGGATAATGTTAACGCCTAAGCCTTGCCAGACGCAGACCACCATCAATGCGGCTAGCGCGTAGTGGGGGTCATTTAACCAATCAATTGCCTTGACCCCAAACAAGCCGAGAAAGTGGTTCACCAGGCCGCCGTCAAGGCGGAACAGCCAGTTCCAAACCAGACCAACGGCCACCGTTGAGGTCACAAACGGCAAAAAGTAGATCGCGCGAAAGAAGCCGGCTACTCGGCGTGAACGATTGAGTCCCAGGGCGATCAGCAGTGATAAGGCGACGGTCGCCGGCATGACGATAACCACCAATAGGAAGGTGTTATGACAGGCCAGGTGGAAGTTAGGATCGTGCCACAGCGTGCTAAAGTTGCCCCAGCCCAGGGCGCTGACCTTGTTCGTGTAGTAGTTGTAATGGGTATAGGTACTCATAAGAAAGGCGTGAATTAGGGGCCACACGGTAAAAGTTCCCGTGATTATTAAGAAAGGCGCTAGATAGAGCAGGGCCTTCAGTGTTGATTTAACCGTTGGCTTGGCATTAAGCATGAGCATCACCCGACCAGAGGCACGTGCCGGCCCAGTTGAAGAGGTGACACCCTTTCGGATCAATGGTTAAAGGCATCTGACGGGCCGTGGTCGGGGCAATGGCGGTACTGACGAGATCGCCGGTTTTACTATGTAAGTGTGTCTGGGTATCACGGCCCAACCGGACCTGTTGGGTAATGTCGGCCGAGAAGGTGGCCGTGTCGGCCGTTGCCGGCAGGATAGCCTCACTGCGAATGCCGAGGGTACTCGACTGATCAACCAGACGCTCCGGTAGCAGGGCCTTGATCGCGGCGGGCAAGCCTTTGGTAGGCCACAGGTTGATCTCCGGATGGCCAATGAAGGCGGCCACGGTTTGGTTACGCGGCCGCTGATATAATTCCGCACTGGTGCCAACCTGCTGTAGCTGACCGTTCGCTAGAATCATGATGTGGTCGGCGATTTACAGGGCATCCTCTTGATCATGGGTGACCAGGAGGGCCGTGACGCCGGTTTGTTGCTGGATGTGGCGAATGACGGATCGGAGTTCCTCACGCAACGCGGTGTCGAGGCTGGCTAAGGGTTCGTCCAGTAACAGCAGGTCGGGTTGCTTGGCGAGTGCCCGGGCGATCGCAACCCGTTGCTGTTGGCCACCGGAAAGCTTGTGGGGAAACTCGTAGAGCTGATCGGTTACCTGGACGAGCTTTGCCAAGTCGGCCACCCGTTGATAACGCTCGGCTCGTTTAACGTGCGCCATTTTCAAGGGGAAGGCAATGTTGTCGCGGACGGTCAGATGGGGATACAGCGCGTAGTCTTGAAAGACCATGCCAATGTTACGTTGACGACTGTCCTGTGCGGTGACGTCTGTCTGGTTGAAGATGACGCGTCCCGACCGGGGTGTTAACAGACCGGCCAGTAAATTTAGGATCGTGGTTTTTCCGCTACCACTGGCGCCCAATAGGGCGACGAGCTCGCCGTCGGGGATGGTCGCCGAGAAATGGTCCAAGATGGCATGATGGTAGTCGTAGGCTAGGGTAATGTCTTGAAGAGCAACCTGCATGGGTTTGGCTCCTTTCACTAAAATTATCAATGATTTGCCGACTTAGATTGTCGATTGGCTGGGGAATCACGGACTGATAATGGGTCAGATGGTCATGATTGACTCAGTGTAGATGTCTCTAATTATAGCCGATCCCAAATCATTGTGGTATAAATTATTTTTATTCAGTATTATTCCTCATCGTGAAATTATCCCATCCAAAATAGTGCGGTGTGACAAATGGAAATTGACAGGGACGTTGATTTAACACCATTTATCAGCCGGATTAGTTGGGATCGATCGATTGGATGAATGGCACTTTATTGGCGGGGATTTGTCCAGTATCGTCAGTCAGAGCACGAGGTGGACCGTAGCACCGCCACTTTTTGAACAACCGGAGAAAATATTTATTTTGTTATTAATTACGTGACCTGATGACAAATTATGACACCCCGCCTTGCTATACTAATATCATGCTTGGTTACGGAAGGATTCGTTGGCCAACGTGAGTGGCTAAGCAATTGCCCTTTAGTATTAAGAGATGTGGTCATGGCTGACCAATCTTGGTCAGGCCTCACCAGTCCAAAGGGCAGAAAATTAAGTCCTTGTACACTTATGGTATGTGCAGGCAAAGGTGAAGTACGTCTACAACATTATTACCTGGATAAGGCCAAGTTAAGGCATTCAATCCAAATGGTGCCATAGAAGATTTTACTAATTAATTAGGCCGGTGAATTGCTGGATGCGGAACAGTCATCTACCGGAGTGTCGACGTATCACGTATTGCTGGAAAGCACAGTGCGGTAAGGGGTAAGCATGTCAACGCCGTCATTTATTCATGGCTTGGTGGCTTTGGATTAATGACTGAGCGCACAAAAAAAGGAAACCCGCGACTGGCATCGTGGATTTCCTAATTGAGAAAAGTTTTATTGAACGTCGTCCATATCATCACTGTCTAAACGATGGTGGTACAGGCTTTGGTCGGTCTTGTCGGCGTCGGTGTTCAACGCTTGTTCGATGACGGATTGCACTTCCATCATGTCGGCTTTGTTAAAGAATGGCACGGAGATCAGGTAACCACTACCACCCTTTTCGATAACGAATTGGGTTAAGATCCCGTTCAAGAACAGGGCCACACCAATTAACAGGCTAATGAAGCCCATTAATGGTGAAGAGGTGAATGAGGCAAGTCCAGCAAGAACAAAGAGAATGCCCCAGATGAAGCGACTGACCTTGTAAGAGGTGTTCAATTGAACATCGGTAATATTCTTCAAGGGAATGTTTTGCTTGCTGCTACCAGCAGGGATTAAACCGAAGACCGTGTTTTGTTCAACGATGTGAACGGCACGGTAATCAACGGAAACTTTTCCCTTGATCCAGAACAATAGGGCACTAGCGGAGAATTCTTTGTTAATCCATTCGTTAGAGCGTGACTTTTTGACAGTTGTTTCAGTTTCATTATGTAAGTTTACTTCTGGCATATTTTTGTCCTCCAAAGACGTTTAGTAGGAATCGTAAATTGCAAGAACAAGTTAGCCAGTCGTTGAGGACAATCCCAGAACAGGCCGTTATCAAATAGAAGTTGTGGCG
>NZ_RHOA01000009.1 GCF_003946545.1 Levilactobacillus tangyuanensis
TACAAAACAAGGTGTTCTCAGAGAAGAAGATAATTGAATAATATCTAGTTTTGAAAGAATAAGTTCTTTCATAGTGTGGTGGCGATAGCCTGAAGGATACACCTGTTCCCATGCCGAACACAGAAGTTAAGCTTCAGCACGCCGATAGTAGTTGGGGGATCGCCCCCTGCGAGGATAGGACGTTGCCACGCGATTATTCCGGCATAGCTCAGTTGGTAGAGCACCTGACTGTTAATCAGGTTGTCGACGGTTCGAGCCCGCCTGCCGGAGTCGGGTTAACGGAGTTAACCAAGTATGCCGGCTTAGCTCAGCTGGTAGAGCATCGGTATCGTAAACCGAGGGTCGGGGATTCGAATTCCTCAGCCGGCATCAGAGTAAACGCTCAGTCATCGGACTGAGCGTTTTTTTGTACAATCATTTCTATTGTGATTGGTATAGATGAATTATATAAACTGGTATAGACACCGTATTGCCAGTACAGTAGCTTTAATGACGAACATGTCAAAAATGGAATCGTTGTAAATTCCTGTTGTGGTATAGGAACTTTAGTGATACGCTTGGTTTATCGAGAATTCATTAAAGGGGAGCAACAATCATGAAGAATGTTTTGATTATATCTGGTAAAGAAGACGCTGGTCGGTTATTTTTAGGGGAGGCCAAGCGTTGCGCAGAAACGAAGCAGGCGCCACTCAAGTTCGCGACCGTCGACATGAACACCCTAGCCGCAGACGACCTGGAAGATGCTGATCTTCTGCTACTGGACCCACAGATTTCGATTGCGGACGTCCAAGCGGTTAGTAAAGACGCCACACCGATTGCCGTCATTCCTAATGATGTCTATGGCTGGTTAAATGGCCAAGCATTAGTTAAGTTTACTTGTGATCAACTTGATTTGTTTCCTGTGATGGATTAAGGGCCTTTATAGATAAGGAAAACATCGGCGGCCGCGGCCGCTTTTTTTATAGTCATTTATTCACAATATGACGAATATTAGTTCCACAATATGGATGAATAAAAAATAAAAGGATTGTATGAGATGCCTAATAATTTCATCATTGTTTTTTGCCGTTAGACGGGGCTTAGACGACAATTAGGTGCGGAAAGTTGTTGCGTAATGGGAGTTCTGGCAGTATAATTACTACTATATTTTATTAAAGGTCTATGAGACATAGACGTCTGGTCAATTCTTGTCAGACGGATTAGAAGTCAGAATTATTCATTTTTGTATCACAATTGGAGGTATTATAGTTTTGAATAACAAACCAGAGTCAACTAGCGAAGACCGGTCATTCTTTGGCCAACCACGCGGGCTGCAAACTCTGTTCTTTACTGAAATGTGGGAACGGTTTAGCTACTACGGCATGCGTGCCATCCTTATCTACTACATGTACTATTCAGTGGCTAAAGGTGGTTTAGGTTTCGACCAACCAACAGCCGCATCAGTGATGTCCATTTACGGTTCAATGGTTTACTTATCTTCTGTCCTTGGTGGTTACTTAAGTGACCGTGTCTGGGGTAGTCGTAAGACCGTATTCATTGGTGGTATCCTGATCATGTTCGGGCATATCGCCTTGTCAATTCCTGCAGGTCCGATGGCCCTGTTTATCTCAATCCTCTTAATCTGTTTAGGGACTGGGCTCCTGAAGCCTAACGTTTCCGAAATGGTTGGGGGCTTGTACTCTAAGGAAGATACTCGTCGGGACTCTGGTTTCACGATCTTCGTGTTTGGGATTAACCTGGGTTCCTTGGTCGCACCAATCTTGGTCGGCTGGTTAGGGCTAAACTACAACTTCCACTTAGGGTTCTCATTAGCCGCTATTGGGATGTTCTTAGGTCTAGTTCAATACTGGTTCGGTGGTAAGAAGTACCTGAGTAAGGAAAGTCTTTACCCAACCGACCCAATGGAACCTGGCGACTTGAAGAAGTTGGGTGTCCGTGGAACCATTGGTTTGGTTGCGTTTGCCCTTATTCTGATCTTGATGTCCCTGTTGGGTAAGTTTAACTTAACCAACTTTATCCTCTTACTCTCGATTATCGCAATTGCAACGCCAGTCGTTTACTTTACCATCTTCTTGACGAGTAAAAAGGTTACACCTGTTGAACGGAAGCACGTTTGGGCATACTTAGGTTTGTTCATCGCCGCTGCTATCTTCTGGGCCATTGAAGAATCTGGATCATCCGTCTTGGCCTTGTTCGCGGCTAACCAAACCAACAACAATCTTGGTGGCTTCAAGATCCTGCCTTCTTGGTACCAAATGCTTAACCCAGCCTTCATCTTGATTTACACGCCAATCTTCGCCATCTTATGGACGAAGTGGGGCAAGAAGCAACCTAGCTCACCAGCTAAGTTCGCTGTCGGGATGTTGTTTGCCGGCTTATCATATCTGTTGATGGTTGCACCCGTTGCGATGTTTGGTTCTAGCGCTCGTGTTAGTCCATTCTGGTTAGTTGGTAGTTGGGCAATTGTTGAAATTGCCGAAATGCTGATTTCCCCAATCGGGTTGTCCGTGACGACGAAGTTAGCCCCTCGGGCCTTCCAATCACAAATGATGAGTATGTGGTTCTTAGCCGATGCCGCTGGGCAAGCCGTTAACGCCCAAGTGGTTAAACTCTATACGCCAGCAAATGAAATTGGTTACTTTACCGGTGTGGCCGTCGTGGCCATTGTCGCTGGGTTAATCATGTTTGCTCTGGTTAAGCCATTGAAGAAACTCATGGCTGGTATTAAATAATTAATCCATGTACAATGAGTGCTATCCGCTTGGTCGGGTAGCACTTTTTATTTGGAGGTGAATCAACTTGCGCGTGGGATTGATTAGCGATTTGCATCTTGACATCAATCGGATACCCATTGAAGATGCCGTTAAAATTCAAGCAGATTACTTGCTGCAACAACAGGTTGACCTCTATCTGATTGCGGGAGACATCACGAACTACTTTGACCAGTCGTTAGCCTTCGTTAAGCAGCTCCAACAGGCCCTAGCACCACGCCAGGTTCGTTTCATTGCCGGGAACCACGACATGCTACATGACCGCTCATACGCCGCGCTAGAGGCACCAGGAGATTTGACGTATTTGCATAATCAATTTATCGATCTCCCGGGGACAGACTGGCGGGTCATTGGCAATAACGGCTGGTACGACTATCAATTTGCAGATAATCTCACCGGCCGCGACTTTTTAACCTGGAAGCGGGCCTTTTGGGTAGATGCTACGATTAAACAACCGATGACCGATCCGGAAAGGATGGACCGGGTCTTGGATCAGACCAGACATCAGTTAGACGCTGCCAAGGCAGCCGACAAGCGGGTCTTCTTCATGACGCACTTCGCCCCCGTACGGGACTATATTCGGTATACAGACGATGACCGTTTCTGGAACATGGCGAACGCGTTGATGGGGAGTCCACGGCTCGGGGCCTTGCTCGAGTCATATGGGGTTGAACACGTTCTATTTGGGCATCTTCATCAGCATCACGGCCCATTGGTGAAGGGGAACACCGAATATTTAAACCAAGCACTGGGTTATCATAAGCGGCGAGTGAATGAGTGGCAACAATCGGACTTTGCGACCGAATGGGTGCAACGGCTACGAGTGATTGAATTAAAATAAAAAACCGTCAAAAAAAGCTTGACGGTTTATGCAGAATTTTGTATGATAGTGAAGTTGATTCGTTTCGACGATTCATCTTTTTGGTGGGGTAGCGAAGTCTGGCTAAACGCGGCGGACTGTAAATCCGCTCCTTCGGGTTCGGTGGTTCGAATCCACTCCCCACCATTTTTTATTATTGGGCTATAGCCAAGCGGTAAGGCAACGGGTTTTGATCCCGTCATGCGTTGGTTCGAATCCAGCTAGCCCAACTTTTAACCAGTCACGGTGTGTGGCTGGTTTTTTTGTGCACCTAAATAAAAGTCAGCTGATTAAAAATATTTTAGTTTACCCACTTTTAGTAAGTTGTTCCCCAGAACGATGGGGCAATCGGCAATCAACTGTAGGCCCGACCATGACAGTCCGGGAAACGATGCCATGCCAATCAAAAATACGACATGCCCCTACCTAATTATAACGATAACCGTTGCCCCCTTGTCCGGTTGAGTTTCAATTCTATCGTGCTATCGTGTATATGGGTTATTTTGTAATCGATTAAATTAATCATGAGATTTAAGAAAAAGGGGTGGCATGTCATGCACGAAGAAAAGTTGGTAGCGAAACATAAATTCTGTCGATCTAGTTGTAAGTGGCTTTACGCTAGTGCAACAATGGTCGGATTAAGTGCGGGAATTTTGGCGGATGGACATGTTGCTCACGCTGATACCAATCCAGGCTCCGCTGCCGATAACAGTTCATTAGTTGTGGCCAGCCAATCTGATAGCGGATTTAAGGGGGTCAGTGCGTCGTCGAACGCGGCCATTCCAGGGACGGGCTCTGGATCAGCTATTCAACAAGCCCCTTCCTCCGACGGTGTAGGTCCCGCGGCGACTGAGTCCGGGTCAAAAGACACGGATAAATCCTCGACGACTTCCAAAGTCGGCGCTCAGCAGAATGTGAAATCGCCACAGAACAATGAAAAAGATGATAGCAATCATGTCACGTCTGGGTTGCCGAATGCCACGGAGCAAAAGTCTACACGAGATTTTGTGCCGGAAAAGACGGACACGACCGTTAAAGAGGCTACTGATGAAGTGTCTCAGACGAGCTTAACCTATGCACTGAACGATCAGGGAACAGCCTACACCGTCACGGGATTTGCCGGCGGTAACACTGGTGAACACACGACTAATTTGGTCATTCCCGATGACTATCTCGGCAAGCCAGTCGTCGCTGTTGGTGCCGGGGCCTTTAAGGGGGCCGGTTTAACGTCGGTGACCTTGGGACAACAGATCCAATGGATTGAGGCCAACGCGTTTGAAAATAATGCGTTGAAGTCAATTGTTTTACCAAATGGGCTTTGGTCCGTGGGTGCAGAAGCCTTTGCGAACAACCAGTTGACCAGTGTCGACCTTAACCAAGTGGTGGCCATTAATTCCGGCGCCTTTGAAAACAATGCGATTACCAATTTGCTGGTGCCCAACACGGTTACCGGGATTGGGGAACAGGCCTTCATGAATAATGCTATCACGACCTTGAACTTGAGTGACCAGGTTACGACGATTGGCACCGGTGCTTTTGAAAATAACGCCATTGGTGGGGCATTAGTGCTACCAGAGACCTTGACGGGACTGGGCGATGAGGCCTTTGCCAATAATCAATTGACTGGCGTGACGCTTGATAATGGTTTGAGCGTGATCAACACGGGCGTCTTCAGCCACAACCTGCTAGGCGGTCCATTAATCTTGCCTACCACGATTACCAGTGTTGGTGATGAGGGCTTTAGTTACAATCGACTGACCGGCGTGACCTTGAACGACATCATAACCTCGATTGGGACGGCAGCCTTTGCTCATAACTTAATTGGTGGTTCCCTGACCTTGCCAGAGAGCCTACAGGACTTGGGTGACCAGGCCTTCTATGATAACCGGCTGACCGCGCTAACTCTCAACCATCAAATTACCGGGATTGGAACCCAGACGTTTGCGGATAACCAATTGACTGGTGTACTGGCCATGCCCGATAATATTACCCATATTGGGGAAGAGGCTTTCGATGGGGATGCATTGACAGGGTTGACCGGTGGCGCCAAGCTTGAAACGATCGAGCAAAGTGCCTTTTTAGGCGACCACTTAACCGGTGTTCTAAATCTAGCCGATACGTTGACTGTCATCGGGCATGATGCCTTTGCTGGAAATAACTTAACCGGGCTCACTGGTGGTGCTAATCTGGAAACGATCAACGACCGGGCGTTTGATAATAATCGTTTGGCAGGAACCCTCGAGCTGTCCGATACGGTGCATGACGTTGGTCAATATGCTTTTGCTCACAATGATCTCGTCGATCTGCAGTTGGGTGACGCGGTAAACAGTCTGGAAAACTATTCTTTTGCCTACAACGATCTGAAGAAGATTAATGCAACCGGTAAGATTGGGACCATCGGCGACTTTGCCTTTGCTGGACAACGGAACCTGGACCACGTTGAGACGGCGGCCTTGGTGGCCAATCAAAATGGAACGGTCACGACCACGGTTTTCAATGTCCGAACCGCCATTATGAAGCGACTGGGCCTGAGTAATTTGGATATTGCCGGACTCTCGTTTATCGACACGGATACGCAAGCGGTCTTGACCTACGATGGGGTCAATGACACGCTGACACTGCCGTTGAACTTTGAAGGCGCCACGATTATCGTCAGCCTGAATACCGATAGCACGGATACTGGACGGTACGGGGTTACCAACCTAACCCTCGACATGACGCGGCGAGTCGTCGCGGATGTGGCCATTCCAAGCAACCTGGTCGATGAAGGCATGAGCGATTATCTGGCAATAATTGGGGCCGACAAAGACGAGAACGTTGCGGGTTACGTTGGACAAACGGTAACCGTCGACGTTCCTAAGGTTCCTGGCTGGGTTGCGGACAAGTCCACCATTCAGGCGACAGTGAACGCTAACGGCACGATTACGGCGATTGAGGCCGTGATCTACTCGCCAGACACCAATCCGCATACCGGGCATGACCAGCCTACTGACCCGACAGATCCAACGGGGCCAACAGGGCCAACTGGCCCAACAACTCCCACTGACCCGACAAATCCAACGGGGCCAACCGAACCGGCTGATCCTGTCAGCCCTGCGGATCCCAGTGAGCCAACGACACCGGTTAATCCCACCACGCCAACCACGGGGGATGGCGTCACACCGATGGCCCCAATCGTCGATGACCATAAGGCGGCCTTAATTCAACCGGCGGTCAAGTCGGGTGTCGACACCCGCTGGACCTATCGCCATGACGCATCTACCAAAAGGATGGGGCACCCATCACAATCTTCCGAACCACAGAGAATTGTCAGCGGTCGTTTTGAACAGACGGGTCAAGCAGACCGGGCCACATTCACGAACAACATGGTGAAAACCGGTCATCAGCAGGCGGTAACTGCTACTGGACCATCATCGGCAGAGCGGAGGCTACCTCAGACCAATGATCACCCAACTGGGTGGCAATGGCTGGGCTGGGCCTTGCTAACTATGCTGGGCTGGCTAGGGTTTTCCAAGAAGAAACGTCGTCAATAAATAACTATGAAAAAGGGATTCGGTTTCTTTAACCGAATCCCTTTTTTTCGTGTCGTGCATAAAGAAAGGCTGAAGGATCTTGAAAACAAGAGTTTTAGAATCAGACAACTAGCCAAACATGTGGGGGACAATCCAATCCTAATCAGCTTTCATAACCAATCATTAAAATGTGAGTAGAAAATCAAAAAACTTTTTTCACCACATAAGTGGTCAAATGTGGTGAAACGATGACAACCGTTTAGGGGAATGACGATTTCTACTTACTGTTTGTGCGTGAATTCTCGTTCGTGGAATAAACCATCCTTAATGTCGAGCCACGGATAGGCAAAATGGTTACCCTAGTGTCCAATTAATTAATGCTGGTAATTAATATTAGACGTGATACGATGAATAAACGTTGATTTTACAATGAATAAAGTGATGTATAAGGAGAAAGCATGTTAGGACAAAACGAATGGCCCTCACGGCAGCGAACGAATCGCGGCTGGTTATTTGCCGGAGCGACCTTGGTCGCCTTGAGTGCCGGCTGGATGGTTGGGATGCCATCCGCCCAAGCCGCGAAACAAGTGCCTGCCGCTAAGCTGGTGGCCAATGAAAATACGGTTGGTCAGGTTACTGGGGAGAACGAACAAGCCAACGATGCGGCCGAAGTTACCGCGGGACAACCGGGGATGACGACTGAAGACGAAACGACAGAACCCGATAATCCAAGCGATCATGAATCCGAGGCAATCAACGGGGATCCTGAAGCGACGGAAGACGAAACGCCTGTCACACCACAGACCCAGGCATCGACCGAACGCTCGGATTTTTCTTACTCGCAGGATGAATTTGGCAATTACGTTGTGACGGGCTACACCGGGGAAGCCCAACAACAGGCCAATGGGTCAGCGCCAGTTGCTGGGTATTCGACAAGCATCACGATTCCTGATACTTATCGGGGTGTCGCTGTGGTAGGAGTTGCTGCCAATGCCTTCAACAATGACAATTCGGCGAATGATAACCTCCACATCATTACGGCCCTAACCGCCGTCAAGTTGGGGGCCAACATTCAGTGGATTGGGGCGGATGCCTTTAAGAACAATCTGCTTACAAGCCTCGGCCTGCCGGATAGAACGTGGTCGGTAGGGGATGAGGCCTTCATGGACAATCAGCTGACGATCGTCGATTTGAATCGGGTGGAGCAAATTAACCGCTCCGCCTTTCAAGGCAATGGCATTACTCAGTTGGCAGTTCCGGATACCACGACGGCCATTGCTGAAAAGGCCTTCGCGGATAACGCCATCACTCACCTGACTTTAGGCGATCGGCTAGGCGTGATTAACACCGCGGCCTTTCAGAAAAATCAAATACAGGGCCAGTTGGTGTTACCAGCTAGCATGTGGGGATTAGGCGATCAGGCCTTCCAGGATAATCAAATCACCGGGATTACGTTTAACGCCCAATTAGCAGCCATCAATACGGCAGCGTTTGATCACAACGCACTCGTAGGAACCCTAACGCTGCCGACGAGTGTCACGGCCATTGGGGACAATGCCTTCAGTAACAATGAGTTGTCGACTGTCCAACTACCTGATCAATTGACTAGGATTGGGACGGCGGCCTTTGAAAATAATCAATTAGCTAGTGTGGTGTTACCGGACGCGTTAACGGATTTAGGGTACCGGGCGTTCAAAAATAATCAATTGACGGCGATTACCTTTGGCCAACAGATCCATCGGGTTGGGACGCAGACGTTTGCTAATAATAAGTTGCCAGGAATGTTGACCCTTCCGGAGACCATTACCAACATTGGTGAAGAGTCGTTTGCCGATAATCAGTTGACTGGCGTCCAACTGGGTAGTCAGGTTGCCAGTGTAGATACCGATGCGTTTGTCCGCAATAATTTGCAACACATCAACGCCGCCGGACCGATTGGTAGTGTTGGTCAGGGGGCGTTTGCCGAACAACGCCAACTGACGGTGACCGTCTACGCCACCACCACGGTTGGCTTGGCGGTCAGAAACGCCATTAGCCAGCGACTGGGCTTGGCACATTTAGACCTTGCGGGTCTACAGTTCATCACGAGTGATGGCACCGGCCTCGCCTACGATGGCGTTAACGATTGGCTGACGTTACCGGCCGGTTTTTCTGGCGATACCTTGGTCTTACGGTTAACGTCTGTTAGCGAGGATACTGGTGAATATGGTGTTCAAGAATTAACGTTGCAAATCAAGCCAGCTATGGTGACGGCGCCGGTGACCATTGGCAGTAATCGCGGCGACCAGACGAGCCTGCCCGTTACGGGTCAGGTTGGCAGCCAAGTGAGTGTGACCGTGCCGGCCATTGAAGGCTTTCGGTCGAATAAGCAGACGGTGATGGCGACGGTTAACCTGGATGGGACCATTACGACCACCGAGTTTGTCATGTATGTCGGTGGCCATGACGGTCGTGGCGGGTTACCAGATCCAGTGGTTCCGGTTACGCCAGAACAACCAACGGTGCCAGCAAGACCAGTCGTCCAGCCGGATAAACCTGTTCAGCCGCTGACGCCGACCGTGATGGTACCGACCACGGGTGGGTCAACCGCCCGTCTCACGCCTTATCAGGAGAACCATGAACCGGCGGGATTAACGGCTAATCGTGGGCAGTCTACCATGATTCAATTGACGAGTGACCAACCACAACCGGATCGGTCAGTATCAATGGGGGATGAGCGTCACACGGGAACACCGTCACAGGCAGCAGTCGGTCAGTCTGAGACGACTAGTAGCCAAAAGTCCATGAATGCATCGGCAACCTTACCCCAAACCGGGGAGAAACCGACCTGGTGGCAGGCGTTAGGCGTGGCCATTTTTGCCCTGTTGAGTTCGCTAGGATTCGGGAATCGGCGCTCTCGTCGGTCATAAGAATTTGGTCCTAAAATACTGAGTTAGTCGTCGATCGGGGTTAGAAGGCGTTCTAGCTCATTAAGTCGGCGCTTAAAAAGGAGTTGTGAGAATTTTCACAACTCCTTTTTGTGCTTCTAAGTCACCGTGGCCTAGCCCTTAATTGACATCGTCCGCGAATTTCGCTAAAGTCAACTTAATTACAATGGGAGTTAGGTGACGTTGGCTTCAGGAAAGTGGGGACAATGATGGCAACACTTGTGGAAGCAGAAGATCTGTATAAGTTACGACCGATAGCCCAGCCAGTGAGCGATGGCCAGCGGGTGTATTACATCGAAAGTCGACTGGACCAGGCCACGAATCAGAGCTGTTCAGCCGTTTATAGCGTGTCGCTACACGATGGTCGCGATCGGCGGCGGTGGAGCCCGGAAGGCGTGACGGTTAATGAATTGGTGCTGAGCGCTAGTTGTCGATACCTGGCGTTTGCGGGGGTCGTGGCGGATCACAGTCAATTGTTTCTAGTCGACGTTTCTGGTGGGGCTCCCGAGCAGATTACCCGTGGGGATGCCGACGTGACTGACCTGGTCTGGTCTGCCGACACGGATGTGTTGTATTATCAAACGACGGCCGGTCCGGTCGCCACCGAGTTACCGGCGGTCAAAGTCATCCAGCGCCTGCAGTATCAAGAGAATGGGGTTGGATTATTGCCACAGGGCCGACGGTATCAGTGCATTCGCTACCAGTGCGCGGATGGCGATCAATCACTAGTCCTCTCACGCACGACGCCGTTTACCGTGAGTGCTGCCAACGAGGCGGGCCTCTTGTACAATCAGACGCGGTTACCCGACGATGAGCATGATTTTAGCGAAGGCGTCTACTGGCATTCGTTTAATGACGATGCGGATCACCTCCTGAACGAGGCGATTCGGGCGGGGGCCTTCAGTCAGGCTCGGTTGAACGATGATGGCCGCCATATTGTCATGTGGGGCCAGGATAATCATATACCGAATGTTTCCCAGTTTCATGCCTGGCTGGGGGATGTAGCCGGCACCACGGTTCGTGATCTCACAGCGCCTCGCGACGTGGAGGTGGGCAATATGCTGGCCATCGACAGCCAGCAACGGCTGAGTGGCCAATATGTCGCATGGCTCGATGCGACGACGGTCCTGACTCTGGAAAACGAGCAGGGTCGGTTGAGCCTGGTTAGCCAGGACATCGACGGTAACCGGGCGCCTCGAACCCTCTTAGGCGGTGACCGGGCCATTACGGACTTCAGCGTGGTCGATGATCAGACCGTGGTGTTCACGGAGACCACAATGACCAGTGTGAGCCGATTAAAGGCCCTAGACTTGGTGTCTGGGACCGAACGGGACCTGGTAAACCCCAACGTGACCTATGAGGCCAAACACGTGCTGGTGGCCGGAGAACGCTTTGTATTTAAGGGTGCCGCTGATTGGCCAATTGAGGGGTGGTATTTCGCCCCGGTGAATCAACACGGCCATCATCCGGCGGTGTTATACGTTCATGGTGGCCCGCAGGTCGACTTTGGCTACGGGTTTTATCATGAGCTACAGTATTTGGCGGGCCGGGGTTATGGCGTGATCGCCATCAATCCCCGTGGCGGAAACAGTTATGGTCAGGACTTTGAAACGGCCGTGATTGGTCATTACGGTGAGGGTGACTTCGATGATCTTATGCTGGGTGTCGACGCAGCGCTTAAACTAGACCCGACAATCGATGACCGGCAACTATGTGTGACCGGCAGCTCATACGGGGGCTTCATGACCAATTGGATCGAAACGCATTCCACCCGGTTTGCGGCTGCCGTGACACAACGGTCGATTGCCAACTGGATTAGTTTTTATGGGACTAGTGACATCGGCTATTACTTCACGCCGTGGGAGCTACAGGCGGGGATGCAGGACATTCAGACCTTGTGGCGCTTCTCACCGTTGGCGTACGTTGACCAGGCATCGACCCCGATCCTGATTTTACATGGGGAGGAAGACTTACGCTGCCCCACCACGCAAGGCAAAGAGTTCTTTGTCGGCCTGAAAGAGGCCGGTGTTGAGACGCAATTAGTCCTATTCCCGCAGGCAAACCATGATCTTTCACGGTCGGGCTTGCCTAATTTAAGAATCGATCGCTTAAAACGAATTAATCAGTGGTTCCAGGACCACTTGCCCAAGGAGGACATGACGAAATGAAAATTGGATTTATTGGTGTTGGCGGGATGGCGCAGGCCATCATTGCCGGGTTACTTAAAACGAAAGCATTTACCCCAGAGGATATTGTTGTGCACAGTCGGCGTTCCGAGGTTTACGAACCCTATGCCCAGCAGAATGGTTTAGTGGCCGCGGCCAGTAATGAAGCCGTGGTAACGGCGAGCGACCTGGTTGTCTTAGCGGTCACACCTAATGTGGCCCAAGATGTGTTAGAAGGGGTTCAACCGGCCTTTGAGAACGGAAACCGGACGCTGATCTCGATTGTTGCCGGCCTCTCTTTAGAAGAAATGGCTAACATTGTTGGTCAGCAGGTGCCGACGCTGCGGACCTTGCCCAACCTGAATGTGGCGATTGGCGCAGGGATGACGGCGGTGGCGGCCAATGCTGCCTTGACCGGCGACGATTTGGCCACGGCACAAAACGTCTTTGAGGCGATTGGGTCGACCACCGTTTTGGCCGAGGACCAATTTGGCGTTTTCAGTGCCCTGGCAGGAAGTTCACCCGCCTTCATTGATTTCTTTATCGATAGCCTGAGCCGAGCTGCGGTTAAGCATGGGCTCAGTAAGGATCAGGCGACTAAGATTGCCGCTCAGGCAACCCTGGGTTCCGCACAGATGGTCTTGGCCAGCGACCAGATTCCATTCGACCTAATTGACCAGGTATCTTCACCGGGTGGTAGCACGGTTGCTGGGCTCTTAGCCATGGAAGAGGCCGGGTTCATGACGTCGGTGGTGAAGGGAATTGATGCCACGATTAAGCGGGATGCCGGCGGTCCAGCTTAGCCAACACTGTTGGAAATTGTCTGCGCGTGTGAGTTGCCATCTTGGTCTATACCGATTATAATGAGAACATAAGTGAGTTGTGGTCATTGATGAGGAGGAGACCCATGAGTATTGTTTTGAAGCACGCGAAGATTTACACCGGGGATGACGTGATTGCGGATGGTTATATCCGCTTTGACCGTCAAATCGAAGCGGTTGGCCCCGTTGCCGATTTTCGGCCATTACCGGCCGATGAGATTCACGTTGTGAAGGGGCAGACCATTGTCCCTGGGTTCATTGACGTTCATAGTCATGGTGGCTATGGTTATGATAGTATGGATGGTGATCCGGAACAGATTGACCGGATGGTTAATCTGATGGCCCAAGAGGGGATCACGGCCATCTTTCCAACGACGATGACCCAGTCCAATGAGGCCATTGATCATGCGATGCAAGGCATTGCCATTGCGGCTGAACGCAATCCAATTATTCAGGGGGTTCATCTCGAAGGGCCGTTTATCGCGGCTATTTTCAAGGGGGCTCAACCCGAAAAGTACATCAAGGATCCCAATGTGGCGTTGCTTGATCGGTGGAACCAATTATCCGGCAAGCGCGTCAAGCTCATTACCTATGCACCGGAAGATGCTGGTGCCAAGGACTTCGAAACCTACTGCTTGGCGAATGGCATCGTGCCATCCGTGGGCCATTCCAACGCCACTAGAGAACAGCTTCTAGACAGTCGGGCGACTCACGTGACCCACCTGTACAATGCCCAACGCGGCTTGCGGCACCGGGAACCTGGGGTGACCGGGCACGCGATGTTAGAAGACAGTCTTTACTGTGAATTGATCTGTGACGGGTTCCATATTGTTCCCGACATGATTGAATTAGCCTACCGGCAAAAAGGGTCACAACGACTAGAACTCGTGACGGATTCCATGCGGGCTAAGGGGATGCCCGAAGGGGTTAGCGAACTTGGCGGTCAGAAGGTTATCGTGAAGGACCGGCAAGCCCGGTTAGAGAGCGGTAATTTGGCTGGGTCCGTGCTACGCTTCGATGAGGCCTTTAGGAATGTCATGGCCTTCACCGGCTGTGATGTTGCCGACGCCGTGCAAATGAGTTCCGTCAACCAGGCCGAGGAATTTGGCTTGACCCAGAAGGGAAAATTGACGGTGGGTAGAGACGCTGACCTGAACCTAATGACCAGCGATCTGAATATCAAGAAGACCTATAGCCTGGGCCGCGACATGCAGGCTGTATTAAACAATAAATAGTTGGATTTCAAGAAGGGACGTTGAGTAGTGTGAGCTCACCGATTTATATTCAAATTCATAATGACATTAAACGAGCAATTGAGGCTGGTAAGTGGGCCGTTGGCGACCGGATACCGTCTGAACGAGAATTGTCCCGTGATTTTGATGTGAGTCGAATGACGCTTCGTCAGGCGATTCAAACGTTAGTTGACGAAGGGATCTTGGAGCGTCAGGTGGGTTCCGGAACTTACGTTGCCAACCAAAAGGTTCAAGAAAAGATGTCTGGGGTCACGAGTTTTACCGATCTGATGTTGACCCAGGGCAAGCAGCCAACGAGTAAAACCATCTCGTATCACGTGATGAATCCATCACTGAGTGAGGCCGAAAAGCTGGAATTGAGTGAAGACGATCGGGTCTTGCGGATGGAACGAATTCGTTATGGCGACGATGTGCCGATTTGTTTCGAAGTTGCCACGGTGCCAGAAAAGCTGGTGGACGGCCTGAATAAAAAGGAAGTTACGAGCTCACTGTACCGTGCCCTAGAAGACAAGAAACAATTGAATCCGGGGAAGGCCCAACAGACCGTTTCCGCGATGTCTGCTTCCGAAAGGATTGCCGAGTACCTGAAGATTAAGCGGGGCGACGCGATTCTGCGTCTGCGTCAGGTCACCTACCTGCAAGACGGGACGCCATTCGAATATGTTCGGACCCAGTACGTTGGGGAACGATTCGAATTTTACTTAGAGAAGTAATTAAAAATGCCTCACGAAACGAGCCAGTTACTGACTCGTTTTGTGAGGCATTTGTCATGAATGTTAGTGATTAGCGTCGCTGCCGCTTGGCCTGTTGGCGAACCAGGCGCAGGTATTGTGGAATGACGGCAATCCGCTTTAAACGTTTGGGTTCCTTGACCGTCCGGTAGAACCACTCAAGGTGATGAGTTTGCCAGAATTTTGGCGCCCGGTCGACCATGCCGGCGAGAACATCAAAACTACCACCTACCCCCATCCACAGGCCGTTGGCAACGTGACGATGGGCCTGAATGAACTCTTCTTGCTTGGGGAAACCCAAGGCCGTGAAGACCATGTCGGGTTGCTTATCCCGGATGTCTTGGACGATGGGCCCGTCATCGGTGAAATAACCATCGTGAAGGCCGGCAATCGTTAAACCAGGAAAACGTTCAGGTAAGATTTTAGCGAGTGCTTCGATCACGGCTGGCTTGGCACCAACAAAGTAGGCGGAACGGTGGTTCTGACTGCCCCATTCGAGGAGGGCTTCCAGGGTGTCATACCCGGTAATTCGTTCGGGAAGTGGCTGATTCAGGATCTTGGCACCGTCCAGGATGCCGACGCCATCCGGTGTAATGAAGTCCGCGGTGTGTAAGAGGCCATGATAGGCGGCGTGCTCATGAGCGTACATCACAATTTCAGGATTGGCCGTGACCACAAAGGTATTCGTGTGCGTGAGAATACGGTCCTGTAAGACGGGCAGCAGTTCGGCCGCAGTGGTTTTGACGAAGGGAACGTCGAGGACGTTAACGGTTGGAAATAGGGTTTGCATGGCGGTGACTCCTTTCAGGGATAGTCATGGGAACTAATTAAGCCAGCATGACCGTATTAAAAATTAGGACGCTCTATGTATTTCATGCTAGAATAAGCCCATTAGAAGTAAAAAACAGGCATAAAAAATCGGTTACTGACCGACTAAGGGAGTAAGTTTATTATGACTAATTTGTATCCAGACGACAGTTATACTCTGCATACGGATGCGTATCAGATTAATATGATCCAGACCTATTTTCAACAAGGGATTGCCGATAAACACGCGGTTTTTGAAGTGTTTTTCCGCGACATGCCCTTCCATAACGGGTATGCCGTTTATGCTGGACTGGAACACATCGTCCATTATATCCAAAATCTACATTTTTCCCAAACCGATATTGAATATTTACGAGAAGCTGAAGAATATCCTGAGGACTTCTTGAAATATCTTGAAAACTTTAAGTTTACCGGCACGGTTCGCTCAGCGGTAGAAGGGGAACTGGTCTATGCCCATGAACCGATTCTCCAGGTGGAGGGCCCCTTGGCCGACTGCCAATTGGTTGAGACCGCGCTCTTGAATATTATTAATTATCAGACCCTGATTGCCACCAAGGCCGCGCGGATTCGTTCCGTGGCCGGGGATGACGCGTTGATGGAATTTGGCACACGGCGGGCCCAGGAATTTGACGCCGCCATTTGGGGAACTCGGGCCGCCTATATCGGTGGGTTCAATGCGACCTCAAATGTTCGTGCGGGCAAAATCTTTGGGATTCCCATTAGTGGAACTCATGCGCACGCTCTGGTTCAAACGTATGGCAACGATTACGAGGCGTTCAAGGCCTACGCAACCACACATCGTGACTGCGTTTTCCTGGTGGACACCTACGACACCTTACGGAGTGGGGTCCCAACGGCCATTCGCGTGGCTAAGGAACTGGGCGACCAGATCAACTTCCAAGGGGTGCGAATTGATTCCGGCGATATGGCCTACCTGTCCAAACGGATTCGCCAAAAATTAGATGAAGCCGGTTTTCCTAACGCGAAGATCTATGCGTCGAATGACCTGGATGAAAAGACCATTCAGAGTTTAAAGATGCAGGATGCCAAGATTGACGTCTGGGGCATTGGGACGCGGTTAATCACGGCCTTCGATCAGCCTGCCTTGGGCGCCGTCTACAAGATGGTGGCCATTGAGGGCGACGATGGTGAGATGCGGGCAACAATTAAGCTGTCCAATAATGCGGAGAAGGTTACAACCCCAGGCAAGAAGCAAGTTTGGCGGATTACTAAGAAGGCCGACGGCAAGTCCGAAGGGGACTATGTGACCCTGATTGACGAGGATCCGCGTCGTGAGGAATCTCTGTTCATGTTCCATCCTAGCTACACGTATATCAATAAGACCGTGACAGACTTCAATGCTCGGCCGGTCCTTCAAGATATCTTTAAGGATGGCGAGTTAGTCTACAAATTACCAACGCTATCGGCGATTCGAGATCGCTGTCGTGGGGCATTAGCGAACCTTTGGCCAGAGTACAAGCGGGATCTGAATCCGCAGAAGTATCCGGTCGATCTCTCTCAGGACTGTTGGGATAACAAGATGGCCATTATCAAGGACATCCATGACTACGTTCATAAGTTACCAGAATAAGGCTTAAGTAGATGGGGGTAAGCAACATGCGAGCAATGCAGCAGGAAATTATTGAAGCTTTGAAGGTTCAACCGGAGATTGATCCCGCTACCGAGATTCGCCGGAGTGTCGACTTCTTGAAGGCTTATTTAAAGCGGTACGACTTTTTAAAAACCTTGGTCCTTGGAATTTCTGGCGGCCAAGATTCAACATTGGCCGGCATTCTATCCGAACAAGCGGTGACCGAACTACGGCAAGAAACCGGTGACGAAGATTACCGGTTCATTGCTGTACGGTTGCCATACGGGGACCAGGCAGATGAAGATGATGCCATGATGGCGATTGACTTCATGGGTGCCGATGAGGTTGAACGCGTGAATATTCAACCGGCCACGGACGCCATGGTGGCCGCCGTCAGTGCTAACGAGGCTGACATTAGCGACTTCAACAAGGGCAACATTAAGGCCCGGCAACGGATGATTGCACAGTATGCCATCGCGGGTGCTCGAGCGGGGGCTGTCGTCGGGACCGACCATGCCGCCGAAGCGGTCACGGGTTTTTACACAAAATACGGTGACGGTGCCACCGATATTTGCCCATTGTGGCGCTTGGATAAACGACAGGGTGCGGCCATGTTACGGCACTTGGATGCACCAACGCATTTGTACGAAAAGGTGCCAACGGCAGATCTGGAAGATGACCGACCGGCGTTGCCGGATGAGGCGGCGTTAGGCGTTCGCTATGTGGACATCGATGACTACCTTGAGGGTAAGTCGGTGTCCGCTGAGGCGGCCGAAAAGATTGAATCCTGGTATCGCAAGACGGCTCATAAACGGCATTTACCAGTCAACGTCTACGATACTTTCTGGAAAAAATAATAGTTAACGGGGGCAGTCACGATGCAAAAAGCAAATATGTCAGGATACATTAATCGTTTATCACAGGTCTTACAAGGAACCGAAGAAGCCGCCGGTCAGATGAACGCCGACTTCGAAAAGCTACGGGGGGCCATCGACAACCAAACCGTCGGCGACTTTTCGCAGGCCGACTTACAAGCCATCGCCGATAACTTCCAACGGGGAACTGAGGGCTACGTGGACAAGTTAAATCAGTTGGAACAGGCCAGCGTTCCCGTCCGGGTTTTGGGCAAGCATAAGTCCTTAGTGGGCGCCTACCGGGTCTATACGGAGGCTTGTCAGTCGATGACGGACAGCATCGATGTTGAACATTTGACGGTCGACCAAGCGGCGTTTGATGCTGCTGAGAAGACCCAAGAGAATGCGATGGAAAAGGTGACCGCAACCACGCAACGGATCATGAGTAACCCCATGTAATCGATGATCTGGTAGGCTTGAGCTTAGTGCTCAAGCCTATTTTGATCCGGTTCAGCGGTCGGTGGATTGCTCTGGCCAGGAGGGAAACCATGGTATAATGAGAGCATTAGTGAGCATGATGGAGGATGAGTATGGTACAGAGTAAAACAGAAGCAAGCATGAGTGATTTTGCCCGTCCCGTGCAGCAGTTGCTCGGGCAATATCAGTTGCGCCAGGTCACGGCAGTCCTGAATCTGTTGGACGAGGGGAATACGGTGCCCTTTATTTCCCGATACCGTAAGGAACGTACGGGCTCATTAGACGAGGTCGCGATTCGTGATATTGAAGATACGGCCAATCGTTTAGGCAAATTAGCACAACGCCGGGCCGAGGTCTTGAAAATTGTTGAAGAGCAGGGCCAATTAACGGCGAAGCTTCGTCAAGACCTCCAACGAGCAACGACGATTCAGCAGGTCGAGGACCTGTACCTACCGTATAAGCAGAAACGTCGCACCAAGGCGACGATTGCCCGGGAACATGGGTTGACGCCGCTGGCGGAATGGCTATTAACCTTTCCACAGGATCAGTTGACCCACAAGGCCCAAGGCTTCGTGAATCCGGCCAACGAGTTGCCAGATGTTGCGGCGGTCTGGGCTGGTGTCCATGAGATCTTAGCCGAAACCTTTAGTGAGCAGGCCGCCTTTCGTCAGTGGATTCGGCAGTATACCTGGAAGAATGCCCAACTCGTTAGTCGGTTGAAGCGAGGCGCGGCCGACCGGGATGAGCAACAGGTCTATGCCACCTATTACGAGTTCAGTCAGGCGGTCCGGCAGGTTCCGCCCTACCGAGTGCTTGCGATTAATCGTGGCGAACGGGAGAAAGTCTTGTCGGTTAGCCTCCTGGTTGATCCGGCTTCAATCCTACAGTACGGTCATTTTCGATTGATTGGTCAGCACAAGGGACCGGCAGTTGCCAAGATTGAAGCGGCCTTTGCCGATGCCTATAAGCGGTTCTTAGGGCCCGCGATCGAGCGGGAACTTCGACGGGAGTTGACGGATCAGGCCGATCAGCACGCCATTCAGGTCTTCGGTGATAACCTGTATCATCTGTTGATGCAGGCACCGATGAAGGGCAAGGTTGTCATGGGCTTCGATCCGGCCTACCGGACCGGCTGTAAGTTGGCTATTATGGATGCTAACGGTCGTTTCCTAACCAAGCAGGTCATTTATCCACATAAGCCCGCCTCGGCCCAGAAGCGCGCCGCAGCGGCACCAGAATTCCGGCGTCTCTTGGCCGACTATCAGGTTGAGATGGTAGCCATTGGGAATGGGACGGCCAGTCGCGAATCCGAGGAGTTTGTGAGTGATATTCTGAAGTCGCTTGACCGACCGGTTTACTACGTCATCGTGAATGAGGCTGGGGCTTCGGTCTATTCGGCAAGCGCCAACGCCCGCGCAGAATTTGCGGATCTACACGTCGAAGAACGTTCCGCCATTAGCATCGGCCGCCGTCTTCAGGACCCATTAGCGGAGTTGGTGAAGATTGACCCGAAGGCCGTTGGCGTGGGTCAGTACCAACACGATGTGCCGGAGAAGGCGCTCGATGAACAGTTGAACCGTGTCGTTGAGACGGCGGTTAATCAAGTTGGGGTCAACGTGAATACGGCAAGTCCGGAGTTGCTAACGCACATCTCTGGGTTGACCGCCACGACGGCCAAGAACATCGTGACCTATCGTAATGAGCATGGGGCTTTTCAGTCCCGCTCGACGTTGAAGGCCGTGCCGCGGTTAGGCCCTAAGGCCTTTCAACAAGCGGTCGGCTTCTTACGGATCATTGCCGGTGCCGAACCATTGGATAATACGGATATTCACCCCGAAAGTTATCGGGTCACCAAACAGTTGTTGGCCGGGTTGGGTGTGGCCAGCGACCAGGTTGGGTCCCAACAACTTCAACAACAATTAACGCAGCTGAATCGCTCTCAATGGCTTGAACAATTGGGCATTGGTTCGGCAACCTTAAATGATATTATCTCCAGCCTGCAAAAGCCCGGGCGCGACTTGCGGGACAACATGCCAGCGCCATTATTGCGGCAAGACGTCCTCACCATGGCGGACCTTAAGCCAGGGATGGAATTACAGGGGACCGTCCGTAACGTCGTCGACTTCGGGGCGTTTGTTGACATCGGGGTTAAGCAAGACGGTTTAGTTCACATTTCCCAGTTAACGGACCATTATGTGAGTGACCCTAGTACCGTCGTGACTATTGGCGATATCGTCACGGTTTGGGTGTTGTCCGTTGATGAACAACGGCAACGCATTCAATTAACGATGCGAGCCAATGCTCATGACTGATGCGGAGCTTCAACGGTTAGTTGAAACCATTTCGCAAAATAGTTTTGGCCGACCATTTCGGCACCACGCAACCTTTAATCGTCGTTTGCGAACGACGGGAGGGCGCTATCGGCTGGGTGACCACAACCTCGAGATTAATCCCCGGATGTTAAGCGAACACGGTGAGACGGTGCTGGTGGGGGTTATCAAACATGAGCTGTGTCACTATCATTTGCATCTAAACGGACAGTCGGGACAACACCGGACTGCGGCATTTAAGACCTTGCTAGCCCAGGTAGGCGGCTTGCGGTACGCCCCAGCGCCAGCAAGGCCGGCCCCGCAACCGCGTAAGTGGCAGTGTTACGAATGCACACAGTGCGGGCAACGCTATTACCGTGCCCGTCGAATTAATTTGAAGAAGATGGTTTGCGGTCGGTGCCGTGGCCAGCTTGTCTGGCAAGGAACCGTGATCGCTGCACAGCGACCGCAATCGACTTAGGAGGTCAGTGTTTATGGGTAAGACGATTATTCGTGTCCCAGCAACCTCGGCAAACTTTGGACCCGGGATTGACTCCATTGGGGCAGCGCTACATTTGTATTTAACCGTGATTATTGAAGAAAAGACCGACAAATGGCGGGTTAATCATGCGCTCGGGACAGAGATTCCCCGCGATGAAAATAACCTGATGGTGCAGACGGCCCTGAAGATTAAATCAGACCTGCCGGCCCACCAACTGACGGTCATGTCTGATATCCCGGTGTCACGGGGTCTTGGGAGCTCAACCAGTGCCATCATTGCCGGAATTAAGATTGCAAATGAGTTGGGCAATCTCGACCTGTCGATTGGGGAGCAATTGAATTGGGCCGTGAAGCTCGGTGGGTCACTGGATAACGTGGCGGCAGCTTTGCTAGGCCAAGCGGCAGTCGCCACGGTTAACGATGGTGAGGTCTCGGCCTTACAACTACCGTTGCCAGAATTGCGGGTCCTGGTCTTTATTCCGGGGCAAAAGCTATTGAGCCGAAAGAGTCGGAGTGCTTTGCCTAAGCAAATGGACTTGAGCAAGGCCATTCATGCCAGCAGTGTGGCCAACGTCTTAGTTGCCGCGTTGCTCACCAAAGACTGGGCGCTAGCCTCTAAGATGATTGAAAGCGACGAGTTTCACGAGCAGGCCCGGTCGCAATTGGTGCCGGAACTCAATGAGATTCGGGCGGCGGCCCATGATCTTGACATTACCGGGACCTACCTTAGTGGTGCCGGCCCAACGGTGGTGACCTTTGGCTCCGCGGCCCAGTTAACCTTGTTGCGGGCGAAGTTAGCCGATCTTGATTTGGCTGGTAGTCTGC
Source organism: Levilactobacillus tangyuanensis (assembly GCF_003946545.1). Classification (GTDB taxonomy): domain Bacteria; phylum Bacillota; class Bacilli; order Lactobacillales; family Lactobacillaceae; genus Levilactobacillus; species Levilactobacillus tangyuanensis. The sequence goes on from NZ_RHOA01000009.1 coordinate 22,425, forward strand.
GCATCTTGGACCTTGATCGAGATGGTGCGAGTGTGTTAACGGATGCATAATTGATATTTTTTTGAATTAACTTACAAAAAATATTGTCAGTGCCGCTTTCATTTGGTATACTATTTCTTGTGAGTTAATGCGGCCATGGCGGAATTGGCAGACGCGCAAGATTAAGGATCTTGTCCGGGTAATCCGGGTGGAAGTTCGAATCTTCTTGGCCGCATCATATTAATCGAGAATCTCGTCGAGTAATCGACGGGATTTTTTTGTGGTTTCACGAGGGGAAACAATTAAAGAGGCCCCTTAACATGACAAACAGATAACAATTGTGCTACGCAATCGTTTTCAATGAAAATAGGCCTTCTCAATTTCCTGGGATGGGCGTAATATTGAAAATTAATCGATTACTTTCATAAAGTTAAGCAAAACTGCTGACATTGAGCGCCAATGGCGTTATAGTAATCGTCCTGTGTCAATTGCGATTGACAAATTCTAGAAGGAGGTCGGCATATGAGCGACTTAACCAAGGGTAATTCCCTAAAACTTATTTTCTTTTTCACGATTCCATTGTTAATTGGGAATCTTTTTCAGCAATTATACAATGTGTCTGATACGGTCGTGGTGGGGCAAACCCTTGGTGTTAAAGCGCTAGCCGCCGTCGGGGCAACCGGATCCATTAATTTCCTAATTATTGGCTTCGCCCAAGGGCTTACCGCTGGATTGGCCATCATCACGGCCACGCGGTACGGGGCGCGTGATTATCGTGGCGTTCGCCGCTCCTTTGCCGCGAGTATTATTATCTCGTTAATCATGACCGTCGTCCTGACGGTGCTGTCCCTGACGTTTGTCGACCCGATTTTGAAATTAATGCAAACGCCGGCCTCAATCTTTGCCAACGCGCGGATCTTCATCACCACCATCTTCATTGGGATCTTCGCGTCAATGGCTTTCAACTTACTCTCAAACATCATTCGGGCCCTTGGAGATTCCCGGACACCCTTAATTTTCCTGGTTATTGGGACCATTATTAACGTGGCCCTGGAACTCCTCTTCATCTTGGTCTTTCACATGGGGGTGGCCGGTGCCGGTTGGGCGACCGTCCTATCCCAAGTGATTGCCTCACTGCTCTGTGTGGGGTACATCGTGCGGTCCATTCCCTTATTACGGATTGGCAAGGCCGACTTCAAGATGGGATTCGACGAACTCTGGCAACATTTCTCAACGGGGATGCCAATGGGCTTTCAACTCTCAATCATTGCGATTGGGACGATGGTTATGCAGGCGGCCCTGAACTCATTAGGAACTGACTCGGTGGCCGCGTCCACAGCTGCCTCTAAGGTGGACCAACTGTGTTCGCTACCAATGTCTTCCTTTGGGGTCACGATGGCCACCTTTGCCGCCCAGAACTTTGGTGCCGGTAAGTTTCAACGAATCATGGAAGGGGTTAAGAAGACCCTGTGGTTGTCAGGTAGCTTCGCCGTCTTCGCTGGGGCCATGGTCATCTTCTTTGGTCGGCCAATTGTTCACCTGATCATTGGGGATGCCGACGAACACGTCATTCAATTATCACAGACGTACTTCAACATCATCGGGAGTACCTACTTGTTGTTGAGTGTGCTGTTTGTTATCCGGAACACCCTGCAAGGACTGGGCCGGCGTGTGCTGCCAACCCTAGCCGGGGTTGGTGAATTGGCCATGCGGGTCTTTGCCGCCTTGTTCATGGTCAAGGCCTTCGGCTATGCGGGTGCCGTCTCGGCCGAACCTCTGGCCTGGCTGGGATCATGTGCCATCTTGATTCCATCTTGGTTGCGAGCCGTTAAGCAATTACGGAACTTGGTCCGGAGCCAAGCGGTGGCTAATGGCGAAACGGTTCCAGCCGACTCCGAGGAGGCCGTCGACTTGGCCGATGAAGATTTACCGGTTAAATTCGAGTCTTAATTCAAAACATGCTAAACTTAAAGCGAGACCAACACTGGTCGCGCTTTTTTTGCGGCGCGATTGAGGAGGAAACCTTTTGCAAACGTATATTTTTGATATTGATGGAACATTGATGGATACAGAGGCCATGTACATGCGGGCGTTACAGGCTGTGCTCAAGGAACAGGGGGATCCGCGGCCGTATGCTGACTTGACCGCAACCTTTGGCATTCCTAGTCGTGATGCCTTGGAAGATCTTCATGTGACTGACTTAGAAGATGTTCTGGTGGCATGGGGCGAGCGCACGGCGGCCTACCGGGAGACGGTGCACGTCTATCCGGGTGTCCTGGCGGCCCTGGATCAGTTACGAAAAAGGGGGGCGCAGTTGGCAATTATGACCTCTAAACGGCAATTCGAATACGAGCACGACGTGGTGGCCTCGGGCCTGGCCGACCATTTTTCATTGGCGATCGTGGCCGAAGATGTGCAACACGGGAAGCCGGCACCCGATGGAATTAACTTGGCCGTGGAACGGCTGAACGCCGATCCAGCCACCACCATTTATATTGGGGATACGCACTTCGACCAAGAGGCCGCCCAGGCGGCCAATGTCGCGTTCGGCTATGCAGCCTGGAACGACCGGCAACCGCGTGGTTTCACGCCGGCGATCAGTCTCGCCAGTCCTCGTGAATTAATCACAAAATTTGCCGCAAACTAGCTGAAAACGCTTATTTATGCTATATTAGGTGCAGATTTAATTTTGAGATGGCCAGAATCGATGGCCGTGGATGAAGAGGTGGCACGATGTTAGCCATAATCGTTACCAGTCACGGGCAGTTTGCCCGCGGACTGTTGCAAAGCGCAGAGATGATTTACGGCAAGTCGACCAAGGTGACAGCCGTGACCTTGGCTGCCAATGAAAGCCTGACCGACCTGGCCAATCACTACGAGACGGCTATTCAACAAATGGAACCGGTTACGGAATTATTGTTCCTAGTTGACTTGTGGGGTGGATCGCCGTTTAATGCGGCCAGTCAAATGGTTGCGCAACACCCAGATAAGTATGGGCTGGTTGCGGGGCTTAATTTACCGATGTTAATTGAAGCGTTATCGCTACAGGAGCAGACCATGGCCGAAGTGATTCCGCATTTGGAACGAGCAGCAAGAAGTAGTATTCGCCACCTGGATTTACAGGCGGGCACAGGAGATGACGAACTGTTATGACAATGACCATTAGCTTGGCACGAGTTGATAGCCGATTATTACACGGTCAAGTGGCGACGGTCTGGACCAAAACCGTCCGACCAAACCGAATCTTAGTGGTATCTGATGCCGTGGTCCAAGACCAGCTCCGCAAAACCTTAATCGTGCAGGCCGCTCCGGCTGACGTTAAGGCCAATGTCATTTCCGTTGATAAGATGGCTAAAATTTTTCACGATCCCCGGTTCGATAGTTTTCGCGTGTTGCTGTTAACGGAAAATCTGACCGACATGCACCGCTTGCTCGCGGCAGGAGTTGACCTGCGCGGCAGTGGGGTTAACGTGGGAAACTTGGCGTTTTCGACCGGGAAAACGATGTTGACGGACAGTGTGGCGGCGGACGCCACCGATGTTCAGGTTGCACAGAAGTTGATGGGTCAAGGAGTCACCGTGACGGCACAGACGGTTCCGTCTGATCGGCCACAGGATTTCTTGAATCTGGCAACAAAAAAAGGTCTAGCCTAAACACCTGACGCGGTGGGTTACCCCACTCGCAGGTGTTTTTGGATCTCTGATGAAAGGCGGTTGAACATGAATCTAGAATTTTGGGGAGTCTTGTTGGTCGCCTTTTTGGCCGGCCTTGAGGGCGTCATTGACGAATGGGAGTTCCATCAACCGATTGTGGCCTGTGCGTTAGTGGGGCTGGTTACCGGTAATCTGGTGGCTGGACTGGCATTGGGCGCCTCACTTCAGTTGGTGACGCTTGGATGGATGAATATCGGCAGCGCGGTGGCGCCGGATGCCGCCCTGGGGGCTGTGGGTGCGGCCTGGCTAGTGACCGGTCCCGCCCACTTACCCGTGGCGATGGGCGTGATCATGGCCATCCCGTTGGCGGTCGTGGGTCTTTGGTTGACACGGGGCCTTCGGCGAATTATCGTGCCGTTGGTGGCTCGCGGCGACCAAGCGGCCGCAGAGGGAAACCTGAGCCGAATCACGAGGCTTCAATGGCTTAGTGTCGGGTTGCAGGGGCTACGGGTCGTGATTCCCATGGTGATCCTGATGGCCTTACCGAGTGTCTGGATGACCACGATTTATCAAGGGTTACCTGTGACCTTACGCGGTGGGTTACGCGTGACGGCGGGGCTTTTAGTGATTGTGAGCTTCGCCATTGTGATTAACATGATGGCATCGAGGCGGTTGTGGCCGTTCTTCTTCATGGGCTTCGCCTGTGCGACGGACAGTCATTTGAACCTCACGGCATTAGTGATGATTGGGGTAGCCTTGGCGATTATTTATCTCAATCTAAAACCCAAGGATCAGCATCCCCAAGGTGGCGGTTCGGGAACCTCAGCGGATGATGACCTGGATCGTGAATTGGATGATTTATAGAAGGAGGGGCGAAGATGGCGGAACCAACTAAAGTTAAGTTAACCATGGGGGACCAGTTCCACGTCTTTGTCCGCTCAGGGTTTGAACAGGCTGCGTGGAACTATCCTCGGCTCCAGAATATGGGTTTTTGTTACCTGATGATTCCGGCCATTCGGCGCTTATATCCAAATAAGGCGGATCAGGCTGCGGCCGCCCAACGACACTTAGAGTTGTTCAACACCATGCCATACATGCAGTCGCTCATTACCGGGGTGACCTTGGCCATGGAAGAGGACCATGCCAACGGTAAGCCCGTCACCGAAACCGAGATTAAGAGCGTCAAGGTGGCGATGATGGGGTCATTGGCGGGGGTCGCCGATCCCGTTTGGTGGGGCATTTGGCGACCTTTGTTAAGTGCCTTCGCGGCAACCCTGGTTTTTAGTGGCTTTGGGATTGTAGGCCCATTGACCTTCTTTATTGGGTGGAATGTGGTGCGCCTCGGCTTTCGGTGGCTGACTCAGCGCTGGGGCTACCGCCGCGGCATTAGTGCCGTGACTGGCCTGCAATCGGAGACATTACGGCGGCTGACGGAAGGCGCGTCAATTGTGGGGCTCTTCGTCATGGGGGCCATCGTGCCTCGTTGGACGCAGTTACAGTTGGCACCGTCGTTTCATCTCCCTGGTGGGGCCACTAAGAGTCTGCAAGCAATGCTGGATCAATTGTTACCCGGTGTCTTGCCCCTGTGCTTAACCTTGTTAGCCGTCTGGTTGTTGCGTCATCGTGTTCGACCACTGTGGCTCTTTGTTGGGGTCTTCGTGATCGGCATTGGCGGTTACTGGATCGGGTTGTTTCATTAAAGTGAAAATAAAAAGCGGCTGTGACAGCGAACTTTCAGTGATGAAAGTGGTTGTCACAGCCGTTTTTAGTTAGGCCAGGGTTTCAACAAGACTGGGTTGCCCGTACAGGTAACCCTGATGGAGATTGATCCCGAATTGTTTAGCCAGTTCTTGGTCCTCGGCGCTTTCGACACCTTCTAGAACTAACTGAAGGTGATCCTCACGAGCCGTCTGCGCCCAAAAGGCCAGGCTGGCGGGAATGAGATCGCGTTCACCGGTAGACCGCAGATTTTGCATGGCAAACTTGATCCCGTCAACAAATGGTAAAAGATGCTTGATGTTTTCGTAGGTGTTGGAACCCGTGCCAACATCATCCAGGATCAAACCAACGCCATATTGATGAATCGTCATACTGAAAAGCTTCATTTCCTCGAGGGTCGGGGCCTCGGTCAATTCGATGTTTAGCGAAGCCGGTGCCAGCCGTTTCTTCAATAGGATAATCGCACCCAAGGTGTAGGGATTTCGCAACTGTTGGGTGTTAAGGTTGAATGACAGCGTCTGTTTAGTCACCGCCGTATGTAAAGCAACGGCCGTTTCTTCGAGGAGCTTCGCCTGGTCGGTCACAGAAATATCAGTGAAGTGATGTGGAAGAACCCACTCATCGTTATCGTTTTGTTTGCGGAGAAGAACTTCGTAGCCAAACACGCGGTTGTCGTCTTCATTGATCTGTGGTTGAACAAAGAACCGATACATGTGGTCAGCCCCTTTCATAGTTTTAAGTATCTCTATTTTAACGCATTTGAGGCAAACCACAAACAGATTTTATGGCAATGTGACAAGCGGTCACGCTTGGCTAAGGATAGCCACCGATCAAGGCAAATGGCTGAGACGGATTCATTGATACAGATGAAATGAGTGGGATGGCACGGTCTATCGGGGTCACCATTCGGACAGAGTGTCGAAAATGTTTCGTCAGATTCTAAACAAACTAACGGTTGCCAAGACGGTGGGATGGGATCAAAAAAGTCCGAACCATTGGTCCGGACTTGATGTCATGATTAAAATTAGTAACCGTAGCCGTTGTTACCGCCCGTGGTGTCGGCGGTTGGCGTCGTGCCATCCGCATTCGTGGAGCCATCGGTCGTCGAGGTATCGGCATCAGTGGTGAACTTACTGGTGTTACCCAGACCCAACGTCTTGCGAATGTGGTTCGAGACCTTTTTCAATTCTTGCGTGGTTGGGACTTGGTAGGAGAGACCATCGATCATCGCGTCTTGTCCTTGTAAGGTTTCAGAACTGATGTGATGAGAGGCATCGCCATACTTGGCCCGAATTTGCATCAAGTCATCGAAGGTCAGGTCGGTCTTCAAGTTACCATTCAGTGATTTCAGGATGGACTGGTAACGTGTGATTGAGGATAAACCAGCAGCCTTAACGACCAACTTCTGGAGGACCTCACGTTGCCGCTTTTGGCGACCGTAATCACCAAGTGGGTCATCATGCCGCATTCGGGAGTAATCCAGGGCTTGTTTCCCATTCAAATGGGTCTTCTTGCCCTTGACGACGTTCGCCGCACCATACTTGAAGGTCAGGGTTGGTTTGACATCGACCCCACCAACGGATTCAACCATCTTTTCCAATCCGCCCATGTTCACAATCGCATAGAAGTCGATCGGAATGTCGAGCAGGTCCTCAACCGTTTTAACGGCTGTCTTGGGACCACCAATGGTGTAAGCCGCGTTAATCTTTTGGATGGAAGCATTCGCCCCAGAGCCAACCGTTACCCGGGTATCCCGGGGAATACTGGTCAAATAGGCGGTTTCCGTCTTTGGATTAATCGTCGCGACCATCATGGTATCGGTCCGGCCGACATCGGAACGGCCCAAGGCCCCAGTATCGGTTCCCATTAGAAGAATCGAGAAGGGCTGGTTCTTCTTCAAAACAGCCGAAACATTTCGACTCTTGGCGCCGCTAGAGGCCTCATAGGTTTCACCGAAGGTCTTCTTAGCTGAATTCCATGCCTGATAGCCATAGGCTAGGCCCCCGCCTAGTAAGACTAATAGGGTGACTACAATGGTCCACATGACCGGACGATGTGGGTGGACCTGGGGCTGTTTAAAGTGGGAGTTGCGGTCAGCCCGCCGGTCATACACCTGTTCAAAGTCCTCGGGCGCGTGACGGCGCCGACTGTTTTCGTTATCGTTTGGCATAATTTATTTCCTCATCCTCGTCAAAATCTTAACCCAATTATAGGCTTCTCCGTTCATTCCTCAACGAAATCTCGGGGACCTTACCGGATTTTTAAAAATCCCCGATCCGGCAGCGGGCCCAATTAACCCATTAGACCATAAAAACGGCCATTCGTAAATGTTTCGGGCGAGAAAACGCTTTATAATTATGGGATTTGTAAAGTGGTATTAAAAAGTTGCTGATGACGGCATGCCTTGGGTAACCCCGTTCTGCCACTATTATGAAGGAATGACACCGAACGATCATCATCATTTATGCTATAATGGTGCAGTGTTGCTTAAGAAAATCTAATTTTTTTGGCGGGGAGGATCGTGGATGGCTGTATTTATTCGAAGTGTTTCTGGCGTCTTGATAATCCTCGTCATGATTGGCTTGGGATACGTCTTGTCGCGGCGGGGATGGTTTGATGATCAAGCGCCCCGGCTAATTGCTCGACTTGTCACACAGATTGCATTGCCGGCCTATATGATTAGTACAATTACGTCAAAGTTCACGGTTAAAACGTTAAAGGAAACCTTGCCGGACCTGCGTTTCCCGGTGGTTTCGATGCTGATCATGTTTGGCCTTTCGATTGCGGCGTTTCACCTGTTTCGTATCCGTCGAAGTCATCAAGGCTTATTCGAATCGATGTTTTTGAATTCCAACACGGTCTTTGTTGGTTTACCCGTCAATGAAGCGTTGTTTGGGACCAAGAGCCTCCCGTACGTCCTGGTTTACTATATGGCCAACACCACGTTCTTCTGGACGTTAGGGGTTTATTTGATCCAAAAGGATGGGAAGGGCAAGGCAACGTTTAGTCTTAAGGAGACGCTCCAGAAAATCTTCTCACCACCGTTACTCGGCTTCATCGTTGGGGTAATCCTGGTGCTCTTAGACATTCAATTGCCTGCATGGATCATGCAAGATTTCCAATACATTGGTGGATTAACTATTCCACTATCAATGATCTTCATTGGCACGGCGATCGCGGGTGCGGGTCTGCAAAATATGCGGATCGACCGCGATGGTTCCGGAATCCTACTGGGACGATTCATTATTGCCCCCATCCTGATGGCGTGTTTGGTGGTGCCAACCAACATGCCCGTCTTAATGAAACAGGTTTTTATTTTACAAGCGGCGATGCCCGTCATGACCAACGCACCGGTAGTAGCGAAGCTCTATCATGCGGATTCTGACTATGCAGCCATTATGGTAACCGAAACGACCCTCCTAAGCTTAGTGGTGATTCCGATTCTGATGGTCATCGTTCAGCACATTGTCTAGTCAATTTTGATTTTACATAATAAGGAGAATTTCGTTTTGAGAAAAACGCTGTTGTACATTGCCTTTTCGACGTTAATGTTTAGTTCCATGGAAATCGCTTTGAAGGCAGCTGGCGGGGCGTTCAACCCCATCCAGCTGAACCTCATTCGATTTTTAATCGGCGGGATTGTTTTATTGCCCATCGCTTGGCATGCCCTGCGGATGGAGAGCCGTCTAATCACCTGGTCCGATGTGGGGCTCTTTTGTCTCACCGGGTTAGCCTGTGTGATTGTCAGCATGACGCTTTATCAATTGGCAATCATGGTTGATGAAGCGTCCACGGTGGCCGTTCTGTTTAGTTGTAACCCCGTCTTCGCGCTGATCTTCTCTTATCTGATCCTGCACGAACGGTTGGGCCGGGCAAACTTGATTGCCGTGATTGTGTCCATTGTTGGGCTAATTGTGATTGTTAACCCCATGCATTTAACGAACCCATTGGGATTAACCTTGTCGATTGCTTCGGCTTTAACCTTTGGGTTATACAGTATCATTTCTCGTTGGGGATCAACCCGTCATGGGTTAAATGGAATCGTGATGACCTGTTTCACCTTCTTGGCTGGTTCAGCTGAGTTGTTTGTCCTGGTCATGATTACCCACATTCCTGCCGTGGCAACGGCCATGCGTTCCGTTAGCTGGCTGCAGGAGTTCGCGGCAATTCCGGTTTTGAAGAACGTTAGCATGCAGTATTTCTGGCTACTCTTCTTCATCGGTGTTTGTGTGACCGGTGGGGGCTTTGCCTTTTACTTCCTGGCCATGGAACGTTCCGACGTGTCGACGGCGTCACTGGTCTTCTTCATTAAGCCAGCTTTGGCACCAGTCTTAGCGGCGTTATTGATTCATGAACACATCATGCTTAACACCATCATTGGGATTGTGATTATCTTGATCGGGTCCGTGATTACCTTTATGGGGAATCAGGTTCACGAGCAAGAATCGACTTTGCCGGATGATGCTGAAGCGGCCGGCGAGGAAGCTGGCGATGCCGACTTACCAGAGGACGTGCGGGCCAAGTTAAAGGCACGGGCGCGGATTGCGGAACGAGCACGTGAGAACGCGGAATCGTCCACAACCAATTAACGATAAATAAAGCGAATCCAGGACTTGTTCAGTCCTGGATTTTTTTGTGGTATGAACGACCTTGAATTTCGTTTAAGGTGACTCACTGACCGATGATTCACTTTCGGGCTGTGGTATGATTACAGCAGAGACTGAGAAGAGAAGGGAAGGATGGCAATGGCAACCCTAGTGGTTCTACGGCACGGGGAAAGCACGGCCAATCGCGATAATATCTTTACAGGTTGGAATGATGTGCCTCTGACGGCAAAGGGACGACAACAGGCGGCAAAAGCGGGACAACTGGTGGCGGAAACCCACCTTCAGTTTGGTCGGCTACACACGTCAATGTTGCAACGGGCCATCGTGACGTCAAACATTGTTTTAGAGCGTCTTGATCAACTGTTTATTCCGGTAGAAAAGTCCTGGCGCCTCAACGAACGGCATTATGGTGCCCTGCGTGGTCAGAACAAGGATGCCGTTAAGGCAGCGGTTGGTGAACGTCAGGTCAAGATTTGGCGGCGGAGCTTTGAAACGGTACCGCCATTACTGGATCACGTGACGCAGGATCGCCGATATGATAAATTTGGGCCGCACATCGAGCCTCGGGGCGAAAGCCTGGAGATGGCCTATCATCGATTGATGCCCTATTGGACGGATGAGATTGCACCACGGTTACTAGATGGCCAGAATCAGTTGGTCGTGGCCCACGGGAGCACATTGCGGGCCTTAATTAAGTATTTGGATGACGTCCCTGATGAACAGATTAGTCAGGTGGAGGTTGCCAATGGGGAGCCGATCCGCTATGATTTCGACGATCGACTTAGAATTCAAAATAAAATCGTTTTATAGCAACACCTTCGGTTGGTTTGAGTAAGGCCGACTAAGAAGCATGATCTTTTAGAATGGGGACTGAAAGAATTGAATAAATCAGGTTGGGGCCGTTGGGTGGCTCTCGTGATGGTATTGGTGGGCCTTGGGGGCGTCTGGTACGGACATCGGCAGGTTAACTCGAAGAATCAGGCACAACAGGTGGTGACGAACCATCGGCATGCCAAGAAGACCAAAGAAAGCATTGCCCAGGACGCGGCGATCAGTCGCGCTAAACGGCCGAAGAAGAAGTCGGCATTCGATCGTGAAAACTTGGGAAAGAAACACCCCCAGTTTGCGGCGGCCTTTACCAAGAAGCTTCGAAATAAGCGGTTTAGTGGGACGGCGCTCGTGGTGAAGGATGATCAGGTCATCTTTCAGCGTAGCTTTGGGATGGCCAACGCGGCGAAGAAGCGGCGTAATAAAGTGACGTCGCAATTCCTAGTGAACTCGATTCAAAAGTCGATGACGGGAACGCTCATCATGCGTGCCGTTCAGGCCGGCCAGCTACAATTGACGGACCGGCTTAGCCAGTATTATCCGACGATCAAGGACGCGGATAAGATTACCCTGCGGCAATTATTGGATATGCGTGGGGGCATTGTGGGCGCCATGGATCCGCCAACAACACTGACGGAGTCGGGGGTGTATCGCTATGCCGCCAAGCAGGCCCGAGTCGATCCGACCAAGGTCAATAAGTTTGACTATCAACCAATCAGTTATGTTCTCCTGGCGGGCGTGCTCCATCAAGTGACGCATGAATCCTATTATCAGGCGTTCTATGAACACATCGTGACGCCACTGGATTTGAATCATACGAGTTTTGCCCAGCTGCGATCGCATATCAAGGACATGACCTTGGGGTATGCCGGGACCATGCCGGGAGATTATTCTAACCCGGTTAAGCCTTCGATGCGGGAGCTGGAGGTGGAGATTGCGACTGGCAATGTGACCATGAGTGCCGGTGATACCTTCCGCACGGAGCGGGCCCTGATTCAAGGGACGTTATTGCCGACGGCTAGTGGTGCTGGCGTTTTGCATGAAACGAACGCGCCGGCCGAGACCTATTCGGGTGGGATGTATCACCTGGGTAAGATTGGTTACTATGGCCACGGTATTGGTGATTTTTACGAAGGGGCCTTTTCACTCAGTAAGGATGGTCGGACCGGCGTCGTTTTATTGTCGAATAACTTTTATAAGAAGACGATGTGGCCAGACTGGTCGATCGAATCGTTAACCAAGTCGACGTTTAAGCAGGTCCTAACGACGGCAAAATTAAAATAATAAAATAAAAATTGAGCAAGTTTCAGAGCCCGCTTAGTCGATCGGTTTACCGATGGCCTGGCGGGCTCTTTTTCGTTGTCACTAAAGGATTAGTAAAACGATCTACTGTTCGCAGAAGAGCTGAAACCGTGCCCCATCCACCTTCCATTTGTGAGAAATGTGTCGTATAATGCATCACGTTTGTTAAAGTTGTCACATTAAATAGTTGGGAGTGGACGCGACGTGTCAGTGTCAGTAAGTTGGATTGGGGCCTTGGTTGGATTAGCCCTCGCAATTATTTTGATTCTGCGAAAATTAAACCCAGTATATTCCCTGCTGTTGGGGACGATTGTGGGTGCGCTGATTGGTGGCGCGAACTTAACGCAAACGGTGAACATCGTGGTGACCGGGTCACAGAGTGTGATGGGCACGGTTGTCCGGGTTCTAGCCGCCGGTGTCTTTGCCGGGGTCATGATGGAGTCCGGGGCCGCAAATGCGATTGCCCGGGGGATTGTCACAAAATTTGGTGAAAGTTTAGCCATCTTGTCACTGGCTTTGGCCACCATGATTATAACGGCGGTGGGGGTCTTCATCCCAGTTGCCGTCCTGATTGTGGCGCCCATCGCCCTTGAAGTGGGGAGTCGCATGAAGATTTCCAAGCTGGCGTTGCTAGTGGCGCTGTCCGGTGGGGGTAAGGCGGGAAATATTATCTCGCCCAACCCCAACACCATCGCCGCCGCTCATGGCTTTAACATCGAGCTAAGCCAGCTGATGGTGGCTGATTTTATTCCGGCCGTGTTTGGCCTAATCGTCACCGTCCTTATCGCCACCTTGTTACGGCATCACGGGGAGATTGCCACGATGGCTGACGTCGAGGCCAACCAAAGACAGGGAACCGACGCGGCCCCCACGCAGCTACCTACGCTGAAGACAGCGATCGTTGCGCCGGTCCTAGCGGTCATTCTGTTGCTACTGAATCCGGTTGGGAACATTTTACATATTCAAATTCTAGAAAAATTCGAAGTGGATGCGATGTACATTCTGCCATTGGCGGGGTTGATTGGCATGTTAGCAATGCAGCAAGGTCGCCAGGTCTTGGCCTATACCAAGGCCGGAATGGCCCGAATGACCGATGTTGTCTTGATCTTAATTGGCGCAGGGGCGATTGGCGGGCTGATCACCACCTCGACCTTGCCGGCGTTGATTGTTCATCTGATCAAAGTCTCCGGGATATCCGGCACCTTCCTGGCGCCAATTGCCGGGATTCTAATGGCTGCGGCAACCGCCTCCACCTCGACTGGGGTTATTCTGGCCACCGGTTCCTTTGGCAAGGCCATTCTGGCCTTCGGAACGGCGCCATTGGCGGCCGCGGTCATGGTTCATACCGGGGCAACGGTCATCGACCATTTGCCACAAGGGAATTACTTCCATGTCACGGCTAACGCCATGAACATGACCCTGAAGGATCGGATGAAGTCGGTCCCTTATGAATCTGCCGTGGGGTTGACGATGACGCTCGTGGGAACCATCATGTTTGGTCTTTTATAGCGACGGGAAGGAATGTTAAAAAATGAAAATTGTCATTGCACCGGACTCATTTAAGGGCAGTCTGACTGCAAAACAGGCGGCTGGGGCCATTTATGCCGGCGTGAAGCGGGTCTTTCCCGATGCCGATTACGAAGTTGTTCCCATGGCCGATGGCGGCGAAGGGACTGTGCAGTCGCTGGTCGATGCAACCAATGGCCATTTTAAGACGGCCGAGGTCTTGAATCCGTTGGGTGAACCGGTCTCTGCCGAGTATGGTTTTCTTGGGGATGGCCAAACGGCGGTCATCGAAATGGCTGCTGCCAGCGGAATTCAATTTGTCAATGAGACCACGAAGAACCCCTTAATCACCACAACCTATGGGACGGGTCAATTGATGCTAGATGCGATGCATCATGGCGCCAAGGAAATTATTATTGGTATTGGCGGTAGCGCCACCACCGATGGCGGCCAAGGGATGGCCGAAGCGTTAGGCGTGAAATTTCTGACGGCCGCCGGGACGCCCATTGCCCGTGGTGGTGGCGGCCTAGCCGATCTAGCCACCATTGACACGAGTGGTCTCGATCCGCTGGTCAAGACCACGACCGTTCGGATTGCTTCTGATGTCACGAATCCTCTGGTTGGGGCCAAGGGCTCGGCTGCCGTCTTTGGTCCGCAGAAGGGGGCAACCCCGGCCATGGTGGCAACCTTGGACGCCAATCTGACGCACTATGCGGCGGTCATTAACCAGACATTGGGACGCAACTTAGCCGAGTTTCCGGGTGCGGGAGCCGCCGGTGGACTAGGCGCCGGTCTCTTGGCCTTTACACAGTCGCAAATGGAAAGTGGTATCGAGATTGTGGTGCGGGAAACGCGTTTGAAGGAACGTGCCCGCAACGCGGATTTGGCCTTCACCGGTGAGGGCGCCATCGATTTTCAAACGCAGTATGGTAAGACCCCGATGGGGACGGCCCAGGCCGTCAAAATGGCGAGTCCCCAGGCCAAAGTTATTGGGCTAGCCGGTAACGTGGGTGAGGGAATTGACCAGCTTTATGATTTGGGAATCGATGCCATCTTTGGCATCCTACCCGGGGTGGTTGACCTATCAACGGCCATCCAAACGGGCGAGGCCAACCTGACCCGGACGGCCGAAAACATTGCCCGGGTGATTAAATAATTAAAACGGATCGCAAAAAAAAGTCCTCGGAAATTTTCCAAGGACTTTTTAAATTGAAATCGATTCGGTTAAGCCAAGGCGCCCATTGGGTCCCATGGTGCTAAGACCGTTGGTTTTTCATTAGCTTGAATGGTCTTCAGGTCATCGGGCAGGAATTGCTTGTTGACGACGACTTGGTAACAGTACTCGTCCATCCAGGCATCGCTCATAACGAAGTAACCCTTCGTCCCGACTTTTTCACCCCAAGAGTTTTCAACTTTCCACTTGGTTGGTTGGCCATCGACCAGGTCGACACCGGTCAAGACCATGGCGTGAGTCATCAGGCTTTCGCCGTAATCCAAACGTTCGGCCTTGGTGGTCGAGAAGTCGATGTTGAACAGGGCGTCTTTGTCGTAATACTTGGTATCCATGATACCCTTTTGCCGTTCGGATGATTGACCAACATCACAACCAAACCAGACGGACTGGCCAGCTTGGAGCTGCTTGATGGCCAAGTCCTTGAAGTCCTTCATGGAAACGTTCAAATGCTTAACTTGCCGACCGCTGACCACGTTACCCAGCATTTCAACCGTGTAGGTATGATTGTAAGGCTTGTCATCGGTTGGGGCATTGATGATCGAGACGTAGTCGGAGAGGTCCCAGCCAACATATTTGTCGAAGAAGGTCTTTGGTGTCAGGCCCTTGTCGATATGGTAGTTTTTGTCATCGTCCCGGTATTCAAAGTCGAATTCGCTAACGGGTTCGCCCAGGGAGAAACTCAGTAAGCGGTAAACTTCCCCAAGCATCTTGTCCTTGGCTGCGGCGATATCGTCATCGCTGGCGTGATCGGCAACTAACTGACGTAAAATAATGGCATCTTTACGGAGCTTAAGGTTAAGCGTGCTGTTAAGCTCGCTGGACTTAGAGCTGTTGTAGGTTTCGGGCATGACAGACTTAGGCACGATCCCGTATTTTTCGATGATGGCACAGAGCATGTCCCATTGGCCACCGTCTTGTTGAGGGGTTGTCATTAAGAAGGCCACCTTACGGCTAGACGTTGGTTGGTCAGCGGTTGCTAAGACGTTTTCGTAAAAGTAGTTGGCCTTTTCAAATTTATCCCAGAAGTTGGTGTAATTTTGAGAAAGTTCGAAGTCGCTTAGGTTAAAGAGATCGGCTAAGTGATGACGCATGGTGTTCAGTGCGGCAAACATCCAGCAACGACCACTTTGTTTTTGGTTGGCAACTTTACCGGTATCTAGATCAATAGAGAAGACCGGGGTCATGTCGGCTTCAGAGGCATAGTCGGCTGAGGTGGCCAGAATTCCTTGATGGCTGACGGCGCGCTCCAGCACCTTGGCAGTGGGATCGGTTGCTAACGCATGTTGATAGCGGGCGGTTTGGTCCGCCGTGATTTCTTTACTCAATGACGTCACTCTCCTAACATATTTCTCTCATTGTACTCCAATATTCTCATTTTTGTATAGATACTCGGAAAGTTGTTTAAAAATTGGGCGGTTAGTCCCGACTTGGTAAAGCTCGAAGTTGCCAAATAATCGGGTCTTACAACAAAAAAGGTCCCTCGATACGAGTCGTATCGGGGAGGCCTAATGAGCTGGTTATTAATATATTTATTGATCCCCAGTGGGCTAGATACCCACGACCTAGTCGTAATTGAGGTGCTTGTCCTGATCGAGCGCGTTAATTTCCGCAATCTCGGCGGCGGTTAAGTTAAAACCGGAAATTTCGAAGTTTTCTCTAACTCGTGCTGGCTTTGAGGACTTAGGGAAAACCACGAAGCCGGTGTCAACTTGCCACCGTAAGACAATTTGTGCAGGCGACTTACCGTATTTGTCGGCCAACTTTGCGATCACGGGGTCTTCAAGAATCAGGTGACCATGACCAATTGGGGAGTAGCCTTCATTGATCAGTCCGTTATCGGTATCGAACTTTCCTAAGTCGGCTTGAACTTTGTAAGGGTGGCGCTCGATTTGGTTGACCATCGGCTTAACTGTGGCCATGGCAAAGACCTGTTTGAGTTGGTCTTCGGAGAAGTTGGAGACACCGATAGCCCGAACCTTCTTTTGTTGGTAAAGGGTCTCCAGCGCACGCCAGGTATCTAAGGTGAGGTCGAAGTCTTTTTCGTTAGGCCAGTGGATCAGGTATAGGTCCAAGTAGTCCAATTGTAAGTCAGTCAACGTCTGGTCAAAGGCAGCCAGCGTCTTGTCGTAACCCTGGTCAGCGTTCCAAACCTTGGATGTGATGAATAGATCCGAACGGTCGATACCGGAAGCCTTGATAGCCGCACCAACGGCAGGTTCATTGCCGTAAATATGGGCGCAATCGAGGTGCCGATAACCGGCATCTAAGGCTGTCTTGATTGCAGCAGGGACATCCTTACTATCGATCAAGTAAGTGCCGAATCCTAACATTGGGATGGTAACGCCGTTGCTTAATTGTGTCGTTTCCATGCAATTACCTCGCTCTACAAATATTTTATAACTTAACAAATATGCTTTCATGATACACTACTCCACCAATAGATCCATGGATTGGATCTTCTCGGTGACCATAAAAAAGTCACCCGCTCGGCTCCAACGGAGATAAGCGGGTGACTCGAGAAACTTATTTTATGAAGGCTAATCGCGGGCGTTTAAGACCTCTGGACCGTCGGAACGACCAACGATAACCGTGTTGACCGTGTCTAAGAAGAGGCCATGTTCGACGACACCAACGATACCATTTAGGGTATTGGCTAGTTCGTGGGGGTGGTCAATCCGACCCAAGTGCAGGTCGATGATGTAGTTCTTGGAGTCGGTCATGACGTGGTGACCGTCAGCGTCCATCCGGAATTCGGGATGGAGATCCATCTTGTCCAGTTTTTCTAAGACATGCGTGGAGCCAAAGGGAATGACTTCCAAAGGCAGTGGAAATTGTCCCAGGTGGTGAACCATCTTGCTTTCGTCAACGATCCACATATTCTTGGTCGAGTTGATAGCAACGATCTTTTCCCAAAGGTGAGCGGCACCGCCACCCTTGATACCTTGGAAGTTTTCATCGATTTCATCGGCGCCGTCGATGGTTAAATCGATGTGGTCGACATCGTCCAATTCCTTGATGGTGATGCCAAGCGATTCGGCCTGCTTTGCGGTCCGGTCGGAAGTGGCCACACCGATGATGTGCAAGCCTTCTTCGGCGACTCGCTTGCCGAGGGCATCAACCATGTATTTAACGGTTGATCCGGTTCCAAGACCGAGGATCATGCCGTCTTCAACGTACTTTACAGCAGCCTGGCCGACGAGGGCCTTGAGAGCGTCTTGATTCATTTTGTGTTTTCCTCCTCTAGAGATGGGTAATGTTCACTGACGGGTTGTACCGCACCTGGTCCGGTGACTGGTAACTGATTCGGTGCCAGTAACGAAGTTGGGTGGGCACTCAAGTAACGTTTAGCGTAGGGATCCAGAATCTTTAGAACCATGGATTTTTCCGCGGCAATTTCCAGAAATCGACGGATCAACTGATCGGCCAGCTCTGCCGATTGACCGGGCCGGACGAAGAGTTGTTCGAGAACCCAGGTTTGATCGGACAAGGCCAAATAGTGCAGGCTAGCCAGGCGTTGATCGGCCGCGATAAGGTTTAATTGTCCAGGTACTTCCTTGATTACCATCGTTCCCACCTCCGTTTCCTAATTGATTTTGGTCGATCACACGGGCAATGTCAACTCCTTTTGACCGGCCACGGTTTTACTGGTATTCTCTTACCAGTTTGCTTATTCTAGTAACAGAGCCAACGAAAGCGATTTATTTAATAGAAGGAGTGTCGATAATGAAACGTGGATTTGAAATTGTTTCACGGTACCAAAACCAGGGCTTACATCTACCTTACCGAACAACCCAACAGGCTGCGGGTTACGACTTTGAATGTGCGGAAGACTTTACCCTACCTTCGATTTGGCGGCATGACGTCCTGCACGCCTTTAAACGATTGCGGCAACAGGCGCCGCTGACTACGGCCGAGCTTGAGGCGGGGCAACACGATCTGAAACCGTGGCTAGTTCCCACGGGCATTAAGGCCTACATGGCGCCAGGTGAAGTCTTGATCCTGGCCAATCGGTCTAGCAATCCTTTGAAGCATAACCTCATCTTGCCGAACGGGGTCGGGGTGATCGACGCCGACTATTATGATAACGAAAAGAACGAGGGAGAAATCTTTGTTCAACTCGTGAACGTCGGGCTGAGCGACGTTGTGATTAAAAAGGGCCAGCGCATCGCCCAAGGGATTTTCATGCCCTACTACCTGGCCGACGACGAACAGGCGCCACAACAGGAACGCCAGGGGGGCTTCGGCTCGTCCGATCGCAAGTAAAACTTTAGAAAATGTGTCAACAGACTAGTGTAGGATCAGCTGGTAGTTATGCTAAAATAAAAGTATTCAGAAGAATGACTAAGGGGGAGCTACGGTGGCTAAAGCCAAAACTAATTTTGTTTGTCAAAATTGTGCATACAGTTCACCACGTTACTTGGGCCGCTGCCCAAACTGTGGCGAGTGGAATACCATGGTTGAAGAAGTGGTGACGCCAACGGCGAAGCCCCAATCCACTCGGGTTAGTGCGTCTGGTCAACATTCGCATCCCCAATTAATGAATGAGATTAAGCACACGAGCGAGACTCGGGTGAAGACCGAAATGGGCGAGCTAAACCGGGTACTCGGTGGGGGAATTGTCCCAGGTTCCTTAATTTTAATTGGTGGGGATCCGGGTATTGGGAAATCGACCCTGCTGCTACAGGTGTCTGGGCAGTTGAGTGCCACTGGTGGCAAGGTGTTATACGTTTCTGGGGAAGAAAGTGCGCCCCAGATTAAGATGCGTGCGGACCGGTTGGTTGTTAACAGTGATAACCTTTACCTGTATCCAGAGACGGACATGGCCAGCATTCGGGCCAACATCGAAGAGATGCAGCCGGACTACGTGGTTATCGACTCCGTCCAGACGATGCAAGCACCAGATGTGACTTCAGCGATTGGATCCGTTTCCCAGATTCGTGAGGTGACGGGTGAGCTGATGCAGATTGCGAAGACCAATGGCATCACCATTTTTGTCGTGGGTCATGTGACCAAGGGCGGGGCCATTGCCGGTCCCAAGATTCTGGAACACATGGTGGACACGGTGCTCTACTTCGAAGGCGACCTGCATCACACCTATCGGATTCTCCGGGCGGTGAAGAACCGGTTTGGGTCCACCAATGAGTTGGGGATATTTGAGATGCGTGAGGGGGGCCTTTACGAGGTCGCTAACCCTTCCGAAATTTTCTTGGAAGAACGACTCAAGGATGCCACCGGATCGGCTATCGTGGTCTCCATGGAAGGAACCCGGCCAATTCTGGTGGAGGTTCAAGCGCTGATCACGCCATCTGTCTTTGGTAATGCCCAACGGACGTCTAGTGGACTGGACCGCAATCGTGTGTCGCTATTGATGGCCGTGCTGGAGAAACGGGCTAACCTGATGCTACAAAACCAGGATGCCTTTCTGAAGGCCGCCGGTGGGGTTAAGCTTGACGAACCAGCGATTGACCTGGCTATCGCGTTGAGTATTGCCTCCAGCTACAAGGACACCGCGACCGAGCCCACGGACTGTTTCGTTGGTGAAGTTGGGCTGACCGGTGAAATTCGCCGAGTTAGTCGGATCGAACAGCGGGTGGCTGAGGCTAAAAAGTTAGGCTTCAAACGGATCTTTGTTCCTAAGAATAATCTTCAAGGGTGGGTTCCACCTAAGGGGATCGATGTCGTCGGGGTATCGACTCTACGGCAAACATTAAAGCTCGCACTCGACGTTTAAGGCAGGTGAGCAATGAAAGGAGGTGAAATTTAAAATGCGTAAAAAGAGTGTTGTTTTATTTATCTTTGCCGTTTTGGGTGGGGTTATGGGCGCCGCCTATCTCCCTCGAATCTGGCAAATTTCAGGCGTCACTAGCCCAATGGTGAACAATCTGGCGGTAAACATACTGGTTGGTGCACTTATTTTTCTTATTCTCGGGTTGCTCTTTGCAGGCTTACTGCTTCGATTGATTAACAAGATTGAAGCCTACCTGAATCGACAGAACCCCATGACGCTTATTTTTGGCAGTTTGGTCACCATTGTCGGGCTAGTGTTAGCGTTACTGATTTCAGTTTCACTTCGCGAATCAAAGTCGGTGTTTTTCAATACCGTGATTCCGTGGATATTGATGATTCTATTTGGTTACCTAGGGTTTCGAATTGGGACCCGTCTTAGCAAGCTTAAGCTGGAAGATTGGCGACGATTGTTCCAAGCACCTGGGCGTAAGGCCACAGGTGAAGACGCCGGCAAAGAGGTCTTGGACAGGGAAAGCGAACCAAATTTTCACCACTATAAGATTCTAGACACCAATATTTTAATTGATGGGCGGATCTATGACTTGGCGAAAACCGGATTCCTGGAAGGGACGCTGTTGGTTCCTAACTTTGTGTTGTATGAACTGCAATACATAGCGGACTCCAGTGATTCCATCAAGCGGGTTCGTGGTCGGCGTGGCTTGGACATCTTGAACAAGCTTCAAAATGAACAAATCATGCCAATCGAAATGTATGAAGGGGATTTCGAAGATATTCCTGAGGTTGATAGCAAGTTAATCCAATTGGCCAAGGAAAATGGCGGGATTATCGTGACGAATGATTACAACCTGAACAAGGTTATTCAATTCCAAAATGTTCAGGTCCTAAACATCAATTCGTTGGCCAATGCCTTGAAGCCTCGTGTTATTCCTGGCGAAGACCTGCATGTAATGGTTGTGAAAAACGGGACCGAACGGCAACAAGGGGTTGCGTACCTGGATGATGGGACCATGGTCGTCGTCGAAGACGGTCGGTACTTCATCAACAAGCAACTCGATGTGGTCGTGACGAGTGCCATTCAAACCGATGCGGGACGAATGATCTTTGCTAAACCGGTGCATTCAAGTAAAAATATTGAGGATGGCAACGGTGCTAAGAAGTCTGGTAATAACAATCGCAACGGTAAAAAGCCGTCGTAACGTTGGCGAAGAGTAACGAAACAATTAAGAAGTCGATCTGTCTGCCTATTGGCTGCAGGTCGACTTCTTAATTTTTGGTCGAATATGCTACAATAGACATAATTTATGTCGTGACGCGAAAGGAGTTTCGGGATGCTTAAAGTTTTTAATACCATGACTCGCCAAAAAGAAACCTTTGAACCGATGACCCCCGGCGTGGTCAACATGTACGTCTGTGGCCCGACGGTTTATAACTATATTCACATTGGGAATGCGCGGAGTGCGATTGCCTTCGATACCATTCGCCGTTATTTTGAATACCGCGGCTTCAAGGTGAAGTACGTTTCTAACTTTACCGATGTCGACGATAAGATGATTAAGCAAGCTAATAAATTAGGCATTACGGTGCCAGAACTGGGTGACCGGTTCATCAAGGCCTTCAAGGAAGATACGGCGGCGCTGAACATTGAACCAGCGACCGTGAATCCCCGGGCGACGGAACACATTAATGAAATCATTGAATTTGTTCAGGACCTAATCGATAAGGACTATGCCTATCCAGTTGATGGGGATGTCTATTATCGAGCACACAAGTTTGCCCACTATGGTGAACTTTCACACTTGAAGTTAGACGATCTGGAAGAAGGGGCTTCCCAGCATACGGCCGATGAAGAGACCGCCCGTAAGGAAGATCCCGTCGACTTTGCCCTATGGAAGGGCGCTAAGCCTGGAGAAATTTCTTGGCCATCCCCGTGGGGTGCTGGTCGGCCCGGTTGGCACATTGAGTGCTCGGTCATGTCCACCCACTATCTGGGCGACACCTTTGATATTCATGCCGGTGGCGAAGACCTGGTCTTCCCCCATCATGAGAATGAAATCGCGCAAAGTGAGGCTAAGACCGGGAAGACCTTCGTTCATTACTGGTTGCATAATGGCTTTGTCACCGTTGGCGATGAGAACGAGAAGATGAGTAAGTCACTCGGCAACTTTGTCACGGTTCACGACATCTTGAAGACGGTTGATGCCCAGACGTTGCGGTTCTTTATGGCAACGACGCAGTACCGGCGCCCCATTCAATACAGTCAACGCAACCTGGATACCGCTGCCCGCAACCTCGAACGCCTGCAAACGGCTTACGATAATATGGGCTATCGGCTGAAGGATGCCGAGGGTGGTAACGATCCTAAGACGGACCAAGAGGTTCGTCAGATTGCGGCCAACTACATGGATGCCATGGACGATGACTTCAACGTCCAAAACGGGGTCGCTGAAGTCTACGAAGTTGCCCGGCTGGGGAATGTCTATGCCGAACGGCCGGTCGTCTTTGCTGGTACGCTGAGCTTCATTCGCAAGACCTTAACCGATTTGCTCAGTGTCTTTGGGGTTGAACTCAAGGAAGCTACCGAATTGGCAGACCAAGACATCGAAGACTTAATCGCTGAACGGATTGCCGCACGGAAGAACAAGGATTTCCTGCGCAGCGATGAAATTCGTGAGCAATTGAAGAACCAAGGAATTATTTTGGAAGACACGCCCCAAGGGACGCGTTGGCGAAAGGGAAATTAATGACAACTGAAGTAGATTATCGACAATTAAACGGGGTCGCATTGGCCTATATGGGGGATGCCGCCTACGAGGTCATCATTCGGCGGCATTTAATCGCCGAAGGGTTGGCCAAGCCAAACCATTTGCAGAAGACAGCGACGCATTACGTCTCCGCTAAGGCCCAGGCGGCACTGATTAACTTGATGGAACAAGACGAGATTCTCAGCGAGGATGAATGGACGATGTTCAAGCGCGGGCGTAACGCCAAGAGCTACACGCATGCCAAAAACACGGACGTGGTGACTTACCGGATTTCAACCGGGTTCGAAGCCTTGATGGGCTATCTAGCCCTAAGCGGTAAACAGGACCGGGTCGATCAGTTAAGTCAATGGTGCATTGAACAAGTGGAAGCGGGGCGGACTGAATAATGAATCCAGAACAGACAACACCAGCCAACGACACCGACTTTGTCATCGGTCGTCATCCGGCCGTAGCGGCTTTACGGAGCCAACAAACGATTAACAAGGTCTTCTTGCAGAGCGGATTAAAGGCGGAAGCCATCGATGAGATTCGGCAACTGGCTAAGAAACGTCACCTGGTGATCTCCGAGGTGCCGAAGCAAAAGCTGGACCAACTGACTGACCACCAGAATCACCAAGGGGTGGCACTGGGCGTTGCGGCCTTTGAATATGCCACGATTGATGATTTGTTTGCCAAGGCAGATGCCGCCGGCGAGCCACCATTCTTCTTAATTCTGGACGGGGTCGAGGATCCACATAACCTGGGGTCCATTTTGCGGACCGCCGATGCCAGTGGGGTTCACGGGGTCATTATCCCTAAGCGCCGGGCCGTTGGCTTAACCTCCGTGGTGGCTAAGACCTCAACCGGGGCCATTGAACGGGTACCGGTTGCTCGGGTTACTAACCTGGTTAACACCGTTCGCGATTTGAAGGACCGCGGTGTCTGGGTCTTTGGCACCGACATGGATGGCAACGACTATCGTGACTGGAATGCTAAGGGTGCCAGTGCCCTCATCATTGGTAACGAAGGCAAGGGAATTTCTCGCCTATTAAAGGAAACCGTTGATGAAATGCTGACCATTCCAATGGTCGGCGAGGTGCAAAGCTTGAACGCCAGTGTGGCCGCCGGGCTCTTGATGTATCAAGGCTTCAGCTCACGGCATCCGGTTCAACACTAACTTTAGAAGAAATGAGTGCGGGATAAGATGAAAAAAGATATTTTAATTGTCGATGCTTATAATATGATCGGCAACTGGCCCGAACTCAACCGTCTAAAGTTGACTGATCGGTTACCAGAAGCCAGAGACCAGCTCTTAAATATGCTGGCTAACTATCATAAGCTGCGGGACGCGGCCATTACGGTGGTGTTTGATGCGATGTACGTTCCCGGTATTTCGAAGAGTTACCGGCAATTTGATTTAGACGTCGTCTGGACCAATCGTGACGAAACGGCCGACAGCTATATTGAACGGTTAGCCAAGGAACGCCAAACGCGATTTACTCAGGTGACGGTGGCCACCAGCGATCAGGCTGAACAGTGGACCATCTTCTCTGAGGGCGCACTACGAATCCCAGCGGGTGAATTACTGCGGGACATCGAGCGGGCACAGAATGAAGTCAAGCAGACGGCCCGCGAGTATGCCGACCGCGGGATTGTGCGAAAATCACCGTGGAATGATCAGCAACTCTACAAATTAGAAAAATTACGAGACCAAATGATGTCTCGGCCTAAGCAACGCCCTAAGAAAAAATAAACGGGTGTTCGCTAAGCGATTGGACGGGCGTCCTTTACACTGGAGTAACCAGTTGAAGGAGGCCTTTTTAATTGAAAACCATGAGTGATATTGTGTTAATTGAAATGATTCGACAAACCACTGAATCCCCAGCACTACCCGTGTTATTTGACCGGTATCGTCCGGTTTTACTGCGGATGGAGCAACGTTACTTTATTCCTGGGTATGATCGCGACGACTGGGAGCAGGAGGCCCTGCTGGTCTTCTGCCAAGTGGTCACCAAGTTTCAGTTAAGTCGATCCGTGAACTTCGGGGCCTTCTATCGGCTTAACCTGCTACATCGGGTCTACGATTTGATTCGTCAGAGCAGGGCACAGAAACGGCAGAATTGTCGGGGGATGGTTTCAATCGATGCCAATGGGCCGTTCTTTGCCGATACGCTGGTTGACCCGCGCTGGATTATTCGTGAGCAATTGGAGGTTAAGGAGGCCGTTGGTCTGGTTCAGAAACGGTTGTCGGCGATCGAACGATTGGTGTTCTTGGGACTGATTCGTGGGGCATCCTTGAGTGAGATTGCCCAGAATGCTCGTTTAACGGCTGCCCAGGCCTCGGCGGCTGCCTATCGCAGTCAGGCGAAACTTCGGCAAGTCTTGGCCGAATGATTGACGGTCTTGCCCAATGATGGTAAGCTAACACAGTATGAGTTAGACAGGATTTTATTAAAGGTGGTGGCAAAATGTCACAAAGAAAGATTGCGTTGGCCTGTTCCGTTTGTGGGTCACGAAACTACACCATCACAGCGAGTGCAACCCGGACTCAGCGACTTGAGGTTAAGAAGTTTTGTAAGTTTTGCGGGAAGCACACGCTGCATCGCGAAACACGTTAATTGATGAATTTAGCTTATAACGGATACTAACATTTAGGGAGGCAACACCATGCATTTACTCCGTTTCTTCAAATCGGTCGGCAAGGAAATGAAACAAGTTTCTTGGCCAGGCGTTAAGCAACTTCGGCACGATACCGGAACGGTTATTGGCATCTCAGTGCTTTTCTCCATCTTCTTTGGCGCTGTGGACTGGCTCGTTCAATACGGCCTGAAGTTCCTCGCGTAGTCGAATTATCGGTGGTCAAAGCAGCTTAAATATGCTATATTAGTAGCTAACGGGAACTTCGTGTATGCGGAGTTTTTTTATTTTGCTCGAAAAGTCAAAGACATTAAAGGAGTGCACCATACATGGTTGAGTCAGCTGAAAAACAATGGTACGTTCTGCATACTTACGCAGGATACGAAAACAAAGTCATGGCAAACTTGGAATCACGGGCCGAATCAATGGGGATGCAAGATAACATCTTCCGTGTGGTCGTTCCTGAAGAAGAGGAACATGAAGTTAAGAATGGTAAGGACAAGGTTTCCATGGAAAAGGTTTTCCCTGGCTATGTCTTGGTCGAAATGGTCATGAGTGACCAAGCTTGGTACATCGTCCGGAACACGCCTGGCGTTACTGGTTTCTTAGGTTCTCATGGTCAAGGTAGTAAGCCAACGCCATTGTTACCTGACGAAGTCGAACGGATTCTCCGTCGTGTCGGTATCTCGGCTCGGCATGCTGAATTGGATGTTGCTCCTGGTGACTCCGTAACCATCGTGGATGGTGCCTTCAGTGGCTTGGTCGGTAAGATTACCGAAGTCGATGACGAAAAGATGAAGTTAAAGGTTAACATTGATATGTTCGGTCGGGAAACCAGTACTGAACTGAACTTTGACCAAGTCGACCCAATCCTGGGTTAAGCCATTCGTCATTAACCAGTCATCACCCATGACTCTATCGGCCACCGTGTTTTAGTCGCGGTTGGCCGTTAAGACTGACGACGATTGTTCCGAAGCTGGGCAGGCTGAATCCTTGTTCTATCAGGATCAGCCGTCGTGGGTGACCTTTAAATTTTGGTTCCAAAAGAACTTGTTGTAGTTAGTAAAGTGTGGTATGATTCTCAAGTATGCGTTAGAGCATACAGTTAACGTGGGAGGAGCAAACTAACAGCTCCACTTACCACACACGGACTCAAGGAGGTATTGTCTCGTGGCTAAAAAAGTAGCTAATGTCGTCAAATTACAGATTCCTGCGGGTAAAGCAACCCCAGCTCCCCCAGTTGGACCAGCTTTAGGTCAAGCAGGGATTAACATCATGGGCTTCACTAAGGAATTCAACGCTCGTACCGCTGACCAAGCTGGTATGATCATTCCTGTTGTGATCAGTGTCTATGAAGATCGTTCCTTTGATTTCATCACCAAGACTCCTCCAGCAGCAACGCTGTTGAAGAAGGCTGCTGGTGTTGAACACGGTTCCGGCGAACCTAACACGAACAAGGTTGCTACTGTAACCAAGGACCAAGTTAAGCAAATCGCTGAAACTAAAATGCAAGATCTAAACGCAGCTGATGTTGAAGCAGCTATGCGCATGATTGAAGGTACTGCCCGGAGCATGGGCTTCACGGTCGAAGGTTAAGCTCAGTTTTCGGATAGTCGGACACTTCACGAAAATGAAATGTGTCAAGTGGGAGGTTTATCCGTTACAACCACATTTGCAAGGAGGAATACACAAAAATGGCTCACAAACGAGGTAAAAAGTATCAAGACGCCGTCAAGATGGTTGAGGCCGACAAGGTCTACAACATGAGCGACGCCATTGATTTGGTAAAGAAGATGGATTTCGCTAAGTTCGATGCAACTGTCGAAGTTGCTTTCAAGCTTAACGTTGACACAAAGCAAGCGGACCAACAACTCCGTGGCGCACTGGTACTGCCTAACGGTACTGGTAAGGATACAACGGTTGTTGTATTCGCCAAGGGTGACCAAGCTAAGGCTGCTGAAGCAGCTGGTGCTGACGTTGTCGGCGAACAAGACTTAGTAGAACGCATCCAAGACGGCTGGTTGGACTTTGACGTTGCTATTGCAACGCCAGACATGATGGCCCAAGTTGGTCGTTTAGGCCGTGTCTTAGGACCTAAGGGCTTAATGCCTAACCCTAAGACGGGGACTGTTACGATGAACGTCGAAAAGGCTGTTTCCGACGCTAAGAATGGTCAAGTTACTTACCGGACTGACCGGGACGGTAACGTTGCTGTTCCATTTGGTAAGGTTTCCTTTGATGCTGACAAGCTTGCCGGCAACTTGAAGACCATTGCCGAAACGATTGTACGTATCCGCCCAGCCGCTGTGCGTGGGACTTACGTTCAACACGTTTCAATCGCTTCTACGTTCGGCCCTAGTGTCGACGTTGACTTGAGCACTATGATCTAGTCCAAGTTATGAAGTGAATAAAAAAATCCCTCGCAATACATTGACACTGGTTGTTGAGTATTGTATGCTATTAAAGTTATTAATAGATCTACCTAAGACTCAGGTGGCCCAACGGCCTTAATTGACGCCTGCCGAGGCAGAAGTTTACTTAAACTTTTGTTTCCTTATGTCTTGGTGGCATAGGGATTTTTTTATCCCACCAATCTACTCTGGGAGGTGAACAATTTGAGTGAACAAGCTATTGCTATTAAAGCAAAACATGTTGATGCCGTTGTTAACAAGTTCAACAACGCAACGAGTGCCATCGTCGTTGACTACCGTGGTTTAACGGTTGAACAAGTAACCGACTTACGGAAGCAATTACGTGACGCTGGCGTTCATATGAACGTCATCAAGAACAAGGTTTTGACTCGGGCTGCCGACAAGGCGGGCTACGGTGACTTAAACGATGTCTTCGCAGGTCCTACTGCCGTTGCTTTCTCTGACGAGGATCCAATCGCCCCAGCTAAGATTTTGAAGAAATTTGCTGATAGTGTAGATGCCCTTGAAATCAAGGGTGGTTACATCGAAGGAAAGATCGTTTCCGTTGATGAAATCAACACCTACGCTACCTTGCCTAGTCGTGAAGACTTGCTCTCCATGCTGGCTAGCGAACTTCAAGCACCAGTACGGAACGTGGCCTACGCAATTAAGGCTATCGTTGACAAGGGTGACGAAGGCGACGCAGCCTAAGTACCCACGCTACACAAAAAATAAACCCAATTATTGGAGGAAAATAACATGGCTTTTGATAAAGATGCTATCATCGCTTCTCTTAAAGAAGCATCCATTACTGACCTTAGCGACTTAGTTAAGGCAATTGAAGACGAATTCGGCGTATCCGCTGCTGCCCCTGTTGCTGCAGCCGGTGCTGCTGGTGGCGACGGTGCCGCTGCTAAGGACTCATTCGACGTTGAGTTGACTGAATCTGGTGACGCCAAGGTTAAGGCTATTAAGGCCGTTCGTGAAATCACTGGTCTTGGTTTGAAGGACGCTAAGGGTCTTGTTGACAACGTACCATCTGTCATCAAGGAAGGCGTTTCTGAAGACGAAGCTAACGACGTCAAGGAAAAGCTTGAAGCCGTTGGTGGTGTGGTTACTCTTAAGTAATCATCCAACTTCTGAAATAAAACTCAGCGTCATCGTGTCGCATTATGCGGCGCGATGGCGCTGTTTTTTTGTCCCATTATTTTTTCCTAACGGTCAAGCTGGCCAGTAGAACTTCGACTCGTTGCTGACGGTTAGGTGTTATGGGAGAGTCTAATTCGTTCAAGATGGCGAACCCAGTGCTAATGGCTGATTGACAGTGATCGTCCGTGTCAACCAAAAAGGCCACCTTTAAGAAAATTTCCAGGTCTTTCGTGGCAGTCAAATCACCAGCTAACGCAGCGTGGCCATAGCGTAAGATGACCGTTTTAAACTTTGTGCGTCGTTGGTTAGCCATACGGTGGGTTGTCCAATAGGGTAGGAAGAGGGCGACACCGACGGCTAAGAATTCCGCGAGTGCCCCGATCCACTCTGATAAGGGTCCAAGTTCCAAAGTTATCACCTCTGGGAAAGCGTAGCATAGGTTGTTGGTGGCTAGCTCACCATTGCTTGTGGGCGGGCCTGTTCGGTGAGTCAATTAATGAGGTGTGGTGTAAGGGCAAGTCAAGGCCGCCTCGACGACCTAAGGAATTTCTGAAGCTTCTTAAATGTTTAGGTCAACCGGCTAGAAAATGATAGCTTTCTTCAACCTGGATGAGTAAGCTAGTAACAGAATGACAAACTGAACGGAGTGAAATTATGGCAGGGACGATCCTAATCGTTGAGGATGACGAAGCATTGCTGGCGTCATTAACGACCGAACTACAATTTGAAGATTATACCGTTCTTAATGCGCGTAACGGTAAAGAGGCATTGACCGTCTATGAAACCAATCGTGGTCAGTTGGATTTAATGCTCTTGGACTGGATGTTACCAGAGCTTGACGGCTTGGGCGTTCTACGACGGGTTCGCAAGCACGATAGCCTGCCAGTTATCATGATGACAGCCCGGGACTATGTTGGGGACAAGGTGGCAGGCTTGGACACGGGGGCCGATGATTATATTACGAAGCCCTTTGAGATTGAAGAACTATTGGCACGAATTCGGGTTATTTTGCGGCATCAACATCATCAGGAGGCGGCGGACACCCAACTACATGTTGCGGATCTAACTTTGGACACACGGTCGCGGCAGGTCCTAAGAAATGGCAAACTTATTCAATTGACGCAGCGAGAATATGAATTGTTGCTGTATTTGATGAGAAAATCCGGTCAGACATTAACCAGAGATGATCTTTTGGATGCCGTTTGGGGAGTGGATTTTGAAGGACAACCGAACGTGGTGGATGTTTACGTCCGCTATTTGCGGCGAAAATTACATGAAGACCCAACGGCGCCCCTGATTCACACGGTTCGTGGCATTGGTTACGTCTTATCAACGGATTACGACGGGTGATGGCATGTCAAAGAACAAGATGAAAACGACCGCACAGGAGATTCAGTCACGGTTTCTTTGGTTACTGGTATTGGTGACGTTAATTATGGGTGTGTCAGTGATGGGAATGGTTGGCTATAAATTAGTGAAACAAAGTGAACAGTCTTCGGTCGAACTGATGGCTAGTTTGAAACGGTCGATTATTGACGACCGACCTGACTGGGATCAGTGGCGGAAGAGTAGTTCCATTAATACGAAGAACACCTATGTACGGGTACATAACAGCCGGTTGGGTAATGCGCCAGGGACCTACTACACGCCGAATACCAAGGCTTTCTTAGGCGCCAAGCATTATCAAATGCCATTTTTTCCAGCGGTTGCCTACAGCAGAGACTATGGGTTTACCTACTACCGGTCGGGGACCCGTCTTGGCATAAAATCAGAGATTTGGCTCCGATTGGCCCCTGTGACAGCCATCCTGCTGTCCGTCATGCTGGTGGTACTAATGGTCATGGCCCTAACGGTCGGGCTGGGCTGGGTGTTTATTCGATTGACGGCCCGCAAGATCACAAAGCCGTTAACCGAATTGAACGTGGCCGCACAGGATCAGGCGGGGGCACAAAGCATTAAGGCAACCTTACCCATTCCGACTCATCCAAAGGAGGTTCATCAATTAGCGCTGAGCATCAACGATTTGTTGACGTCAATAAACGACCATGCCATGCAGGAACGGGAATTTATTTCCAATGCGGCTCATGAGTTACGGACACCCATTGCGGCCATCCGGGGCCACGTCCGGTTGGTCGAACGCCGAGGCGATCAGCACCCGGAAATTATTCCGCGCTCCATTCAGTTTATTGATGATGAATCGGGCCGCATGCAGCGGCTGGTCAACAGTCTGTTAACCCTGTCGCGAGCGGATCGGGGAACCTTAAAGCTGACTTTTTTTGATGCCACCGAGGTTATCCGTGAAACCGTTGCTGAGGAGCGGGCAGTACGTGAACAGTCAATTGTGGTTAAGATTCCGGATCGGTTCGTGATTTGGGGAAATGCCGAGAGTCTACAACAGATCCTCATGGCGTTAATTGATAATGCTGGGAAATACTCACCGGGTGATCACCCCATCACGATTACCGCCAAGACCGGCCAACTGGTCAATATCATTACCGTTCAGGATCTGGGGCCGGGGATCGCGGACGCCGATAAGGAACGCGTCTTCGAACGTTTTTATCGGGTGGATACCGCTCATAATCAAGCTGTGACGGGCACCGGACTTGGATTGGCCATTGTGTCACAGTTAATCAAGATGAACCAGGCAGAGATCCGTGTCTTGAATAATCAGCCACAGGGAACGAAGATGCAGATTAAATTTTTCTCGCCGGCAACGAATTCTGATAAATTCTCAGAATAATCTCCTTTCGAGCCAGTATTAGACCTTGGAACACTTAAGTATGATGGAATTAACCTCAATTCCAGCGTACCTAAGTGTTTTTTTGTTAAGGAGGATTTCGATATGCCATTAATCTCTATCGTGGTGCCCTGTTATAACGAACAGGAGAGTATCCCCATTTTCTATCAACGGGTTCAAGAAATTTTAAATAAGTACGACGGTCATCGTGAACGTTACCAGTGGGAGTATTGGTTCATCAACGATGGCTCGACAGATGAAACTTTACAGTGGATGCAGTACTTAAATGCTGCCGATCCAGAAAGGGTTCATTATGTCAGTTTTTCACGAAACTTCGGCAAGGAAGCCGCCTTGTTGGCCGGCCTTAAGCAGGCTGAAGGTGACTATACGGCGGTGATGGATGTTGATTTGCAGGATCCACCAGAACTATTGCCCACGATGATTGAAACCTTGGCGACGACTGACAATGATGTCGTTGCCACGCAGAGGACCGATCGCAAAGGGGAACCCTGGTTACGGTCAAAGCTTTCCCAGGCGTTCTACCACGTCATCAACCAGATTTCTCAGGTGAAAATTGTTCCGGGCGCGCGCGATTATCGTTTGATGAGGCGGCGCGTCGTTCAGGCCATCGTTGGCTTACCTGAGGTTAATCGGTTTTCGAAGGGGATCTTTAGTTGGGTCGGGTATAAGACGACTTACTTAACCTTTGAGCATCATGACCGGGTAGCCGGCAAGACTCATTGGTCGATTAGACAATTAATGGATTATTCGTTGGACGGGATTATGAACTATTCAGAGGTTCCCCTCGCGATGGCTTCCTGGCTAGGTGGACTGTCGTTTGTGGCGGCACTCTTTAGCTGCCTGTGGATTGTCATCAGGGCACTATTATTCGGCAATTCGACCGCCGGTTGGCCATCATTAATCACAATCATGCTGATGCTAGGTGGGCTCCAGCTACTGTGTCTTGGTGTTCTTGGAAAATATATTAGCAAGATCTACTTGGAAACGAAGCACCGACCGCTTTATTTAATTAAAGAAAAACAATAGGGGGAAGACCTGTGAGTAAGAGTGATCGTCATCAGATTATCGCCATAGTGGTATTGGGTATTTTTACCATCCTGGCGATACTCGTTAAAATTCAATTTGCACCATTATTGTCCCTGGACGAGTCTTGGCTTGAGCGGTTCCAAACTAGCGCCATCGGTCAACACACCCTGATTTGGCATACCGTCACCACCCTGGGCAGTCCGGTGATTACGGGCTGTGCGATGGTGATCGTGAGCCTATTCCTAATGAGAACGCATCAGTGGAGCTGGGCGGCGTTTATCCTGGCTACCTTGGTTGGTGGGGATGCTTTGTTGCTAGTGGTTAAGCATCTTGTGGGACGACTTCGCCCGATCCATCAGGTCATTCAGGACACCGGTTTTGGTTTTCCAAGTGGGCACGTCTTTAGTGCGGCCCTATTGGCCTGTATCCTGATTACGCTGATCGTTCGAAGCCTGGATCTCAATTGGTTGAGTTGGGGATTAATCGCTGTTTTCAGCGTTGCCGTCATCGGGTTAATGTTGGCCCGACTTGGACTTAGAAATCATTATCCCAGTGATGTTATGGGTGGTGTCTTATTGGCAAGCGGTTGGTGGTTACAACTGCTGAGCCTGGTGGAGCGTCTCCCCCAATATTTTGAGAATGAAAGCGAGGCGAATAATCGTGCGGTTAAGAAAGGCTGACGAGCAGCGACGTCGGTGGGAAAATGTTGGCTTGGCTTGGCTGATTGCATTAGGAATAGTGATGGTCGCCTTTGGTTTTTGGCACGTGACGCCATTTGGCCATCGCAACCTGTTGATGAGCGACATGGGAACGCAATATATTCCGTTGCTAACCGCGTTGCAACATGCCTTGCGGTACCAGACGTTTCATCTATTTTCCTTCTCACTCTCGTTGGGGAGTAACGTGGTGCCAACCGTTGCCTATTACCTCTTGAGTCCCTTTAATATCATTGTCTTGGCGTTTAGCGCCGCCAATGTTCCGATTGCGGCCAGTGTCATTATTATGGTAAAGATTGCGACGATTGCGGCCACGATGGCTTGGTTTCTGCAAGACCATTTTCTGACCAGTTCCCGGGTCACGATTGTTTTTGCACTGGCGTTTAGTCTGAGTGGTTTCGTAGCGGTAGACTTCTTTGACCTGATGTGGTTGGACGCGTTAATCGTTCTACCATTGGTCGTGGCCGGGATTGATCGATTGGTCCGCGCACAGCGATTAGGCATGTTCTATGGTTGGCTACTGGTCAGCATGGTAACGAACTATTATTTGGGGTATATGATGTGCCTGTTCAGTATCCTGTACTTTGGCTATACGCTATTCAATCAGTGGGGGCGGCTGGGTTAGAGTCGAAGCAAGCCGGCTATGGCCGACTGGGATGGTTTACGCTGACGGGGGCGTTGAGTGGGCTTTCCGCGGCGGCTATCTTACTTCCAACCGGATTGGGAATGTTGTTGACGGCTAAGGGAACCGCCAACGCCATTAACTTTCGCCCCGTACCTGAGTTTGGCCTGGAGTTTTTCACACAATTTGGCCTCGGCGCCACGAACTTTACGCAACGGTTGATGCACGCACCCACGGTTTTTGTTTCCAGTGCGGTGGCCTTATTAGTGCTGACGTTCTTCGTCAATCCGATGATCGGCCGGCGGAAAAAATTCGCAACGGTTACCCTGCTAGGCATGCTCTTCCTGGGAATGTGGCTGCGAGTGTTTAACACGTTCTGGCATCTTATGCAGGCCCCAGCCGGTTTTCCTTTCCGTAATGTCTTCTTCTTTAGTTTTGTGATGGTCATGGTCGGGTATGAGGCATGGATTGCCGAACCACGGCAAATTAGCCAGGGATGGCAATGGGTATTGCCTATCGGACAGGTCATGATCATGGTATTGGGGGCCGGCATGATGCCCTTGATGCGCCAGTTAGTTAGTGGTCATTCGCCTAAGTTGGTGGCGTATTATGCCAAGATTCAACAGGTTCATTGGGGGAGCCTGTGGATCGGCTGCCTGTACGTGATTGTGACGGCTCTCGTCTTATTCATGACGCAACGTGCTTTGCGGCAGTGGACATTGGCGATGTTGGTAACGAGTGAACTCGGGGGTAACTTCGTCTTATCGATGAGTACGGGCAAGTTTGGTGATCAAGTAAAATACGCTCAGGCCTACGCTGAGGAAAATCGGCATATGGCGGGTGTCAATGATCCAGATGGTCAACTCTATCGGGTTCAGAACACTAATTCGCTGATTAATCAGGCCTATCAAACGACCTACAATAACTACAATGATAGTTTGTTGTTTAATTTTCATGGGATTGCTGGGTACAGTTCAACGCTGAATGATCGGACCCGGCAGACGCTTCATCAATTGGGCTTGTTTAGCGACAATGTTCGTCGAGTCAGTGACGTGGGCTTGACGCCGGTCACCGAAGCCCTGTTGGGCGTCAAGTCGACGGTGAGCTTGACGCCTACTCGCAGTCAAACAACGGCGACGACCGGGTACAGTGGTATGGGATTTGCGGTTCCAGCCGGTTTAACGCGGGTGCCATTGACCATGAATGCCAGTCAAAATCAGGAGGCCATCTTACAGGCAATTCGGCCAAGCGCAACACATGACGTGGTCCCAGCGAAGCAGCTAGGGGATCAGGTTAAGGTCGTTCATCGCGTTGGTGGCAAGGTGACGAAGTATCATTATCATCACGTCATGACGCTAATGGCGAAGGCAACGGGCCCCGTGTATCTATGGGCCCCCAATGGGGAAACCAAGTATTCAACAATGACGGTCAATGGTCACCGGGTTAAGCCGACGTCCAACGCCAATGGGCATACGGCATTGATTAAATTAGGGACCTTTAAGCGCGGTCAAACGATGATTGTTCGGGTGGCCACTAAGTATGCGACGGCTATTTACCATTTGGAAGCGGTGAGTTTCAATCAGGTCCAGGTAAACCGGGCCTTACAAATGCTCAAACAGAATCAATTAACGGCGACGACTAAAACGAGTCGTTGGCAAACCGTGATAAATGGCCAGGTTACCGGGACCACCCGCAAGGATCACTTGTATCTGGCATTAGCGGATGATACGGGTTGGCACGTCATGATTAATGGGCAGCATGTACGGACTCAGCGGACGCTGGGCGGGTTCATGAGTGTGCCAATTACCCCCGGGCATAATCGGGTTCGCTTAACCTATCAGGTACCGGGCGGCAGAAGTGGTTGGTTGCTATCAGGAATTGGGGTCCTTGATTTTAGTGGGTTAGCGTTGTGGTCACGGAGTAAACGGAAGCATAAACATTAAACACAGGGGTGGGCCCGGAATTTGAAAGAATTCCGGGCCTTTTTGGACTTATGAACGCTAAGATAAGTCACTAACATTACTGGCCGGTATGGTTGCCCCTCAATTGTTTTCCAGTTTAGCCATTGGCATAATGAAGGACTACGGGGGGTGTCATCATGGGGAAACGACTGTGGGCGGCTATTCAAAAGCGGCTGGGTTTAATCAAAGGGATTTTTATTTTCTCGATGTTAATCTTCATTATTCAAGAGGTGGCGCATGTTGCCCGCGAGGTGAATGGTCATCAATTAAGGGATGAGTTAAGCAGTCTTAGCTGGGAGATGGTCCTGTTACTGGCCGTGGCCGGTTTCGTGGCAGTCCTCCCGATGTTGATTTATGACTTCACCATTGTGGAATTTCTACCCGGAAAGTTTACCCGTTGGTATGTCTTTCGGACCGGATGGGTCACCAATACCTTCACCAATCTGGCAGGCATGGGCGGGTTGCTAGGCGCCAGCCTACGGGCCAATTTCTATGCCAAGTCAGCCTCAAAGAAGCAGGTCGTCTATGCGATTTCAAAGATTGCCCTGTTTCTCTTAGCCGGCCTATCCGTAGCGTGCTGGGTGGCCTTAATCTTACTATTCGGCGCTCACGTGGGGGTCGCCTACGAGGGGTATTGGTTCTGGCTACTGGGTGGCGGTCTCTACTTTCCGTGCGTCCTAATTTTTACCCGACTAAACGATGGCGAGTTCTTTCAGGACTTAACCTGGTTGCGGGAAGGACGACTGATCCTCGGATCGTGTCTGGAATGGGGAAGCTGCGGCCTGTTTTTCTTACTCATCGGCTGGGCACTCAATCTCCCGCTTAATCTCGCTGCCGTCTTTCCAATGTTTGTGGTGGCTTCCGTGGCCGGCGTCGTTTCCATGATTCCCGGTGGCCTGGGGTCTTTTGACGTCTTCATGATTATTGGGTTGGGGTTCATGGGCGTCAGCCGGGCGGACGCCACCGGGTGGCTCCTGTTATACCGGCTATTTTACTACCTCCTGCCGTTTGGCCTAGGCGTCGGGTTCTTTATTCATGATGCCGGGCGCCGCCTGAATCACTTCTTAAATGGCCTTCCGATGGCCGCTCTGCGCCGAGCCGCCCAAATCTTTGTGACGGTCTTTATGTATTTCTCTGGGGTTATGATGCTCCTCTTCGCCACGATTCCGGACGTGGTTTTGGCCAATCGGGTCTACCTCCAGTTGGTACCGTACATGTTTTATTTTCTCAGCCAGGTCGCGAATATTGTGGTCGCGTTTCTCTTGATCGGGCTGGCGCGTGGCGTTGGCGCCCGGGTGAAACGGGCCTTTTGGCCGACCGTGGTGGTGCTGGCGGTAGCGATTGTCAACACGCTGGTCGCCGAGAACTTTCCAGGTGGTTTGGTCGTGTTGCTTTGCCTCGTGATGGTTTCCCTGGTCTTCGCTCGCCCGGAACTCTATCGAACGGGCTTTCATTATTCGTGGGGTGGCCTGACGGTTGACGGCCTAATCTTTATGGGAACTTTCCTGATCTATACCGTCCTGGGCATCTTTACGCTGCATGGCCACCACCATCATCACTATTGGATTCCTCATTCCTGGTGGATTCCTTCGACACAGGTTTGGCTCGATGGTTTAGGCGGCTTGTTGGTGGCCCTATTTATCTTGGCGGACATCTATCGTTACCTGGCCTTTCGTCCGGCGCCCTGGTTACGACGACCGTTCAACGCAGAACGGGTACGCCGGCTGATTGGGCGATACGGTGGAAATGAGGTTAGCCATCTGGCCTTCTTGCGGGATAAGCATACCTATTTCTATCGGGAAGCGGGGGAGGACCAGTTGCTAATCCTGTTTCGTCGCCGGGCCAACAAATTGATGGTTATGGGCGAACCCATTGGCAATCAAACGAAGCTCCGGCCGGCACTGGCGGCATTCATGAAGGACGCCGATGAGGCCGGGATGACGCCTGTGTTCTATGAGGTTAGCGAGGCGCTGACCCTTTCCCTTCATGAGATGGGATTTGATTTTAT
This sequence comes from Levilactobacillus tangyuanensis, assembly GCF_003946545.1. Classification (GTDB taxonomy): domain Bacteria; phylum Bacillota; class Bacilli; order Lactobacillales; family Lactobacillaceae; genus Levilactobacillus; species Levilactobacillus tangyuanensis. The sequence continues at coordinate 61,030 of NZ_RHOA01000009.1, forward strand.
TAAAATGGGCGAGGAAGGTCACGTGGATCTGGCGAGCTTTACCTTGATTGGCAAACCGCACCGTGGTGAACGGGCGCTGGTCAACAAGTTTACCCGCGAGGGCTTTCATTTCGAGCTTCTACAACCGCCGTTGAGCGACGAGGCCTTTGCGCAGTTGGCCCAGGTCTCTGCGGAATGGTTGGGCGACGAAACGGAGAAGGGCTTTTCCATGGGGTTCTTTGACCGCGACTATCTGAACGAGGCCCCGGTAGCCGTCATGAAGGATGCCAATGACCAGATCGTGGCGTTTGCCAATCTCATGCCGACCGGGAATCATGACGTGACCTCAATCGACCTGATGCGGGCCGGTCATGCCGCCCCGTCGGGCATCATGGATGGGCTTTTCGTCCACCTATTTAGCCTGTGTCGGGAGCAGGGGTACCAGACGTTTAACCTGGGGATGACCCCGCTGGCCAATGTCGGCGTCTCGCGGTTCAGTTTTATTGAGGAACGGGCCGCCCATCTCATCTATGAATACGGGTCGACCTTTTACAGTTTCCAGGGGTTGCGGTCCTATAAGGAAAAATATGTGACCGATTGGCAGCCCAAATACCTGGCCTATCGGCGGCGCCAATCCTTGGTGTTTACGATGCTGCAACTGATGCAAACCATCAATCATCCGGCTCGTTCGAATCACCTGTTACCGGGCTGGCTCAACGCTTGGATCGATGATGAGATTCGTTGGCAGAATCGTAAGGCCGTGGATAAATCGGTCGGGAAGGGCAACTAGTACGGCTATTAGTTGATAACTGATGCGACAAAAAAGGCTGTGACAATTGTCACAGCCTTTGATCGTTAATTCGTGTATTTGTAAGGGAGTTGATGATGGAAGGTTGAGAAACCTTCGAAGATTTCATCAATCGTTGTGGCGTTGATGAATAGGTCCAGATTCTCTTGGGGGGCAAAGCCGGCATCACAGCACTTGTGCATCATGGTTACCAGGTCGTCGTAGTAATGATTGATGTTGAACAGGGCAATGGGTTTTTGATGAACGTTGATTTGGCTCCACGACAACATGGTCGTGAATTCCTCGAACGTGCCGAAGCCGCCGGGCAAAACGATGAAGGCATCCGATTGACGGAGCATTTCATCCTTGCGCTCATCCATGGTGGATGTTTCTAATAGCGTGGTGACGTTGGTTTCGGCCAGTCCCATTTCGCTTAAGAAGGTGGGGATGATGCCGATGACCTCGCCGCCAGCATCCATGGTGGACTTGGCAATGGCGCCCATGAGGCCCTCCTTGCCGCCGCCGTAAACGACCGGATGGTGATGGTCGGCTAAGAACTGGCCTAAGGCGTTGGTTTCACTTAGAAATTGTGGGTCGTACCCATGGTTAGATCCACAGAACACACAGACATTCTTGATGGTTGTCATGTCAAATACCCCCGAAAGTAAATTTACTGAAGCTACAATTAGTATACCGCAATTGCGGATAAGTTTAAGGGACGATTTGCTTTCACTGCCCCAGCACTTTGTTAGTTCTTGAGGTTAACCGGCCGTTCTTAATTGCTCGGAAGTGGTGAGTAGCCTATGCTAGTCAGCATGGAAAATGAGGCTAGGCCAAAAGGATGGATAACTATGGGGATTAAAAAAATCGTGGTTGCGGGCGGCGGAACCATTGGCAGTCAGATCGCTTATCAGTCAGCTTACAGTGGTTTTAGCGTCACCATTTATGACCGTAGTGTGGCCGCCGTGGCCGCCACTAAGCGACGAACGGCAACCTGGGACCAAGTCTATGCGGAGCGCCTGTTTGCCACGCCGGCCGTCGTTTATGACACCAACGAACGCATTCAATACGCCACGGACCTGGAAACCGCGGTCGAAGGGGCTGATCTCATTATTGAGGCCATTCCGGAAGTCCTGGCGGTGAAGAATGAATTCTATGCGGCCCTGGCCAAGGTGGTTTCGGCACAGTCAATCTTAGTCACCAACTCCTCGACCTTTCTGCCAAGTCAATTTGCCACCATTTCGGGACATCCGGAGAACTTCTTAGCCCTGCACTTTACGCCGCACGTCTGGCCTAACCAGCCGGCCGAGATCATGGGACAGCCACTGACCGATCGGACGGCCTACCAGGCGGTGGTTGCGTTTGTCCGTGAGATTGACATGGTCCCAATTCAATTAACCAGGGAGCAACCCGCCTATATCTTGAACACCCTAATGGCGCCATTTCTGGAGTCGGCCCTGTTGCTGTGGGAGAAGGGGGTCGCCGAACCGGAAATGATCGATCGGGCTTGGATGATTGCCACCGGTGGTGCCAAGGGACCGTTCGGCATTCTCGACGAGATGGATCTTCGGGCAGCCTATCGCCTAATGCTGGCCACCAGTGCTGAACCCGGGAAGGAAGCGTTGGTGGCGGTGGCCCAACGGCTAAAGACCGAGATGTTGGATGAACACCGTTACGGTCAGATTAGTGGTCGTGGATTCTATCGTTATCCGAAGCCGGCATATAGCAGCCCGGTTTTCCTAAAACACAAATAAATAAAGGACGATTACCGACGAGAGTCTTCTCGTGGTAATCGTCCTTTTTAACTAGGATTGTTTTGATTTATTCGTGACGCTTCCGACTAGCAGCCAGGCCCAAGATGCTGATGGCCATGGCAACGCCGGCAGCAATCGCGCTGACGGAACTCTTTTCGTTGGTTTGTGGTAAGGTCGTCGCGTTCTTGTTGGCAGCTGCATGGTTGGCCAGCTTGACCACATGGGCGGTCTTGGCGGCGTTATCCATGCGCTTGTAAGCCACGCGGTTACCCTTTGAGGCGGTTACCTTGGCAGCGGCAGCACCCTTCTTAGCTGTCGCGGCTTTCTTACCCGTGACCTTGGCCGCGGCGCCACCCTTGGTTGGTGTGCCAGTGGTGATGGTTGCACCATCGCCGCCCGTTACAGGCGTGGTGACTGCGCTATCGCCAGTGTCCGTCGGTGTGGTCGTGGTGCCAGTGGTAGGAGGCGTTACAACGACGGGATCCTTGCCATTGACGATGGTAAATTCCAAAGAGAAGGCGTATTGACTGGTCTTAGAGTTCAAGGCCCAAACTCTGTAGGTGCCATCGGGAACATCGGCATTAGCGGTTAAGTTAAACCCGATCGGGTTCGATGAATCGGCCGTGACCGTGAAGAGACTGCCCTTACCATTGCTCCAGCCGTAAACTTGCATGGGGTCTGTCGTGTCGAAGGTCACTCCATCGGCACCGCGGACACCGGCAACGAGGCCGGTCAGTGGATCAAACGTCCGGTTCTTAGGGGTGATGGTAAAGGTTCCACCCGTTAAGATTTGGTTCATGGTCGTTTGGTTAGAGGTTGGTGATTGTTGGCCAGAGGTGAAGTGGTTTTGTTGCGCGTCAACCACGATGTCTGGACGCAGGACCGGTAGGTTGCCGGAGAAATCGTTGTGGCCAATGTAAAGGTAGTTGATATTAGTCAGGTCGGCTTCGGTGATTGGGCCAGATAACTTGTTGCTAGCTAAGTTGAGTGAGGTTCCGGGAACTGGGGTGCCCATGTTTTCCAGGCCACCGGTTAAGTCGTTGCTGGAAAGGTTAATCGAATTGAGATCCTTGTAGTTTGTCAGGTTAGGCAAGTTACCGGTTAAGTGGTAGCCGACGATGTACAGGTAGTTCAACGCCGTATTTTCGCCTAACACGTTGTTCATGAAGGTGGTGGCATCGACTGGTGCGGTTGCTTGGTCCTTGCTATAAATCGCGAAGTGATTCAGCTTTGGTGCAAAGGAGAAGTTCACGTAGTTAGCGGGATCGACATCCCCCGTGAAGCTAAAGTAGGTTAAGTTCTTGAAGTATTGTAACCCTTCAAAAGTAGTTGGCATGGTGCCGGTGTACCCGTCGGTATAAAACGAGGTCAGGTGATCGATGTATTGGGACAGATTGTCATCGGTAATCGTGATGCCACTGGCCGGGTTGAATGATTTTTGCACATCGAATTCGATTAAGGACCGTAAGCCGGCATCCTTAAGCCATTCAGTGGCATTAACCCCTTGAACTGATGCATCATCATATGTTGGGGCAACGGCGGCCTTAGCGAGGCTTGCTCGTGACCGCTTACCGGCATTGTCGTTAACGCTGCCAGTACCTGCGGCATCGCCACCGTTATCGGTGTTAACGTCGTTGGTGGTATTGGTATTGTTGCCACCGGTACCTTTGTTTAAATCGGAACCGGCATTCTTGTCAGCGCCGGAATCAACGCCGGTGGCAGCGTCGTCGTTGAGGCCTTTATCAGATCCTGAATCAACGTCTTTGCTAAGACCAGAACCGGCATCCTTGTTTTCGCCGGTGCCGTTAGATAAAGTAGCGGAACTGGTTTCAGTATCGTTAGCGGCTGCTGGCGCTTGACTACTGGTGCTGGGCGTGTCACTGGTATTGCCAGTGGTGCTGTCGGCAGAGGCCGTGGCACTCATGCCGGTGACGCCAAAGTCTAACGCGGCAACGGTTACACAGGCGAAGACCCAGTTCTTGCCTGCCTTGTAGCTCTTGTAATGTTCCTTCGTATTTAACGTAACGTGCTTTCTCATGATATTTACCCCCTAGTATGGTAATGGAACTTTTTTAACTTCCGAATCGATGATTAGCATTTATGCCACACATTTGTAAATGTGGATAACTTTCTACGACTTCATTGTACACCCTGGTTGACTAAATACAATAATAAAATGTTAAATAGAAAAACTATTTTGACAATATGAATGATTATTGTCGATTTGTCTGCAAAAAGCGCTAATAAACGCGCCACAACAACCTTTTTATAATGTACACTATTTCACTATAACGGCCAATAATCGGTTTAGATCGGGATTTATGACTAATGGAATCCTGTTTACCAATGAGTGTGAAATAACTAAACTGAGCCTAAATGGGTTAAGGTATGTTCGTTAATCGAGTGATCTAAGGACTGAAGAATCGTGGGAGTTGACGGAAAATAACGGGTACTGATGACGATTCGGCCTAAAAAAGGCCCCCAGACGATTTGGTCTGGGGGCCTTGGTGGCTAATCAATGGTTAAATTATTTGCTGGGATCATCGGGGTCCTTGGCGGAACCGATGGTGTAGTCACTGTCGTTCATGGCTTCCACGTCACCTAGGAGGTACCCATTCCCAACCTGTGAGAAGAAATCATGGTTGGCCGTGGAGGTCGAGATCCCGTTCATAACAACGGGATCAACGTCTTCGGCGGTATCGGGGAACAGGGGATCCTGACCCAGGTTCATGAGGGCCTTGTTGGCATTGTAGCGGATGAAGGTGAGGACCTTTTCCGTCCAGCCGATTTGGTCATATAAGGTATGGGTGTACTTCTCTTCGTTGGCATAGAGCTTGTAGAGGAAGTCGTACATCCAATCCTTCATTTGTTGTTGCTCGTTGTCGGTTAATTCCTTCATGCCCAATTGGAACTTGTAACCAATGTAGGTGCCATGGACGGATTCGTCCCGCAGGATAAGCTTGATAATTTCGGCAACGTTATTGAGCTTGTTGTGGCCGAGGTAATAGAGCGGGGTGAAGAACCCGGAATAGAATAAGAAGGTTTCCAAGAAGACACTGGAGATCTTTTTCTTTAACGGATGCTCATCGTCATGATACAAGTCATAGATGCGTTTCGTTTTGTTTTGTAGGAATTCTTCGGAATCACTCCATTTGAAAATCTCATCGATTTCGTTTGGCGTGTTCAACGTGGAAAAGATGGTGGAGTAACTCTTGGCGTGAACCGATTCCATGAATTGGATGTTGTTTAATACCGCCGTTTCGTGCGGGGTCCGGACGTCCTTGCGCAGGGCGGCCATGCCATCTTGTGACTGCAGGGTATCTAGCAGCGTCAGGCCGCCGAAAACGTGACCAACGACCCATTGGTGATCGGTGTCGAGCGTCCGCCAGTCATCCAGGTCATTAGAAACCGGGATTCGGGTGTCGAGCCAAAATTGTTCCGTGAGCTTTTCCCAAGTTGCCTTGTCGATCTCGTCTGAGACCGCGTTCCAGTTAATTGCATCGTAATTTTCAATTCTTGCCATGTTGCCACTCCTTTGTCGGGGACTTGTCGGCCGTTATCATTGTATCTGAACCGGTGATGTTAATTAAATCACACAGCTTTCACATTGATTAGCGCCGACCTCATTGTTGTCATCGGTAAATGTCCGCACGTAGTAGATGGACTTGATGCCTTGGCGGTAGGCGTAGTTACGCAGGATGCTGAGGTCCCGCGTCGTCATCTTATCCGTCCGGCCGGTCTTCCATTCGTACAAGCCTTCGGGGATGGTTGACCGCATGAAGAGGGTCAAGCTCATCCCTTGGTCCACGTGCTTTTGGGCGGCAGCGTAAACGTCGATAACACGCCGCATGTCGGTATCGTAGGCTGATTTGTAGTAAGGCATGGTGTCGTTATCGAGGTAAGGCGCTGGATAGTAAATTTTCCCGATGGTCTTCTCTTGGCGTTCCTCAATCCGATTGATGATGGGATGCAGGCTAGCCGTCGTATCATTGATGTAGGAAATTGAGCCATTAGGGGCGACCGCCATGCGGTTCTGATGGTATAGGCCATCCGTCATGACGGCGTCCTTTAAGGCTGCCCAGTCGTCAGGCGAGGGTAACCAAATGTCTGCGAAGAGGTCCTGAACCTTGTTCGAGCTTGGCCGCCAGTCGGTTTCCGTGTAGCGGTCGAAGTAAGACCCATCGGCGTAAGTACTCTTGTCGAAATTGTGGAAAGTTTCATGACGTTCCTTGGCAATTTCGTTGGAGGCCTTCAGCGTCCAGTAGTTGAGGAGCATGAAGTAGACACTGGTAAAGGCAATGCTGTCCTTGGACCCATACATCATGTGGTTCTTGGCGAAGTAGCTATGGAGACCCATGGCGCCTAAGCCAATGGTGTGGGCCATCTGATTGCCCTTTTGAATGGAGGGCACGACGTCGATGTCGGAGTTATCCGTGACAAACGTCAGGGCACGAACCATGGTCTCAACGGAGTGACCAAAGTCCGGGGCCTTCATCAAGTTGACAATGTTGGTAGAACCGAGGTTACAGGAGATGTCGGTGCCCAATTGATCGTATTCCTGGCGATTGTTGACCGTCGATGGCACCTGAACCTGCATGATTTCGGAACACAGGTTGCTCATGACAATCCGTCCATCAATAGGGTTTTCGCGGTTAGCCGTGTCAATATTGACAATGTAAGGGTAGCCGGATTCTTGTTGTAGCTTGCCAATTTCGGTTTCGAGGTCGCGCGCCTTTAATTTCTTCTTGCGAATGTCGGGGTTGGCAACCATATCGTCATAATTTTCGGTAATGTCAACGTAGGCGAATGGCTTCCCATAGAGGCGTTCGACATCGTATGGGCTGAAGAGGTACATGTCGGCGTCGGCCTGGCAGAGTTCATAGAACTTGTCGGGCACGGTAATCCCAAGCGAAAGAGTCTTCAGGCGAATCTTTTCGTCCGCGTTTTCCTTCTTGGCGCCCAAGAAAGCCACAATGTCGGGATGAAAGACACTGAGGTAGACAACGCCGGCCCCTTGCCGTTGCCCCAGTTGGTTGGAGTAAGAGAAGCTGTCTTCTAAAAGCTTCATGACGGGAACGACACCGGATGCGGCGCCATCAATATGTTTGATTGGATCGCCGGCTCCACGCAAGTTCGAGAGGCTGATGCCGACCCCACCACCGATTCGAGATAACTGCAGGGCGGAGTTAATCGTCCGGCCGATGGTGTTCATGTCGTCCGTCGATTGGATTAAGAAACAAGACACCAGTTCGCCACGCCGGGCCCGTCCAGCATTTAAAAAGCTAGGGGTGGCGGGTTGGTAACGTTGGTGAATAATTTCATCGGCCAGATTGTGAGCCAACTCCTGGTCGCCGGCGCCGAAGTCGAGGGCATTCATGGCCACGCGATCGATAAAGTTTTCCAAGTAATAAGCGTTGTCGTCCGTCTTTAAGGCGTACTGAGCATAGAATTTATAGGCGGCCATAAATGACTTGAATTGGAAGTGTTGGTCGCGAAGGTAGCCGTATAGGTCTTCAATGAAAGCCATTGGATACTCGTCGATGACTTTCTTTTCCACGTAGTTGCCCGCGATCAAGTAGTCAAATCGTTCCCGCAATGAGTCGAAGGTCTTGGTGTTAGGTTCAACATTTTCCTTCATGAAAGCCTGCAGGGCCTCTTGGTCTTTGTTCAACGGAATCTGACCATCGACGGGGATGTTAATTTCGTTGTTCAGGTCATAGTAAGTGACGTCCTTTAAGTCATGTAAACTCATATGATCAACGCTTCTTTCTCTCTTAAGATTGTGAAATCAAATAAAAATGGCGGCACCGTGAACAAACACGACGTCGCCAAGACGGGTTTGTGCTAACTTAAATTAGCCGGCGAACTTCATCAGTTGGTCGGGACGGAAGCCGTAGAACGCTGGTTGACCAGGGGCTTCAACCACTGGAACCGCTTGGAATCCTTTTTCCTTCAAGTAAGCAATATATTCGGGATTTTGATTGATATTACGTTCTTCAAAGTCCACGTTATGTTCACTCAGGAAACGCTTCGTCATCTTGCATTGCATACAGTTGTTTTTAGAATAAATGGTGATTTTCATTGTTGCCACTTCCTCGGTTTTTCTTTTACGATGAATTCAGTTTACACCAGATATAGAAAAATACAATCAAAAAAAGCACTATATTTGGTAGTTGGATCATACAATAACTACTAAATATAGTGCCATAAGCGTTTTTTTTATTTTATTAGCTTCTCTTAAATATCTACGGTAAAATAGGGGTTAAAGGTGGCGGAGAAATTGACTAATCACTATTATACACAAAATCCAGACGTTTTACACGAAGAACACCACTGGCCATTTACCCTTTTAGGCAACGAATTGTTGTTTACCACCGACAACGGTGTTTTTTCAAAAAACCGAGTCGACTATGGGTCACGTGTCCTGCTAGATGCCTTCGACGGCGACAAGACGCCGGCTGGCCCCTGGCTTGACCTGGGAACGGGCTATGGTCCAATCGGCTTGGCTCTAGCGAAGCACTGGCCTGACCGTCATGTCACGATGGTAGACGTCAACGAGTTAGCGTTATCGTTGGCCCGACAGAACGCGGTGGCCAATCAGATTGAAAACGTTGAAATCAAGACTTCTGACATTTATAGCGAGGTTACACAGCGTTATGCGGCGATCATTACGAATCCGCCCGTACGCGCTGGTAAGTCGGTGGTCTCAACGATGCTGACGTCGGCAAAGGATTATCTTTTGCCTGGGGGCACGCTGACCGTTGTCCTGCAGAAGAAGCAAGGGGCCCCATCGGCCAAGAAATCCATGACGGCAACGTTTGGTAACTGTACTATCATTAAGAAGGATAAGGGCTACTATATCTTGGAAAGTACCTTGATGTCCGACTAATCGAAAGGAAGCGGTCCGCTTGCGCAAGCTGGCTTACTCACCAACCGAACGACATTATATGGAAGAAGCCTTATTTGAGGCGGACCAGGCGGCCTTAATTGGTGAAGTCCCGATTGGGGCAGTGATTGTTCATGATGGCGAGATTGTTGGCCGCGGGCACAACCTGCGTGAGCATGGCAATGACGCGACCTTACACGCCGAGGTTCGGGCGATTGAAGAGGCCTGCGCCCGGCTGAAGAGCTGGCGACTTAGCGATTGTCAATTGTATGTCACGATCGAGCCCTGTCTAATGTGTAGCGGCGCCATTATTAACGCCCGGATTCCGCAAGTGTTTTATGGTGCCCGTGATCCGAAGGCGGGCGCGGTTGACAGTCTATACGAGGTCTTGGGTGATGACCGGTTGAACCATACCGTAACGGTATACGAGGGCCTGATGGCCAAGGATGCCGGTGAACGCATGGTGGCCTTTTTCAAGGCCGCTAGGAAGCGACAGAAGGCCCGCAAGAAAGCCCGTCAGGCAGCCAAACGAGCCGCGGCTGATTAGTCGCTAGACAGCGTCTGGGAATCATGATACACTATTAGTTGCCGTTAAGGCCTTGGAGCAAGGGTGGACTTACGAATTGTGTCAGGTCCGGAAGGAAGCAGCACTAAGTTTGTTTCGCTTTGTGCTTCAAGTTTATGAGCTAATTCCAACTCCTAGTCGTTGACTGGGAGTTTTTTTATGACTTCAAAGCCAAATTTCTAGTGGGTAGATCGTGACAGCACCCGCCGAAAAAGGCTATAATTAATTTCAGCGAATTTAAAAGTTATCACTAAAGGAAGGAACCGATTACATGGCTTATCAAGCATTGTATCGCGTTTGGCGGCCCCAACGCTTCGAGGACATGATTGGGCAAGAGGTCATTACGCGGACGCTCAAAAACGCTATCACGACCAATCAAATTAGTCACGCCTACCTCTTTGCGGGCCCCCGGGGAACTGGGAAGACGTCCGCTGCCAAGATTTTTGCCAAGGCCATTAATTGTCATCATCAGGTCGATGGTGAACCTTGCAACGAGTGTGAAACGTGCCAAGCTATTACTAACGGGACCTTAAATGATGTTATCGAAATTGATGCCGCCTCCAACAACGGGGTTGAAGAGATTCGAGACATTCGGGATAAGGTGAAATATGCCCCCACCGTTGCGGACTACAAGGTCTACATTATTGATGAAGTTCATATGTTGTCTACAGGAGCGTTCAACGCCTTATTGAAGACGTTGGAAGAGCCACCGGCCAATGTGATTTTCATCTTAGCAACGACGGAACCCCATAAGATTCCGGCAACGATTATTTCACGAACCCAACGATTCGATTTTAAACGGATTGCGGCCAGTGATAGTTATGAACGAATGATTTATATCCTGGATCAGAAGAAAGTACCCTACGACGAACAGGCTGTTAAGGTGATTGCCAAGGCGGCCGAGGGCGGGATGCGGGATGCCCTGAGCATTCTTGATCAGGCTCTGTCGTTTGGGGACAATGAGATTACCCTCGACAACGCGCTATTAGTCACGGGGAGTGTGACCCATGAGCTACTGGCAACCTTTGTCGGCCAGACCCTGGCCGGCGACACCAAGGCGGCGTTAGCCACCTTGCAGTCGGTCCTAGAGGCGGGGAAGGACGCCGAACGCTTTACGGAAGATATCATTGGCTACTCCCGGGATCTGCTACTCTATCAACAGGCTCCTCAGTTGGTTGAGGAAGCCGAGATGGGAAGTGTCAGCGAAGACTTCCAGAAGCTAGCCAGCCAGACGCCGGCCCAGACCATGTACGCCATGATTAATGAGCTCAACGCCATTCAGCAGCAGATGCGCTATACGACGCATCCCGACGTTTACCTCGAGATCCTGACGATTAAGCTAGCGGAGATTGGCCAACAACAAGGGCAATCGGCACCGGCGCCAACAGCCGCCGTTCCAGCCGCAGCGACCGCTAATCCGGCGGCGGTGCAGTCCTTGCAACGAGAGGTTGAACAGCTGCAACAAACAGTGAAGCAACTGCAATCGGCGCCGGCCAATACGACGTCGACGGCAGCAACGAGTAAGCCTAAGCCACGGGTGGCCAAGGCGAGTGGCACGAAGGAAGTCAATCTGGCCAAGGTCTATCCGGTTCTTGGATCGGCTACCAGGGAAAAGCTGAACCAGTTACAAGAAGCCTGGCCCGACCTGCTGAATTGCCTGTCGGTCACCCAACGGGCGGTCATGAAGGTTTCCCAGCCGGTCGCCGCCGCGGATTCGGGCGTGATTGTGGCGTTTGATTATTCCTTCTTGTATCAACGGGCAACCACGGATAGTGAGTTAACCGATGCCTTGGAAAATGGGTTGGACCGGATGATCGGGACGGCCTTGCCGGTTGTGTTCGTTCCGAAGGATGAATGGCCAGTGATTCGTAAGACCTACCTAGCCGCTCATCAGGCGGAGCTACAGGAGCATTCAGATGCGGAGGCCCCCAAGGAACCGCAGGCCGATCCGGTCGTGTCAAAGGCCGAAGAACTCTTTGGCAAGGAAATTGTTGAAGTTAAACCAGATTAAACTTTGAAAGGATGATTATAAATGCGTAACATGGGAAATATGATGAAACAAATGAAGCAGATGCAAAAGAAGATGGCGGAGGATCAAGCCGATCTGAATGCCCAGAGCTTTACCGGAACGTCTCCCGATGACTTGGTCACGGCAACCTTTACCGGCGAACGGAAGATGACCGATCTGAGCATCAAGCCAGAAGCCATCGATCCCGATGACCCCGACATGCTAGCCGACTTAGTTTTGGCAGCCGTCAACGAAGCCTTAACCAAGGTTGATGAAACCACGAAACAATCATTAGGCAAGTACACCCAAGGCTTGAACATCCCTGGGATGTAGGCCTTAGCGGAAAGGATGTTGCACCATGCAGTACCCAGAACCGATTGCACAACTGATTGATAGCTATATGAAACTTCCCGGAATCGGTCAGAAGTCGGCCACGCGACTGGCATTTTTTACCATTGATATGGCGGAAGATGACGTCACGGCTTTTTCGAAGGCACTAGTGGCCGCGAAGAAGGACCTGCACTTCTGTTCCATCTGTGGGAACATTACCGAGGGCGACCCCTGTGCCATCTGTGCTGACAAGACGCGGGACCAATCCCATGTGCTGGTGGTCGAGCAGGCCAAAGACATCATGGTGATGGAAAAGATGAAGGAGTACCATGGCCTTTATCACGTGTTGCATGGGGTGATGTCACCGATCGAGGGTAAGGGACCGGAAGACTTGAATATTTCGAGCCTGATCAGTCGTTTACAACAGAATCCTTCTATCAAAGAAGTGATCATTGCCACGAACGCAACGCCTGAAGGTGAGGCCACGGCCATGTATCTCTCTCGGTTGATCAAGCCGGCAGGGATTACCGTGACGCGACTTGCCCACGGGTTGTCCGTTGGGAGCGATATCGAGTATGCCGATGAGATGACTTTGTTTAAGGCCGTTGAAGGCCGGACAGAAATGTAGGAGGAATCGCGATGTTTGGACGAAAGAAACGGCAATTGCCACGCTTGAAGGCCACCTACGATGATGACCTCTTGGCAAGTATTGATGATGCTAAGGACCGTTGGGATCACGCCAAGCAAACCGAGGAAGCCATTGCCGATGCTGACAATCAGATGATTGCAAACACCGCGTTGGCCCGACAGACCTACTTGTTTCTCTATCGGGAAGCTCGGCTTCGCCGGGTTCGCAGCAAACATATTTCGGCGGCGGTCTTTCGCGATTAGTTAAAATAACCGATGGCGTCAGATTGATTGTCATGACTGAAGCGTTTGGGGGTGCCCAAACGCTTTTAATATGGTGGGAAATTTGGGAATCCCAATGATGCAAATAGACATCAATTATTAATTCAAGTACAATATACCTATCAATAAAAAATGAGGTCGAGGATTGTGTCAGGAACTTTTATCAGTTTTGAAGGACCCGATGGTGCGGGTAAAACCAGCGCGATGAAGGCAATAGTAGCGAAGCTTCAACCCACATTTGGGCAAAAATTGACGGTGACTCGCGAACCAGGGGGGAATCCCATTTCGGAGAGTATCCGGTCGATCATTTTAGATCGGAAAAATACGGCCATGGATTACCGGACTGAAGCCCTGCTATACGCCGCGGCCCGGCGCCAACACCTGGCACAGACCATTCTTCCCGCATTGGCGGACGAGCAAATTGTGCTCTGCGATCGCTATGTGGACAGCTCCATTGCCTACCAAGGTGCTGGCCGAGAAATTGGTGAATCGGCGGTGGCCGAGATGAATCAGTTCGCCACGGATGGCCTGTTGCCAGAATTAACGATTTACTTTGATGTTCCCGCTAAGGTGGGACTCAAGCGGATCAAGGCCCATCGGAATCCCGCCAAGGTTGACCGACTAGACGTCGAACAGACGGCGTTTCACGACCGGGTGCGGGACGCTTACCTGCAACTACAGGCGGCCGAACCCGACCGGATCAAGCTGATCGACGCGACTCAGGCGCCTGACCAGGTGGTTAATGAGGCATTAGCTTTAATTCAATCAATCTTACCCAAGACCCTTTGAACCGATAATTACGGAGGAAGATAATTATGAAATTAATCATTGCCATCGTCCAAGACAAGGACGCTAACCGATTAAGTAACGACTTCATCGAACACAACATTCGGGCAACCCGTTTATCCACCACGGGTGGGTTTCTAAAGTCTGGGAATACCACATTCTTGGTGGGGGTCGAAGATGAACGAGTCGATGATGCCATGGAAGTCATCAAGGATGCTAGTCACACGCGTCAACAATTTATGACACCACCCGTTAACTTGGATGCCCAATTAGACAGTACGTCATCTTACCCCGTTGAGGTTCAAGTGGGGGGCGCCACGGTCTTCGTCTTGCCGGTTGACCAATTTCACCACTTTTAGGGGGCACCAATGACCGAAGAATTCTTGCTATCCACCGCCCAACGGCTACAGCCGCAGCTGGTGAATCATTTCATGAATTTGATTACAAAACACGAGCTCAGTCACGCCTATCTATTTAACGGTGCGGACGGCACTGGCCGGCAGGCGGTTGCGACCACCATTGCCATGCGGCTCTTTTGTCAGAACGTGACGGCCGATGGCCACCCCTGTGGGGAATGTTCGGAGTGCCGGCGCATTCTGGCTGGGGATCATCCGGACGTTGTTAGCGTGGTGCCAGATGGTCAACGGATTAAGGTGGAACAGGTTCGCTATCTGAAGGCGGAGTTCTCCAAGAGCGCGGTCGAGGGTAACCAAAAAATATTCATTGTGGATCAGGTTGACCGCCTCACAACAAGTGCTGCCAATAGCCTGCTTAAGTTTATCGAAGAACCGGTGGGCAATACGGTGGCGCTGCTACTGACCGCCAGTAAGAATCTTATTTTGCCCACGATTTTGTCGCGGACTCAGGTGGTTGATTTTCCTGGGGTTGCGCCTAAAGAATTGGCCAATGAATTGGAAAAGGCTGGTGTGGTCCCCAGTCAGCGATTACTGTTGGCAACGCTGACAGAGAGTGTTACCGCTGCGACTGAGCTGATTGTCGACGATTGGTTGGGCGATGCTCAGGCAAAGGTGGGCCAGTGGTTTACGGCTTGCTGTGAGAGCGATGAACGCGCCTTTGTCCGCGTACAAACGGAACTGGTGCCCCTGGCGACCAATCGGGAGCGCCAGGGGATTGTCTTGGATATGTTGGTTGCCGTTTGGCATGATGCCTTACGGTTGCAAACCACGGTCTTGGCGAACGACCAACTCGCCTATCCGCAGGTTGCTCAGGCGAGTCAACAGGTTGCCCAACGGCTGACCACCGATCAGCTCGTGACGGTGATGACGTTGTGTCTGGGAACACGGAGCCAATTGAACGGGAATATTAATTTTCAAACAATCTTAGAGGCTTTAACGCTACAAATCTTGGAACAGACGCGTTAGGTGCCAGAAAGAAAAGGAGGGTCACGGTTTGGATAAACAGGCAGTGTATGATCAACTGAAGAATTTAGAGAATCAACTCCAACAAACGCTGAGTCAGTTCACTGATCTGCAGGCCGAATTGACCCAGGTCTTCGAACAGAACGCGGAGTTGGAAATCGAGAACCAACACCTACGCGAGCTGTTGGGGGAACTGCAGAAGAGTCTGCCGGAAGACCCACAGACACCGCAAGGACTTTCGAAGTCCCGACAAATTTTGGAGAAATTATATGAAGAAGGTTTCCATGTTTGTCGTGAGTTTTACGGAACGCGGCGTAAGCAGGATGAGGAATGTGCCTTCTGTCTAGAAGTTATTTATCGCGATCAATAGGGAGGCTAACAGTAATGGAACGACGACGCAGCTTTCCTGCTGAATCAACGGGTCATTTATACTTAGTGCCAACGCCAATTGGTAATTTAGACGACATGACCTTTCGCGCCGTTAAGACGCTTAAGGAAGTCGATCTGATTGCGGCTGAGGATACGCGTAATACTCAGAAATTATTGAATCATTTTGAAATTGAAACCAAGCAGATTAGTTTTCACGAACACAATACCCAGGAACGGATCCCTCAGCTGGTGGCCAAGTTGGCAGCCGGCATGCAGATTGCTCAAGTGAGTGACGCGGGGATGCCGTCTATTTCTGATCCCGGCCATGAGCTCGTGGTGGCCTGTGTTGAGGCCAATATTCCCGTCGTGCCATTGCCGGGTGCTAACGCGGGGTTGACGGCCTTAATCGCTTCGGGCTTAGCGCCGCAGCCGTTTTATTTCTATGGCTTCCTGGACCGTAAGCCTAGGGATCAACGAGCAGAGATTACCGAGTTGGCACAACGTCCGGAAACGCTCATTTTTTATGAAGCGCCACATCGGCTGAAGAAGACCCTGAGCAATCTGGCGGACGGCCTGGGTGCCGACCGGCCAGCCGTCTTGTGTCGGGAACTGACGAAGCGTTACGAGGAATTCTTGCGGGGCACGTTAAGTGAACTGGCCGAATGGGCAGCGACCGATACGGTCCGCGGGGAATTTGTCGTCTTGGTTGGGGGAAATCCCGACCCAATTTCTAATGAAGCAACGGTTGACTTGAGTGAGCCGATCGATGATCAAGTCGATCGACTGATTGCTGCCGGGGATAAACCCAACGCGGCCATTAAAGAGGTTGCCAAGTTGCGTGGCTTGAAGAAGCAAGACGTTTACCGTGAATACCATCATCTTGATAAGGAGTGACCAGGTTGGCCGCTAATGAATATTCAGAAAGCCATCGAATTGTTGACCACGAGGTCGATGATACGAGGCATCTAACGCTCGCACAATTAATAAATTTATTTGTTCTGGTCTCCGAAGACCAAAATGACCACCTGGGATTAGGCGTCAATTTCGTTCAATCCCATGGGGTTGGCTGGGTGGTCACCCAGTATCATTTCCAGGTGACGCAAATGCCACTGACGGGGGACACCGTTTCCGTAAAAACCAAGGCCACGGCATTCAATAAATACTTCGCCTACCGTGAATATTGGTTATTTGCGGCCGATGGGTCCACGTTAGCCTATGGTGAATCTATTTGGGTGGCAATGAGCTATGCCACGCGAAAGATTGCGACGATTCCCCTGGAAATTATCGCGCCATATGAGACGGAACCGGTTAAACGATTGCCGCGGC
Organism: Levilactobacillus tangyuanensis; assembly: GCF_003946545.1. GTDB lineage: Bacteria > Bacillota > Bacilli > Lactobacillales > Lactobacillaceae > Levilactobacillus > Levilactobacillus tangyuanensis. Next base: position 78,108 of record NZ_RHOA01000009.1, read on the forward strand.
TACCGCGCCCCAGTCGCTTTGATGACTCGCAGACGACGGAGACCAAGCCCTATCTGGTACGGTACTTTGATATCGATGCTAACGGTCACGTTAACAATGCCCACTACTTTGACTGGATGCTGGATGCCTTACCGGCCGATTTCTTGCGGTCACATCAACTCCAGGATTTTCAGATTCGGTTTGAAAATGAAGTTCGTTACGGCGAGTCCGTTGTCAGCGTGGCCAGCCATACCGACACTGCTAGCCAGCATCGGATTATGATGGGGGCCACGACCGCAGCCACGGCCAATGCCGTGTGGGCAGAACGTGAGCGTTAGAGTGGGCGTTTTGACGGGTCCAGCGTTACAATGATGAGAGATTTTGAAGGGGAATATTAAATATGAAGATTTTAGCAATTGAGTCATCTAACCGTCCCCTGAGCGTTGCCGTTTTAGAGGATCAAACAGTCCTGGCAGCGGTCACCGTTACGGTCCATCAAAAGCATGCCGAGTACCTACTACCAGAGATTGAACGTCTGATGGGGATGGCTGGGATCACCCCCGCCGATCTCGATCGCGTGGTGGTTGCTGCCGGGCCAGGCTCGTACACGGGTATTCGTTTAGCTGTGACCACGGCCAAGACCCTGGCGGCAACGTTAGATATCGACCTAGTGGCCGTTTCTAGCCTAGCAACATTGGCTACCAACGTGCCGGTTGAAGGTGCTCTGGTGGCGCCAATGTTTGATGCCCGCAATCAAAACGTTTTCGCCGGCTTGTACCGGATTAAACAAGGACGGCCGGAAGTGGCGATTGCTGATGCGCATACGAGTGTGGCTAATTTTCTCTCCGAAGTAAAAGAATATGGCGAACCGATCTGGTTCCTTGGCGATGCCAGTCACTTTGAGGACAGTATCCAGACAACCGTGTCGGCGGCGACACCCCGGGTTAGCCCGTGGCTTAACTTGCCACAGGCGGCGACAATCGGCTTACTCGGTGCCACGATGACACCAGAAACCGATGTCGATCACTTTGTCCCGAACTACTTACGCTTGACACAAGCCGAAGCAGACTGGCGGGCCAAGAATCCGGGAAGGGATGCTGAATCCTATGTTGAAAAAATTTAGAATCTGGTATCAGAGTATCTTTGGTAATCGCCAAAATGTGGCCCGCGAGGCGGCGTTGGATGTTAAGAATCAACGCGTCGAAATTAACGGGATCACGTATTTTGTGGCGAAGGCCCTATTCACGGATATTCCGGAAATGATTGAGATTGAGCGGGCCGTCTATTCCGGTCAGGCGCCTTGGGACGCCACGGCCTTTGCCAGCGAGTTGCGACGAGAACGGGATCGGCTTTATCTGGTTATTCGTAAAAATGACCAGCTGTTGGCCTTCATTGGATGTACCTTTGAGGAATGCGACGAAGATGCCCATATCACCAATATTGCAGTGATCCCTGATTATCAGCGCCATGGATTAGGCCAACACCTGATTCAGGTGATGATCAAGCGGGCGCAACGCTTGGGTTACCGCAGCATGAGTCTTGAGGTGCGGATTTCCAACGAAAATGCCCAGCGGCTATACCGCAGCCTTCAATTCGAACAGGCTGGTATCAAGCGGGGGTACTACTTCGGTGATCATGAAGACGCCGTCGATATGGTCCTAGATTTGAGCAAAGTTAACCAAACAGACTAGTGGGTGGCGAAGGCCACTCGTTTTTATTGAGATGATAGGGAGTAAGAGGAGTGAGTCCAACGAAAGACCGAAATTTAATTTTAGCGTTTGAATCAAGTTGTGATGAGACTAGTGTGGCGGTCATCGAGGACGGTCATAAAATCTTGTCGAACATCGTCGCAACGCAGATCAAGAGTCACCAACGGTTTGGTGGTGTGGTGCCAGAGGTCGCTAGTCGACACCATATCGAAGAGGTGACACTGTGCATCAAGGATGCCCTGAGTGAAGCCGATGTTACCTATGACGATCTGGATGCCGTTGCCGTTACGTATGGTCCGGGGTTAGTCGGGGCGTTATTGATCGGTGTGACCGCCGCTAAGACCCTGGCTTTTGCTCACAACCTACCATTGATTCCTGTGAACCATATGGCGGGCCATATCTATGCGGCTCGTTATGTGGAACCCATTGCATTTCCGGCAATGGCCCTCCTGGTTTCTGGTGGTCATACGGAACTCGTCTACATGCCAGCTGAGAATGAATTTGAAATCATTGGGGAGACCCGCGATGACGCCGCCGGCGAAGCCTACGACAAGGTTGGCCGGGTGATGGGTGTTAATTATCCTGCCGGCAAGACGGTTGATGAGTGGGCCCATCAGGGACACGATAGCTTCAAGTTTCCTCGGGCAATGGAGAAGGACGACAATTTTGACTTTAGCTTTAGCGGGTTAAAGAGTGCCTTCATTAATACCACGCATCACGCCGACCAAATTGGTGAGACGTTGAATAAGCAAGACCTTTCCGCCAGTTTCCAACAAGCGGTTGTGGATGTCTTAGCCGAGAAGACCCAACGCGCCCTTTCCGATTATCCGGTAAAGCAATTAATCTTGGCCGGTGGGGTTGCAGCTAACCATGGCTTGCGTGAACGTTTGGAACAAGACTTGCAGCACAATCCAATCACCCACCTGGTCAAGGCACCCTTGAACCTGTGTGGGGATAATGCGGCCATGATTGGGGCCTTTGCCTATGTGGCCTACAAGCACGGTATCTTTGCCGATGCGACATTGAATGCCGATCCTAGCCTGGAATTTGACTGGCTGGCTAATTCGGTGAAGTAAGCTATTCGCTAAATAAATGATTAAAGGCCACCCTTATTTGTGGGTGGCCTTTGTTGTATACTGATCACCAAAAGGAGTGATCGATATGGGTAAGCTTGAGGGTAAAGTTGCCGTTGTTACTGGTGGATCTTCCGGCATTGGACTCGCAACGATTGAAAAGATGGTGGCCGAAGGTGCGGTCGCCATTTCGGCCGACGTGAGCGCCCCAGCTGATGATCGGATTGCGTTTGAACAAACGGATGTAACCGATGAAGCTTCGCTGACCGCCATGGTGGACCACGTTGTGAGTCAATACGGGCATCTGGATGTTGTCGTTGCTAACGCCGGTGTGACCGAGAAGAAGGCTGGCGTGGCCGATATCGATCTCGATAATTGGAATCGGGTGATTGCGATCGATCTGACGGGGGTTGTCCTAACCAACAAGGTGGTCGTGGCGAAAATGTTGAAGCAGGGGACGGGCGGCAGCGTCATCAATATGAGCTCCATTCTCGGCGTTGTCGGTGCGGCTAAGTCACAAGCGTACTCGGCGGCCAAAGCGGGCGTTGCTAATTATACCAAGTCCCAGGCGGTCACCTACGCCAAGCAAGGCATTCGGTTTAATTCAATTGCCCCTGGCTATGTCGCGACACCATTGTTGAAGACCTTGCCCAAAGAGGTGACGGATCCGATGGTAGGTAAGATGCCAATTGGCCGATTGGCCCAACCGGCGGAAATCGCCAACGTCATCGCCTTCGTTGCCAGCGATGAGGCCTCCTTTGTCACTGGGACCACGATTAACGTCGATGGTGGTTACACGGCCTTATAATCGAAACAACCTAAAACACCAACGACCTATTTTAAAAGGTCGTTGGTGTTTTTACTCGTTTAGGTTAGTCTTCGAAGTCTTCCAGGGCCAGACTCTTCTCGGTCCAGGATTCTTCGGTTTCATTCAACTGAGTCGTCACATCGGTCAGTTCTTGTTGTAGGTCAGCTAATTTGTCGGCGTCGTTAAAGTTTTCCGGTGCGCTCATTTCCGTTTCAACGGCGGTCTTCTTGGCATCGAGGTCGTTCATTTGTTCCTCAAGGGCCTCGACTTGACGAGAAAGCTTTCGTTTAGCCTTTTGTTGATCCTTTTGCTGTTGATAATTTACTTGGGTTTGCTTAGGCTGGTCGACGGTTGGATGAGCCGCTTCGGCCTCAGCGGCCTCTTGGGCGGCATAGGCGTCTTGCTCGGCTTTCTTGTCGACGTAGTAGTCATAATTACCCAGGTAGCGGGTCGTGCCACTTGGTTCAAGCTCAACCACTTCGGTGGCGACTTGGTTAATGAAATACCGGTCATGAGAGACGAAGAGGATCGTCCCGTCGAACTCGTTGAGCGCGTTCTCTAAGACCTCACGACTGTCGATGTCCAAGTGATTGGTGGGTTCGTCCAGCATCAGGAAGTTGTCGTGACGCAAGGCCAACTTGGTCAAGAGCAAGCGAGCCTTTTCACCACCACTGAGACTATGCACAGCCTTATCCACATCGCTTCCCGTGAAAAGGAAACTGCCCAGGATCGAGCGAATATCGCCTTCGGGCGTGGTGGGATGATCATCCCACAATTCATGAAGGACGGTTTTCTTGGGATGGAGGGTGGCTTGGTCTTGGTCGTAGTACCCGGTATCGACGCCGGTTCCAAAAATAATCTGGCCCTGAATGGCGGGAAGGCGACCCAGAATCGTCTTCAAGAGCGTCGACTTCCCAATTCCATTGGGGCCGACGATGGCGACGGCTTGGTGCTTCTTGATATCTAAATTGACTGGGGTACAGAGCGTCTGGTTGTCATAGCCAATGGCGCCATTGACCACGTCTAAGACGATGTTCCCACTTTGACGGTGGGGCCGGAAGGTGAAACGGGCAACCTTCTCGTCGCCCTCGGGCCGATCGATTCGGTCCATCTTTTCCAACTGTTTCCGCCGAGCCTGGGCTCGCTTGGTCGTCGACGCGCGAACGATGTTTTTGTTCACAAAGTCTTCCAACTTGGAAATTTCGGTTTGTTGCTTATCGTATTCCTTCCATTCGCGACGGAGCCGTTCGGCCTTTGCATCGATGTAATGGGAGTAGTTGCCAGGGTAGTGAACCAGGCCGCCATGTGCCATGTCGTAGACGTCGTTGACGACATGATCGAGGAAATACCGGTCATGAGACACGACTAGGATGGCGCCGGGATAACCTTGTAGGTAGCCTTCTAACCAGGTCAACGTTTCCACGTCCAAATGGTTGGTCGGTTCGTCCAAGATTAAGAGGTCTGGCCGTTCTAACAGGAGCTTGGCGAGGGCCAATTGTGTACGTTGGCCCCCGGATAATTCGTTGATGGGCTTGTCGTAGTAGTCTTCATCGAATTCAAATCCATGGAGCACGCCCCGGATTTCAGCCTGATAACCGTAGCCATTCTGATCGCTGAAGTCCTGTTGCAATTGATCATAGGTGGCAGAGACTTGGTTAAATTGTTCTTGGTTCGCAATGATGTCGGGGTCACTCATGCTGACTTCCAACTCGTGCATGCGCTTTTCCATGGTCTGGAGTTTGGCAAAGACACTCATCATTTCTGCCCAGACCGTTTTGGTTGAGGCTAGTCCGGCATTTTGAGCCTGGTAGCCAAAGGTTAAACCACGCTTGGTGGTAATCTGGCCTTCATCCGGCGTGGTCTCGCCCGCAATCATCTTGAGCAGGGTGGATTTTCCCGCCCCATTACGCCCCACGAGGGCGACGCGACCGTGTTCCGGCACATCGAGACTCACGTTACTGAAGAGTACCGACGCCCCGAATCGGCGGGTCACCTGTTGAACTTGTAAAAGAATCACCGATCTGAACCTCCCTTAACTGTTGCTCAGAGTTATTAGGTCTATTTTAGCATATTCGTCCGAGAGACCGAAATTTGCTGATAATTGTGAAAAATATTTGCAAATTCTTTCACAAGAGGGGCGGTTATGCTATAATCTGTGAGGAAGTGGATTTCACAATCACGTGAACTTAAATTCATTAAGACGCTAATAAGTTAGAAGCATAGAAGCTATTTCATATAGGAGGTATTATTTTTGACTGATCAGAAAATTCCCCGGGCGACAGCTAAGCGGTTACCGATTTACTACCGCTATCTAAATATTTTGCTGGATGCTGATAAGACCCGTGTCTCTTCAACCGAACTGTCCGACGCCGTTAAGGTGGATTCGGCCACGATTCGTCGTGACTTTTCTTACTTTGGTGCCCTGGGTAAGCGTGGCTACGGTTACGATGTGGAGAGCTTGGTTAAGTTCTTTAAGAAGATCTTGAACCAAGACCGATTAACCAACGTGGGGTTGATCGGTGTCGGTAACCTGGGACATGCCTTGTTAAACTTTAATTTCCATCAGGATGGTAACGTGCGGATTAGCGCAGCCTTCGATGTTAATGAAGAGTTAGCAAATACGATTCATAGTGGCGTTCCCATCTATCCCATGACCGACCTGCGGAAGCAATTGGAAGAACAACAAATTCAAGTGGCCATCCTGACGGTGCCAGCCGACGTTGCCCAGGAAGTTACGGATGATGCCGTTGCCGGTGGGGTTAAAGGGATTTTGAACTTTACGCCACTTAGAATTACGGTGCCGAAGGATGTTCGCGTTCAAAACGTGGACTTGACGAACGAATTACAAACGCTGATTTATTTCTTAGAACACTATAATCACAAGGATTAATGAGCGATTAGGCGGGGACTTTGGTCCTGGCCTTTTTATTTTGCTCAGGTTTATCGAGTGGCGTAGGCCAATTTGTTTGTCAAAATCCTTGATTTTTAAAAGGAAAAACCATATATTAGATATTGTGATTAGCACTTATGTTAGTCAAGTGCTAACAGTGCTAAAAAGTAAGTTTATTGGAGGGATTCAAGTGTTAAAACCATTAGGAGACCGCGTCATTTTGGATCAACCAGAAGAAGAAGAAACCACGGTTGGTGGCATTGTTTTAGCAAGTAATGCCCAAGAAAAGCCTTCAACGGCCAACGTTGTGGCCGTTAGTGATGGCCGTGTGTTAGACAATGGCGATAAGGTAGCCCCAGCCGTTAAGGTTGGCGACAAGGTATTGTTTGACAAGTACGCCGGTACTGAAGTTAAGTATGCCGACAAGACTTACCTTGTTTTACACGAAAAGGATTTAGTTGCCGTTATCGACTAAGTGCTTTCCCACTGATACGAAGTCAAAAAAATCTAGTATGAGGTGAAATTCAAAAATGGCTAAAGAATTGAAGTTTTCTGAAGATGCCCGCAGCGAAATGTTAGCTGGGGTTGATAAGTTAGCTGACACGGTTAAGACGACCTTAGGACCTAAGGGTCGCAACGTTGTTTTGGAACAAAGTTACGGTAACCCAACCATCACGAATGATGGGGTAACGATTGCCAAGTCGATCGAACTTGAAAACCACTTCGAAAACATGGGGGCCAAGTTGGTCTCAGAAGTTGCTTCCAAGACGAATGACATTGCTGGTGACGGGACCACGACGGCCACGGTCTTAACGCAAGCCATCGTTAACGAAGGCATGAAGAACGTTACCGCCGGTGCCAACCCTGTTGGTATCCGTCGTGGGATCGAAATGGCGACTAGTGCAGCCGTTGACGCCTTACACAAGATGTCCATCGATGTTAAGACGAAGGATGACATTGCCCAAATCGCTTCGATTTCTTCCGCAAGCAAGGACACCGGTAAGTTGATTGCCGACGCCATGGAAAAGGTTGGTAATGACGGGGTTATTACTATTGAAGAATCCCGTGGTGTTGATACCAGCTTGGATGTTGTTGAAGGGATGCAATTCGATCGCGGTTACATGTCACAATACATGGTTACCGATAACGATAAGATGGAAGCTAACTTGGACAACCCTTACATCTTGATCACCGACAAGAAGATTGCCAACATTCAAGACATCTTGCCATTGTTGCAATCCGTTGTTGAACAAAGTCGTTCACTCTTAATCATCGCCGATGACATTACTGGTGAAGCTTTGCCAACCTTGGTCTTGAACAAGATGCGTGGGACCTTCAACGTTGTTGCCGTTAAGGCTCCTGGCTTCGGTGACCGTCGTAAGGCCCAACTACAAGATATCGCCGTTCTGACTGGTGGGACTGTCATTACCGATGACTTAGGTCTTAACTTGAAGGACACGACGATTGACCAATTGGGTCAAGCTCAAAAGGTTAACGTCACGAAAGACAATACGACCGTTGTTGAAGGCGCCGGCTCTAAGGAACAAATCACGGACCGGGTTGCTGAAATCAAGGGCCAAATCGAAGAAACTACTTCCGACTTCGACAAGGACAAGCTGAAGGAACGTTTGGCTAAGTTAGCCGGCGGGGTTGCGGTTGTTCGTGTCGGTGCCGCTACCGAAACTGAATTGAAGGAACGCAAGTACCGGATCGAAGATGCCTTGAACGCAACGCGTGCCGCTGTTGAAGAAGGCTTCGTTGCTGGTGGTGGGACTGCCTTGATCAACGTCATTGGTGACGTTGCCAAGGTTGAAGCCGAAGGCGATGAATTGACCGGTGTTAACATCGTTCTCCGTGCCTTGGAAGAACCCGTTCGTCAAATCGCTCAAAACGCTGGGGTCGAAGGCTCCGTCGTTGTTGAACACTTGAAGGGCGAAAAGCCAGGTGTTGGTTACAACGCTGCTGACAACAAGTATGAAGACATGGTTAAGGCCGGGATCACCGACCCAACCAAGGTTACCCGTTCTGCTCTGCAAAACGCTGCCTCTGTTTCTGCTTTGTTGTTAACGACGGAAGCCGTTGTGGCTGACAAGCCAGACGACAACCCAGCACCCGCTGCACCAGCTGGTAACCCAGGAATGGGCGGCATGATGTAGTCAACGCGTCACCGTTAAAATGAATTTAAAACAGCGACTCACTGCCAATGACAGTTTGGCAGTGAGTCGCTGTTTGTCTTTCCAAACAAAAAGTTGTTTCACCATTTGGTCAAACAACTCATTCGCGCATTTTAGAATCAAGTTAGCCACTGTCTCAAAATTTTTTGGACAATAAAAAACATCAAGAACAGATATCCTGT